>NZ_JBEYCX010000006.1:0-340349 GCF_040632975.1 Streptomyces sp. NPDC013455 | reverse complement strand
CCCTGGTCGTCGACCACCCGGCGTACGTCATCTACACCTCCGGCTCGACCGGCCGGCCCAAGGGCGTCGTGGTGACCCACCGCGGACTCACGAGCCTCGCCGCCACCCTGCGGCAGCGCTGCGCCGCCGACGGCGACAGCCGGATCATGCAGTTCTCGTCGCCGAGCTTCGACGCCGCCGTCCTGGAACTCGTCTGGGCCCTGGACTCCGGCGCCGCCCTGGTGATCGCCTCGGCGGACCGCCTGGCAGGTGAGGAACTGGCGTGGGCGCTCGCCGAGCACCGCATCACCCATGCCCTGATCCCGCCGTCCGTGCTGAGCACCCTGCCGCCCGAGGCACCGCAGGACCTGACCGGCTTCCGGACCCTCATCGTCGGTGCCGAGGCCTGCCCGCCCGGACTGGTGCGGGCTTGGTCGCCCGGTCGTCGCATGGTCAACGCCTACGGCCCCACCGAGGCGACCGTCGTCGCCACCCAGACCGGCGACCTGAACGAGCCGAGGGTGCCCATCGGCACTCCGGCCCTCAACACCCGGCTGTACGTGCTGGACGAGTCGCTCGGGCTGGTGGCACCGGGTGTGCCGGGTGAGCTGTACATCGCGGGCGAGGGGCTGGCCCGGGGCTACGGCCGGCGGCCGGCCCTGACCGCCTCGCGGTTCCTCGCCGATCCGTACGGCCCGGCCGGGACACGGATGTACCGCACCGGCGACCTGGTCCGCTGGAATGCCGACGGAGAGCTGGAGTACCTCGGCCGTACCGACGAACAGGTCAAGATCCGGGGCTTCCGCGTCGAACCCGGCGAGGTGGAGCGCGTCCTCGCCGCACAGACCTCCGTCGCGCGTGCCGTCGTCGTGCCGCGCCAGGACACCTCGGGAGCCGTCTCGCTCGCCGCCTACGTCGTACCGGCCGAGGGGGGAGTGCCGGCGGACGTCGACGACCAGCTCGACGAATGGCGCAGCATCTACCACGAGGTCTACCGAGGACTGCCGCGCGAGCCGGGCGCCGACTTCGAGGGCTGGAACAGCTCCTTCACCGGCGCGCCCATCCCGATCGAGCAGATGCGGGAGTGGCAGCGGTCCGCCGTGGACCAGGTGGCCCGGTTCGGTCCTCGCCGGGTGCTCGAAATCGGTGCCGGCTCCGGCTTGGTGATGGTCCCGCTGGTCGAGCGGACCGAGGAGTACTGGGCCACGGACTTCTCGGCCGCCGCCGTGGACCGACTGCGGGAGTATGCGCGCGAACAGCACTGGGAGCACGTACACCTGCTGTGCCGGCCCGCACACGACGTGTCGGAGCTGCCCCGGGGCCACTTCGACACCATCGTGCTCAACTCGGTCGTCCAGTACTTCCCGAGCGCCGACTACCTGCGCGACGTACTGGGCAAGGCGATCGACCTGCTCGCCGACGGAGGCCGGATCGTCGTCGGTGACGTACGGCACCACGGACTGCTGCGGACGTTGCACACGGCAGTGCAGCGGTTCCGGTACCCCGGATCGGGCGCGTCCGCCGTGGACCACGCGGTGGCCGTCGAGAAGGAACTCCTCCTCGCCCCCGAGTTCTTCTCCGCCCTCCGCCACCCCCGGCTGACCGGCGTAGAGGTGCTGCTCAAGCGGGGCTACGCCGACAACGAACTGACCGCCTACCGCTACGAGGTGGTGCTGCACACCGCCGCCGCGCGGCCGGTCGGGAACCTGCCGGAGCTGGTCTGGGGCCGCGACGTCAACGCCCTGGGCGAGCTGACGGCACCGGCACGGGTGACCGGGATACCCAACCCCCGGCTGGCCGATTCGCCCGACCCACGGCTGCATCCCGAACGGATACGCCAGTGGGCGGCCGACCACGGCTGGCGGGCGGTGCCGACCTGGTCGCCGACGAACAGGGACACCTACGACGCGGTGCTGCTCGCCGGCACCGGCGACGACGCGCCCCTCGCGGACGTCTACCGGCCGGGCAGCCCGGAAGCGGTCGCCAACGTGCCCTCCCTCACGCGGAACGCCGGCGCCTTCGTGTCCGGACTGCGCGCCGCGGTCAAGGCCCTGCTGCCCGACCACATGGTCCCGGCCACGATCACACCGATCGAACGGGTCCCGCTCACTCCGAACGGGAAGATCGACCGCAAGGCGCTGCCGGAACCCGAGATCACGACCGCCGGCACCGAGGACCGGGGCCCGCGCAACCCGTACGAGGAGATCCTCTGCGAGCTGTTCGCCGACCTCCTCGGCCTGCCCAGGGTCGGTGTCGACGACGGCTTCTTCGACCTCGGCGGCCATTCGCTGCTCGCCACCCGGCTGACCAGCCGTATCCGTGCCGTCCTCGGTGTCGAGGTGCCCCTGCGGCAGGTGTTCGCCACCTCGTCACCCGCCCGGCTCGCCGTGGTGCTGGCACAGGGCGCGGGCCCCGACAGCACGGTGCCCGCGCTGGTGCCGGAGCCCCGACCGGAGGTGCTGCCCCTGTCGTTCGCGCAGCGGCGGCTGTGGTTCCTGCACAAGCTGGAGGGCCCGTCGGCGACGTACAACTCCCCCCTGGCGATCAGGCTTTCCGGCGCCCTCGACGTGTCCGCGATGCGGTCGGCCCTGGGCGACGTGGTGGCCAGGCACGAGGCCCTGCGCACCGTCTTCGGCGAGCACCGAGGAGTGCCGTACCAGCGGATCCTGGACGCCGGGGACATCGACCTGCCGGTGCGTGAGGTCGCCGAGGACGACCTGGCCCACGTGCTCGGGGACGCCTGCCGGCATGCCTTCGACCTGGCCCGGGAGATCCCCCTGCGCGCCCTGCTGTTCACCACGGGCCCCGGCGAATGGGTGCTGCTGCTGGTGGTCCACCACATCGCCGCCGACGGCTGGTCGATGCGGCCACTGGCCCGCGACCTGACCACGGCGTACGAGGCACGGGCGGCGGGACGCGCCCCGTCCTGGGCGCCGCTGCCGGTGCAGTACGCGGACTACGCGCTGTGGCAGCGCCGGATGCTCGGCGACGACACCGACCCGGACAGCCGGATCACCCGGCAGCTCGCCCACTGGCGGGAACAACTGGCCGGCCTGCCACGGCTGGTGACGCTGCCGGCCGACCGACCGCGCCCCGCGGAGGCCGGCAACCAGGGTGCGACGCTGACCCGCACCCTCGACGCAGACCTCCACCAGGCCCTGCGAGCGCTGGCACGCGGCAACGGCGCCACCTTGTTCATGACGCTCCAGGCGGCGCTCGGCGCACAGCTCACCCGCAGCGGAGCCGGCACCGACATCCCGGTGGGCGCACCGATCGCCGGGCGGGTCGACGACGCCCTCGACGACCTGGTCGGCTTCTTCATCAACACGCTGGTGCTGCGGATCGACACCTCGGGCGGCCCGAGCTTCGTCCAGCTCCTGGAGCGGGTGCGCGACACGAGCCTGGCCGCATACGCCCACCAGGACGTTCCCTTCGACCACCTGGTGGAGAAGCTGAACCCCGACCGTTCGCCCGCGCACCACCCGTTCTTCCAGGTGCAACTCGCACTGCAGAACACACCGGAGGCCGAGTTCGAACTGGCCGGTCTGACCGCGCGGCCGCACCTGGACGGCGTCGAGACCGGTGTGGCCCGGGTGGACCTCACCGTCAACGCGGTCGAGACGTTCGACGACCGGGGCACGCCCGCCGGGCTGGTCCTCGCCGCCGAGTACGCCACCGATCTCTACGACGGCGCGACCATCGACGGCTTCCTCGACGCGTTCGGCACGCTGCTGCGCGAAGTCGCCGACTCTCCCCACCAACCCATCGGAGGACTTGACGTGACGAGCGGGGCGGAAGAAGTCCATGGTGCCGATCCCGTGCCGGGAACGCTGCCGTGGCTGTTCGAGACCTGGGCGACGGCCGACCCGTCCGCGATCGCCGTGACCGACGGCACGACGGACCTCACCTACGCCGAGCTGAACCACCGGGCCAACCGGATGGCGCGGGCCCTGATCGAAAGGGGCATGGGCCCGGAGGACCTCGTCGCCGTGCTGCTGCCGCGCGGGGTGCCCCAGGTCGTCACCGTCCTCGCCATCGCCAAGAGCGGGGCGGCGTATCTGCCGGTCGACCCCGCCTACCCGGCCGACCGGGTGGCGTACCTGTGCGCGGACGCCCGGCCCGGGCTGGTCGTGACGGACGCCTCCGGGGCCGCCCGACTCGGCGCCCGGCAGCCGGTGTTCGACATCGACGACCCGGCCACCGTCGCGCGATGGGAAGGTATGCCGGACACGAACCCCACCGACCGGGACCGCTCGGCCGCACTCGGCCCGCACCACCCCGCCTATGTCATCTACACCTCGGGGTCGACCGGCCGGCCCAAGGGCGCGGTGATCACCCACGCGGGCCTGGCGGACGCGGCCGGGGCCTGGCGGGACCGCTGGGGCTTCGGCCCCGGCTCCCGCGTCCTGCAGCTCTCCTCACCCAGCTTCGACGCCTCCGTCATGGACCTCGTCGTGGCGTTCGCCGCGCACGGCACGCTGGTCCTTCCCGAGCCCGGCCTCCTCGCGGGCGAGGCGCTGGCCCGGGTGCTGGCCGAGCAGCGGATCACCCACCTGGTGACACTGCCGTCGGTGCTGGCCAGCCTGCCCGCCGACGCGCCCAGCCGCCTCACCGCACTGCGCGGCCTGCTCCTCGGCGGTGAGGTCCTCACCCCCGATCTCGCCGCTCGCTGGTCACCGGGGCGGCGCATGGTCAACGTCTACGGACAGACCGAGACCACCGTCGCCTGCACCATGACGGACCCCCTGAACGTCGCGGACGGCGCACGCGTCACCGTCGGCCGCCCCAACCCGGGGATGCGCGTCTACGTCCTCGACGAGACCCTGCGGATGGTGCCGCCCGGCACCGACGGCGAGCTGTACGTCGCCGGCCCGGCCGTGGGCCGCGGCTATCTGCACCGGCCCGCACTGACCGCCGGCCGCTTCGTCGCCGACCCCTACGGCCCGGCCGGCTCACGGATGTACCGCACCGGGGACATCGGCCGCCTCAACCACGCCTTCGAGCTGGAATACGTGGGCCGCACCGACGACCAGGTCAAGATCCGCGGGATGCGGGTGGAGCCCGGCGAGGTCGAGGCCGCGCTGGCGAAGCACCCGGCCGTCGCGCGGGCCGCCGTGGCGGTGCGCGCCGACCGCCAGGGAGACGCCGCACTGTTCGGCTACGTGGTCCCCGCCCGCCCCGACGCCGATGTCACCGGCATCCGGGAGGACCTGCGCCGGTCACTGCCGGAGCATTTGGTGCCGGCGGCGGTGACGGCCGTGGAGGACTTCCCGCTCACACCGAACGGCAAGGTGGACCGGGAGGCGTTGCCGACGCCGCAGATGGCGGCACCCATGGGGCGCGGCCCGCGCACCCCGCAGGAGGAGATCCTGTGCGGACTCTTCGCCGAGGTGCTGAACCTGGGACAGATCGGAGTCGAGGACAACTTCTTCGACCTGGGCGGGCATTCCCTGCTGGCCAACCAGCTGATCGCCCGCATCGCGGAGGTGATGGGCACGGAGGTGCCGATCCGGGCGTTCTTCGCCGGGCCCACCGTCGCACAACTCGCCGAACACCTCGGCTCCGGCGGCACCGACAGGGCTTTCGACGTACTCCTCCCGCTGCGCACCGGGGGCACCCTGCCGCCGCTGTTCTGCGTGCACCCCGGGGCGGCGATCTGCTGGTCCTACTCGGATCTGCTCCTGCGTCTGAGCCCCGACTTCCCGGTGTACGGGCTGCAGTCCCGTGCGCTGAGCCACCCGGACGAACTGCCGGAGACCCTGGTCGAGGTCGCCGACCACTGCATCGAGGAGATGCGGCAGGTGCAGAAGACCGGGCCCTACTACCTGCTCGGCCAGTCGTTCGGCGGCGTCGTGGCACACGCCATGGCCGCCCGTCTCGAAGCCGCAGGGGAACAGGTCGGGCTCATCGTCGTGCTCGACTCCGAACCGGCCAGGCCCCTGACCGAGGAGGAACAGCGGCAGGTCGTCGAGGCCACCGCCAAGGTCTACACCGGCATCCTCGAAGTGCTGGGCATCGACCCGGCGGCCCTGCCGAGCGGCAAGCTCACCTTCGCACAGTTCTCGGAGTTGGCCCGCACCACCAACACCGTCCTCGGCAACGTCGCCGAGGACGAGTTCCAGCTGCTGATGGAGATCCTGCACCGCAACATCACCATCGCCACCCGGCATCGGCCGGAGCGGGTCGACGCCGACATGCTGATCTTCGGCGCGACCGAGGAGAGGGAACGGGTGCTCGACCCCGAGGTGTGGCGGGACTTCGTCGCCGGTGAGATCACGTACCACCCGGTCCCCACCGGCCACAGCACGATCATGACGCCCGAAGCGCTCAAGCTCATCGGCCCGGTTCTGGAGGAACACCTCCGGGCCGTCATCGCCCGCAACGCGGCAACCAAGGAGGAGAACTGATGGGCAACCCGTTCGACGACACGGAGGGAACCTTCCTGGTCCTGGTCAACGACGAGGGTCAGTACTCGATGTGGCCCGCGGCCGTGGACGTTCCGGCGGGGTGGACCGTCGCCCACCCCGAGGACACCCACCAGGCGTGCCTCGACTTCGTCGAGGAGCACTGGACCGACATGCGGCCGCGGAGCCTGGCCCGCGCCATGGGCGAGGAGTGACCCCTGGACCGGCCACGTGGCAGTGAGCCACCCCGCGCCCCGACGTGGAACCTGACAAGGAGAACCGGGTGACCGAGGAGTCGGCGACGGTCCGAGACGCCTGCGCCACGCTATTGGAGAAGACAGCACGAACCCTGGGAGTGGGAGTCGGCGGTGCGGAATTCGTCGCGACGTTCCGCTCCATGACCGGCCACTGGGGCGCCGCCCGTCCGAGCGACCTCCCCCTGTCGGACGTGTCGCCCGACGGGTCGCCGGTGGAGTACGCCGTCGACCTCGGCGGGGATGCGCCCGCCCTCCAGTTCGCCATGGAGCCACTGACCGCGGGCCTACCGGCCCGTGACCCCGGCGCGGCGCGGGCGCTCATGCCGCTGCTCGCCGACCGCCACGGCGCCGGCACGGCCCGGTGGTCGGCCCTCGCGGACCGGCTCCTGCTCGATGACGCCCACGGGCCGCATGTTTCCATGTACGGCGCCGAGGTGCGCCCCGGCGCCCCGATCCGTTTCAAGGTCTGGTTCTACCTGGACGTGACCGGCCCGGACGGTGTGTTCGACCTGCTGTACACCGCACTGGACCGGGTGGGGGCCGGACATCTGTGGCCTGTGGTCCAGACCCATGTCCACCGGCCCGGGTACGACGTGCCCTTCCTGCTCTCCCTGGACCTGGCCGACGACCCCGAGGCGCGGGTGAAGGTCTACTTCCGGCACTTCGCCGCCGACGCCGAGGAGGTGGCGGCCGTCCTCAAGACCTACCCCGGATTCGAACCGGGTGAGGTGCGCGCACTGTGCAGAACCATGACGGACGGGCGCCGCCACTTCACCGTCCAGCCACCCGTCACCTGCCTGTCGCTGTTCGATGTACAGACCCTCGAACGGCCCCCGGCCACGCTCTACATACCGCTGTGGACCTACGCGGAGCACGACGGCCAGGTCCGCCGGCGCATCCACCGGCTCCTCGCCGCGGATCCGCAGGCGCTGCACCGGTACGACAGTGTGCTCGCCGGCATCGCCCACCGCGAACTCGACGAGGGAACCGGCATCCACAACTACCTCTCCTGGCAGCCGGGCCGCTCCCGCCCTCGCGTGAAGGTCTATCTGTCACCGGAGATGCACGACGTGAACCCACCGCCGCTCGGTGCGGGCCAAGGGGATCACCTCGGCGGCCGCCCCACTGCGGGAGGAAGGACCGAATGAGGACGCCAGAGCATCCGGCTCCGCTGCGAACCGCCATCGTGGGGACCGGGAACATCGGAACCGATCTGCTGCTGAAGATCGAGACATCACCGCTGCTGACCTGTGTTCTGTTCGCCGGCCGGCGGGCCGAGTCACCCGGCCTCGAACTGGCTCGCGGCCGCGGGGTCGCCACGAGCACCGACGGCATCGACGCGGTCGTCGAGGCCAGTGACGACATCGACTTGGTGTTCGACGCGACCTCCGCCGCCGACGCCACCCGCCACTGGGGCGTCGTCGAGCCGCTGGGTCTGCCGTTCATCGACCTCACACCGGCCAACCGGGGCACGTTCTGCGTCCCGGCCCTGAACTTGGAGGACTGCGCCGAGGAGCAGTACCTCTCCATGGTGACCTGCGGCGGGCAGGCGGCCGTCCCCATGGCCCGCTGCATCACGCGGATCGCGGGCCATGTCGACTACCTGGAGATCGTCTCGGCGAGCGCCTCGGCCAGTGTGGGCCCCGCCTCACGGGCCAACCTGGACGAGTACGTACACACCACGGAACAGGCGACCAGCGAGTTCTGCGACACGACCCGGACCAAGACCGTGCTGATCATCAACCCGGCCGAACCCGGCATCGTCATGCGCAACTCCATCGCCGTGTGCACCACCGAACGCATCGACCTCGACGCCCTGCGGGACGCGGTCACCACGATGGAGAAACAGATCCGTTCCTACGTTCCCGGCTACCGGGTCGTGGTGCCGCCGGTCGCCACCGGAGACCGCTACATGCTCACGGTGGAGGTCGAGGGACGGGGCGACTACTTCCCGCCCTATGCCGGGAATCTGGACATCATCACCTGCGCCGCCGTCGCCGCGGCGGAGGCTCGCGCCGGGCGGGGGCGGTCATGAGCGGCACACTCCAGATCTGTGACACGACGCTCAGGGACGGCAACCACGCCGTCGGCCACCAGTTGGGGGCCCAGGACATCAGCGCGTACGCCCGGGCAGCCGAGGCGGCGGGCGTGGACGTCGTCGAGGTCGGACACGGCAACGGTCTCGGCGCCTCGTCCATCCAGGTCGGCATCGCGGCCATCAGCGACGCGGAGATGCTGCGCGCCGCCAAGGCCGAACTGCGCCAGTCCCGGCTCGGCGTGCTCTCCATCCCCGGCTTCGCCAGCGTCGAACGCGACCTCAAGCCCGCCCTCGACTGCGGTGTGGACGAGGTCCGGGTGGGCGCCCACTGCACCGAGGCGGACGTCACCCGCCAGCAGATCACGATGCTGCGGTCCATGGGCGTGACCGTGAAGGGGTTGCTGCTGATGAGCCACATGGCCTCGGCGAAGAAGCTGGTCGAACAGGCACGGCTCATGCAGGACTACGGTGCCGAGGCAGTCATCCTGATGGACTCGGCCGGCGCCTACACCCCGCAGAAGGTGCGGGAGAAGGTCGGCGAACTGGTCGACAAGCTCGACATCGCCATCGGCTTCCACGCCCACAACAACCTCGGCCTGTCGGTGATCAACAGCATGACCGCGATGCAGGCGGGGGCGACCATCGTGGACGTCACGGCACGCGGGTTCGGAGCGGGGGCGGGCAACGCGCCGATCGAACTGGTCGCCGCCAACCTACATGTCGAACAGACGGAGACCCGGATCAGGCTGTTCGGCGCCCTCGACGCGGCGGACACGGCCGAGGAACGGTTCGTGAAGCACGTACCGACCAACGACAGCGTCACCATCGCCAGCGGTATCGCCGGGGTGTTCTCCGGATTCGCGGCGCCGGTGCGGCGCGCGGCCCGGCGCTTCGGCGTCGACCCCCGCGAGATCCTCCTCGAGCTGGGCGAACGGCGGGTGGTGGCCGGCCAGGAGGACACCATCATCGAGGTCGCCATGCGACTGGCCGCCGGGCGGGCGCCCGGGGACCTGCCGTACACCTCCGCCGACCACATCTGACGGGCCTCATCCGACGGGCCGTATCCGACGGGCCATATCCGACGGGCAAGGAAGAAGGAACCATGCAACGGCACACCCCGCACTCCGTGGCCGACGCGGCCGCGGTCGCCGCACTGCTGCAGATCGGCGCCGAGATCGGGGCCGACCAGATCCTGGACTCCGGTGAGACGTTCACCGCCCCGGACATGGCCAAGGCGGCCGGCGTCCCCCTCGACGGCGTCACCGCGTACCTGACGGCGCTGCTCGCCGCGGGTCTGGTCGTCGAGACCGACGTCCCGGGCGACTTCCAGGCGGCCGCCGACTACCCCGACCTGCGTCACCAGGCCGGGTACGTGTCCTGGGCGATGAACGCCAACGGCCCCTTCATCGACCATGCCCGCGCGTTCCTGAGCGACCCGGCCGAGGCCGCCCGCGCCCATCGGCGCAACGGACGACGGGTCGCGGTCAGTTCACGATGGATCGGCGAACGCGCGTTCTATCCGCAGGTCGTCGAGCAGGTCGTGGCGTCCGGCGCGCTCCGGGTGACGGACCTCGGCGCCGGGTCCGGCGCTCTGCTCATCGACCTGCTGCGGGAGAATCCGGCACGCACCGGCACGGCCGTCGACATCAGTGCAGCCGCCTGCACCGCCGCGCGCGAGGCCGCGCTCGCCTCCGGGGTGCACGAGCGCCTGACGGTGATCGAGCGGCCCATCGAGTCACTGGCCGACGACCCGGGGCCGGTCGCCGGCGCGGAAGCCGTCCTGGCCTGCTACGTCCTGCACGACATCGTCGCGGACGACCGCACGGCCCAGAGCGTTCTCGGTGCCCTGCGCGACGCGCTCGCCCCCGGCGGATTCCTCGCCGTGGCCGATGCCGTCTCCTACGCGCCGCAGCCGGAGGAGCGCAGGTTCAGCGCGCTCTTCACCTATCTGCACTCCACCTTCATGAACGTCCGTCTCCCCACCGAGCAGGAGTGGCTGGACACGTTCGCCACGGCGGGCTTCTCACGGACCAGGACCGTGCCGATCGGTCTGCCCGGGGGCAGGCTCTTCGTGGCGAGCCGATGACGACCGCCGTACGGACCCTCCACCGGGAACTCGCAGCCGAGCTGTGGAACGCCGCCAGGACCCGCCGGCCGGTGCCGCCCGTGTCGCTCCGGCATCCGCAGCTCGGCCTGGCGGACGCGTACGCGATCCAGAGCGAGGTCCGTGCGCTCGATGTGGCGGACGGTGCCGTTCCGGCCGGGCTCAAGATCGGAGCGACCAGTGAGGCGATCCAGCGGATGTTCGGCATCGACCATCCCGATTTCGGCTACCTGACCGACCGGATGCTCCTGCCCGACGGCGCCCACCTCGATCTGCGGCGGTTCATCTCACCGAAGGTCGAGGGCGAGATCGCCTTCCGGATGGCGCGGAACCTGAGCGGCCACGACGTCACGGCCAGGGACGTGCTCGACGCCACCACGGAGGTCTGCCCCGTCCTGGAGGTGCTCGACAGCAGGATCGAGGAATGGAGGATCGGCCTGGTGGACACCGTCGCCGACAACGCTTCCTCCGCCGCTGCCGTGGTCGGCGCCGGCGTCCCACCGGACACCACCGACCTGGCGGCGGCCCGGATGGTCCTGCGCGGCGGCGACACCGAGTACTCCGGCGAGGGCTCGGCGGTCATGGGCCATCCGGCGGAGTCGGTGGCCTGTCTGGTCCGCATCCTGGCGGACTTCGGCACCGGCGTCGCGGCAGGTGACCTCGTACTGGCCGGTTCCTGGTCCGGCGCGGTGGACCTGCTGCCGGACCAGGAGGTGCACGCCGCGTTCGGCGCCTTGGGCTCGGTGTCCCTCAGCACGTAGGGCCGCCGGTCCCGCGTCGGCCGCCGGTCCCGCGTCGGCCGCCGGTCCCGCGTCGGCCGCCGGTCCCGCGTCGGCCGCCGGTCCCGCGCCGGCCGGCGGTCCCGCGCCGGCCGGCGGGTCCTCGGCGCGCGGACGGCCGAGGTGCGCCCGGTGTCACACCGCCCCGCTCCGCCCGGCATCGGGGGAGTGGTGGCGGGCCACGGCGTGGCCCGCGCCGCGGCCGGTCGCGTGGGCCGTGATCAGTCCGTCGCGGACCCGGACCGCGATCTCGGTGAGGTCGTCGGCCGAGGGGTGGCCGAGCGCTGCCGGGACCGAGCCGGTGTCGTCGAACACCACCCGTACCCGGGGCAGCCGGTCGGCCGTGAACACCCGGCGCAGACAGCCGACCAGATCCACGATCCGGAGCCGGGCCAGTCGGCCGGTCTCGGCGGGGTCGCTCGTGACGACGACGATCGTGGCCTCCTCGTCCGGCCGCGCCGAGCGCATCGCGTCCTCGGCCGCGGACAGGCGTCCGACACCCAGCACGACGACCACCCCGTCGTCGCCGAGGTCGACCGGCCCGCCGGTGATCTCGTCGCGCAGACCGCCCGGCGGCACCCACGGAACCTCGGCCGAGCGCGCCGGAGTGACATAGGGCAGATACGGCGGCTCCGGGGCGTCGCCGAGGGCGATTCCGGCGAGATGCTCGGCCGCGCGCGCCAGATCGAACGGGTCGCCGACGCCGGGGGCGTTCTCCGCGAGCCCGGCCGCGCCGTGGAGCAGGGTCAGGGCCAGCCCGGCGGGCCGTACGGTCCCGGCGCGCGCGGCGGCGCGCGGCTCAAGCGCCAGCGCGAGCAACAGTGCCTCGAACCGGACGAGTTCCGCGAGCGCGGCCCGCGCCGACTCGGTGCCCAGCACCCCGGACAGTGAGCGCAACTGCAGATGGCCGCTTCCCGGGGTGTCACCGAGGAAGGGCAGCCGTTCGAGCCACACGCGGGCGAACGAGCCGAGCGCCTGTCCGACGGAGTCGGGCGACTCGGCCGCGGGTTCGGCGGCGTCCCGGGCCCGTTCGGCGGCGTCGACCAGCACCGCGAGATAGAGCGCGCGTTTGCCGGTGAAGTTGGAGTAGACAGCGCCCCTGGTCAGTTCGGCCCGCTCGGCGATCCGGTCGATCTTGGCCTCCGCGTAGCCGAACTCGGCGAACTCCTGCCGGGCCGCGACCAGCACCGCCGCACGGGTCCGCTCCTGCTGCTGTGCGCGGGTCAGTCTCGCCATCGTGCCCCCTTCGGCTCCTCTGTGTGTCATGATACAACCAGCATCCAGATGATGTCGGCATCTGAAAGACGCGAACATCGGAGTTGGTCGTGGGTGACAACGGGTTCGAGGTCGACGGACTGACCAAGACATTCGGCCGGACGACGGCCGTCGACGGAGTGAGCCTCTCCGCTCCTCGCGGGCATGTGCTGGGACTGCTGGGGCCCAACGGCGCCGGCAAGACGACCGTCGTCCGTGTGCTGGCGACGCTGCTGCGCCCCGACGCGGGAGAGGTGCGCGTGGCCGGAATCGACGCCCGGCGGGATCCGGCCGGGGTCCGTCGGCGCATCGCGCTGTCGGGGCAGCACACCAGCGTCGACGACGAGCTGTCCGGGCGCTCCAACCTGGTCATGATCGGCCGGCTCCTCGACCTCAGGCGCGGCGACGCCCGCCGACGGGCCGGTGAGCTGCTCTCCCGCTTCGGTCTCGACGACGCGGCCGACCGGCCCGTCGCCACCTACTCGGGCGGGATGCGCCGCCGCCTCGACCTGGCCGCCAGCCTGGTCGGCCGGCCCGAGGTCGTCTTCCTCGACGAGCCGTCGGTCGGACTGGACCCCGGCAAACGGGACGAGTTGTGGCAGATGATCCGTGGGCTCGGCGAGGACGGCGTCACGGTCCTGCTCACGACCCAGTACCTCGAAGAGGCCGACGCCCTCGCCGACGGCATCACCGTCATCGACCACGGGCGGGTGATCGCGTCCGGCACACCCACCGACCTCAAGCGCCAGATCGGCGGGCACACGGTCGTCCTCCGCCCGGCCGACGCCGCCGACCTCGACCCCGCCGCCGCCGTCATCGCCCGGGTCACGGGCCGGGAGCCCGACCGCTCACGCCGTCACGAACTCATCGTGCCGGTCGCGGGCGACGCCGAGTTCTTCGAGATGACCGCTCAACTCCGGGACCGCGGCGTCAATGTCGGCGAGATCGCCTTCCGCCTGCCCAGCCTCGACGAGGTCTTCCTGTCCCTGACCGGATCCCCCACCGCCGACGCCAAGGACGCAGCATGACCACCACCCTCACCGGCACCGCCCGGCCGCGACGCCTCGCCACCCTCCGGCACAGCGCAGTGCTCGCCCAGCGCAGCCTCCTCAAGACCACCCGCAATCCGGGTCCGCTGATGAACGGCGTGGTCACCCCCGCGCTGTTCATGGTCCTGTTCCTCTATCTGTTCGGCCGCCCGGTCGCCGGCTCCACCGGCGCATACCTGCAGTACCTGTTCCCCGGAATCCTCGTCATGGGCGCAGGACTGGCCGGAATGGTCTCCACCGGGTCGGCCATCAACCTCGACCTGAAGAACGGCGTCACCGACCGGTTCCGCAGCCTCCCCATCAGCCGTACGGCACCGCTGCTCGGCTCCGTGACGGCCGACATCCTCCGCTATCTGATCGCCGTCACCATCCTGTTCGTCATCGGCCTCTCCCTCGGATTCCGCGTCGAGGGCGGCATCCCCGCCGCACTGGGGGCGACCGGGCTCGCAATCCTGTTCGGGTTCTGCCTCAGCTGGGTCACCGTGTACATCGGTGTCATCGTCAAGAGCGCCGAGGCCGTGCTGGCGTTCAGCTTCATCGCCTTCCTGCCGCTCCAACTGGGCAGCAGCCTGGCCTCCCCGACCGACACCCTCCCCGGGTGGCTGGGGGCCTGGGCGGACGTCAATCCCGTCACCCATGTGATGGACGCCTGCCGCGCCTTGCTGAACGGGACGCCGGACGACGGAAGCACCGGCCGCACCCTGCTGTGGTCGGCCCTCCTGTTCGTCGTCTTCTGCCCCCTCGCGGTCCGCGCATACGGCCGCCAGGAATGACGACGTGGTCCGCGTCGAGGCCGGTCGCGTGACGGGACACGCCCGGACCCGCGAGCCGGCAAATCTCCCGCACCACGCACGACATGCGCCCCACCCCCGGAAGGATCACCCATGACCTGGCCCGAAGCTCGCGCGACGGACACCGGCCTGCTCGTGCTGCACGCCCTGCGCTGCGCCGGCACCATCACCCTCGCCCGCCTCCACTCGATCACGGGGCTCGACGAATCCGATGCCGAGTCCGAGCTCATCGATCTCGGGGCCGACGGTCTGGTCACACGCCTGTCCGGCGACATACCGGGGTGGAGCCTCACGGACGCCGGCCGTGTGGCGGATGCCGAGCGGATCACCCACGAACTGGAGTCGGCCGGCGCCCGCGAGCGGGTGACGGCGGCGTACGAGCAATTCCTCGTCCTCAACCCCGAGCTGCTCGACCTCTGCACGGCCTGGCAACTCCGCGCCGTCGACGGCGTCATGAGCGTCAACGACCACGGCGATCCCGACTACGACGCCCGGGTGCTGGCCCGCTTCGCCGACCTGGACCGACGCGCCGCCGTGGTGTGCGCCGAACTGTCCGCGGCCCTGCCCCGGTTCGGCCGCTACCGCATCCGCCTCACCGAAGCTCTCGAACGCGCCGCCGCCGGCCGGTTGGAGTACGTGGCCGACAGCACCGCGTCGTACCACATCGTCTGGGCGGAGCTGCACGAAGACCTGCTGTCCACACTGGGGTTGCGGCGATGAGGTGGATCCGCACGATCTCCACCCGGGTCGAGGAGACGGCCGAGACCCTGGGCGGCAAGGCACTCGGCCTGGTCCTACTGCACCGCCTCGGCCTGCCGGTGCCGGCCGGGTTCGTCATCACCACGGAAGCCTGCCGCGCCTTCCTGCGGGACGGGCGCCTTCCCGCGGGACTCGAGGACGAGCTCGCGACGGCCATGGCCGACCTCGAACGCTCCACCGGGCGTGCCTTCGGGGGACCGCACAAGCCGCTGGCGGTGTCCGTCCGCTCCGGGGCCAGCGTGTCCATGCCCGGCATGATGAACACGATCCTCAACCTCGGCCTCACGACCGCAGCCACCGAGGGCCTCGCCGCCGAGACCGGCGACCGGCCGTTCGCACTGCACTCGCGGCTGAGCTTCCTGACGAGCTTCGCCTCCGCGACCACGAACGCGACCACGATTGCGACCACGATTGCGACCACGAACGCGACCACGAACGCGACCACGAACGCGGCCGCCGCAGCGGCCGCCGCCCCCGCAGACCATCCTGGGCAGACCGAGAACAGGGAAGCGTCCCTGACGGAGTCGATCAAGGCGGTCGAGGAGCTCGTCCGGCGACGAAGCGGCCGACCCGTCCCGGACGACGCCACCCACCAGCTCAGACAGGCGATCGAAGCCGTCTTCTCGTCCTGGGACGCACCCCGCGCGCGCACCTACCGCGAGCTGAACGACATCCCGCACGACCTGGGCACGGCCGTGATCGTCCAACGGATGGTCTTCGGCAACCGCGACGGCGGCAGCGGCACCGGAGTCGCGTTCAGCCGCAACCCCGACACCGGCGAGAACCTCCCGTTCGGCGAAGTCCTCTTCCAGCACCAGGGAGAAGAGGTCGTCTCCGGGAGATCGACGACCCGGCCCCTGCGCGAACTCGCCGAGCGGGAGCCGGACGTGTGGACCGGGCTGCTCGACGCGCTGCGCCGGATCGAAGAGCACTACCGCGACGCCTGCTACGTCGAGTTCACCTTCCAGTCCGGCGAGCTGTGGCTCTTGCAGGTCCGGCCCGGCCGGTTCGCGGGGGGTGCCGCGGTCCGCGTGGCCGCCGAGCTCGTCGATGAGCGACTCATCGGACGGGAGGAGGCACTGCTGAGGATCTCACCGCTCCATCTCCGGCACGTGCGCACCCCTCGCATCGCGTCCGCCGAGGCCGACGTCCTCGCCCGGGGAATCGGCGCCTGCCCCGGTGTCGCCACCGGCAGGATCGCCACCACGGCGGACGGCGCGGTACGCATGGCCCGAACCGATCCGGTCATCCTGGTACGCCCGGAGACCTCCCCGAACGACCTGCACGGCCTCGCCGCCGCCACCGGAATCGTCACCGCGCGCGGCGGGCCCGCCAGCCACGCCGCGGTCGTCGCACGCGCCATGGGAAAGCCCGCCGTCGTCGGTGTCGCCGGCCTCGTCGTCGACCGCGACAGCGTTTGCGTGACGGCCGCCGGCCGCACCCTCCCGGAGGGCACGCTCATCACCGTCGACGGAACCAGCGGCGACGTGGCCCTCGGCAGCCCCCGCATCGTCACCGACGCCGCCGGCGAACACGTCCACCGGCTGCTCTCCTGGGCCGACGACGTCTCGGGCGACCACTCCGCCCGCGACGAGACCCAACGCCTCGACGCGGCCCACAGGGCCCTGCGCAACCGCTGACCCGCTTCCTTCCCGACAGGAGACGCACCATGGCAACCCGGCACGTGTACCTGGTACGACACGGGGCGGCCGACCCCTTCGGCACACTGACCGACGTGGGGGAGAGGCAGTCGGAGCTGGTCGGCAAGCGCCTGGCCGGCCTTCCGATCGACTCGGTGTGGCACTCGCCGCTGCCCAGGGCGGTGCGCTCCGCGCGGATCGTGGGTGCCGCTCTGCCCGGCGCCGTCGTGCGGGAGGCCCCGGAGCTGATCGATCACATCCCGCACGTACCGGTCGACGTGCCGCCGTCGTGGGCGGCGTTCTTCGACGGCTACGGCGCCGAGGAAGCCGAGGACGCGCGCCGCCGTGCCGACGCCCTGACCGACAGGTTCGCGTGCCCCGCCGCGACCGAGACACATGAGGTCCTGGTCACCCACGCCTACCAGGTGGCCTGGCTGGTCCGGGACGCCCTGGACGCGCCGCCGGTGCGATGGCTAGGCCTGAACTGCGGGAACGCGGCGCTCACCGTGATCGAGTACCGCGACGGCACGGCACCGGCGGTGTTGCTGTACAACGACATGGGCCACCTTCCGGCCGAGCTGCGGTGGACGGGGTTCGGAGCCGGCACCCGCCCCTGAACCGATCATCAGTCGCCGGGCCGTCCGCGGCGGCACGCGCACCGGTGGGGCGCGCCTTCCGATGCGCCGGGCAGACGGATGACCGGTCGTCTGCCCGGCGGGTCGCCGGGACGGGGAGCCGAGAGCAGACTTGCCTTGTGAGTGATCCGGCGAACGTGGGCCGCGCGCTGACCGGTCTGATGATGGCCAGCCATGTGGTGACGCTGGAGGAACTGCCACGGATGGTGGCCGAGTGCGCCGAAGCGGTGGGCCTGTACGACGTGTCGTTCTTCCTCGTCGATCTGCAGGGCAGGGTCCTGCGCGAGGTCACCGGCGGCGGGCTGGACGCGGGCCTGGGAGGCGCGGAACTCGCCGTCGACTCCACCCTCGCAGGGCTGGCGTACCAGCGGGTGGACCTGGTCGCCGAGCCGGACCGCCCCGCTGCCCGGGCCCGCTGCCGATGGTGGATACCCGTCACCGACGGGGTGGAGCGCCTCGGCGCGCTGCGCGCCGACACCGAGCAGGACGACGGACCGACCCGGGAGGCGTTGCGGGCGTTGGCGTCGATGGTCGCTCTGCTGGTGCTCAGCAAGCGGGACTTCAGCGACTCCTACGCCCGCCTGGTGCGGACGGCGCCCATGAGCGTGTCCGCCGAAATGCAGTGGCATCTGACGCCGCCCTCGGCGTTCGCCGGCCGTACCACCACCGTCGCCGCCCTGTCGGAGCCCGCCTACGACGTGGGTGGTGACGCCTTCGACTACGCCGTGGCCGACGGCGTGCTGCACCTGTCGATGTTCGACGCGATGGGGCATGACGCCCGGGCGGGCCTGACCGCCAACATGGCGGTCGCCGCGTGCCGCAACGCCCGCCGCCAGAACGCCGGTCTCGCCGCGGTCGCCCAGGCGGTGGAGGACACCCTCATCGAGCAGTTCGGCACCACCCGCTACGTCACCGGCATCCTCGCCGACCTCGACATGAGGAGCGGGCGGCTGACCTGGATCAACCGGGGCCATCCGGTGCCCGTGCTGCTGCGGGCAGGGCGCTGGTCCCACGAGCTGAAGTGCCCGCCGGCCGGCCCCATGGGCGTCGACCTGCAGATCCCCGTGACCGTCTGCCACGAGCAGCTGCAGCCCGGTGACCGGCTCGTCCTGTACACGGACGGCGTCGTCGAGGCCCGCGACGCGGAGCGCAGACAGTTCGGCCTGCAGCGTTTCACCGACTATCTGGTGCGCCACCACGCCGACCGGCTCACCGTCCACGAGACGCTGCGCCGGCTCATCCATGCCGTCCTCGGCCACCATGACGGGCACCTCGACGACGACGCCACCGTCCTGCTGGCCGAGTGGCGTGACCCGCACCAGGAAAAGCTCACACCCTGATCGCTCGTCGCCGACGAGACGCAGCGGTGGGGCGGGGCCGTCGCCGACCGGGGGTGCACGGCCGGTCCCGCCGCGTGGAGAGCGTCAGGGGGTGGCGCTGCCCGCGACCCACTCGCTCCATGACATGTTCCAGTCGCTGAGGCCGTTGTCCGGGGCCAGCGCGGTCTTGTCGTCGGAGTTCTTGACGATCACGACGTCACCGGTGATCGACTGGTCGAAGAACCACGCGGCCGGCTTCCTGCCGTCGCCGCCGCCCCTGACGTCCTTCAGGCCCACGCAGCCGTGGCTGGTGTTGGCCTTGCCGAAGACCGAGTCGGCGCCCCAGTAGTTGCCGTGGATGAACGTGCCCGAGTCGGTCAGGCGCATGGCGTGCGGTACGGCCTTGATGTCGTACGAGGGCTTGCCGTCCTTCTCCGTGAGGCCGACGCTCGCACCGTTCATGTGGATCTGCCGGTACTTCTCGGAGATCACCATCTGACCGTTGTACGTCGGGTGCTCGGAGCTGCCCGCCGAAATCGGGATGGTCTTGATCGTCTTGCCGTCCCGGACGACGGTCATCCGCTTCTTCTTCACGTCCACGGTGCTGATCTGGCTGCGGCCGATCTTGAACGTGACCGTCTTCCGGACGCCCTGGTGGTCGAGCCTGACCGTCACGGTGGAGCCGGGCTCCCAGTACTTCTCGGGGCGGAAGTCCAGGCGGTGGTCGTTGAACCAGTGGCCGACGACCTGCTGGCCGCTGCTGGAGGTGACCTGGATCCGCGACTGCACGGCGGCCTTGTCGCCGATCGCCTTGTCGAAGCCGACCGTCACGGGCATGCCCACGCCGACGGTCGAGCCGGCCTGGGGGGAGACGTGCCCGAGGAAGTCGTTGGCCGGGGAGACCGTGGTGATCGTGGCGTTACCGGTGGCGGGGCGGCCCTCGGCGTCCTCGGCCTCCGCGGCGATCTGGTACCGGGTGGCACGCTCCAGCCGGCCGTCCGGCTTCCAGGAGGTGCCGTCCGCGGACAGCGTGCCCGCGACCTCGGTACCGGTCGCGACGGCGGTCATGGTCACCTTGGTGAGCTTGCCGCCACTGACGGTGACGCCGACCGGGTCGTCGATCCCGACGCCGTGGGCACCCTGCCTCGGCGTGATCTCTATGCGGGCGTCGGAGACCTCCGGGGCGTCCGCCTGCTTCACCCGCGTCTGGGATTTCGGGTCTTTCCCGGGCTCGTTGTCGCCGGTCGCAGCGTTGCTCGTACCGCCGAGAGCCGTGACTGCGAGTACGCCACCGAGTACACCGGCCGTAGCCACCAGCCCGCTGCGTCGCTTATAGAGCGAGATCAAACGCTTCTCCCTGCCACTGGTCTTCGCATTCCTGCACTGATTACCGGAAGAGGGCAATCAGCCTTCAAAAATACATATAGGCGGCCTCCATTCAAAAACGGGTAAATTGTGGCGAAGCCCACGCAGGCAGTCCCTCAGCCCCCGCGGCGCAGTCCCACTCGACGCCCGCTCGGAGTGGAGGCGGCGTCGGCGGTCACAGCGGAGGCAGGAGCACCGAGTCCGTGAAGACCGTTCGTTCGGTGACTTCCTTCGGCGTGCCCGACTGCAGGAACGCCCCGGGGCGTGGCTGGTTGTTGGGGAGGAATTCCACCTCGCGGACCCGCACCCGGAACGGGCCGGGGCCCGGTGGCAGGAAGAACTCCGCCTTCCACTCCTTGAGGACGGGTGAGAGGCCGATGCGCTTGGGCTCCGGCCGGCGCACGTTCACGCTCTGCCACGCCGGTACGCCGGCCACCGTCTCGAAACCGATGAGGTCCACCTTGTCGGCCGGGAGTCCTCCCGGCTGGGTGCAGCGCTCCAGGATCATGTCCACCCTGTTGACGGCGGGCGCCGGTGAGACGGGTCCGGACAGTCTCACCTCGTACGCGGCGGCGAGGCGTGTCACGCGCAGCGTCCGGTCGGGGAAGAGCGGCATCGGGTCGGTGCGCACCACCGGTGACAGCGAGAGGCCGTCCAGGCTGTTCGGCTGGTACCGGGCGACGGCGAGCCGTACGAAACCGCAGTTGAAGGATGTGTCGTCCGATCCGGTGAAGGCCACGTCACCCATCCAGCACTGCCCGTCGGCGGAGTACTCCGGCCGGTGCGGCACGACCACCACGTCCGCGCCGGCCTCGTCGAGCCGCAGTCGTTTCTCCGGGCCCGCGGCGCCGGTGATGTGGCGGGCGAACGGTGCGCCCATGGGGATGCCCTTGGTGGGGTAGAGGGGGTCGAGGCCGGCCTGGGTGACGAAGGGGGCGAGTTGCGCGGTGGTGGCCTCGGAGTCCGGTCGCACGACCACGGCCAGCAGTTCGCCGGCCCCGGTGGTGTGCCACGGCCGCTGGAGGGCGACCCTCACGCGGTTGCCCAGACGCTCGTGGACGAGGGCGTGGGCGGCCGCGTCGAGGTCCCCGGTCCGTTTCCAGAGGAACGCCGGACGGGTGGAGACGACCACCGGCGGCGCGGGCCGGGCGGTGCTGCGGACGACCACGGGCGGCAGTTCCCTCGTCACGGTGAAGTCGTCGGGGCGCCCGGAGTCGCGGAAGTAGGCGCGGAAGCGGCTGACGGCCCGGAGCGTGTAGGTCACCGTGCGGTGGCGGGTGTCGCCGAAGTCCTGCCGGAACAGCGTCGGCGGGCGGGCCGGGCCGTCCGGGGCGATGGCGAGGGTGTCGACCGGCACGTCATCGACCTGCTGCGGCACCTCGTCCACCTGGTCGGACCAGCTCGCGGTGATCTCCAGCTGGGCGGTGCTCCTCGGGTCGAACACGTCGGACTGCGAGGTGAAGGCCGCGGACGTCGCGTCCGGGTCGCGGACGACTTCCAGGGTGGTGTCCGGCGGCCTGATCGGGTGCTGGACCGCGTGCACGAGGGTGAGGGTGCGGGCGGGCGTGACCATCGGGTGGCGGCCCTGCCGGAGGGCTTTCACCGAGTTCTCCGGGGGGTCGGCCGCGTGCAGCGCGAAGTCGTCGATGATGTCCTCGCGGGGAAACGTCGACAGGTCGAGGGTGATCCGCTCGGCCGGTGCGAGACGGACCACCAGGCGGTCACCCTCCCAGCCGACCACGGGGCGTCCGGCGGACGGAGTGGTCAGCCACAGCTTCTTGGACGCCAGGTCGGGCCAGCGTTCCTCCCAGGCCCGCGTCGGCATAGGGGTGTTCGGCTCGGCGCGGGCCGCCACGATCCCGCCGGCGGCCGGGTCGGGCAGGGGCCGGGCACCCTCGGGCGCCTCCGGGTCCGCGGCGGCGAGAGCGCGACGCACCCATTCCCAGGTCAGCCGGTCCCGCTCGGCCGTGTCACCGTCGCCGTCGAACGCCCCGTGCTGCTCGGCGACGGCCATGGTGCTGCCCGGCGGGTGCAGCACCCGCTCGTCGTGGAGGGGGTGGTCCACCGACCCGGCGAACTCCTCGACGTCGATTCCCAGCAGGGGATCGCTGCGGACGACCACGTGCTCGACCGACTCCCCGGGACCGGAGCGGGCCGGGTCCGTCCCCTCCGGGTAGGCCACCTCCGGGGCGCACAGCGGCTCGTAGCGTCCGTAGAACTCGGGCGCCGTCGTGTGCCGGTCGGCTGCCGGGTCCTCGGGCCCCAGCCCGCCTCCCGCGACGTCCGCCACTCGTGCCCGCAGGGAGTAGTGGCGGCCGAAGCGCAGCCGGGGCAGCGTGCCGTCCGCCGCCTCGAAGGACATGCTGATGTTCATGCCCGGTGCCGGCGGTGGCGACGGCTGGGGCGTGGCGTCGAACGACGGCCGGGGCACGGCCAGGCTCCAGCCCCGCCAGCCGGCCACGATCTCGTCGGCGTGCAGGCCGTCGCGGTCGTGGACGGCGGCGTTCGCCTTGAGGTGCCCTTCCTCGGGCAGGCCCGTGCCCTCCCCGTCCCCGCCGATGACGGTGGAGTCCTCGGACAGCCCGCCGTCGGGGCGTCGGTCGTGGACCCGGTAGGTGGCCGTGCGGCGGTGCAGCGAGAACCATTCGTCCCCGCCGAGTTCGGGAAGGACATCGATCCGGTAGCCGAGGACCAGGTCGTCGGCGGTGAGCACGTCCGGCTCTTCCGCTCGGGCGCGTACTCCCCTGTCGCGCCGTGCCGTCATGTCCTCGCCCCGGTCTCGCAGCACCAGTTGGAGTCCGTTCGAGCGCAGGGCGGGCAGGGCGGGCGGCTCGCCGGGACGTGCGGCGAGTGCGCGGGCGGCTTCCCGCATCCGCTGGGCGGCCACGTCCACGTCCACGGTCGCGACCTGCCAGCGCGGCCTGCCGGTCAGGTCCCGCTGGTCGAGGTCGACCACGCCCCCGTCCACCCGGTCCGTGGCGGCGGGCCGGAAGTCCCCGCCGAACGCCGTGCGGGGGGAGACGATCCCGGGCAGCGCGGCGGGGCGGCCCGGCCACAGCACCCGCACCGTTCCGGCGGGAGGTTCGCCGGCCGCGCCCGGACCGAGCCGCAGCTCGAAGATCAGGCCCAGCGCCCGGAGGACGACGGGGTGTTCGCGCAGCAGCGACAGCGTCCGGTTGAAGCCCGGCCGGCCCGGCGGCGCTCCGGGACCGCCGGCCCCGGCACGGGCTCCCGGACCCGGTGCGTCCCGGCTGAGCCAGTGGTCACGTACGAGCGCGTCCCGCGCCTTGTCCGCGAAGTCCGGTGACGCCGCGCCGAGCTGTGCCGTGACCTCGGCCCTGGACGCGTCGTGGAAGGTGCGCGCCACCTCGTTCGCGTCCTGTGACGTGGCGTACACGGTGAGCGGGTCGGCACTCAGCCCGGGCGGCCCGGCCGCCGTGCTCTCCACCGCCAGTCCCGCCACGAGGCGCTGCCAGACGCCGGGCTGGACGTGCAGGCGCGGTACGAGGTCGAACCGTCCGTCGGGGGCCGCCGGCGGGGCGGAGCCCGGGGCGAACAGCTCGACCCGGACGGTGCCCGCGGTCAGGGCGGCAGGCGGCCACCGGTCCATCCCGTGCCCGGCCAGGGTGCCGCCGTCCAGGCGTGGCACGACGAGCACGCGCAGCAGCGGGCCGCCGTCGTCGTCGAAACCCCCCGGTACCGGGATCCACAGCATGTCACTCATGACGCGAACGCCTTCCGGTAGCGCTGCCACGCCTCGAAGCCCGATGCGTCCCGTTCGGCGGCCGTGAGGTGCCTCGTGCGCGGGGCGGGAGCACTGCCGCCGATCAGTTCGAAGGTTCCGCTGTCGACGGTCACCGTCTCCGAGTACAGGGTCAGGTCCAGTTCGATCACGACGGTCGCCCGGCCGAAGAGCCGCGGCGGGTCGTCCAGGTAGGTGAGCGAGACCCGCAGTTCGACGGAGACGGTGACCAGGCCGAGCAGTTCCACGCTGCCGCCGATCCGGATGAACGCCTCCAGCTCCATGTGACCGTCCGGGTGGCGCTCGAAGCGCACCCCTCCCAGGGCGTGCACCTCGGCCTTGGCGACCACGAAGTCGAGGGCCAGTTTGGCGCCGAACTCCAGGGAGATCTCCACCCGCGGTTCGTTCTCGCCGGCGATCTCGATGTCGGCGTACCCGCCGCCGCCGAACGCGCTGACGGCGAGGAGGAAGGGGCGCTCCCGGCTGGCGAACCCGAGGGCCACGGTCACCGGCTGCTCCACGAAGGGAACGGTCACCCGCACCCGCCCGGACACGTTCTGCAGCACGAACATGCCGGCGGCCGCCTTCGGGATGCCCACCTCGTAGCCGACGGTGACGCCCGTCGTCGACAGGTCGGTGGTCGGCCCGCGCAGCCCGATGAGCGCCTCCAGCCGCGCCCGCAGCTCCTCGAGCAGCTTCAGCGCACCGGCGAACTCGATCTTCAGCCCGTTCACGCCGACGGCCGGTGCGCGGCCCGCCGTGCGCGTGAACACCACCGAGTCGAAGGAGAGTTTCAGCAGCGGGGCCATGGGCGGCGGTGGCAGGGCGAGGGCGAAGTTCCGCAGGGTGCAGGTCGTCACGGGTTCCAGCACGCCGGGGATGCCCGTGCCGGCAGGGGCCGGCACGCAGCCGACGAACAGGTCGAGTTCCGGCGGCGGCCCGGTCGCCCGGGTCCGGAAGGCGTGGTGCGCCTTCAGCCGCAGCCGCTCCCACCGCATCTCCGTGACCAGCGCGTCGCCGGCCCGCTTGTGGAGGATGGCCGGTGGCTTCGGATGGAGCGCGGCGTCGATGAGGGCGGCGAGCGGGAAGCCGAACAGGGTGGCTCCGCTGAACGCGTTGTCCAGCGCGGCCTGCAGATCGGGGGCGCCCGGCAGCACGCTGGTCGCCACGGGCCCGAGCTCCCGGGAGATCCCGTCGGCGCTGAACCGGGGCGCCACCAGGCCGCCGGAGCGGTCGGCGTTCCGGGTGAAGCTGACCGGGACGCCGGACGGTGCCGTGAAGAGGAACGGTACGTCGGGGACGGCGGCGCCCAGCCCGGGGCCGTTCACCGGGCCGCTCTCCGGGCCGTTCACCGGGCCGGAGAGGCCGTGGAGCTGCGGCGCGTACCGCAGCGTGCGCGGCTGGTCGGACTCCGTTCCGGGGAGCAGGGAGCGCAGGGCGGGCAGTACGGCGTCGAACGTCACGACCTCCGGACGGTGCCCCGCGCCGGCCTGGTCGCCGGTGAAGGTGAGCGCGTGCACCTCCAGGACGTCCCCGGGCCGCTGTCCGGCGCCGACCATGTCGAGACGGGTGCCGGGTATGCGGGCCGTGGCATGGGGCCTCCACTGGGCGAGGACCTCCGCCGAGGGAGCCGGACGCGTGTCGCTCACGAAGATCAGCGGGAGGACGAACTCGATGTCCGTGGTCCCGGAGCGGCAGCGGACCGGGAACCGGACGGGGGCGAGGGATCCTCCGGGGATGAACAGGTGCGGGTCCTGCGGCTGCGCCGTACCGGTGAGGGGGAACTCCCGTCCCCGGATCTCCACCTCGTCGAACGGGAACGTCGGCGAGCGGGTTCCGGTGAGCAGCGGACCGGTGATCACGAGGGTCCGTCTCCGCAGCAGTCCCGCGACGCAGCCGAGCGTCTGCGGGTTGTGGACGGGCAGGAACTCCCGGACGGTGAAGTCCTGGTACACGGCCGGGAAGCCGAACGGCCAGAGGGTTCCGCGCGCGGTGACCTCCACCTTCTGGTCCCGCCCGAGCACCGTCTCGTGCATCCACGAGTCGGCGGGCCACGTCGCGGCGGCCGAGAGCGACCCGCCGAGCGCGGTCAGCTCCAGGCGTGTCGCCCGCGGCGGCGAGAAGGTGTGGCTGGACGACACGATGATGTTCCGCCACCCGTCCAGCGGAGGCCGTTGGAAGAGCGTGCCGGGGACGATGTCGCTGTCCGAGACGAAGGCGAGCCGGAGCTCCAGACCCGCGTCGCCCGGTGTCGCGTCACTCGCCCGCAGCGGCATGGACCACAGGCCCACCGTGCCCGACCCGTCGGCCACGACAGGGCCGTCCGCGTGCCCGGCCACCACGTCGGCGCCCTGCGTGCGCGCCAGCGGGACGACTTCGAGCCCCCACGGGATCTCGATGCCCGAGGTCGGCTCCAGACGGGCGCGGCCGTCCGCCAGCGCACCGAGGATCCCCGCCGCGCTCAGTTCGATCTCGGTGCCGGTGGGGATCGTGAACTCCAGTTCCCCGGAGCCGGCCAGGCGTGAGTCGCTGTGCACGAGACCGGCGGTATGGAAGTCGGAGACGGTCGTCTGCTCGAGGACGGCCTGCGGCGGAAGTCCCAGGGTCATCGTCGCCCTGCTGTCCGTCGCCACCAGGAGCGGGGGTGCGGAGGGCCCGTCGGCACGCACTTCGCACCCCGACCACCGCAGGGTGAGGATCACCAGGTCGTCGCTGCGTACGAGCAGGAAGGTCTGCGCTGCCACAGGGCATCACCCGTTCCGAACCACGTGGCCCGGCACCGCTCCGCCTCCGGCGTGCCCGCTCCGGGACCGCCGCAGGAGTGCCGTGCCGTCAGTCACGAGTGTCAGCCACGCCGTACCGCAGCGTTCCCGCCGCGATGTGTGCGACATGGGCGGTCGTCACGCTGTCGAACCGCAAGTCGCTCCACGCGCCGCCGGCCTCGACGTCCTCGATGCCGTAGGTGCCGATCCCGGTGCGCCTCGCGAACCTCAGCCGGCCGCCCGAGCCGTAGACGACGCAGATCTGCGAGGGAGGCCCCACGCCGCAGGCCGAGTGCACGTCGCTGTTGTCCACGTCGTCCGTCACCGTCTCGACCGCCGGGGACTCGGGGAAGTTGCCGAAGATGCAGACGTTGAGCGTGAGCCCCTTGCGTTCGTAGTACGACACGACGCTCTCCCCGGTGATGGAGTGCCCCATCGACGGGTATTCCCCGATCACCTGGTCCCCGTGCAGGATCTGCACGTCCCAACTGTCCGGCTGGCCCACGAAGTCCGTGCCGGGGATCATGGTCGCCACACGCAGTCTGTTGAGCGCCTGCCCCGCGGGCGAGAGATTGTCGAAGTAGGCGATCCGCAGCGTCTCGTCGCGATGGTCGAACGTCAGCGTCGGGTACCACCCTTTTTCCGCGGTGTTCGTCGCATCGACGACATGGACGTTCTTCCTCCAGGTCGCCGGCTTCTCCGGATTCGCCTTCGGCGGCGCCTTGGTCGCGTGCCACAGCGAGAGCCCGGACTGGTAGGCGAAGTGGGGTCTGTCCCTGAACGGGGGTTCGCTGAAGAGGCCGCGATTGACCGTCATGGACGGGAAGCGGATGCGGTCGGGGAACAGCCCCGCGGAAGTGGGGACTTCCTCGAAGGCCCACTGGGCCTTGCGCACCCCGTAGATCAGGCGGTCGGTGGCCCTGCTCTGGTAGGCGACATGCGGGCTGAGCTCGCTGTCGATGCCGAGCCCGATCCGGTAGTCGTCGAACGCCGCCGGTTCCGAGGGCAGCCGTTCACACTCCCACCCGGCTTCGCCCCGCCTGCCCAGCATGACGTCGCCGGACGGTGTCGTGTACGCGAGCCAGGGGGTGTCACTCGCATCGACGACCAGGGACACCTGCCCATGAGCGGGGTGGGAGTCGTCCACGACCTCGGTGAAGAATTCGGTCGCCATGATGGGTTCATCTCCCAGGGGGCGCCGGCCCGCCGATTGCGCGATGCCGCCCCTACGACTGCCGGAAGAGGAAGAGAGAGGTGCGCTCGGCGTCCCGTGATGGCCGGACCGGCCGTTGCGAACACGACCCGCCGCGGAGGGAGAACTGGCTGGACGTCACCGTCCGCACTCTTTCGTCACCTGTTCGTCCGCACCTTCCAGTTTTCCACCGCGGCGAGGGGGCCGCAACTCACCGACCGGCCCGCAGCGGCGGGTACCGCGACGCACCGACCGGACCGGATCAGGGAAGTGAAGGGCCGTCAGGTGCGCACCCGGGGCACCGCGGGTGAGCGCGTGCTCCCACCGGACGCGATGGCCGGGCGGCGGGTCAGCCGAGGTCGTCGAACATGGCCAGCAGTGCCTGCTCGTCCGGCTCCGACGCAGGCTGATCCGGTCTTGGAATCTGCTCGGCCCACACCGTTTTGCCCTGCGGCATGTAGCGGGCACCCCAGCTCTTGGTGAACTGGGCCACGAGGAACAGGCCCCGTCCGCCCTCCTCGGTCGTGGCCGCTCGTCGGATGCGCGGTGAGGTGTTGCTGCGGTCGGAGACCTCGCAGATCAGGGAGTCGTCGCGGAGCAACCGCAGGCCCACCGGCCCCCGGCCGCCGTACCGCACGGCGTTGGTGACCAGTTCGCTGACCACGAGCCCGGTGTTGAAGTCCAGCTCCGACATGCCCCAGGCGGCCAGCTGGTCACGGGTCAGCGCCCTGGCCCGGGCCACGGCCGCCGGGTCGCACGGGAACTCCCAGCACGCCATCCGGTCCTCCGGCAGCGCGTGCACACGGGCCAGCAGCAGGGCCACGTCGTCGCGCGGGCCGCCTGGCAGCAGGGTGTCCGTGACCCCGTCGCAGACGTCCTCCAGCTCCGGACCGGCGCGGTCCAGGGCGGCCAGCAGCTGCGCGGTGCGCGCGTCCGTGTCCTCGTAGCCGCGGCTCTCCTTCAGCAGGCCGTCGGTGTACATCGTCAGCAGGCTGCCCGCCGGCAGATCGACGGTGGCGGACTCGTACGGCTGGATCCCGCCGAGCCCGAGGGGCGGACCGGTCGGGAGGCCGATCACCCGGGCCCGCCCGTCCGGCGTCAGCAGGGCGGGCGGCGGATGCCCGGCCGTCGCGGCCGTGCAGCGGCTGGTCACCGGGTCGTAGATCGCGTACAGGCAGGTCGTCCCGGTCGCCGGGTCCTGGTCGTCGGCCGATTCCGGGGCGCGGCTGACCAGGTCGTCCAGGTGGGCCAGCACCTCCTCGGGCAGCAGGTCCATTCCGGCCAGCGTCCGTACCGCCGTACGCAGCCGGCCCATGGTCGCCGCCGCCTGCATCCCGTTCCCGGGCACGTCACCGACGACCAGCGCCACGCGCATGCCCGACAGCGGGATCGCGTCGAACCAGTCCCCGCCCACACCTGCCCTGGTGTCCGCGGGCAGGTAGCGGGAGGCGAGGTCGACGGTGCTCAGCCGGGGCAGGGCGTGCGGCAGCAGGCTGCGTTGCAGGGTGAGCGCGGCGTCGTGCTCGCGGCGGTAGCGGCGGGCGTTGTCCATGCTGATCGCGGCGCGGGCCGCCAGCTCGCCCGCCAGCGTCAGGTCGTCCTGCTCGTACGGCCGCGTCCTGCCCCGGCGGTAGAACCCCGCCAGACCGAGGACGGAGCCCTGTGCGGACAGCGGGGCGCACAGGTAGGTGTGGACGCCCTCGTCGAGAAATCCGACCGGATGCGCTCGGCCGGCCGGATCTCCGGCCAGGGCGGCGGTCACCACCGTGTCCGTGACCGGCTGCCCGGTCTCCAGGCACCGGGCCTGGGGGGAACCGGCGGGGTAGCCGGTCGGCTCGTTCACGCCACCGGCCGGGCCGTCGGGGGTGTCCTCGCCGGCCCAGGCGGCCACCCGGCGCATCGCCGCTTCCGGGCGCAGCGGCCCGCCGGGGGGCTCCTCGCCCGCCAGGACGCTCTCCAGCAGGTCGACGACGACCAGGTCGGCGAAGCGCGGCACGGCGATCTGTGCCAGCTGCTCGGCGGTACGCCACAGGTCCAGGGTGGTGCCGAGCCGTACGCCCGCCTCGTTCAGCAGCGACAGCCGCCCGCGCGCCTCGGCGGCGAGCCGGCCGACGCCCGGCTCGCCCACGAGCAGCAGCCACGCGTCGGTCGTACCGGCGGAGTGCGGTTGCGCCGACGCGTCCGCAGCCGCCGCCCCGGCCGCCCCGGCCGCCCCGGCCGGGCGGTGCAGGAGCGGCACCCGACGACGGCCGGCGGCGGTCACGGTGGCCGGACCCGTCGTACCCGCGCCGCCGGCGTCCTTGAAGCTGACCTCGACCGCCGCTCCCTCCGTGTCGCCGTGGTGCAGCTCCCGACGGCGCAGCACGGCCACGCGGCTGCCCGCGAGCGCCACCTCGGCGAATTCCTCGTCGGCCGAGGAGATCAGCTCGACGGCACGCTCCAGCAGGATCAGCCGCTCCTGAGAGGCGAGCCGGGGCGGCGGTCCGCCGCGCCGGGACAGCTCTCCCGAGCCGAGGTCCAGCTCGGCGTGCCCGCCGCGCTCCATGGCCCGGCGGAAGGAGTGGGTGAGCTCCAGCTCGCGGGCCGCGCTCAGCTCCAGCAGGCGTTCCCCGATGCGTTCGGTGGCCTTCTCCAGGACCAGCGCCATGCCGGGGTCGGCCAGCGACCGGGGCACCGAGAGGTTGACCGCGCCGCGCACGGTGCCCCCCACGGGATCGCGCACCGGCGCCGCCATGCAGGTGAGTTCCTTGAGGTCGTGCAAGAAGTGCTCGTGGCCCACGACGACGAACGGCGCCCTGGTGCTCAGCACCATGCTCACGCTGCTGGTTCCCATGTACCGCTCATCGACATTGGCACCGGGCACCAGGGAGGCGGCGTCCATCAGGGCCAGCCCCGCCGGGTCCCCCCACCGGTCCACGATGTTCGCCCGTGAGTCGGCCAGTGCCACGGTCACCGGCACGCCCGAGAACCGCTCGTACAGGCGGGACAGCACCGGCGCGGCAGCCCTGATCAGCCGTGAGTCGGGATCCAGGTCGCTCTCGATCGGCAGGACCGGCCGCTCGCGGTCGATGCCGAGGGACTGCGAGCGCTGCCAGGAAGCGAGGATCTCCGGGCGCACGCCGGTGACCAGCGGCGTCCGGTCACCGTGATCGCTGTCTGAGGGAGTTGGGTACGACGCCACAGAAGCTAGGATAATCGGGCAAATGGGGCATGCGCCCCCGGTCTGTCCGCCGACGTCCACCGGGCTCGTCGCGCACGGCTCGGCCGCACGACCCGTCTCCAGGTCGTACGGCCGGCGTCGCTCGGGTCGTCGCGGGTCAGGAAGCGGTGCAGGCTCCGATCGCGGGGGCGGTGGAGTTGCCGTTCTTCATCACCGTGAAGCCGAAGCTGGTCGACGCGCCCGCGGCGAGCGTGCCGTTGCCGTTGGGCCGCATGGTCATGACGTTGCCGCTGCTGTCCCAGGTGGGGGAGCCGTTCCAGGTCGTGACGATCTTCTGCGGCGAGGTGACGGTGACCGTCGTGGACCAGCCGGTGATCGGCGAGCTGCCCGCCGTGATGGTCACCTTGCCGTTGAAGCGGTCGCTCCACTCCTCCTGCTTGCTGTAGGTGGCGGTGCAGGTGGCGCCGTCCGGGGTGCCGCCACCGCCGGAGGAGCCGCCGAGCGCGGTCAGCACGGCGGTGTACGCCGGCTTCTTGGCGTAGTTGGAGTCGAAGAGCAGCGGGGTGCCGCTGGAGCGCCAGGAGTACTTGTCGGTGATGCCCCAGACGGTGATGCCGGTGCAGCGGGTGACCGCCAGGCACGCCTTGACGACGTTGCCGTAGCTGGTGGCCTGGCTGCTGCCGGAGCCCTCGATGTCCAGTTCGGTGATCTGCACGTCCACGCCGAGGTCCGCGAAGCGCTGGAGGTTGGCCTGGTAGTCGGAGGGGACCGGGGAGGCGCTGTTGAAGTGGGACTGGAAGCCGACGCAGTCGATGGGGACGCCGCGCGCCTTGAAGTCCTTGACCATGTTGTAGACGGCATTGCTCTTCGCGTTGATGCCGTCGGTGTTGTAGTCGTTGTAACAGAGCTTGGCCGCCGGGTCGGCCGCGCGGGCGGTGCGGAACGCCTCCTCGATGAAGCCGTTGCCGAGCTTGTCCTGGAAGGGCGAGCTGCGGCGGGCGCCGCTGGAGCCGTCCTGGAAGGCTTCGTTCACCACGTCCCAGGAGTGGATCTTCCCCTTGTAGTGGCCCATGACCTGGTTGATGTGGTTGTTCATCGCCGTTCGGAGGTCGGAGGCGCCCAGGCCGCCGACCCAGCCCGGCAGCTGGGAGTGCCAGACCAGGGTGTGGCCGCGGACCTTCATGCCCCGGCTCTGGGCGTGATCGAAGATCTGGTCGGCGGCGGAGAAGGTGAACGAGCCGCGGCTGGGCTCCACCGCGTCCCACTTCATCTCGTTCTCGGGGGTCACCGAGGTGAACTCGGTGTCGAGGGTGGCGGCGTACTGCGCCTCCCCCAGGTGGTTCGCGGCGACGGCGGTGCCGAAGTAGCGGCCCTTCTCGGCGGCTGCCGCGCCGAGCGTGCCGCCGGCGGCCTGGGCGGTGCCGGAGGCCGTGGCGAGCCCGCCCGCGGCGAGCAGGCCGGTGAGACCCAGGACGAGTGCCCTGCGGGCACGGGAGGACGTGCTGGACGGCATGAGAGCTCCCGAAAGTTTCGTGCGGGTTTCCGATTGGATGCGCAGACGTTACGGGTGTGCAGCGTGTGCGTCAACGGGTCGCGCACGGCGAAATGAGCAGTGCCGGGGCCCTGTTCACCCGCTGTGGGGTCCCCGAAACTTTCGGGATCGAGGCGGGTGGTGGGCGGGTCGAATCGCCGGATGGGCCTGCCGCAACCGCGGTGTGGCGGCGTGACCTCGCTGTGAGCGGCGTCAAGCCGCCGGGGTGAGCATCGTCGCATCGGCGCCGATCGGGCTTGCTATGCAACTCGTTGCATAGCAAGATCGGTGGCATGGCGCTCGAACACGCGATCCTGGTGTCGCTGCTGGAGAAGCCGGGCTCGGGTTACGAGCTGGCCCGGCGTTTCGAACGGTCCATCGGCTACTTCTGGACCGCGACGCACCAACAGATCTACCGCGTGCTCAAGCGCATGGAGCACGACGGCTGGGTCGACGTCCGGGACGTCCCGCAGCAGGGGCGGCCGGACAAGAAGGAGTACAGCGTCGCCGACCTCGGCCGGGCCGCCCTGTCCTCCTGGCTGCACGATCCGATCGAGCCGGAGAGCGTCCGCCACGACCTGGCCGTGAAGATCCGGGGCGCCGCCTTCGACGATCCGGCCGCCCTGATCCGCGAGGTGCAGCGGCACCGGCAGGCCCACGGGGACCGGTTGGCGCACTACCTCGCCGGAGAGGTGCGGGACTTCACGGGGCCGGAGGCGAGCGCGGCACGTCCGGGGGCGCCGCTCGACGCGGAGCGGGAGCTCCAGCACGTCGTACTGCGCGGCGGCATCGCCTACGAGCGGATGATGATCGACTGGCTGGACGACGTCCTGGCCACACTGGCCCGGTTCGGTCCGGCCCGCTGACCGCCGCCCGCCCACCCGCTGCCGCCCGGCCGGCGCCGGCTTCCCGCCGCAGGCCCCGGAGATCCGGACGTTCCTCCTGCTCCCGCCGGTCCTCCTGCTCCCGCCGGTCGTCCCGGTCCAGCCGGTCCACCCGCTCCGGCCGGTCCAGCCGCTCCGGTCGGCCTTCGCCATCCGGCCGGCCGGCCTTCGCCATCGGGCCGTCCGGCCGTCGCACCTCCCGATCCACACCCGTACACCAGCCGAAAGGCGTCTCTACCATGGCTGACCAGCTGCTGTTCAACCCGCGTACGTACGACCCCGCGCACTTCGACCCCGAGACGCGCCGCCTGCTGCGTGCCACCGTCGACTGGTTCGAGGAGCGTGGGAAGGCCAGGCTGATCGAGGACTACCGGACCCGCGCGTGGCTTGGCGACTTCCTGGCCTTCGCGGCGAAGGAGAACCTGTTCGCCACCTTCCTGACGCCGTCGGCCGCCGCGGGCGAAGGGGAACCGGACAAGCGGTGGGACACCGCCCGGATCGCGGCCCTCAACGAAATACTGGGCTTCTACGGCCTGGACTACTGGTACGCCTGGCAGGTCACGATCCTCGGACTCGGACCGGTCTGGCAGAGCGACAACGCCGCCGCCCGCGCCCGCGCCGCCGAACTCCTCGACCAGGGCGAGGTGTTCGCGTTCGGCCTGTCCGAGAAGGCCCACGGCGCCGACATCTACTCCACCGACATGCTGCTCGAGCCCGACGGCGACGGTGGCTTCCGGGCCACCGGCTCCAAGTACTACATCGGCAACGGCAACGCCGCCGGACTCGTCTCCGTCTTCGGCCGCCGCACCGACGTCGAGGGACCGGACGGCTATGTGTTCTTCGCCGCCGACAGCCGCCACCCGGCCTACCACGTGGTCAAGAACGTCGTCGACTCCTCGAAGTTCGTCAGCGAGTTCCGCCTGGAGGACTACCCCGTGGCGGCCGGGGACGTCCTGCACACCGGCCGCGCCGCCTTCGACGCGGCCCTCAACACCGTCAACGTCGGCAAGTTCAACCTCTGCACCGCCTCGATCGGCATCTGCGAGCACGCGATGTACGAGGCCGTCACCCACGCGCACAACCGCATCCTCTACGGCCGCCCCGTCACCGGCTTCCCGCACGTGCGGCGCGAGCTGACCGACGCGTACGTCAGGCTCGTCGGCATGAAGCTGTTCAGCGACCGCGCCGTCGACTACTTCCGCTCCGCCGGCCCGGACGACCGCCGCTACCTGCTCTTCAACCCGATGACGAAGATGAAGGTGACCACCGAGGGCGAGAAGGTCGTCGACCTGATGTGGGACGTCATCGCCGCCAAGGGCTTCGAGAAGGACAACTACTTCGGCCAGGCGGCCGTGGAGATCCGCAGCCTGCCGAAGCTGGAGGGCACGGTCCACGTCAACCTCGCGCTGATCCTGAAGTTCATGCGCAGCCACCTCCTCGACCCGGCCGACTACCCCGCCGTACCGACCCGTCTCGACGCGGCCGACGACGACTTCCTGTTCCGGCAGGGACCGGCCCGCGGTCTCGGCTCGGTGCGCTTCCACGACTGGCGGCCCGCCTTCGACGCGTACGCCCACCTGCCCAACGTGACCCGGCTGCGCGAACAGGCCGACGCGCTCTGCGCGTTCGTCGCCACCGCCGCCCCCGACGCGGAGCAGAGCCGCGATCTCGACCTCGTCCTCGCGGTCGGCCAGCTCTTCGCCCTCGTCGTGCACGGCCAGCTCGTCCTGGAGCAGGCCGCCCTGACCGGACTCGACGAGGACGTGCTCGACGAACTCTTCGCCGTCCTCGTACGGGACTTCTCCGCGCACGCCGTCGAACTGCACGGCAAGGACTCGGCGACCGAACAGCAGCAGGAGTGGGCGCTGGGCTCGATCCGCCGGCCGGTCGTCGACCAGGCGCGCACGGAGCGGGTCTGGCAGCGGGTCGAGGCGCTCTCCGGCGCCTACGAGATGGCGCCGTAGACCACACCGCACGCATCACCGGAGGCCGGGGCACCGCGGGGCCCCGGCCTCCGGCTCGTCCGCCCGGCCTCCGGTGCTCTGCGTCCCTCGTCTGCTCAGTGCCCGGTGGCGGCCGGGGCGGCCTCGCGGGCAGGGGTGTCGTGCAGACCGAGGCGCAGGTGCTCGACGTGGTAGAGGGCCTGGTCGAGGAGCTCGGCGACGTGATCGTCGTAGAGCGAGTAGACGATGGAACGGCCCTGCCGCTCGCCGGTGACCAGGCCGAGGTTGCGCAGCAGCCGGAGCTGGTGGGAGCAGGCGGAGGCTTCCATGCCGACGGCCTCGGCGAGGTCTCCGACCGAGCACGGCCCTTCCTGGAGGCGGGCCAGGATGTAGAGCCGGGAGGGCGTGGCCAGGGCCTGGAGGGTGGCGGCGACGTCGGCGGTGCCGACCGCGTCGAGGCGTTCCCGGGCGGTGGCGCCGTCGGCGCTCCAGGCGGTGGTGTCGCGTCCGTGGCCCATGGCGACCATCATAGCGACGATACCTGAAGATCTGTTCACATGTTCCTGTACGGTGGAGGTGTTGCCCCGGCCCGTCCGTGAAGGGTTCTCTCGTCATGCCTGCTGTCCTGGACCAGCGCTCCGCGCCGCCCGTGGGCGCCGCGTGCCCGGCTCCGCCCCGGCGCCGTACCCGCCTGCTGGCGCTGCCCGAGGCCCGCTGGGCGCTCGCGGCGCTGGCGCTGTTCCTCCTCGCGCTGCCGGTCCGCCTGCTGGACGGCCCGGCGTGGCTGTGGGGGGCGCTGTTCGCCGCGACCTACGTCACCGGCGGCTGGGAACCGGCCTGGGAGGGGCTGAAGGCGCTCAGGGACAAGACGCTGGACGTGGACCTGCTGATGGTGGTCGCCGCCCTCGGCGCGGCCGCGATCGGTCAGGCCCTCGACGGAGCGCTGCTGATCGTCATCTTCGCCACCTCCGGTGCCCTGGAAGCGGTCGCCACCGCTCGCACCGCCGACTCCGTGCGCGGCCTGCTCGATCTCGCCCCCGCGACCGCCACCCGGCTCCTTCCGGACGGCACCGAGGAGACGGTGGGCACCGCGCGCCTCGCGGTCGGGGACGTGATCCTGGTCCGACCCGGCGAGCGGGTCGGCGCGGACGGCCTGGTCCTCGACGGAGCCGGTGAAGTGGACCAGGCCACCATCACCGGTGAACCGCTGCCGGTGGCCAAACAGGCGGGGGACGAGGTGTTCGCCGGCACCGTCAACGGCACCGGCGCCCTGCGCGTGCGCGTGCGGCGGGACCCGTCGGACTCCGTGATCGCCCGGATCGTGAAGATGGTCGAGGAAGCCTCCGAAACCAAGGCCCCCACCCAGCTGTTCATCGAGAAGATCGAACAGCGCTACTCGATCGGCATGGTGCTGGCGACCCTCGCCGTCTTCGCGATTCCCCTGGCCCTCGGCGACACCCTCTCCTCGGCGCTGCCGCGGGCGATGACGTTCATGATCGTGGCCTCGCCGTGCGCGGTGGTGCTGTCCACGATGCCGCCGCTGCTGTCCGCCATCGCCAACGCCGGCCGCCGTGGCGTGCTCGCCAAGTCCGCCGTCGTCATGGAACGTCTCGGACAGATCGACACCGTCGCCCTGGACAAGACCGGCACCCTCACCGAAGGCGCCCCTCACGTCACCGACCTGCGCCCGCTGCCCGGCGGCGGCCTGGACGAGACGGCCCTCCTCGCGCTCGCGGCGTCCGCCGAGCACCCCAGCGAGCACCCCCTCGCCCGGGCCGTGGTCACCGCGGCCCGCGAACGGGGCCTCACCCTGGCCGACGCCGAGGACTTCGTCTCCACCCCGGGGCGGGGCGTCACCGCCACCGTCCGAGGGCACAGGGTCGCCGTCGGCGCGCCCGCCGCGCTGCTGGACCGCGCCGCCGACGACCGGCACCGGGCGGTGGTGGCCGATCTGGAGGAAGCCGGCCGGACCGCGGTCGCCGTCCTGCGCGACGGCGTCCCGGTGGGCGTGCTGGGCGTCGCCGACCGGCTGCGTCCGGACGCGGCGGCCACCGTCGCCGCCCTCACCCGGCTGACCGGCCGCACCCCGATCCTGCTCACCGGTGACAACGAACGCGCCGCGGCACGCCTGGCCGCCGAGGTCGGCATCACCGAGGTCCGCGCCGGGCTGCTGCCCGAGGACAAGGTGGCCGCCGTCAGGGAGTGGCAAGCCGAAGGACGCAGGGTGCTGGTGGTGGGCGACGGCGTCAACGACGCCCCCGCCCTGGCCGCCGCGCACGCGGGGATCGCCATGGGCAGGGCCGGTTCCGACCTCGCGCTGGAGACCGCTGATGCCGTCGTGGTCCGCGACGAACTGGCCACCATCCCGTCCGTCGTGCAGCTCTCCCGCACCGCGCGCCGCCTCGTGGTCCAGAACCTGGTCGTCGCCGGGGCGTTCATCGCCGTCCTGGTGGGCTGGGACCTGATCGGTACCCTTCCGCTGCCGCTCGGCGTCGCCGGGCACGAGGGCTCCACCGTCATCGTCGGCCTGAACGGACTGCGCCTGCTGCGCGAGGCCGCCTGGCCCCGACCCACCGAGGACACCGCATGAGCAGGCGCACCCGCCGTACGGCCCCCGCCCCGGGAACCACGCGGCCCACCGTCACCGTCTGCCGCGGCTGCTGCTGCGGCACCCCCGAGGTCCCCGGCTTCGACCACGCCGCCCAGCTCCGCGACCTGCGCCAGGCCCTCGACGGCAGGGCGACCGTACGGGTCACCGACTGCCTGGACGCCTGCGAACGCGCCAACGTCGTCGTCGTCCAGCCCTCCGCCGAAGGCCGCCGCAGCGGCGGGCGGCCCGTCTGGCTCGGCCTGGTCAACGACCCCGGCGCCACCGCCGACATCACCAGGTGGATCGAGGACGGCGGTCCCGGGCTCTCCGATCCGCCGGGCATCCTCGACCTTTACACCTTCCGCCCCTCCCGCCGGGTCCGGGCCGAACTCCACGACGACTGACCGGCACACGGCGTCCCCGAACGGCACCTGCCCGGTCCGGGCCCGAGCGGTCCGGCCGGGCGCTCCTCACTTGGTCGCACCCTGCGCGAAGCCGTTGTAGATGTAGCGCTGCAGGAAGAGGAAGACGACGAGGGTCGGCACGATCACCAGGATCGTACCGGCCGAGATGTTCTCCCAGTGGGCGCCGAACGGTCCTTTGAAGCGGAACAGGGCGGTGGAGACGGTGCCCAGGTCCTCGGACGGCATGTAGAGGAAGGGGATGTAGAAGTCGTTGTAGACGGTGATGCCCTTGATGATGACGACCGTGGCGATCGCCGGTTTCAGCAGGGGCAGGATGATCCTCCAGTAGATGGTCAGGGAGTTGGCCCCGTCCAGGCGGGCGGCCTCGTCGAGGGAGACCGGGATGCCGCGGATGAACTGGAGGAATATGTAGACCGACACGATGTCCGTGCCCATGTAGAGCACGACCGGCGCCCAGATGCTGTTGAACAGCCCGAAACTGTTGACCACCTGGAAGGTCGCGACCTGTGTGGTCACCCCCGGCACCAGGGTGGCGACCAGGAACAGCGCCATGACCGGTCTCTTCGCCCGGAAGTCGAAGCGGTCGACGGCGTACGCCGTCATCGAGCCGATGATCACCGTCCCGGTGAGGGAGAACAGCAGGATGAACGCGGTGTTGGCGAAGGCGGACACCATCTTGCCGTCGTTGAACGCCGTCACGTAGTTGTCGAAGTTCAGCCAGTCGCCCGGCAGGGACAGCGCGCCGCCGTCCGCGGCCTCCTCGGAGGTCTTGAGGGAGGTCAGGAAGACGACGGCGAGCGGGATCAGCACGACCGCCGATGCGAGGACCAGCGACAGATAGGTCAGCGCGGGCGCGAGCCGGCGGCGGGCGGGCGGGGGCGTGGTCATACGAGGTCCACCTTCTCGTCGGGCACGAGGCGGCGCTGGATCCAGGTGATCAGCAGGATGATGAGGAGCAGGACGACGGCGGCGGCGGAGGCCAGCCCGGTCTTGTTGAACTGGAAGGCGAGCTTCACCGTCTGGATGACGAACGTCGTCGTGCCGGTCGCGCCGCCGGTCATGATGTACGGGATCTCGAACACCGACAGGGACCCGGAGATCGCCAGGATGACACTGAGGCTGACCACCGGCCGGATCCCCGGGGCGATGATGTGCCGGAACTGCTGCCGGCGCGTGGCCCCGTCGAGCTGGGCCGCCTCGTACAGCTCGGCCGGGATCGACTGGATCGCGCCGAGGAACAGCACGAAGTTCAGCCCCGTGAACCGCCAGACGGACACCCCGGCGAGGGAGGCGTTGGCCGACTCGGGGTCGCCTAGCCAGGCGTGGTCGGATCCCGCGCCGAACCAGGAGAGCACCGAGTCGAGCGTGCCGCCGTCCTGGAAGAAGTAGAGGAAGACGAAGCCGATCGCCACGCCGTTGATCAGGTAGGGGAAGAAGAGGATCCCCTTGAACAGGTTGCGCAGGCGCAGATCGAAACTGAGCACGGTCGCGAAGTACAGGGCGATCGCGATCTGCACGGCGGAGGCGGCGAGGTAGTAGAAGCTGACGAAGAACACCCGGAACAGCTCGGGCCGGGTGACGATCTGCTCGTAGTTGTCGACGCCGGTGAAGCGGTGGTCGGGGCTGACGCCGTCCCAGTCGGTGAAGCTGTAGTAGATCATGTTCCCGACGGGCACGTAGGTGAACGTGATCAGCAGGGCCAGGGGGACGGCCAGGAACAGCCAGGGGGTGAGCCGGCGCAGCAGTCGGCTGCCCGGGCGGCTGCCGTCCCGGGTGGGTGCCCGGCCGGGTGCTCCGCCGGCGCGGGGCACGTCGGCGGGTGCCGTACGGGTCGTCTCGGTCATCTCGGCCTTTCGTCTGCGCGGATCCGCGGCGGCGGTGGGCCCCGTCCCGTGCGGGCGGGGCCGGCGGACCGGTGTCGGTCGGTTCGGGAAGGCCCGGCGCCGGTCAGGAGCCGGCGGCCCGGGCCGCCTCGTCCCAGCGCCCGTCCAGGTCCGCGAAGTAGTCGTCGAGGCTGCCCTTCTGCGCGCCGCGGGCGAGGTCGACCAGCTTCTGGCGGTAGTCGGGCTTGTTCAGGCCGATCTCGGCGGCGTTGTCGATGGCGTTGACCTCGCCGGTCCTCGCCTCCGACCGCTCCACGAAGGTGACATCGTTGTCAACGAAGTCGCGGAGGGTGCTCGGCATGGGGGCGGACTTCAGGGCCGGGACGGCACCCTCCTTCGCCGAGTAGCCCGACTTCTCGGTGAACCAGTCGATCCAGGCCCGGGCGGCGGCCTTGTGCGAGGAGTGCGCGTTGACGGCCTGCTGGTAGTCGGAGGCGAGGACGGCGCAGAACTTCCCGCCCTTCTGGACCGGGAAGGGCATGAAGCCGATGTCGTCGGGGTCGGAGCCCGCCTTCCGGGCCGCGTCGCGCATCTGGGTGATGGCCCAGGAGCCCAGCTGCATGGTGGCGACCTCGCCCTTGGCGATCAGGCCCTTGGACGCCTCCCAGTTGGTGGTGCTGGGATCCTTCTCCGACAGGCCGCCCTCCACGATGTCGTGGAGCAGGGAGTCGATCACGTGCAGCTCGCTGCCCCGCCTCCACGGGGAGACGGCCCCGGCGAGCTTGTCGTTGGCCTCGGAGTCGCAGGTGACGGAGCCGATGTTGTTGCTCCAGGCGGTCAGCGGCCAGCCGTCCTTGAAGTTCGTGTAGTACGGCAGGGCGTCCGTGCGGGCCTTGACGGCCTTCAGGTCGGTGAGGAACTCCCGCGGGGTCGTCGGCCATTGCCTGATGCCGGCCTTCTTCCAGACGGCCTTGTTGTAGACGAAGCCGTTGGCCGTGCCGAACTGGGCGATGCCGTAGACCTTGCCCCCGACCTCCGTCTTGTCGCTGAACCGGTAGGTGCCGCCCAGCTCGGCGGCGGTGCCCAGCGGGGCGAAGAACTTGGGGTAGTCGTTCTTGGCCACGGCGGCCGGGATCATCAGGACGTCACCGTAGTCGTCGGTGTTCATCCGTATTCTGACCTCCCCCTCGTAGTCGGTGAGGGCCTCGAACTTCACCGTCACCTCGGGGTACGTCTTGTTGAACTCCTTGGCGTACCGGGCCATCGTTCCGTTCTGCACGAGGTCGGTGCGGTGGGTGAGGACCTTGATGGTGCCCGAGGCGTCGGCCGGATCGGCCGGCGCCTCGGCCGCCTCACCGGAGACCGGGCCCCCGCCACTGCATCCCGCGACGGTCAGCACGGCGACGGCCAGCAGCCCGCCGCGCCACCGGCGTCCCGGGAGTGTCGTCTTCTTCCCCATGTGTGCCCAGCTCCTTCATTGCGGCTCAGCTCTGCGAGTGGGATGTCGGCACTATGTCAGTCCGAGGTGAACCGGTAAAGCTTCAATTTCCAGCACGATGCGCAATCGTTACCCTCGAAGTCGTGAGCGAAGCGTTGACGTGGTCGTTCGATCATTTCGCCCTACGGCTGCATAGCTAGACCGGTTTATGGACAGTGTGCTGAGCGGCGCGTTAGGTTGGCCGCCGTTGTCCCTCGACCGGCCTGGACCAGGCGATTGGAGCCGCACCATGAAGGACGTCACCCAGCTCACCGAGGGGTGGAGCCTGCGCCATGGGGAGGAACTGCTCAAGGCCCGGGTACCGGGCTGCGTCCACACCGATCTGATGGCGGCCGGGGTCATCCCCGACCCCTTCCTCGGCCGCAACGAGACGGACGTCGCCTGGGTGGGCCGCCGCGCCTGGACCTATCTCCGGCACCTCGACCACCGCACCGCGCACGAGCGCACCGATCTCGTCTTCGACGGCCTCGACACGGCCGCCCGCGTCCTTCTCGCGGGCCGCCCCCTCGGCGCCACCCGCAACATGCACCGCACGTACCGGTTCGACGTCACGGGCCGCACCGGTGAACTGGAGGTCCGCTTCGCCTCCGCCTACGACGAGGCGGCGGCCGTGCGCGCGGTGACGGGGGAGCGGCCCAACGTCTACCCCGAGCCCTCCCAGTACCTCCGCAAGATGGCGTGCAACTTCGGCTGGGACTGGGGGCCGACGCTGGTGACCGCGGGCATCTGGCGCCCCGTCCGGCTGGAGCACTGGTCCACCGCGCGTCTGGCCCGGGTACGGCCCCTGGTCACCGTCGACGGGGGCACCGGCCGGGTCGAGGTGCGGCTCGAACTGGAACGGACCGCGCGCGGGCGGGGACGCGCCCTGCGCGCCGAGGCCGAGGTGGCCGGCGTGCGCGCCGGGGCCGTCGTCACCGGGGACGAGGCCGTCCTGCGCCTCGACGTCCCCGACGTGCGCCTGTGGTGGCCGCGCGGCTACGGCGACCAGCCCCTCTACGACCTCCGCCTCACCCTGGGCGACGACAGCGGCCCGCTCGACACCTGGCGGCGCCGGATCGGATTCCGCACCGTCGAACTGGACCGCTCCGCCGACGAACACGGCACCGGCTTCACCCTGGTAGTCAACGGCGTACGCGTCTTCGCCCGCGGCGTCAACTGGATCCCCGACGACGCCTTCCCCTCCCGGATCACCCCCGAGCGCTACCGCACCCGCCTCGCCCAGGCCGCCGGCGCCCACGTCGACCTGGTCCGGGTCTGGGGCGGCGGGATCTACGAGGACGAGGCGTTCTACGACGCCTGCGACGAACTCGGCCTCATGGTCTGGCAGGACTTCCTGTTCGCCTGCTCCGCCTATCCGGAGGAGCAGCCCCTGCGCGGGGAGGTCGAGGCCGAGGCCCGCGACAACGTTGTCCGGCTGATGCCGCACCCCTCGCTCGTGCTGTGGAACGGCAACAACGAGAACCTGTGGGGCTTTCGCGACTGGGACTGGGAGGGACCGCTCGCCGGGGACTCCTGGGGCGAGGGGTACTACCTCGGACTGCTGCCCCGTATCGTCGCCGAACTCGATCCCACCCGCCCCTACACCGCGGGCAGCCCCTGGTCCGGCTCCTGGGACCACCACCCCAACGACCCCGCGCACGGCACCCACCACTCCTGGGAGGTGTGGAACCGCCAGGACTACGCCGAGTACCGGGCGAGCGTGCCCCGCTTCGTCGCGGAGTTCGGCTGGCAGGCCCCGCCGGCGCTGGCCACCCTGCGCCGCGCCCTGCCCGGCGAGGACCTGGCCCCCGACTCCCCGGGCATGCTCCACCACCAGAAGGCCGAGGACGGCAACGGCAAGCTCAACCGTGGCGTGGCCCGCCACTTCACCCTCCCCGCGGACGACTTCGACCGCTGGCACTACCTCACCCAGCTCGTGCAGGCCCGCGCGGTGGCGGCCGGCGTCGAGCACTGGCGCGCACACTGGCCGGTGTGCGCCGGCACGGTGGTCTGGCAGCTCAACGACTGCTGGCCGGTGACGAGTTGGTCGGCGATCGACGGTGACGGCCGCCCCAAGCCCCTGTACCACGAACTGCGCCGCGTCTACGCGGACCGGCTCCTCACCCTCCAGCCGGACGCCGACGGCCTCGTGCTGGCCGCGGTCAACCAGTCCGGCACACCCTGGCGGACGGCGGTGCGGCTGCGGCTGCTCCGGGCCGACGGCACCACGGCGGGCGAGGCCGTGGTCGAGGTGACCGCACCGGCCCGCTCCGTCGCCCGGCTGCCGGTGCCCGGGCGGCTCGTGCCGGACGCGCGGTCGGGCGAGGAGTTCCTGGTCGCCGACGCGAGCGCGGGCGGGGCCGGGGACGAGGAGGCGCTGCGGGCCCTGCACTTCCCCGTCCCCGACAAGGCGTTCGCCCACCCCCGGCCCCGGTACGACGTCACGCTGGAGCCCGTGCCCGGTCAGGGGGATAGAGTCGACGTCGTGGTGAGTGCCCGTACCCTCGTCAGAGATCTCCTGCTGCAGCCCGACCGGCTCGGCCCGGACGCCGTCTGCGACAGCGGCCGGCAGACCCTGCTGCCCGGCGAGCGCACGCGCATCCGGGTCCGCGGCTGCGGCCCCCTCACCACCGACGCCGTCGAAGCCGCCCTCTTCTGCGTGGACGGCGTGTGACCGGGGCCGGCGAACGCGTCACCATCAAGGACGTCGCGGCCCGGGCCGGGGTGTCCAAGGGAGCGGTCTCACTCGCCTTCAACCACAAGCCCGGCGTCTCCGAGGCCACCCGCGAGCGGATCTTCGCGGTGGCCCGGGAGCTGGGCTGGGCTCCCAGCGCCACCGCGCGCAGCCTGTCCAGCCAGCGGGTCGACATCGTCGGGCTGGCCCTGTGCCGGCCCGCCCGGCTGCTCGGCCTGGAGCCGTTCTACATGGACTTCATCTCCGGCATCGAGAGCGTCCTGGCGGAGCGGTCCTGCTCCCTGCTGCTGCGGCTGGTGCGGGACCTCGACGAGGAGATCGCGCTCTACAAGGAGTGGTGGCGCGGCCGGATGATCGCCGGCGCGATCCTGGTGGACTTCCGCCAGGACGATCCCCGGGTGCCCGCCCTGCGGGACCTGGGCATGCCCGCGGTCGCCGTCGGCCACCCCTCGCTCACGGGCACGTTCCCCTCGGTGTGGACGGACGACGCGTCCGCGGTCGCCGAGGCCGTCCGCTATCTGGCCGCCCTCGGCCACCGGCGCATCGCCCGCGTCGGCGGCCCGGCCGACCTGGGGCACAGCGCCATCCGGGCCCGCGCCTTCGCCGACACCGTCCGGGACCTGGGCCTGGAGGAGGCCCGGCAGATCGCCACGGGCTTCGACGAGAAGGAGGGCGCCCGGGCCACCCGCAGCCTGCTGCTCGCCGCCGACCGGCCCACCGCGATCGTGTACGACAACGACATCATGGCGGTCGCGGGGGCGGGCGTCGCCGCGGAGATGGGGTTCACCGTCCCCGACGACCTGTCGCTGCTGGCGTGGGACGACTCCCAGCTGTGCCGGATCACCCACCCGGCGATGTCGGCCATGAGCCACGACGTGCACCACTTCGGTGCCGAGGTGGCACGCGTGCTCTTCGACGTGGTCAACGGCGCGGACACCGGCGGCCACCAGGCGCCGACGCCGTCGCTGACCCCGCGCGGCTCCACCGCACCGGCGCCGGGTGCGGGGGCGTAGGAGGCCGGGGCCCGCGAACCCGTGCTGCCGGCCGGTACGGCGAAGGGCCGCGTCCGCACCGGACGCGGCCCTTCGCCCTGTCGGGGTGCCGGCGTCAGCCCTTCACACAGGTGCCGCCGTTGAGGGTGAAGACGGCGGGGACACCGTTGCCCCCCGTGGAGGAGCCGTTGAAGCCGAAGCTCACCGAGCCGCCGGCCGGGATCGTCTCCGTCCAGGACTCGTTGACGGCCGTCACCCGGCTGCCCTGCTGGACGGCCCTGGCGTTCCAGACCGAGCCGATCCTCTGCCCGCCGGGGAAGTCGAACACGAGCTGCCAGCCCTTGACCGCCGTCGTACCGGTGTTGCGGATGGTGACGTCGGCGTTGAAGGAAGTGCCCCAGTCGCTGAGGCGGTAGGCCACCGCGCAGGTGGCCGGGGAGGTGCCGCCGTCGGCGAAGACGCCGGCTTCCTTCGCGGTCTGCCGGATGCCGTTGGTTCCGGAGAAGATCCGCCGGCCCCAGGCGGTGAGCCGGGAGGCGTCGAACCCGGTGGCCATGTCCAGGTACTCGACGCCGCCGCCGTTTCCGCTCCAGGACCAGCCGAGGTAGCCGACCCCGAGCTGCTGCGCGCTCGCCATGACGGCGTCCTCGTCCGGGTCACCGTCCGAGTGCATGTCCCCGAATTCCCCGACGACGATGGGAAGGCGCTGGGAAGTGAACCGGTCAAGGTAACTCTTCACCTTGTCCGCGGTGTTGAACACACCGTACATGTGGATCGAGAACAGCGTGTTGCGCTCGGGATCCGCCGCGAATACCTCCGCCGCGTGGTCCCGCATGGTGAAGGACCAGTCCTGGCCCCAGTTGGGGGCGTCGACCATGAGCGTGTGACGGAAACCGGCCGCCCTCATACGGCCGAGGGCGCCGGAGGTGTCGGAGGTCCACGCCGTGTACCCGGCGTTGCCGTGCGGCTCGTTCCCGATGTTGATGACGACGTACTTCTCCTGGCCCTGCACCGCGTCCTTGACGCTGATCCAGTAGTCGACGGCGCGGGAGAGCGTGACGGCTCCCGCCTGCTCGCCGTAACCGGTGGTGTCGTGCGCCTCCAGGACGCACACCAGCCTGTTCTGCTTGCACTGCGCGACCACGGCGGCGACGTCGGCGGTGTCGTTCCTGGTCCAGCGGTCGCCCGTGGCGAGCACCACGCGCACGGAGTTGGCGCCCAGTGCCTTGATGTCCTTGAGCGCCTGGCCCGTCCTGGTGGGGTACCAGGTGTGGGCGTGGTTCACGCCCCGCAGGACGAAGTCCTCGCCGTTCGCGTCCACGAGCCGGCCGTCGGCGATGTGGAAGCCCGGTGCGGCCTCCGTCCGCGCCTGGGCGGAGGCCGGGGCGGCGAACACGGACGCGGCCAGGGCCAGCAGCGCTCCCGCGGCGGTGGCCAGTCTCTTTCTCATCACTGCTCCCAAGATGTGTGGGGAAATGCGCGAGCAGGTCCTCGGGCCCGCTGCCCGGGCATCGGTTCTGCGGCTCACCGGGCAGCGGGACGACAAGTCGCCCGGCACGGCCGCCCTTTGACGACTGCCAGCAAATGGGCGGCGTGAAATGCCTTCGATCGGCTACTGGGAGAGAGGCTAGAGCGATGGTTCGGAGTGAGACAACCATTCGAACAAAACCGGTTGAGTTTAGCTCGGTTCAGTGAGCCCTTTCAGGCTGGCCACTGATCGGGTGACGCGGACGAGGCGGGGGTGGTCGGTCGTGGTGCTCCAGCGGTGAGGCAACTTGCCACAGCAAGCGGCGACTTCGTCGGTACGGCGGAGGTGTTGCGGCCTCGTGAACCCTTTACGTGCTCGTCACGAGCGAGTAACTTCACGCCCCGCAAGTTGTTGCTGAAACTTTCTGACGGACCATGCAGTGGGCGGAGCGGGCCACAAGCCCCGTACACGCGCGTCACCCCCTGCCGACCCGAGCCGGAACCGGTGCGACTTCCCGTGCGCCGGTACGGCCCCGTTCACCGCAGCGGAAGCCGCTGCACGTCTCATGGAGCCGCAAATGGAATGCCCCCCACGCGGGCGTCTGAGAAGACCCCTGGCGGCAGCGCTCGCTGCCTCGGGTGTGCTGGGCCTGCTGTCCACGGCCCCCGCCCTGACCGACACCGCGACCGCAGCGTCGGAGGCGACGGCCAACTCGGCCACCGTCTTCTATTACACCAAGACCCGTGACTGGACCGCGTACAACCTGCACTACGCGCCGGACGGCGGCGCCTGGACCGCTGTGCCGGGCGTGCGGATGGAGCCGGCCTGCACCGACTGGGTGAAGAAGACCGTCGACCTCGGATCGGCGTCCGGGCTCAAGGCGACCTTCAACAACGGGTCCGGCGTCTGGGACAACAACGCCGGCAAGAACTACGACCTGGGCACCGGCACCATCACCGTCAAGGACGGCGTCGTGGCCCACAGCGATCCGTGTGCGGGGACGGACCCCGCCCCGGACCCCGGGGGCAACACCGCCTCCGTCTACTACTCGACCACGGCCGTGGGCTGGACCACCACCAACCTGCACTACCGGCCCGCGGGCGGCTCGTGGACACAGGTCCCCGGCGTCGGCATGGAACCGGCCTGCACCGGCTGGGTCCGCAAGACCGTCAGCCTGGGGACGGCCACCAGCCTGACGGCGGCGTTCAACAACGGCAACGGCGTGTGGGACAACAACAACGGCAAGGACTACACCGTCCCCGCCGGCCTCAGCACGGTGAAGGCCGGAATCGTCACCAAGGACGCGACGGACCCCTGTGCCGCCGAGCCGCCGGACACCCAAGCGCCCAGCGTTCCCGCCGCGGTGACGGCCCAGGCCGACGGCGTTTCCATCCTGCTCACCTGGGAGCCGTCGACCGACAACAAGGCAGTGACGAAGTACCAGGTCACCCGCACCGGCGGCACGCGGGGCACCCAGATCACCGACGTCGGCTCCACCGTCCTGTCCGACGCCAACCTGGAGCCGGGGACCGCCTACACCTACACCGTCAAGGCCGTGGACGCGGCCGGGAACACCTCCGCGGCCTCCGCAGCGGCCACGGCGACCACCGGTGACAGGCCGCCCACGCCCCCCGCGGGCAAGCCGCTGGGCACCGACCCACGCAAGGACCCCGTCTACTTCGTCCTGACCGCCCGCTTCAACGACGGCGACACGAGCAACAACCGCGGCGGCAATCAGCACGTGAAGTCGGGCAACGCCGCCAACAACGACCCGATGTTCCGCGGCGACTTCAAGGGCCTGATCCAGAAGCTCGACTACATCAAGGGCCTGGGCATGTCCGCGGTCTGGATCACCCCGGTGGTCCTGAACCGCTCGGACTACGACTACCACGGCTACCACGGCTACGACTTCTACAAGGTCGACGCCCGCCTCGAATCCGCGGGCGCGTCCTACCAGGACCTCATCAACGCGGCGCACGCCAAGGGGATGAAGATCTACCAGGACGTCGTCTACAACCACTCCTCACGCTGGGGCGCCAAGGGCCTGTTCACCCCGACCGTCTACGGCGTACGGGACACCCAGTGGAGCTGGTACTACGACGAGAAGAACGAGGGCTTCGAGTACGACGGCCTGACCGTCGAGCCCAAGTCCGGAAAGTCGTACTACAACGGCGACCTGTGGTCGACCGCCGAGCCGTCGGGCAACACGTGTGTCAACTGGGGCAAGCCCACCCAGTACACCTCCCCGGAGGGCTACCGGATCTACAACTGCCAGTGGCCCAGCCCCACGTCCGGCATGTTCCCCGCGCAGTACTACCACAACTGCTGGCTGGGGAACTGGGAGGGTGAGGACTCCCGCTCCTGCTGGCTCCACGACGACCTCGCCGACTTCAACACCGAGTCCGCGGCCGTGCAGAACTACCTGATCGGCGCCTACGACAAGTACATCGACATGGGGGTCGACGGCTTCCGCGTCGACACCGCCGTCCACGTCCCGCGCACCACCTGGAACCGCCGCTTCCTCCCCGCGATCCAGCAGCGCGTCATGCAGAAGTTCGGTGCGGAGGCCGCGAAGAACTTCCTCGTCTTCGGCGAGGTGGGCGCCTTCGTCAACGACAAGTGGAACCGAGGCTCGGTCAACCACTCCGCCCAGTTCTTCACCTGGAAGGAGCGCAGGGAGTACTCCGCGGACGACGCCAAGGCCGCCCTGGAGATGTACGACTTCGAGAACCAGGCCGGACCCGCCGCCCAGCCCACCTCCACCAACGCCTTCCTCGACGGCAACGCCTACCACGCCCCCGACCACAGCAGGTTCTCCGGCATGAACATCATCGACATGCGCATGCACATGAACTTCGGGGACGCCACCAACGCCTTCAACAACGGCAAGGACTCCGACGACGCGACCAACGACGCCACCTACAACGTCGTCTACGTCGACAGCCACGACTACGGTCCCAACAAGTCCGGCGAGCGGTATGCGGGCGGCACCGACGCCTGGGCCGAGAACATGTCCCTGATGTGGACCTTCCGCGGCATTCCGACGCTCTACTACGGCTCCGAGATCGAGTTCCAGAAGGGCAAGAAGATCGACTGCGGGCCGTCCTGCCCGCTGGCGACCACCGGCCGCGCCTACTTCGGTGACCATGTCGCCGGCTCCGTCACGGCCTCCGACTTCTCCCAGGTCTCCTCGGCCTCCGGAGCGGTCGCCACCACGCTCCAGCAGCCTCTGGTCAAGCACGTCCAGCGACTCAACGCGATTCGCCGGGCCGTCCCCGCCCTCCAGATGGGCCAGTACTCCACCGAGGGCATCACCGGCGGCATGGCCTACAAGCGCCGCTACACCGATGCCGCCTCCGGCACGGACAGCTTCGCCCTCGTGACCGTCACCGGTGCCGCCACCTACAGCGGCATCCCCAACGGCACTTACCGGGACGCCGTCACCGGGGACACCCAGGTGGTCACCGACGGCAAGCTGAACGTCGCGGCACCGGGCAAGGGCAACCTGCGCGTCTACGTGCTCGACCTCGGCGGCAAGAACGCCGCACCGGGCAAGATCGGCGCAGCAGGCCCCTACCTCAAGTAACCGCTTGTCCGTCATACGGCCGTGGTGGTCCGGAAGACCGTTCCCGTACCCGAGACGGCGACCTCTTCACCGGCCGGCACATAGGCGGAGGCGCCCGGCGGGAGGACGACCTCGTCCCCGGGGACGGTGAGCCGGGCCGAACCCCGGGTGCACACCAGGATCTGGGGCCGGGCGCCTGGCAGGGTGTGTGCCTTCTCGCTCCCGCCCAGCACGAGACGGGACAGCCGGAAGTCGTCGACGGGCGCGGCGTACACCTCCTCGACGTCCCCTCCGCCCGCCGGACGCACCACCTGTGCCGGGAGGGCGTCGAAGCGGACGACGCGCAACAGTTCCGGTACGTCCACGTGCTTGTCGGTCAGGCCGCAGCGCAGGACGTTGTCCGAAGCGGCCATCACCTCCACACCCAGCCCCGCCAGGTACGCGTGCGGTACGCCGGCGCCGAGGAACAGTCCCTCGCCGGGGGCGAGCCGGACGTGCCGGACCATCAGGGCGGCCACCGCGCCGGGGTCACCCGGGTGCGCCCGGGCTATCAGGTCGTACACCGCGAAGGTCTCCCGGAACGGTCCGGGCCGCCGGGCCGCCGACGCCAGCGCGTCGCCGACCAGGGCCGCCAGGTCCGGGCCGAGGCGGAGGAAAGCGGAGAAGACCTCCCGCAGCGCGTCCTCCTCGGGGGCCGAGCGGAGCCTCGCCGCGTACGGGGCGAGCCGGTTCACCCGCAGGGCGTCCAGCAGATCGGCGCACTCGCGCGGTGGACGGAACCCGCACAGGCCCTCGAACGGGGTGAGCGCGACGATCATCTCCGGTTTGTGCTGCGCGTCCCGGTAGGTGCGGTGCGGTGCGTCGAGCGGGATGCCCTCGGCGTTCTCGTGCGCGTATCCGGCGGCCGCCTGGGCCGCGTCCGGATGCACCTGCAAGGACAACGGGGCATCGGCCGCCAGCAGTTTCACGAGGAAGGGCAGCCGCGGCCCGAAGCGGCGCACGGCCGCGTCGCCCAGCTCGCCCCGCGGATCGGCCTCGATCACCTCGTCGAGCCCCAGCAGCCGCCCACCGCGCCGCACGCGTGACGGAGCGGAGGGGTGCGCGCCCATCCACAGCTCGGCCTGCGGCGAACCGTCCGGGCTGACGCCCATGAGGGCGGGCAGCGCGGTGGTCGAGCCCCAGGGATAGGGGCGGACGGGGTTGGTGAGGCGGTCCACGGGGTGCGCTTCCTGTTCTCGAGGGGTGGGCCGCGGTGGCGCTGAGGCGAGCGGCTCCGTCGTCAGCGGGAGTGTGCCTGCTTCTGACAACGTTGTCTAGTCGGTGGTGGGCGCCATCGGGTCCGGTTCCCCGAGCCGCCGTCGCCCACCCGACTCGTCGTCTTGGGGCGGGCGCCCCCGCGGCCGTCGTCCGCGTGCCGGGCCGTCACGGTTCGTCGGGCCGGGCCGTCACGGTTCGTCGGGCCGGGCCGTCACGGTTCGTCGGGCCGGGCCGTCACGGTTCGTCGGGCCGGGACTCGTAGTACAGGCTGTGGAAACGGCCGTCCTCCTCGTACCCCGCGGGGTCACCGCCCAGCGCCCGGACCGCCGCGACCGCGTAGCGCCGTTCGCGCTCGTCGGTGAAGAGGCGCTGCGGGTAGGGGCGGGTGACGTCGACGGTGGTGTGCAGACCGTGGTCGGCCAGGGTCCGGGCGATCGGCTGGTACGACACCGTCCGCAGCACGAACGCGCTGACCCAGACCGGTCTGCGGGCGCCGTCGAGAAGTGCCGCGAACGTCCGGGCGGTGATGTAACTGCCGCCGCCCGTCAGCGTGATGAGCCCGACCTCGGCGAGCGCGCGGCGCAGGGCGGGTCCGGGCGAGCCCTGCTCCAGGTCGTCGGAGAACGCGGCGTCCAGCAGGCCCGCCTCGAGCGCGTAGTGCACGGCGGGGACGGAGACGTCCAGGCCGTACACCGGCACCGCGTCCGGCCGGCGCCGCGAGGCGTAGAAGGCCCTGTCCGACGCGCTCAGCTCCGCCGTCGACATGGCCCGCGTCTCCGGGGACGTGTACCGCTCGTACATCTCGGCCAGCGTCACGTCATGGTTGAGCAGCGCCGCGTTGATCCCGTAGGAGCAGCACAGGTCCAGCACCGCCGGCCGGTGGGCGCGGGCGTCCTCGGCGGCGGCGCGTTCGGCGGCGGCCCGCCGGAAGACCGGCTGGGCGTGGTGCGGGATCTCGTACTCCAGCGGTGCCAGCTCCCTGAAGTAGGCGCGGGGATCCGGTGCGCCGTAGACGTCGTCGAACCGTGACTTGCCGCCCGCCGCGCCCTCGGTACCGTCACAGCCGGGTCCGCCCATGCCGTACTCCTCCTCGCAGCCCGCATCCCTGCCTGCCCCCATCATGACGCGCCTCGCGTGCCGGATCCGTCAGCCGTACCGGGGACCGGGCGGCTTTCGGCCTCCGCGGACGCCGGCCGCGCGGGGCGTCCCCCCCCCGCATGCGCCGCCACGGGCACGGAGCCGGCCGCGGCCGTGCCGGACGGCACCGTCCGAGGTCTCCGCGCGCCGGGGACAGGGCCCGCCCCCGCGCCCCCGTACCCCCGCTGACCGAGTGATCATCCAGCGGCTCGCGGGGCCGGTCGCCCCGGTCGCACCCGCCGTTTTGTTGGGTGGGGGCGGCAGGGCGCGGCCGGGCGGGTGCCGTCCGGGTGACGGGCCGCGGCCGGCGGGCACGCCGCACGGAGCAGCCTGGCCGGCGGGCCGGGGAGCCACGGCACACGGCCACGACGCGCAGGACGACCACCGAGGGAGGCACGACCCCATTGCCCACTGCTGCGCAAGCCCGCGCGGGGCTCTCGTGAGACCCGTGGCCCACGACCCGTCAGGACGGCGCTGGGCGGCCACGGCCGTGGTGTGCGGCGGCCTCTACCTCCTCGGACTGGACCTCACGGTCCTCAACGTGGCCATCCCCGACCTCGAGGCCGACCTCCAGCCGTCGGCCGCCCAGTTGCACTGGATCGTCGACGGGTACGCGCTGGTGCTGGGAGGGACCGTCCTGGCGGTGGGGACGCTCACCGACCGGGTCGGGCGCCGGCTGTCCTTCGTCACCGGACTGCTGCTGTGCGCGGCGGCCTCCGCCGCCGGCGCGCTCGGCCACGCGCCGTGGCACGTCATCGTCTCCCGCTTCTGCATGGGGGCCGGTGCGTCGCTGATGATGCCCGCCACCCTCTCCATCATTCGCAACCTGTTCACCGCCGCGGAGGAGCGGCGGCGCGCCATCGCCCTGTGGACCGCCGTCGCGGGCGCGGGCGGACTGACGGGGCCGGTCGTCGGCGGGTGGTTCGTCGAACAGTCCTCCTGGCGGTCGGTCTTCTGGCTCAACATCCCGCTGGCCCTCGTGCTCGCCGTCCTCACCCTGTGCCTCGTACCGGAATCGCGTGACCACGTGCGCGAACGCCTCGACCTGCGCGGTGCGCTCCTGTCGGCCGCGGGTCTGCTCGCCCTCGTCTGGGCGGTCATCGAGGGCCCGACCCGTGGCTGGGACAGCCCGGTGGTCCTGTCGGCGTTCGCCCTCGCCGGGGCGCTGCTGGCGGCCTGGGTGCGGCAGCAGCACCGGTGCGCCGAGCCGTTGCTGCCCCCGGCGGTCCTGCGCGATCCGCGTGTCGCGGTGGGGGCTGCCGCCCTGGCCCTGATGTCGTTCGCCCTCTTCGGGGCCCTGTTCGTCATGACGCTCTATCTGCAAGGTGTCCTGGACTGCACCCCCTGGCAGGCCGGGATCCGCACCGTGCCCCTGCCCGCGGCGCTGGCGGTGGGGGCCTTCGCCGCCCAGCCGCTCATCGTCCGGTGGGGCGAGCGGGGCACCGTCGTCACCGGGCTCGTCGTGGTCACCGCGAGCCTGGTGGTGCTGGCCGGCACGGACACCGGCTCCGGCTACGGGCACCTGCTGGTCGTGCAGACGGTCGCCGGCCTGGGCGCGGGCATGACGGCCTCGGCGGGCACCGAAGCGGTCATGGGTGCCGTCGAAGCGGAACGGGCCGGGCTCGGCTCCGCGGTCAACGACGCCTCCCGTCAGGTCGGTTCCGCCCTCGGGGTCGCCGTTCAGGGGTCGCTGCTGTCGACCGTCTACACCGACCGGATCCGTGAGGCCCTGGCCGGACCGTCGGTCCCCGCCCGGGTGGTCGCCGCGGCCGGCGACAGCATCGTGGCGGCGGCGGGACTCGCGGCCCGTCTCCCCGCGGCCGACGGCGCGGCACTGCGGCGGCTGGCGGAGGACGCCTTCGTCTCGGGCCTGACCCGGGCCGCGCTCGTGGCGGCCGTGGCCACCGCGGGGGCCGCGGCGGCTGCCTGGCGCTGGTTCCCGGCGCACCGCCCCAGCCCCCGGCGGTCCACGGCGCCCGATTCGCCGGCCCGTCCGGCGCACGAACCGGGCGCGGCGCGGTAGGCCACCGGGTGCCGGCCGTCGCTGCCGGCGGGTGAGCGGCAGTGACGGCCGTGAGGGACGGCGACGCGCGCGGTGCGCGGGCGTCACGCCCCCTCACCTGCCCCCTCACCTGCCCCAGATCCTCCGGTACGCCTCCCGGTACCCGGAGGGGTTCCAGGAGCCGGCTCCCGCGCTGTTGTCCGCCGTGGAGACGTGGACCGGTGCGACGTAGCCGCTGGGGGGACGGCCGGAGAAGGCGCGGTTGAACTCGTCGGTGATCTGCCAGCCCTGGAGGGACAGCGGCTCGGGGACGGTGGCCGCCTGGTACTGGCCGCTGTTGACGCGCTGGAAGGCGGACGGGTCGCCGTCACCGGCGCCGATGTTGAAGGGCGGGCCCGAACCCTTCTTCCCGGCCGCGCGGAAGGCGGGGGCTGCGTCGGCGAAGTACAGGTCGTTGATCGCGACGGAATGGGTCCACCGGCTCCCGAGGCGGGAGAGGAGGAAGGAGACCTCCCTCGGGGTGCGGGTGCTCGCGTCCGGGATCGGGATGTTCTCGTACGCCAGCAGCCGCACCCCCGCACAGGCGGCCAGCCCCTTCCTGATCAGGTCGGACTTGTGCCGGGCGAAGGGGATCGAGGCGTCGGTGAAGACGACGACCCCGGCGTTGCCGCGGGAGCGGGCGATGACCCACTGCGCGCTGACCGCGGCGACGTCGTCGACGTCGGTGGTGACGTTGGTGTAGAGCCTCGGCCGCGCGCTCGGGCCGGGCGAGGCGACCGCGTGCCAGCCGATCAGCGGGATGCGCGCCGCGGTGGCCCGCGCGACCTGCTGCGCGGTCGAGCCGGGATCGAAACCGCCGATGACGATGCCCGAGGGCGCAAGGGCCACGGCCTCGCTCAGCGCCGCCTGGATACCGGCGGGGGTGCCTCCGCCGTCGATCACCCGGACGTCCCAGCCGATGACCCGGGCGGCCTCCCGCACCCCCTGTGCGACGCCCGCCACTCCGGGGTTGGTCATGGTCTGCGCGACGTAGACGAGGGTCTTGCCGGGCACCGCCCGGGGGCCGTCGGCCGGTCCGTTCCAGGGGACGTCGGTCCTCTCCGCCCGGGCCACGGCGGCCTCGGCCTCCGCCTGGACCGCGGGGCAGCCGCTCGGGCCCGTGCTGGACTCCCCGGGCCCCTGCGACGAGCCGCGTTCGCAGCCCGTGAGGGCGGCCGTCGTCAGCAGCAGGGCCAGACACACCGTCCGGGCCGTGCCCCCTCCCGGCGGGCCCCCGCCGTCGCGGCGCACGCCGGCTCCTCGCCAAGGGGTGTGGGACCGGGTACGCGGGCGGCCCGGGCGGCGCGTCATCGGGTGCCGCCCATCCTGCCGGCGTCCGGCTCCGCGGACGGCGGTTCCGGCGGCGGGGCGGGCGCGTCGGCCCCGGTGCGCAGGCGGCGGGCGGAGTAGCCGGCCAGGCCGACGGCGAGCAGCAGGGTGCCGCCGTGGAACAGGGGAATCGTCCAGAAGTCGGCGCCCAGCTGGCCGATGCCGGTGAGGCCGACGGCGAGTACGGCGACGGCGACCAGCGTGCCCAGGGCGTTGGGCCGGCCGGGAGTGATCGCGGTGGAGCCGAGGAGGGCGCCGACGAAGGCGGGCAGCAGGTAGTCGAGGCCGACGCTTGGGTTGCCGATCCGCTGCTGGGCCGCGAGCAGCACACCGGCGCAGGCGACGATCAGGCCCGAGGCGGTGAACGCGTAGACGGTGTACCTGCGGGTCGGGATGCCGAGGAGGTCGGCGGCGCGCGGGTTCGAGCCGATGACGTGGAGACACCGGCCGAGCGGCAGCCGCTCCAGCGTCAGCCAGCAGACGGCCGCGAGGGCGAGCACGTAGAACGCGGGCAGCGGAACGCCGAGCAGCCGGGAGTCGTAGAGATCGGTGAAGGCGGCGGGCAGACCCTCGGGGCCGGGGACGATCCGGCCGCCGCCGGTGACCCAGCCGGTGACGGCGTACATCATGCTGCCGGTCCCGAGGGTGGCGATGAACGAGTCGATCCGGCCGAACACCACCACGAGACCGTTCAGGACGCCCACGGCCACCCCTCCGGCGACCACCACCAGACAGGCCCATGGCCAGGGCCAGTGCTCGCCGACGATGAGCTGCATCACCATGACGTGCGCCAGGCCGAGGCCGTAGCCGAGGGAGAGGTCGAACGCGCCGGTGACGATCGGGATCGTCGCGGCGAGCGCGAGGACGGCCGGGATCGACTGGCTGGACAGCAGCGACCGGACCGTGTCCGGCGTGGGGAACGTCCGCGGCAGGAGGAGGGAGAAGACGAGGAAGAGCAGCGCGGTCAGGGCCGGCAGGCCGTAGGCGCCGAGGAGGTGCCCGGCGGGTCGCCGGCGGTGCCGCCGGGTCGTGGGGGAGGGCGGCGGGGCGGTCATGAGCGCGCCGCGGTTCCGGCGGGGGGCAGGGCCGAGGCCGCCCGGGTCAGCCCGGCGACCGTGAGGCCCGGGCCGCTCAGCTCGGCCGTCACGGAGCCCCGGACGAACACCAGGGCACGCCGGCACACGTCCGCGACCTCCTCGAAGTCCGCGGAGACGAGCAGTACCGCGAGGCCGGCTGCGAGGGCCTCGTCGAGCAGGCGGTGGACGGCCGCCTTGGCCCCGACGTCCACGCTCGCGGTGGGCTCCTCCAGGATCAGCAGGCGCAGGCCGGCCCGGAGCCACCGGCCGATCATGACCTTCTGCTGGTTGCCGCCGGACAGGGTGCCGATCGGCGCCTCGGTGTCGCGGGGGCGCACCGCGAACCGTTCCATCAGGCCGGCGGCCTCGGCGCGCTCGCGGCGGGGGCTGATCCAGCGCAGCGCCGGCAGGCCACCGGCACGCGGGTTGGCCAGAAGGTTCTCCCGTACGGTCAGCTCGGCGGCGCAGCCCTCCCGCTGCCGGTCGCCGGGCACGAAGCCGACACCCAGGCGGACGGCGTCGGCGACCGTGCGGGGGCGGTACGGCCGGCCGCCGAGCAGGACGCGGCCGGCGAGGAGGGGCCCGGCGCCGGCGAGGGCCCGGCCCAGCTGCGCGTGCCCGGCGCCCGAGAGGCCCACCAGCCCGAGGGCCTCCCCGGCCCCGAGCTCCAGGCCGACCGGTCCGGCGCCGGCGGTCCGTACGCCGTCCAGGGTCAGGACGGCCGGACCGGCGGCTGGCGCCGCGGCGGGACGGTGCGGGGCCGGTTCCCCGCCGACGATGTCCCGCACCAGACGGGCGGGGCTGTGGCCCGCCAGGGCGCCGTGGCTGACGAGGCGGCCGTCGCGCAGCACGGCGAAGGCGTCGGCGACCTCGTACACCTCGTCCAGGCGGTGGCTGACGTACAGCAGGCCGTGCCCCTGGTCGCGCAGGGCGTGCAGGGCGCGGAAGAGCGCGGCGCGGTCCGCGGCGGGCAGGCGCGCGGTCGGCTCGTCCAGGACGACGAGTCGCGCCCCCTCGGCCAGGGCCCGGGCGATGGCGACCAGCGAGCGCTCGGCGGGGGAGAGGCGGGCGGCCGGCGCCGCCGGGTCGAGGTGTCCGGCGACCGTCGTCAGGGCCTTTGCGCAGCGCTCCCGGGTGCGGCGCCAGGAGATCAGCCCGGCGCGGCGCCGGTAGCCGATGCCCAGGGCGATGTTCTCGGCGACCGTCATCCAGTCCACGAGGCCGAGGTCCTGGTGGATGAAGGACATGGCGCGGGAGGCGCCCTGGCTCCCGAGCGGGTGCCCGGCCACCGTGACCTGTCCGGCGTCGGCGCGGTGGACGCCGGCGAGCACCTTGATGAGGGTGGACTTCCCGGCTCCGTTGGGGCCGAGGAGGGCGAGGACGCGGCCCGCGTGGACGTCCAGGTCGACCCCGTCGAGCGCGAGGGTCCCGCCGAACCGCTTGGTGAGCCCGCGGATGCGGACCAGTGGTTCGGCGAAGCTGTCGGGAGCGTCGGGAGCGTCGTGCACGGACATCTCCGAAGGTCGCCTGGCGGTCCTCCCCGACTGTCGTCCCCGATCCTAATGGGACGAGCGATGACATATACGGCATTTCGTGCATCCGGTGTCACCGACGGGTCGTCGCCGCCGGTCTCAGGCGCCGTCGAGGCCGCATTCGGCCCAGATGACCTTGCCCTGGGGCAGGTAGCGCGCCCCCCAGCTGCGGGCCAGCTGGGCGACGAGGAACAGGCCCCGGCCGCCCTCGTCGGTGCTGGCCGCCCGGCGCAGGTGCGGGGCGGTGTTGCTGGTGTCGGAGACCTCGCAGATCAGGCTGCGGTCGTACAGCAGCCGGACGCGGACCGGTCCGGAGCCGTGCCGGATGGCGTTGGTGACCAGTTCGCTGAGCATCAGTTCCGCGGCGAACGCGGCGTCGTCCAGTCCCCAGTCGGCCAGCCGGCGCAGGGCGCCGGCGCGGACCTCGGCGACGCGGGCCGGGTCGGGTTCCAGGTCCCAGACGGCGATGCGGTCGGGGTCCAGGGCGCGGGTGCGGGCGACGAGCAGGGCGATGTCGTCCTGGGGGTGGGCGGGCGCCACGGTGTCGAGGACCACCTGGCAGGTCTCGTCGGGCGTGCGCTCCGGGTGGGCCAGGGCCTCGCGCAGCTGGTCGAGGACCCGGTCGACGTCGCGGTGCCGGTCCTCGATGAGCCCGTCGGTGTAGAGGACCAGCTGGCTGCCCTCGGGGAGCTCGGTCTCGACCGCCTCGAAGGGCAGCCCTCCGAGGCCCAGCGGGGGCCCGGCGGGCAGCTGCGGGAAGGACACCGTGCCGTCGGGGCGGACCAGCGCGGGGGGAGGATGGCCGGCGCGGGCCATGGTGCACCGCTGCGTGGTCGGGTCGTAGATGGCGTACAGGCAGCTCGCGCCGATGATGTCGGCGTCCTCGGCGGGGGAGTCCTCCCGGTCCAGGCGGGCCACGAGGTTGTCGAGGTGGGTGAGGACCTCCTCCGGCGGGAAGTCGAGTTCGGCGAAGCTGCGTGCGGCGGTGCGCAGCCGGCCCATGGTGGCGGCAGAGAGCATGCCGTGGCCGACGACGTCCCCGACCATGAGGCCGATACGGGCGCCGGAGAGGGGGATGACGTCGTACCAGTCCCCGCCCACGTCGGCCTCGGCGGGCAGATAGCGGTGGGCGACGTCGACGGCGTCCTGGTCGGGCAGCCCGTGCGGGAGCAGGCTGCGCTGGAGGGCCAGGACCATGGTGCGTTCGCGGGTGTAGCGCCGGGCGTTGTCGATGGACAGGGCGGCGCGGGAGGCGAGTTCCTGGGCCAGCGAGCGGTCGTCGTCGTCGAAGGGGGCGGGGTCCCGGCCGCGGTAGAAGGCGGCGACGCCCAGCACCACTCCGCGGGCCACCAGCGGGACCGCGATGAGGGAGTGGACGTGGGTCAGCAGCTGCCCGGTGTGCTCGGGGTCGTGCGCCAGCCAGCCGGCGGCGACGTGCAGATCGGGTTCCAGCACCGCTTCCCCGCCGGTCAGGGCGCGCAGCTGCGGCGTGGCCGGGCCGTAGTCGACCTGCTTGCCGACCGGGTGGAAGGGGCAGTCGTCGCGGACGCCGTGGACCACCGCACGGCACAGGTCGCCGTGCGGGCCGGCGGGCTCCTCGCCGCGCAATACCGCCTCGGGCAGGTCGATCGTGACGTAGTCGGCAAGCCGGGGCACCGCCGTCTCCGCCAGTTCCCGGGCGGTGCGGCACACGTCCAGGGTGGTGCCGATGCGCGTGCTGGCCTCGGACAGCAGCTCCAGGCGGCGTCGTGCGGCGAGCGCGTGCCGTGCCACCTCCGGCTCCCCCACGAGCAGCAGCCTCCTGGACGCGGGCGCGGAGGCGTCCTGACGGCCGTCCGGTCCGGCGTGTGCGGCACCCGCGCCGAGGCGGCCGGACGGGGTGGGGCCGGCGGCCCCCGGCGGCGGTGTGGCGCGGGCGGCGGCGAACCCGGTGTTCAGGCCCGGCGGCGTGTGGATCCGCCGGCTGCCGAGGAGGGGTTCGCGCGGTGCGGGGCCGGGCAGGACGGCCTCGATGGCCAGGCCCTCCACCCCGGTGGCGCTCGTCATCGGACGGCTCAGCAGTGTCACGCACCGGCCGTCGGGCAGCAGGACCGGGACCGCGGCCCGCTGCGCGCGGGAGATCAGCTCGGTGGCCTTCTCCAGGAGGACCGCACGGTCGCGGGGGCTCAGCGCGGGGGCCAGCTCGTCCAGGCCGATGCTGTGGTGACGGCCGACGGCGGCTTCGGCGTCGGTCTCCAGGTACGACCGCAGCAGCGCGCGCTCCCGGGCGGAACTCTGCCCCAGCAGCCGCCGTTCGATGGCCCGCGCCGCCTGGCGTATCACGGTGGCCAGCGCGGGGTCGTCGAAGTCGCGGGGATAGCCGAAGCACAGCACGCCCTCGACGCCACCGCTGAGCGGGTCGCGGACCGGGATCGCACGGCACGCGCTCGACTGGGCGCGCTCGGCGAAGTGCTCCGCACCGTAGACCCGTATGAGCTGCCGCTCCACCAGCGCGAGACCGATGCCGTTGGTCCCCGCGAACTGCTCGGCGAAGACGAACCCCGGCACCCGCTGGATCGCCGGGAGGCTCCTGGCCATGGACGTCTCCCCGAAGCGGCGCAGGAGGACGGTCCCGCTCGCGTCGGCGACGCAGATGTTCATCCGGCTGCCGGCGAACCTCTGCTGCAGCCGGTCGAGCACCGGCACGGCGGCGCGGACGATCCGTGCCTCCCTGTCGTAATCGGCCCGGAAGGGGAGGTCGGACCGGTCGGGCGAGAGCCCCAGGGACCGGCAGCGCTGCCACGAACCGGAGATGGGCGTGCGCACCCCCGCGTCGACCGGTCCGCCCTCCAGGAAGCGCTCACGCGAGCGGACGGGCTCCTCGCCGCCCGTCGGACGCCCCGTGGGCGTCGGTGCCCCGCCGAACCGAACCACGCTCCGCCTCGCTCGCGACAGTCAGCTTTCCGGAAACAATCTGACATAGACGAGAATACGGATATCAGGGGAAAGGGTCACGACGAACGTTCCCGCTCACGCACCGGAACCCCTCGTCCCGGTCGTCACAGCACCGCCACCGGGTTGACCGGCGAACCCGTCCCGCCCGGCACGTTCAGTGGCGCCACGACCAGCAGGAACGCGTACCGTCCGGCCGCCGCCGCGGCGGCGGAGAGGGCTTCCAGGTCGAGGTTGTCCAGCAGCGGCACCCCCATCGCGGCGATGGCCAGGGCATGGACCGGCGAGTGCACGCCGGCCACGGGCGAGGGCCGTACGTCGCTGTCGCCGTCGCCGCCCAGCAGGACGGCGCCACGCTCGGCCAGCAGCGGTACGGCGTCCACGTGGAAGCCCGCGCTCCCCGTGTCGGGGTCCCAGGCGCCGAGCTCCGTGCGGCGACGGACCTGCCCGGACCGCAGGAGCACCGCGTCGCCCTCGCCGATCGTCACGCCCAGCGCCCGCTCCGCGGCGGTGATGTCCGCCGCGTGCACCGCGTGGCCCGGCTCCAGCCAGCGGACCCCGAGGACGGCGGGGAGGTCGAGCAGGACACCCCTCGTGACGAGGGGCCCGAGCGCCGAGACCGCGCCGAAGCGGGCGCCCGCGGCACCGACGACGTCGCCGGCCGTCCGGCCGTCGTAGAGCCGTCCCCGGTAGGCGATGTGGCACAGGGCGTCGAGATGCGTGACGCCTTTGCCGTGGTAGTCGGCGGCGATGAAGTCCTTGTGGGTGGAGGGCTCCGGCCCCTCAACGTTCCCGAGGTCGGTCATGTGGTGCAGGGCGGGCCTGCGGTTGTCGGGGCCGGGCCGGGTGTTCCAGGGCAGCGCCAGCGGGACGACCTGCCCGGACCGCACTGCCCCCGCGGCCCGCCGTACGTGGTCCGCGGTCACCCGGTTCCAGGCGCCGCGGTCGGCCGGGGTCCAGCGTCCCCAGGTGCGCACCACCTCGAACAGAGCGTCGAACTCCCGGCGGGAGACGGCGGGCCCGTCGCCGGCCCCGACCGCTTCGCGATCGGGACCGGGGCGTCCGGCGGTGGTGTGCGCATCGCGGCCACCGGGATCTTCGGCGGGACCGGTGGTTTCACCGGGGCCGGTGGCGCTAGCGGGGCCGCTGGTTTCACCGGGACCGGTGGCGCCGGCGGGGCCGGTGGCTTCACCCGGACCGGTGGCTGGGTCGGGACCGGTGGCTGCGTCGGGACCGGTGGCGCGGGTGTGACCGGTGGCGTGGGTGTGACCGGTGGATTCGGCGGGACCGGGATGTCCGGGGGACTCCGACGTCATCTGTACTCACCGTGTGTGTGGGGGCGCCGGCTCGCCCGGTCACCGATCGGCCGGGGTGATCCGCCGGCCCGTCAGGCTCGTGGGCCGGATCGACACCCACATCTCGCGCTCCCCGCCCGCCCACGGCGTCGTGTGCGCGCGCTGGGTGAGCCGGCGCACGGTCTCGGGGTCCGTCACCACACTCGCCGGACCGACGGCCAGCACGCTCCAGCCCCGGCTCATGGCCTCGTCCACGTGGTCCACCTCGAAGGCGACCTCCGTGTCCGCCGCCGCCGCGGGCAAGGAGTCGGGCGCGGTCCGGAAGACGATGGCGTCCCCGTCGACCTCGTAGTTGACCGGGACCACCGCCGGGCTGCCGTCGGGCGCCGACACGGCGACGCGGCCCACGCCGTGCGTGGAGAGCAGGGTGCGGCACTCGTCCGGGCCGAGGTCCAGGAGCCGGGGATGCGGCAGCGCGTGTCCCTGGCCCGGCGGGGAATCGACGCCGCCGCCCCGCAGTGCGGCGACCGTGGTGCCCAGCGCGTCCGCCAGTCTGATGAGGGTCGCCAGGGACGGGTCGGCCGGCCGCTCCTCCAGGTAGGCCAGGTAATCGGGCGACATCCGGGCCCGGCCGGCCGTTTCCTCCCGGCTGAGTCCGCGCCGCGCGCGTTCGGCGGCCACGCGCCGGCCGATGTCGCCCGGATCGTTCACCCCCGCCGGCCGGGGCGCCGTGGAGCCCGGCGCGCCCTCGTCCGGATCCGGCTCCGGCCGGGGCGCTGCCACGGGCTCCTCGTGATCGAGGTGGCGGATGTGGGCGTCGGGCCCGGGGAACACGAGTGTCACCTCGTCCGTGTCCGACCAGCGCACGTCGTAGGGGGGTGTTCCGTCGTCGTGGTGGAGTCCGACGATCTCGCCGTCGCGCCTGGCGGCTCCGGTCGCCGGGCTCTCGATGACGAGTTGGTCGCCGAGGTGAGCTCGCATGATCGCCGCCCTCTCCTCAGAATGGTGCTGTATCCAACCTGCCACGCGGGCCCCGGCGCCGCACGGGGCGAGTCCCGGGACCGCGGGGGCGGGCGTCCCCGCCCCCGCGCGGCGGTCCCGACGCACCCGCGAGGTGGGGGAGCCAGGAGGTGATCACGGTGCGAGCGCTCGTCTACCACGGCCCGGCGCACACCTCCTGGGACACCGTCCCCGACCCGGTGATCGAGGAGCCGACCGACGCCGTCGTGCGGGTGGACGCCACCACCGTCTGCGGCACCGACCTGCACATACGGCGCGGCGACTTCCCCGAGGTGGAACCGGGGACGGTGCTCGGTCACGAGGCCGTCGGCGAGGTCGTGGAGACCGGAGGGCAGGTCCACCGCCGCCGCCCCGGGGACCAGGTGATCGTGTCGTCCGTCTCGGCCTGCGGTGAGTGCGGTGAGTGCCGCGACGGCCGGTACGGACAGTGCCACGGGGGCGGCGGCTGGATCCTGGGCAACCTGGTCCACGGCACCCAGGCCGAATGGGTGCGCGTGCCGTTCGCCGACCACTCCACCACCCTGCGCCCCACCGGCCTCCCGCTCGACGACGCGGTGCTGCTCGCCGAACTCCTCCCGACCGCCTACGAGGTCGGCGTCCGCAACGGACGGGTCGGCCCGGGACACACCGTCGTCGTGGTGGGCGCCGGCCCCGTCGGCCTGGCCACGGTGCTCGTCGCACGGCTCTACTCGCCGCGCAGGATCATCGTCGTGGACCTGGCCGGGGCCCGGCTGGACACCGCGGCCCGGGTGGGGGCGGACGCCGCCCAGTCGCCGGGGAAGATGATCGCCGACCTGGCCGAGGGGCCGGGCGCCGACGTGGTCGTCGAGGCGTCGGGCGATCCGGAGGGCTTCGTACTGTGCACGCGCGCCGTCCGCACGGGAGGGCACATCGCCAACGTCGGCACGCACGGCAGGCCGGCGACGCTGCACCTGGAGTCCCTGTGGCGCAAGAACGTCACGATCAGCACGGGCCAGGTCGACACGTCCTCCACCCCCTGGCTGCTGGAGCTCGTGAGGTCCGGCCGCCTCCCCGTCGCCCAGTTGGTCACGCACACCCTCGGTCTGGATCGCATGGCGGACGCCTACGAGGTGTTCGCGCACGGCACCGACACCGGCGCCCTCAAGGTCGTGCTGCACCGCGGCTGACCGGCGGCCGCGTGGCGGCCTGCGGCCGGAAGGGACCTCAGGGCCCCGGCGCGGGGGCCGTTCGGCCCCAGGCGCCGCCGGGCCGGGCGCGGTGCACTGGAGGGGTGCGGCGACGGGACGGCGCGGCCCGCCCGATGGCTGCCGTACCGGACTTCTCCGACAATGCACGCAGGACCGCCGACAACGCACGCGAAACGGCCGACGAAGGACAACGGATCCGAGGTGCTCATGTCCCCTGCCGTCCACCAGGACCGCACCGCGCTCACCGACGAGGAACTCCGCACGCTGGACGCGCACTGGCGCGCCGCCGACTACCTGTCCGCGGGACAGATCTACCTCATGGACAACCCGCTCCTGACCGAGCCGCTGCGGCCGGAGCACATCAAGCCGCGGCTGCTGGGCCACTGGGGGACCTCGCCGGGACTCAACCTCGTGTACACCCACCTGAACCGCGTGATCAAGGCCCGCGGACTGAACGCGATGTGCGTGTGGGGCCCCGGTCACGGGGGACCGGCCGTCCTCGCGGGCTCCTGGCTGGAGGGCAGCTACAGCGAGACCTACCCCGACGTGCCACGGGACGCCACCGGCATGGCCCGGCTGTTCCGGCAGTTCTCCTTCCCCGGCGGCGTGCCCAGTCACGTCGCCCCCGAGACTCCGGGCTCGATCCACGAGGGCGGGGAACTCGGCTACTCGCTGGCCCACGCCTACGGCGCCGCTTTCGACAACCCGGACCTGCTGGTCGCGTGCGTGATCGGCGACGGCGAGGCGGAGACCGGCCCGCTGGCCGCCTCCTGGCACTCCAACAAGTTCCTCGACCCGGTGCACGACGGTGCCGTGCTGCCGATCCTGCACCTCAACGGCTACAAGATCGCCAATCCGACCGTGCTCTCCCGGCTCCCCGAGTCCGAGCTGGACGAGCTGCTGCGGGGATACGGCCACGAACCGCTGTACGTCACCGGCGACGATCCGGCCGCGGTGCACCGGGCGCTGGCCGCGGCCTTCGACGACGCGCTGGACCGCATCGCGCTGATCCAGCGCGCGGCGCGCCGGGAGGGGGCCGGCGAGCGGGCGCGGTGGCCGGTCGTCGTGCTGCGCACGCCGAAGGGCTGGACGGGGCCCGCCGAGGTCGACGGGGTACCGGTCGAGGGCACCTGGCGCGCGCACCAGGTGCCGCTCGCCACCGTGCGGGAGAACCCGGCGCACCTGGAGCAGCTGGAGCGCTGGCTGCGCTCGTACCGGCCCGGGGAACTGTTCGACGCCGACGGGCGGCCGGTCGCCGACGTCCTGGCCTGCGTCCCCGACGGCACCGCCCGGCTCGGCGCCACCCCTCACGCCAACGGCGGCCTGCTCCTGCGGGACCTGCCCGTCCCCGCCCTCGACGGCATCGCCGTACCCGTCGACAAGCCGGGTACGACCCTGCACGAACCCACCCGGGTCCTGGGCGACCTCCTCGCCCGGGTGATGCGGGACACCGGACCGCGCCGGGACTTCCGGCTCGTCGGCCCGGACGAGACGGCCTCCAACCGGCTCCAGGCCGTCTTCGATGCCAGCGGCAAGGCATGGCAGGCGGGGCTGCTTCCTGTCGACGAACACCTGGACCGGCACGGCCGCGTGATGGAGATCCTGTCCGAACACCTCTGCCAGGGCTGGCTGGAGGGCTACCTGCTGACCGGCCGGCACGGCCTGTTCTCCTGCTACGAGGCGTTCGTACACATCGTCGACTCGATGGTCAACCAGCACATCAAGTGGCTGAAGACCTCGCGCGAGCTGGCCTGGCGGGCACCCGTCGCCTCCCTCAACTACCTGCTGACCTCGCACGTGTGGCGCCAGGACCACAACGGCTTCTCCCACCAGGACCCCGGCTTCGTCGACCACGTCCTGAACAAGAGCCCGGCGGTGGTGCGGGTCTACCTCCCGCCGGACGCCAACACCCTCCTGACGGTGGCCGATCACGTCCTGCGCAGCCGCGACCACGTCAACGTGATCGTCGCGGGCAAACAGCCCTGCTTCGACTGGCTCTCGCTGGACGAGGCGCGCGTGCACTGCGCCCGCGGAGCCGGCATCTGGGAGTGGGCCGGCACCGAAAACGGGACGGAACCCGACGTGGTGCTCGCCTGCGCCGGGGACGTGCCGACCCAGGAGGTCCTGGCCGCGGCCCAGTTGCTGCGCCGGCACCTGCCCGGCCTGGCGGTGCGGGTGGTCAACGTCGTCGACATGACGCGGCTGCTGCCGCGCGAGGACCACCCGCACGGCATGACCGACTTCGAGTACGACGGCCTGTTCACCACCGACAAGCCGGTGATCTTCGCCTACCACGGCTACCCGTGGCTCATCCACCGCCTCGCCTACCGCCGCACCGGCCACGGGAACCTGCACGTGCGCGGGTACAAGGAGTCGGGCACCACGACCACCCCGTTCGACATGGTGGTACGCAACGACCTCGACCGGTACCGGCTGGTCATGGACGTCATCGACCGCGTACCCGGCCTCGCGGTACGCGCCGCCGCCGTACGCCAGACCATGGCCGACGCCCGCACCCGGCACCGGGCGTGGATCCGCGAACACGGCACCGACCTGCCGGAAGTCGCCGAGTGGAGCTGGCACAGCTGAGCGCCGGGTGCCCTGCCGTCCCGGGCCCGGGACGGCAGGGCACCCCCTCGGCGGATCAGCGGCCGAGCAGGCGCTTGACCTTCTTGCCCTTGACGGACTCGCCCAGCGTGTCCCACAGCTTCGCCGACCCGGTGTACGTGTACACGCCCGGAGCGCCCTGGGCCGCGCAGCCGTCGCCGTACGACACGACGCCGATCTGGTACACCCCGCGGCGGCCCGGCAGCTTCCGGAACATCGGTCCGCCGCTGTCGCCCTGGCAGGAGTCCTTGCCCTCGACGCCCGCGCAGACGTTGACCTTCTTGTCGTAGCCCGGGTACGACGCCTTGCACTCGATGTGCGACACGATCGGGACGTCCACCGCGCGCAGCCGGTCCGGGTACTCCGGCACCTCGGTGTCGGTGTTGCCCCAGCCGATGACCGTGGCCTTGGCGCCCGGGCGGATCAGGGCGTCCGTGCCGGCGGTGGGCAGGTTGACCGGTGCCGTGCCGGTGACGGGCTTGTCCAGCATCAGGAACGCGATGTCGTACGCCTCCTGGCCCTTGGTGTAGCGCGGGTGGACGACGATGTCGGCGACGTCGCGCAGGTGGCCCTGGTTCTTCTTGGACAGCACCGTGCGGCCGACGACCGTTTCGAGCTCCTTGGGCTGCGTGCCGACGACGCAGTGCGCGGCCGTCATGACGATGTACGGGTCCAGCAGGCTGCCGCCGCAGAACTGCCGGTCGTGCGGGTTGCCCCGGCCCTTGGCCAGCAGCGCCGCCATGAACGGGTAAGCGCCGACGGGCTTCTCGGTGCCGCCGATGATGGGCGCGGCCGGGCGGCCGGGGCGGGCCGGTGCCGCCGCGTCGGCCATGCCGGTGGACGTACCGACGAGTCCGAGCGTCGCACCGGCGGCGATCGCCACGGAGGCGATGCGCCGGGTCGCGGTTCTGTGGGCGGTCGAAAGACGCATGGGGGGTGTCTCCAATCTCCGATGGGCCGCCACGACGCCGGACGCGCGAGGCGCTCGACCGGGCGAGCGACGTGCGACCCGTCCCGTCGGTGGCGGCATGCCGCCCTGTCAGATGGCAACTCGCCAAGGGAGGTTCCCGAAGGCGCCGGGCGGTGCGGACCGGATGGGCCGTCTCCGGCGCGTGCCGTCCCGACGCCCCGCCGCGCCACGCACGACAGGGCGCCCCGGCCGCCGCCGTGCCCCGCCGGCCGTTCAACTGCGCGTTGTTGACGGAGGGTTGGAGCGCGGATAGCGTCCCCGGCATGCGGACCTCTTCGCGGTTCACCCGGCGGCGCGCCATCGATCTGCTGCGTGTCGCCGCCGCGCTCTGTGGCTGACGCCGCTCCGCTCGCCGCAGCCGCCCCACGCCCAACGCCCGCCAGGGCGGTCTCCCGCGCGTGCGCGTGCGCTCGGCGCGTCCCGCCACCGCACCCACCCGCACCCCGCACCCATCCGCACCCCGCACCCACCCACACCCCGCACCCACCCGCACCCCGCACCCATCCGCACGGCGCACCCACCCGCATCCCGCGCCCACCCGCACCGCGCGCCCCGCGCGCCCCGGTCAAGGAGGATCCGTGAACCCGCTCAGAACCCGCCGCTCCGCCCTGAAGACACTGGGCTGGGCCGCCCTGCCGGCCGCCGGCACCACCGTCCCGGCCGCCACGGCCGCCGCCGCGGGCGAACGGCGGCCCCGCCCGTCCGTGGCCCTCGACTGGTACGACACCACGGCCGCGGCCGTCGCGGCGGCCGGCGCCGCCACCCAGATCACCAACAGCCGCACCTGGGCCATCGGCTGGCTCGCGGCCGCCCGGGCCACCCGGGAGGTGCCGCCCGGCGTCGACCGGCACGCGTTCCAGGACGCGGCGCTCGCGACCGCCGTGCACGACTCCCTGGCGGCCCTGCTCCCGTCCCGCGCCCAAGAACTGGACGCCGCGCTGCGCGCGACGCTGGACCGCCTTCCGGACGGACCGGCCACGTCGCAGGGCGAGGCGGCCGGTGCGCGGCAGGCACGGCTGGTCCTCGCCTCGCGCGAGGGCGACGGCCTCGACCCGGCGTCGGTGAACACACCGTTCACCGTGCCCCCGGCGGCCCCCGGCGTGTGGCAGCCGACCCCGCCCGGTTACGCCCCGGCCGCGCAGTACGGCAACCGGAGCGCCCGGCCCTTCCTGCTGGACTCCCCCGCCCGGTACCGGCTGCCCGCACCGCCCGCGCTGGACTCCGCGCGCTACCGGGCCGACCTTGCCGAGGTCCGCGCGTACGGGGCCGTGGACAGCACCGTGCGCACCCCGTCGCAGACCGAGACCGCCACCTTCTGGTTCGGCTCCTCCCTGACGCTGTACACCGAGCCGCTGCGCATCGCCCTGGCCCGGGCACCGCGGTCGACCGCCGCGCAGGCCGAGCTCGTGGCCCTGTTCCACATCGCCTGCGTGGACACCCAGATCGCCACCTCCGACAGCAAGTACGCCCACTTGCGCTGGCGCCCGGTCACGGCCATCCGTACGGGCGTGATCGACCCCGACCCCGTGTGGACACCGCTGCACGTCACGCCCGCCCACCCCGACTACCCGAGCGGGCACAGCAGCTTCGCCGGCGCGGCGGAGACGGTCCTGACGGCGCTCACCGGGCCCCGCACCGCACCCTTCGAGCTGACCAGTCCCACCGCTCCGGGGGTGACCCGCACCTACACCGCCTGGAGCCGGCTCTCCCAGGACAACGTGGACGCCCGTGTGTACTCCGGCATCCACACCCGCTCCGCCGACGACGCCGGCCTCGTTCTCGGCCGGCAGGTCGCGGCGCACGCCCTGCGCAACGCCGCCCGCTTGTCACTGAGCCGGCCCTAGGCCCCGCGCCGCCGGCCGGTGCGGCGGCTCACGCGGCGGCCCGCGGGGGCCGGCCCCGGCCGGCCGGACCCTGCGGAGCGGGCCGGGGAGGCGCCCGGGCCGGGGAGGCGCCTGGGCCGGGGAGGCGCCTGGGCCGGGGAGGCGCCCGGACCGGGGAGGCGCCCGGGCCGGGGGAGGCCGACGCGGCGGCCCGTACCCCGCTCCGGATGTGCCCCGGCCCGGTCCGGGCCGACCATGGACGGGGGTGGCACGACCGCCGGCACGGCGAGCCGAGGCGCCGACCGGGAGGGAAGATGAGGCATGGGCACGACGGAATCCCCCCGAACGGGCGGCGGCCGGTCAGTGGCGGACCTGGCCGCGCCGCCCAGCGGCCTGCTCGATCTCCTCAGCGTCGCCGCGGTGGTCGTGAACGCGGAGGGCCAGGTCGTCTTCTGGAGCCCGAAGGCCGAGGAGCTGTTCGGCTACAGCGCCGCGGAGGCCCTGGGCCAGTACGCGGCACGGCTGACGGTGCACGAGGAGCACCAGGACGAGGTGATGCGGCTGTTCGCCGAGGTCATGGAGTCCGGCACCGACTGGGCCGGCGCCTTCCCCATCCGGCACAAGGACGGCGGCACCCGCCTGGTGGAGTTCCGCAACATGCGGCTGCTGGACGACCTCGGTGACGTCTACGCCCTGGGCCTCGCCGCGGACCAGGCCACCGTGGAGCGGGTCGAACGCGACGCCGCCCTGGCCATGCGCCTGGTGTCCCAGTCCCCGGTCGGGCTGGCCATCCTGGACACCGACCTGCGCTACGTGGCCGTCAATCCCGCACTGGAGCGCATCACCGGCCAGTCCGCCGCCGAGCGTCTGGGCCGCCCCGTCGGCGAGGTCCTCACCTTCCTCGACACGGACCCCGAGGCACGTCTGCGCCGGGTCCTCCAGACGGGGGAGTCGGTCGTGGACCGGGACATCGTCTGCCGTCCCCCGAACGACCCGGACCACGACCACGCCTGGTCCGTGTCGTACTACCGGCTGGAGGACTCCGCCGGCCGGGTGCTGGGCATCGCCTACTCGGTCATCGACGTCACCGAGCGTCATCGGTCGACGGTGGAGGCGACCCGGGCCCGGCAGCGGCTGGCCCTGATCGCCGAGGCCTCCGCCTGTGTGGGCACCACCCTCGATCTGGAGACGACGGCGCGCGAGCTCGCGGAGGTCGTCGTCCCGGTCCTGGCCGACGTGGCCGCCGTGGACGTACTCGACAGCGCCCTGGAGGGCCGGACCGCGCCGGAGGAGGGACCGGCCCGCTTCCGCGCCCTCGCCGTCGTCGCGGCCCACTCCACCGAGGTGGCCGACGCGGCCGACCCGCCGGGGGAGCTCGCCACCTACGACGCCGACCGCCTGATCACCCGGTGCGTGCGCACCCGCCGGCCGGTCGTGGTGCCCCACACCACCCGGCGGGACCTGGAGCGCATCGCCCGCCACGGCGCGGCCGCCGCCCTCCTGGAGCGCGCGGGCGTGCACTCCTATCTGGCCGTGCCGCTCATGGCCCGCGGCGAGGTGCTGGGCGCCCTCGACCTCACCCGCATCCGCAACCCCGCGCCGTTCGACGAGGACGACGTCCTCCTCGCCGGCGAGCTGGCCGCCCGGGCCGCCGTCTGCATCGACAACGCCCGCGGATACCAGGCACAGCGCCGTGCGGCCCTCACTTTGCAGCGCAGCATGCTCCCCGAACTGCCCACGCACCTGCCGGGGCTGAAGGTCGCGTGCCGCTACCAGCCCGCCGGCGCCACCAGTGAGATCGGCGGCGACTGGTACGACGCCATACCGCTCCAGGGAGACAAGACCGCCCTGGTCGTCGGCGACGTCATGGGCAGCGGTCTCAACGCGGCCGCCACCATGGGACAACTCCGCAGCGCCGCCCGCGCCTTCGCCGAACTCGACCTCGCCCCCGCCGAGGCCCTGCACCACCTCGACCACCTGACGGAAGGTGTCGAGCAGACCATCACCACCTGCATCTACTGCGTCTACGACCCGCACCGGGGCCAGTGCGAGATCTGCCTGGCCGGCCACCTGCCCCCGGCCCTGATGCGCGCCGGACGGCCGGCGCACCTGCTCGACCTTCCGCCCGGCGCTCCGCTGGGCGTCGGCGGAGTGCCGTTCGAGGCCGCCACCGTCCCCTTCGGCCCCGGCGACGAACTGATCCTCTACACCGACGGCCTGGTCGAAACCCGCAGCGAACCCATCGACGCCCGCCTGCACAGCCTCCTCGACGCCCTCACCGCGACACGCGGCCACGACCTGGACGACACCTGCGACCGCGTCCTGGACGACCTGCGCTCCCCCGACGGCGAGGACGACGTCGCCCTCCTGATCGCCCGAGCCGACTCCTGACCATCGAGGACGAGCCCCGCCCTTCCGGGGCCGGGCACGGAACGCCGCTCGGCCGTCGGTCCCCCGCGTCGAAGCCGTCAGTCCCACGCGTTGAAGAGGACGCCCCCCAGCGTGGTGATGCCGTACAGACGGACGTGGCGCCACTCGCCCCGGGTCAGGACCGAGGTGTCGACGTCCGCGAGCGGCAGAGTCAGCCGCGCGCGATCGAGCACGACGAAGCCCAGGTCGGTGAAGACGTGGGCCCACGGCGGCGGTGCGAGGAACTGCTCGGTGTACCACTCCCGCTGTTCGGCGGCGAACGCGATCCAGGGGTGGTGTGCGTGGCACAGGACGACGCACCCGGCGGTTCCCTCGATGACCGCGGTGTGGAACGTACGGGGGTACGTCCGTTCCGACACCTCGCCCACATGCCCCCGGGCCGCCCGGGCGGCCGCGTGCAGCGCCGTGCGGAACATCCGCCGATCGGTCTGCGGCAGCGGTCCGTCCGTCGGCCGGCAGAAGCCGGTGGCGCCGCGCGGCAGGGTGAACGCCGCTTCCTCGTCTACGGCCATGGGGCCCATTGTGCCCAGACGGCCCCCGCCGGCGGACCCGCCCCCCGTAACGGGCCGCCGCCCACGCGCGGCGACGTCTAGGGGATGGCCAGCTCCGCCCAGATGGTCTTCCCGGAGGCGGTGTACCGCGTGCCCCAGCGCCGGGACATCTGGTCGACGAGGAACAGGCCGCGGCCCCCTTCCTCGTCCCGGCGTGCCCGCCGCAGGTGCGGGGCGGTGTGCGCGTTGTCGGAGACCTCGCACAGCAGGGAGCGGTCCCTGATCAGCCTCAGCACGACCGGACCGGAGGCGTACCGGATGCCGTTGGTGACCAGCTCGCTCACCACGAGTTCGGCGGTGAACGACAGTGCGGACAGGTCCCAGGCCGCCAGCTGGCGCTCGGTGGCGGTGCGGGCGTGCGCCACCATCGCCGGGTCGGGCGGCAGCTCCAGGTCCGTCACGTGGTCGGCGTCGAGCCGCCGGGTGCGGACGAGGAGCAGCGTGGCGTCGTCCGCCTGCGGTCCCGGCGGCAGGGTGGACAGCGCCCGGTCGCACAGCTCCTCCACCGGGCACCGCTGCCAGGTGAGCACCTGGGCCAGCCGGTCGATACCGCTGTCGATGTCGGTGTGCCGGTCCTCCACCACGCCGTCCGTGAACAGCGCCACCACACTGCCGCCGGCCAGGCTCAGCTCCACGTTCTCGTACGGCAGGCCGCCGAGCCCCAGGGGCGGCCCCGGGGCCAGCGCGGACAGGGCCACCGAGCCGCTCGCGTCGGCCACGATCGGCGGGGGATGGCCCGCGCTCGCCCAGACGCACCGGCCGCCGACCGGGTCGTAGATCGCGTACAGGCAGGTCACCCCCAGCGCCTCGGCGCCCGGCTCGCCGTCCGCCCGGCACTCCGTGTCCTGCGCGACGAGGTCGTCCAGCCGGGTGAGCAGCTCGGCCGGATCCAGGTCCAGCAGCGCCAGGGTCCGTACGGTGGCGCGCAGCCGGCCCATGGTCGCGGCCGCGTGCACGCCGTGGCCCACCACGTCACCGACGGTCAGGCCCACTCTGGCACCCGACAGCGGGATCACGTCGAACCAGTCGCCGCCCACGCCCACCCGGTTGTCGGCGGGCAGGTAGCGGTACGCCACGTCGACCGCGCTCTGCTCGGGCAGGTGCTGGGGCAGCAGGCTGCGCTGGAGCACCAGGGCCGCCGAGTGCTGGCTGGTGTAGCGGCGGGCGTTGTCGATGCCGACGGCGGCCCGCTCGGCCAGTTCCACGGCGAGAGCCTGCTCCTCGGCGCCGAACGGGTCGGGGTTGCCGCTGCGCCGGAAGGTGGCGAGGCCGAGGACCGCGCCGCGGGTGAGCAGCGGCACGAAGAGGCAGGAGTGCGGGGCGGCCGGGTCCGCCGCGCCCGCAGCCTCGGGCGGTGAGGCGTCGACCACGGGGCGGCTGGTGGCCAGGCTCAGCGCCTGCGGCGACGAGGGCGGGTAGGAGACGGGAGTGGTGCGGAACTCCTCGGGGGTGCGGCCGTGCATCCGCACCAGACCGTGCCCCGGTGCCGAGCCCGTCGGCGGTTGCCGCCCGTCGATGACCGCGGGCGGCAGGTCCACCAGCACCTCGTCGGCGAGCTGCGGTACCGCCACGTCGGCGAGCTCCGCGGCCGTACGGCGCACGTCCAGCGAGGCGCCGATCCGCTTCCCCGCCCGCACCAGCAGCGACAGGCGTTCCTGAGCGCGGTAGCGGTCGGTGATGTCGAGGGACTCCTCGAACAGTCCGAGCGGTTCGCCGCGGGCGTCCAGCAGCCGGTGGTACGAGCAGGACCAGACGTGCTCCCGCACCGGGTCGGCGGGGGCCCGCCCGCGGTAGTGCATGCCGATGATCGGTTCCCCCGTCGTCAGTACGTGCTCCATCACCTGCTCTTCGTCCGGCGGGTGGTGACGGGAGATGAACTCGCCCTCGGGGAAGAGGTCCGCGGCCGGCCGGCCGATGTACGGGCCGATCCCCGCGAGCTCCAGATCGGTGGAGACGTTCGCCCAGACCACGCGCCCGTCCGTGTCGAAGACCGTCAGGCCGACGGGCGACTCGGTCGCCAGTCCCTGGAGCACCGCAAGCTGCGCCTCCCAGCCGCGCAGCGCCTCCAGCTCGGCCGCGACCACGACGGTCGCGGCGGCGCCCCGGTGCGCGAGCGGGCTGAACGTCACGGCCGCGCGCACGGTGTGCCCGTCCCGGCAGCACAGGTCCAGCACGGTGAGGCGGGGCCCGCGCGCCCCGCAGAGGGCGGGCGGCCGCTGCCCGGTGCCCGCCGCCAGCAGCCGCTCGGCCGGCCGGCCCAGCACGTCCTCGGGTGCGTGCCCGAGGAGGCGCTGGGCCGAGGCTCCCCACCCGGATACCCGGCCTTCGTCGTCGAGCACCGCGGCGGCGGCCTTGGAGAGGTCCAGGGGGCTGTGGAAATCGACATCGGGCGCCTTCGGAAAACGATCCATGGCACCGCTTCCCTTCGTGCTCCCTCAGCATCCCGTGCCGCACGGCGGACGACAACCGCACGCGGGACCGCCACCGCCGTCCGCCGCGCCCGGCCCGGCAGGGTGAGGACGGACCGGGAGGCGGGGACGGCCGCGGCGGGGTGTCACCCGGCGGGGTCGAGGACGACGGGCAGTTCCGCGAGGCCGCGGAAGGCCGGGAAGGGGACCTCCAGCCAGCGCGGACCGCCGGCGGGGTCGGCCGGCGTCATCCGCGGGAACCGCTCGAACAGGCGGGTGAGCGCCAGCTGCGTCTCCAGGCGGGCCAGCGGGGCACCCAGGCAGTAGTGGCTGCCGTGCCCGAATCCCAGGTGCGCGTCCTGTGCGTTCCCCGGCCGCTTCACGTCCAGCCGGTCCGGCGCGTCGAACTTCCGCGGATCGCGGTTGGCGGAACTGAGCGCGATCTGGACCAGGGCGCCCTTGGGGATCAGGGTCCCGCTGTACTCGACGTCCTCGGTCGCGTAGCGGAACGTCGCGCTCTCGACGGAGCCGTCGTAGCGCACCAGTTCCTCGACCGCCGCACGGATCAGCTCCGGGTCCTCCCGCACGGCGCGCAGCTGCGCCGGGCGGGACAGCAGATGGTGGACGGCGTTGCCGATGAGGTAGGCGGTCGTCTTGTGACCGGCGAACATCAGCAGGAACGCCGTGGAGACCAGCTCGTTCTCGGTGAGCCCGCCGTCGTTGTCCCGGGCCGCGATGAGCGCGCTGATCAGGTCGTCACCCGGACGGGTGCGCTTGGCGGCGATGAGCTCCGTGAAGAACGCGTGCAGACCCTCCTCCGCCTCCTGCTGGGCCCGCTTGGCCTCCTCACCGAAACCGGTCTGCGCCACCGTGGTGGACAGGCGCTGCATCCGCGACCGGTCCGCGGCCGGCACGCCGAGGAGGTCGCAGATCACGATGATCGGCAGCGGGAAGGCGAACGCGGGCAGCAGGTCGACGCGTTCCCGGGTCGGGCAGTCGTCGAGGAGGTTCTCGACGATCTCCTCGATCCGGGGCCGCAGCGCCTGCACGCGCTTGGGGGTGAACGCGGAGTTGATCAGCCGGCGCAGCCGGGTGTGCTTGGGCGCGTCGGAGTTGAGCATGTTGTCGTCCAGCGCGATGGAGGAGTCACCGAAGATCCTCCGGTAGGCGTCCATGGCGCCGTACATGTCCTTGCTCAGCCGCGGATCCGCCAGCGCGGCCCGCGCGTCCTCGTACCGGGTGATCAGGTACGTCTCGTTGCCGTGCGGCGGTCTCATCGGGCAGACCGGCGCCTCGTCGCGGAGCCGGGCGTAGACCGCGTGCGGATCGCGCCGGAACTCCGGGGTGCACCGTTCGGCTGCGGTGACGGCCTCTTGCATGGTGGTCACAACCGGCTCCCGAGGTCGAAGAGGGCCTCGGCGTTGCCGCCGAGGATGCGCTGCTGGGCCGCCTTGTCGACCGGCAGCTTCTCGATCATGTGGACGAAGTCCTCCAGCGGTGCCGCCATCGGCGGCGAGTCGGTGCCGAACAGCATCCGTTCGGGTCCCAGCACCTCCGCGTTCAGGCTCAGGTGCGCCGGGCTGAACGGGCTCGTGTCGACGTACATGCGCCGGAGCGCCGCGACCGGGTCGGCCGCCGGCTCCGGCGGCGCCGCCGGCCCGGCGTCCGGCCTCCCGGCCGGCGGGCGGGCGCCGGCCGGTGCGGAGCCGGCCGGCGTGGGCCGGCCGGGGGGCGGCGCGCCCCCGGCCCAGTGCCGGGGGCGCGCCGCGGTCTGCAGCCGCTCCGGCAGCAGCGCCATCGCGCCGCCGCCGGTCGCGCCGATCAGCCGCAGACCGGGGTACTTGTCCAGCCATCCGGCGAACGCGACATGGGCCATGCCCAGGGTGACGTCGCCGAACCGGCCGATCTGCTCCACGAAGCCGATCCCCTCGACCCGTTCCGTGCCGACCGGTTCGGCCGGAGCGTGCACCAGGACCGGCACCCCCGCCTCCGCGGCCAGCGCGAAGAAGGAGTCCGCGCGGGGCGAACCGAGCAGCTCCCCGTGGACGCTGGACGTGGTGATCAGACCGACGAAGGCGGGGTCCGCCAGCGTCTCCCGCACCCCTTCGAGGTGATCGTCGTCCCCGAACGGGTTCGCGAAGACGTAGCCGCGCAACTGGTCCGGGAACCTGCGGATCAGGCCGGACATCCAGGCGTGGAAGGCACGCAGCCGGTCGCGTGGCTGCGCGTAGTTGTCGACGCCCGGTACCCGTGCCATCGCACCGGCCCCGACGGGGCTGCCGATGAGGGTGAGGTCGATCCCGGCCTCGGCGCGAGCGGCGAGCATGCCGTCGACGTCGGTCAGGCTGGGGGGCATGGGGAAGCGTTTGGCCGCCTCGGGCGGGGACAGGTGCCCGTGGATGTCGATGATCACGTGTCGGTTCCCGGTTTCGGTGCGAGTGCGCGGACGACCGCGGCACAGTCCTGGTCACCCAGTCCTTGCTCGGTGGCGCGGACGTGGGTCTCCGCCGCGGCGGTCGCCAACGGCAGACTCAGGCCGACTGCCGCTGCCTGCTTGGAAGCGAGCATGAGGTCTTTCGCCATCAGCCGCAGCCGGAAGTCCGGCTCCTCGAAGCGCCCGGCGGCCAGCCGCCGCGACTTGAATGCCATCACCGGCGAGGCGAATCCGCTGCCCGCGATGGTCTTCAGGACCAGCTGACGGTCGAGTCCGCAGGCGGCCGCAAGCTCGCTCGCCTCGGCCAGCGCCTGCACCTCGACGCCCATCAGCAGGTTGAGGAGCAGTTTCATCCGCATGCCGGACCCGAGTGCGCCCAGATGGACGACCTCCTTGCCCAGCGTCTCCAGCAGCGGGCGCGCGGTGGTGAACGCGGCCTCCTGGCCGCCGACGAAGAGCCGCAGCTCGCCGTCGCGGGCGTGGTCGCGGTTGCCGAGCATGCCGACGTCCAGGACCTTGGGGACGTCCCCGGCGATCTGCACGACCTCTTCCGGGGAGACGGTGCTGGCGCAGATCAGCACACCGGGGTAGGGGTCGGTGGCCAGCACGCCGCCCCTGCCGTGCAGTACGGCGCCGAGGGCCTCGCCGTCGGCCACGGCGCAGATGGCGGCGCTCGTGCCCGCGACGGCGTCGGCGGGGTGGGAGGCGACGTAGGCGCCGGCCTCGGCGAGCGGAGCGGTCCGCTCGGGGGTGCGGTTCCAGACCCGGACCGCTACGCCCTGGTCGAGGAGGCGCACGGCCAGGCCGGTGCCCATCGCGCCGAGACCGAGGACGGCGACGGGGCTGCTCTGGGGGCGCGTCATGACGACACCCCCTTGGTCTCCTTGACGACCCGGAACCGCAGCGACTGCCGCTGGTCGACCCACTGGCGCAGCGGGGCCACCAGCTCACGGTGCTCCTCGCTCTGCTGCCAGGCGAAGAAGTGCTCGGCGCTCTGCCACTCGCTGGTGATCACCCACTGACGGGAGTCGTCGGCGGGTTCGCCGAGCCGCTCGACGATGTGACCGGGGGTGTTGGACACGGACTTGCGGAGCTGCTCGTACAGATCCAGGAACCCCTGCTCGCCACCCTCGATCACCCTGACGGCGAAGACGACGCCCAGCTTGTCGGCCGATCGGCCCTTGTGGTCGGTGCCCATGGCTCCTCCTGAGTGAGATCCGGCGGGACACGCATCCCACGGACTCATGTCGCCCGGACGGCTGCAACTCCGAATGGGGGAGGACCCAGTGGGCACAAGGGGTTCACGTTCCGTCATTACTCGCTTCGGGTGAGTGCGGGACGGTCGCGTCACCCGACGGCGAGGCGCGGACGGCCTACCGCGAACGGGTCACATCCCGGCGGACCCGTTTAGCGCGGACCCGGTCACCCGGAAGTGGACAGCCGGTGGGCCTCCGGCGCGGGGAGGAGGGGTCTGGTGTGGTCCCGGCGCGGGCAGGAGAGGACCGGTGTGGTGGAGCGCCGGCGGGGCGAAGGGGCGCCGCCCCGCCGACGGGCTGTCAGCCCTGCTGCGCGGACTTGTCCGCCTTCTCGACGGAGAGCGCGAGGTGGGCGGCCAGCTTCTGCGCGCCCGCGGCGCCGTTCTCGCCGCCGTACGTCGACAGCACGCTCACCACGGCGGTGTCGACGCGGACGGCGACCAGGGTGGTGCCGTCCTCCCAGGCGGGGTTGGTCAGCGTGATGGTGTAGGCCTCGTCCCCGAGGCCCTTCGTCGCGACGCCGGTGACCTTCACCTTGCCGCCGGTGTCGGAGTCCGGGTAGCTCGGGCACGCGGCGACCACCTTCGCCAGGCCCTTCATGACCTCGGTCGCGGTCGAGCCGCGGTAGACGTCGATCTCCTGGTCGAGCTCGGCGGTCTGGTCGGCGTTCATGTAGGAGTTCTGCGCGAACGACACGCCGTCGATCCCGGTCAGACCGATCCAGCCCGTGGCGCCGAGGTCGGCACAGCGCGGCTTGGCGGCGCTCTTGGTGGCCTGGGTCTGGAACTCGTCCCCGGTGTCCCGGCTGCCGCTCGGGTCGATGGCGAACCCGGACGGGAAGAACGACGCGGGAGCCAGGGCCTTCTTCAGCTGGGCACCGGTCAGCAGCCCCGCGTCGGCGTTCTCCGGCTTGGCCGACGTGGCGGAGGCGGTGCCGCCGGAGGAGGAGGTGCCGGAGTCGGAGGAGCAGGCGGTCAGGGCCAGCGGGAGGGCCGCGACGGCGAGCACCTTGAGGGCGGGGGAGGGGAGACGCATGGGAGTCCTAGACGTGAGTTGCGTTGTGCCGCGCCGGGGCGGCGAGGGGTGGGGGTGCACACGCCCCGGGCGGGCGGGTGCGTCGCGGAGCCGGACGGCGGGCCGGAAGCCGGCCGGGGGACGTCGGGCACCGCGGGGATGCGCGCGGGTCTCCTCTCACTCGGGACGGGTCAAGGCGACGCCCCGCATGGGGCGTTCACCGTGTGCGGGCGGGAATGCCGTGGCCGAAGGCCGCACGGCGAGGACCGGGAGCGGCCGACGGGCCCCTGCCGGGGGCGGGCGCGGGAGCTCCGGAAGGCCGGAGCTCCCGCACCTCGCAGCCTCAGAGCTCCGCGCGGTGGTCCGCTCGCCGGCCGGGTGATACTCCGTCCCGGTCGCACGCGTGGGCGGCCGACGGCACCAGCGGGACGGCTGGTGCCGTGGCGGCCGTCGCGGCGGTGGGAGCCGGGGAGCGGCGGAACGTCATGCGAACCTCGGAGACAGGGGTGGCCGAAAACGTACGCATAGGTGACCCGTAGCGTGCGCAAAGGGTTGCCTCGATTCCGCGGTTCTCCCCGTGATGTGGATCACGTCCGGTCGGGGCTGCGGGGCTGCGGGGCTGCGGGGTTGCGGGGTTGCGGGGCGCGTCGGCCGGGCCGGCACCCCGGGCACCCCCGGGCCCCCGCTTCGACCCGGCGGCCTGCCGCCGGGCCACCCGGGGACGGGGCATCGCGGGCCCGGCGGCTCGAAGCGGCCAGGCCCGTCGCGGCTCGGAGTGGCCAGGCCCGTCGCGGCTCGAAGTGGCCAGGCCCCTCGCGGCTCGGGGTCAGAGCGCGCTGCGGCGGAGTGTCAGATGGACGTTGCCCGCCTTGTCGGTCTCCTCGGTGAGGACCTCGTAGCCGTGCTCCTCGGCGAAGGCCAGCGCGCTCTCGCGGCCGTACGTCTGCGTCAGCCGGCGCAGCCAGGCCGCGTCGTACCGGCGCCGGTCGTAGTCGCTGATGATGGCCTGGAACTCGCCGTCGGCGGTGCGGGCGAAGCCCAGGTCGTTGCTCGCCGAACCGACGTGCCGGCGCCGGATGATCACCTCGGCCCGCTGGCTGCGCCGGTCACCCTGGTACCCGATGAGCGCCTGCGGCTCGTCGTGGCTCTCCACCTCGTCGAAGCCGAGCGCCCGCAGGGCGCGGACGAGGGTGTCCTGGTCCTTCAGCGAGGTGCGGACGCGGGTGTAGTGGGACATGGGGACTCCTTCAGGCGAGGCGCACGATGGGTTGCCGGTCGAGGACCCAGACACGGCGTTCCAGGTCGAAGGCGGAGACGGTGAGGCGCTTGTGCGCGTCGATCCGGAAGTCGCACCGGAAGCGGTCGGCCCCCGCGCGGGCGGGCGGCCGCGCCTCCAGGAAGGTCGGGTTGTCCTCGTTCAGCCACAGCTGGGACTTCTCCTGCCGGTGCTGCGGGGTGACCCCGACGGCCCGGGCACCGCCGTCGGCGTCGAAGACGATCTCCAGGTCGGCTCCCGCGTCCCGGAAGGTGGCGTGGGCCAGTTCGTAGATGGCCAGGCCCAGATTGCGCTGCCCGTCCCGGATGGCCTTGATGGTGAGGGTGCGGATCGGGTCCGCCGTCGGGTACTCGCTGCCCGCGCGGACCAGCGTCTCGAACTCGTAGGCGCCGGTGTCACGGTTGACGTGGCGGATGGCGTAGTCGTGCTGGATGTGGTCGTGCAGCTCGTAGCCGCCCGCGATGCCGGCGGCCCCGGCGGCCACCGCCTCCAAGGGGCGGTCCACCCGCAGCACCTCCGGCGGGAACTGCCAGCGCAGCAGCTCCTGGACGGCCGGGATGAGACTGGAGCCGCCGACCAGGAACACCTGGGAGATCTCCTCGGCCGGGTAGCCGGCCGAGGCCGCGCCGTCGAGCGCCCTGCGCAGTGCCCTGCCCACCCGGCCCAGCACGTCCCGGTCCCGCAGCAGCGCCTCGAAGTCACCGCGGGAGAGGTCCATGCGGTACGACTCGCCGGTCTCCGGATCGGTCGCCTCCACCACCGCGGTCGTGGCCTGGGTGAGCGCGGTCTTGGCCGCCTCGGCGGAGCGCAGCAGCCGGCGGAAGACGCGGTTGTAGGCCGCCGTGTCGCCCAGCGGCACACCGGTGGTGTCGGCGGCGTGCTGGGCGATGAGCGCGTCGATGTGATTGCCGCCGAGGTCGGCTCCCGTCTTGGCGATGGCCCGCACGCCCGCCCCGCCGCCGGTCTCGGCCGGCTCCTGCACCCGTACCACGGAGATGTCCAGCGTGCCGGCGCCGAAGTCGAACACCATGAAGGCGTCCCCCGGGTTGAGCCGGGCGCTGTAACCGACCGCGGCCGCGGTCGCCTCGTCCACCACGCGCAGCCTGCTCAGCCCCGCCGTCTCGCCGACCTCCCGCACCAGCCAGTCCCGGTAGGTGTCGAAGGACTCCACCGGAGCGGTCGCCACGATCTCCAGGTCGTCCGTGCCGACGGCGAGCGAGGCGGCGGCCATCACGTCCCCGAGGAACTGGGTGGCCGCGTCCCGGTTGCTGATCCGGCGGTCGCCCACGGCGCGCGGGATGTCGATCGACTGCCCGGTGACACTGCTCTTGGTGGACTGGAAGACGGCCACCGCCGGGTCGTCCCAGAACGCCGCGTCCCGGGCGACGGCGGCGCCCGTCCAGCGCCGCTCCCCGTCCACGGCGAACGCGATCAGTGAGGGCACGACCCGCTGACGTACGCCCCCGCTGCCGCCGCGCAGCAGGTCGAGCCCCTCCAGCGGGATGGGCTCACCCCGGTCCGAGGCGTGGTCCCAGCCGGCGACCACGGTGTTGGCGGTGCCGAAGTCGATGCCGATGCGGGTGGTCATGGGGTGTCGAAACTCCTCGTCGCTGGACGTGCGGGGCGAGGCCGCGCCGGCCTCACAGGCTGATGTCGTACTCGCCGGCGGTCAGGGCCGCGAGCTCACCGGGATCCCCGAGGTCGCCCAGCTCGATGTCGAAGCGGAAGCGGTACTCGAGCAGGGCGTGCAGCAGGTCGACCACCGGCCGTGCCGCCGGGGGCAGATCCGGGGCGGCCTTGGCGCCGGCGACGACGCCCAGGTCCGCGGGCACGGACGTCACCAGCGGCTTGGTCATCAGGCTGGGCAGCGCCCAGGTGCGCAGGTCGTACAGGTCCGTGTAACCCGCGTCGTACCCGACGGCGAGGAACTCGCCGCGCGGCGACAGGTGCGCGCTGGTCACCGTGGCCCCGTGCCGCTCCGGCTCGGACGTCCACTTCTGCTCCAGCGTCCGGGCGTTCAGTACGACGATCCGCCCGCGCTCGTCGACGAGCGCGACCTCGCCGCGGCCCGGCAGCGCCTCCAGACCGCGGATCAGACCGGCGTTGACGGCCCCCGGCACCAAGGTGCGTCCCACGCACGTCAGCTGCTGGATGGTGCCGCGCTTGCTCGCCACGACCAGCGAGTCGGAGCCGGTGAACACCGCCCGGCCGACGATCATCCCGCCGTCGCCCCCGGCGAGCAGTTCGGTGGCGGAGCCGTTCGTGACGGCCAGCTCCCGGGCCAGGACCGCCAGCCGCCCGGAGGGCAGGTGCGCGGTCACCGCGCGCGGCCAGTCCCGCTGCGGGTCCAGGCCGAGCTTCTGCACGCAGACCGCCTCCACGCCGCCGTCCGGCGCGCCCAGCAGGATCTCCCCGCCGCGCGTACCCGCGGCGAACGAACCGTCCGTGCCCCGCAGGGTCAGCGCGGTGAAGGGCCCGGGCTCCTCGTACAGCACCCGCCCGCCGCCGCCGGTGCAGCGCACCAGCCGGCAGGGCGCCTGCCCGTTGTTGGTGCGCTCCGCGGCGACGAAGGCACCACCACCGGTGTGCACGATGAACCCGACCGAGGAGCGGAAGCAGTCGTAGCGCTCGACCAGCCGGCCCTGCGTCAGATCGACGACACCGGCGACGTGGTCGGTCCCCGCGATCGCCAGGAAGGGGCCGTCCGGGGCGAAGGAGACGTCGTTGACCCTGCCGTGGAACTGGATGCGGCTGCTGCGTGACACGTCCGGCCACCACTGCCCGAACCCCCGCAGCGATCCGCGCGTCCACCGGGGATCGGCCCGGCGCATCATCTCGAAGACCCGGCGGCCGTCCTCGTCACGCGGCACCCAGTCCTCGAACAGGCCCATCAGCTTCAGGCCGGCGGCCGGGGCCACCTCCTGCACCATGCCCCACAGCCGGCGCCACTCCCCGCGCTCCGCCAGCTGACGGCTCAGGTAGTCGAGTTCGGGCTCCTCCAGCTCCGGTATCCGGGACCGCGGGTCGCTGCCGACCAGCACCCGCATCAGGTCGAGACCGCCGGTGGCGCGCATGGCCTGCTGCAGCCCCAGGCGCGTCTCCTGGGTGGCGGCGGCGTAGGCGAGTTCCAGCAGCCGGCCGTCGGGGTCCATGCCCCGGTACTGCTCCAACTGGCGGGTCAGCAGGAAGAACACCACCCGCCGGACGGGATCCCTGGGCGCGAGCCGCTTCTCGACGCAGAGCGGGACCAGCGCCGGATCGGACAACGCGGCGTCGCACAGCGCTTCCGCCAGCTCCGGCGGCAGCCCCGCGAGGATCTTCCGGCGGGCCAGGTCCCCTACCGGGTGGTCGGTGCGTGCGGCCGCCGCGAACAGGGCGACGCGGGCGGCCGGCTCGGTCAGACCCGCGGTGGTGGGTGCCAGTACGACGAGACTCGCGCCCCGCTCCGGCTCGTTCGGCGGCGCGGGCGTGTTCCACGCCGACAGGGCGGTCAGCAGCCGCTCGTCGGGCACGCGCAGCCAGGCGGCCCAGAGAACGCGCAGCACCCTGCCCTCGGGCGGCACCGGATTGCGCAGCAGCAGCGAGACCAGCGGCGGGAGATCCACGGGGACGTGCGCGCCGGCCGGCCCCTGACCGGAACGCGTGAAGGTGCGGGCCGCCCGTCGCCACAGCGCCTCCGACAACTTCCCGGTGGCCGTCGCGCACGCCGCCTCCGCGCCCTCCCGGACCAGCGGATCCGGGTCGGCCAGCAACTGGTCGACGGAATCGGCCAGTTCCCACGACCACACCTGCGGCAGCCGCCCCTGCACCGCGGCGGTCAGCAGCCGGGGCAGGCCGTGGGGGGCCAACGCACCCGTCTCGCGGACGAGGCGGCGCAGCTCCGGATCGCGTGTCGCGGCCCAGCGCTCCGCGAGCACCTCGCCGGCCGACTGCTGCCGCGGATGACCGTCCTCCCGCGCGGTCCGCGCGAGCACCGCCACGACCCGGGGATCGCCGTCCTCCAGCGCACCCGCACGGAGCCGCCGCCAGGCCCGGCGCGCCCGGAACCCCCAGCCCGACGCCGCGTCACCGCGCGCGGACGCCCGCAGCCGGCGCTCGGCCCGCCAGGCACTCACCACCGCCCCGCTCCCCCCCGTCACCGGCCCGCCGCACGGGCCGTACTCCGTCACTTGTCCCTCGTCACGCCAGTTCCAGCCGGACCTGCGCCTCGGCGGCCCGTTCGGCCTCGGCGAAGGAGGCGGACTGCGCCCGCCCGTCGCGCAGCCAGGCCCGCAGGTTCTCGATCGACTCCCGCTGGGAACGGCTGAGCGGCACCAGCCGCGCGATCGCCTCCGCGAGGTCGCTCGTCGTGATGTCCCGGTCCTCGGCGAACGCCCGGTACATCGCGTCGACGACGGCCTGCTCCAGCTCCGCGCCGACACAGCCGTCGGACAGCCGGGCCAGCTGCGCCACGTCGAACCGGTTCGGATCGCGGCGCCGCTTGCGCAGGTGGACGTGGAGGATCTCGCGGCGCTCGGCCTCGGTCGGCAGGTCCAGGAAGAACACCTCGTCGAAGCGGCCGCGGCGCAGCATCTCCGGGGGCAGCGCGGTCACGTCGTTGGCCGTGGCGACGACGAACACCGGCTTGGTCTTCTCCTGCATCCAGGTGAGGAGGGTGCCCAGCACGCGCTGCGAGGTCCCCGAGTCGCCGCCCCCGCCGGCGGCGAACGACTTCTCCAGCTCGTCGATCCACAGCACGCACGGCGCCACCGTCTCCGCCAGGCTCAGCGCCTGGCGGACCCGCTCCTCGGACTCGCCGACCAGGGAGCCGAAGACCGCGCCGACGTCCAGCCGGAGCAGCGGCAGCCGCCACATGCCGCCGATCATCTTGGCGGTCAGGCTCTTGCCGGTACCCGGGATGCCGATCAGCGCCAGACCCTTCGGCGCGGGCAGCCCGTACTTCGCGGCCTCCTCACCGAAGGCGCGCTCGCGCAGCGTCAGCCAGCGCTTGAGCGCGTCCAGCCCGCCGAGGTCGTCCGGTGTCTCCTCGGGCGCGGTGAACTCAAGGGCCCGGGAGGCGCGGATGACGGCCTTCTTCTCCGCCAGTACGGCGCCGATGTCCCGGTCGTCCAGCACCTGGTCGCGCACGATCGCCTTGGCGAAGGCCCGCCGCGCCTGGGTGGAGGTGAGACCCAGTGCCGCCTGGGCGAGCCGGGCACGGCCGTGCGCGGTCAGCTCGCAGCGGATGCCGCCGGTGGAGGTGATCATCCGCTCCAGTTCGCCCCGCAGGGCGTCCGCGTCGGGCAGCGGCAGGTCGATGACCACGGCGTCGTCGTCGAGTTCCCGGGGTACGTCGCGCACGGGCGTGGTCACCACCAGCGAGGACCCCGTGTACACCAGTTCGTGTGCCAGGTTGCGGACCTTGCGCCGCACCAGCGGGCTCTTCGACCAGAACTCGTGGAAGTCCCTCAGCACGTACAGGTCGCGCTTCTGCGGCGAGGCCTTCACCATCTCGCCGATCTTCTCCAGCGCCTTCTCCGGCGTCGGCGCCTGCGGCATGCCGCGGCCGACCGCCGACCGGAAGCCGTCGGCGATGTCCCAGCTGACGAGGTCGGCGGAAGCGTCCCGCGCCGCACGCACCGTGTCCAGCACCGTGAGCGCCCGCTGTTCCTCGATGGTGACCAGCACCAGCAGCGGCACCCTCGCCCGCAGGTACAGGCCGATGTCGTTCTCGATGGTCACCGCGGACCGCCCTCCCACTCGTGCATGCCCGTCAGGGTGATCGAGCCGTCCGTACCGATCACCAGCTCCGCCTCGGGCACCTCGGCGAGGTCCGCGGCGGTGTACCGGCCCGTCAGCGCCCAGTACTCCTTGTTGGACGACCCGCGCAGTCCGGCGCCCAGCCGCAGCCGCGCGTTGTACCGCCCGGCGACGACCAGATCCGTGTCGGCGACCGCCGCCGCACGGCGGGCGTCGCCCTCCACCTCGGCGCGGGTGAACCCGGTCAGCACGATGATGCCGAGATCGCTGCGGCGCCGGACCGCCCCGCAGAACGCCGCGACGGCCTCCGTCTGCTCCAGCGGCTCGCCACCGGTCAGGGTCACGCCCTCGATGCCGTCGGTGCCGAGCACTTCCTCGACCAGGTCCGCGACCGGCCGCCCGCCGGGGTCCCGGGCGGGGTCCCCGGGGCGGACGGGATGCGTGCCCGGATTGAAGCAGCCGTCGCACGCCAGAGTGCACCCCTGGCTCCACACCACGAACCGCGCACCCGGACCGTTCGCCGTGCTCCGGGCCAGCGTCGAATGAATCCGCCACCGGGGCCCGGCGACGGAGTGCCCCCGTACTGTCACCATCGCCGGTCTACTGCCAGAGCTGGTCGTGGTGTTCCTCGGCGGTCTCCACGTAGGCCTCGGCCGTCAGTTCCTGCGACTCCACGTCGCCGCCGAGCCGGGAGACGAGCTCCTCGGTCTCGGCGAGGCAGCTCATGCCCTCCATGCCCTGCACGTGCAACTCGACCCGGCCGTCCGGTCTGACCGTCACCTCAAGGATCTCGTCGGCCAACTCGTCCCCCCAAGCCAGGCCCCAACCACGAATGCCCGCAATATATCTCCGCGCGGCGAGGCACGTCACCAGGTGGCGACAATCGACAAGATCGTCCGCGACCCCGCGGACAGGACCGGACCAGGGAAGGAACCGACGAGATCATGTGCGTCATCGAGACCCGCGGCCTGACGGAGGCGTCCGGATGACCGGCACCGAAGCGCCCGTGCTGCTGCGCACCGAGGGGCGGGCCGGCTATCTCACCCTCAACCGGCCGGGGGCGCTCAACGCCCTGAACCACGCCATGGTCCGCGCCGTCGACGCGGCCCTGACCGTATGGGAGAGCGATCCGGCCGTGGAGACCGTCGTCATCACCGGCGCGGGGGAGCGCGGCCTGTGCGCCGGCGGCGACATCCGCGTCATCCACGATGACGCCCGCGACGGCGACGGCACCGCCTCGGCCGCCTTCTGGCGCGACGAGTACCGGCTCAACGCCCGTATCGCCCGCTACCCGAAGCCCTACGTCGCCGTCATGGACGGCATCGTGATGGGCGGCGGTGTCGGCGTCTCGGCGCACGGCAGCGTGCGGATCGTCACCGACCGGTCCCGGATCGCCATGCCCGAGACCGGCATCGGCTTCGTCCCCGACGTCGGCGGCACCCGTCTGCTCGCCCTGGCCCCGGGCGAACTCGGCACCCACCTCGCGCTGACCGGCGCCCACATCGGCGCCGGCGACGCCCTGCTCTGCGGGCTCGCCGACCACTACGTACCCGCCGCGGCCCTCCCCGCCCTCGTGGCCGAACTCGCCGCCTCGCCCCTGCCGGACGTCCTCGCGCGCCATGTGCAGCCGCCGCCGCGAGGGGAGCTGGCCGAGCGGCGGGAGTGGATCGACGCGTGCTACGCGGCCGGGACGGTCGAGGAGATCGTGCGGCGGCTGCGGGACCACGGCGGCCCGGACGCGAAGGAGACGGCCGAGACCCTGCTCGGCAGGTCGCCCACCGCGCTCAAGGCCACCCTCGCCGCCCTGCGCCGCGCCCGGAGCCTCGGCTCGCTGGAGCAGGTCCTCGACCAGGAGTACCGCGTCTCCTGCGCCTTCCTGCGCACGCCCGACCTGGTGGAGGGCATCCGCGCCCAGGTCATCGACAAGGACCGCGCACCGCGCTGGTCGCCCGCGACCCTGGCCGAGGTCACCGACGCCGACGTGGACCGCTTCTTCGCCCCGCTCGGCGACCGGGAACTGGGACTGGCCGCCACCGCCACCGCCACCGCCACCGCCGACGGTGCCGGCACGGCCGGCACCTCGGACACCGCCGGCACGGCCGGTACCCCGGACACCGCCGGCACGGCCGGCACCCCGGACACCGCCGGCACGGCCGGCACCCCGGACACCGCCGGGTAGCCGACGGGCGGCAGCCCGCCGCGCTGACGGCCGGCGGGGAGTGGTGGGGCGGGCCGCCGGGGCGGTGCCGGGGGACAGCCGGCCGCGCCGGACGGCGACCCGCCTCCTCCGGTGCCCGTGCCGAACGCCGCCGTGCCGAACGCCGCCTCCGCTGTGCGGCGTTCGGCGTCGAGCGACCCGCATCCCGAGGCGCCCGCATCCCGAGGCGCCCGCACCCCGAGGTGCCCGCATCCCGAGGTGCCCGCATTCCGAGGTGTGCGCCTCCGCTCGGGTGTCCGCCCCCCTCGGCGCCTGCCGCGCGCGGTGTTCGCGGCGGGCGGGCGGAGCGGCTCGGGCCCGTTGTCGCCGCGGTGGACGACCGGTCGGATCTAGCCACCGCCGACCCACCAGCCCATACCGTCCCGCCCGGTGGGAGAGGTAGATCACCCCTGGTGTACGCGGTCTTGGCCGGGCCCGCGCCACGCGGTACGGTCTGTCCGATATCGACGACGGCGAGACGGAAGCCGGTGGGAATCCGGCACGGTCGCGCCACTGTATGCGGGCCCTTCAAGGAGCTCGTGAGTCAGACCCGTGGCCGTCGTCCTGTGCACCACCGAGATGGGACGCGAACTCCCAGAGGAGGTCCTGCCATGGCGCAGACCGTCGCCCGGCCGACAGCCACCACCCCCGTCGTTCCCGCCAAGCTGCCGCTCAAGGCGATAGCCCCCTGGGCGGTCTTCTTCGGCATCCTGATGCTCGTCCTGCTGTACTTCGTCGGCGCCGAGCAGGGCGCCACCTCCGTGTTCAACGGCACGGACGTCCATGAATGGGTGCACGACGCACGTCACCTGCTCGGCTTCCCCTGCCACTGACGCGAGGGGACGCGCGCCCATGAACTCCGCAACCGTACGGAACCTCCTCGTACGGGGCATGCTCGCCGGCCTCGCGGCCGGCGTGCTCGCCCTGATCGCGGCCTACGTCCTCGGTGAGCCGCACATCGACAAGGCGATCGGCTTCGAGGAAGCCCACTCCCACGAACACGGGGTGGAAGTCGTCTCCCGCTCCGTCCAGTCCACCGCCGGCCTCGCCACCGGCGTCCTCCTCTACGGGGTCGCCTTCGGCGGCATCGCCGCGCTCGCCTTCTGCTTCGCCCTCGGCCGGGTGGGCCGGTTCGGCCCGCGGGCCACGGCCCTGCTGCTGTCGGGCTGCGCGCTGCTCACCGTGTACGTCGTACCGTTCCTGAAGTACCCGGCCAATCCGCCGTCGGTCGGCGACCCCGACACCATCGGCAAGCGGACCACCCTGTACTTCCTGATGATGGTGCTCAGCGTCCTCCTCGCGGTCGCTGCCACCATCCTGGGCAAGCGGCTCGCGCCCGGCCTGGGCACCTGGTGGGCGACGGTCGTCGCGGTGGCCGCGTTCGCCGTCGTGATCGGCCTGGCCTTCCAGTTCCTGCCCGTCGTCAACGAGGTGCCGAGCCACTTCCCGGCCACCCTGCTGTGGCGGTTCCGCCTGTCGGCGCTGGCCATCCAGACCGTGCTGTGGGGCGGATTCGGCCTCGCCTTCGGCGAGTTGGCCGAGCGGCTGCTGAACCCGGGGCCGGTGGCCGCCGGTCGGGCGGTTCCCGCCGCGCACTGACTCCTCCGCGCCACCAGAGGGCCCCTCGGAACCATCCTGGGGGCCTTCGGCGTTCTCCGGACACCGTCGCGCACCGGATCACGGCCCGGCCGGAGCACCGGCCGGTCCGGCGCGGACCGCGCTGCCCCGACCGGCGCCGCCCTGTCTGGCGTTGCCCCGGCCGGCCTGCGGGCGAGCGCCCCGGCCGGTCTGCGGCCCGGTCCTCAACCGGTCGGCGGACGGCCCAGGCGCAGGTTCCAGCGTCCGGCCCGGCCGCTGAGTTCGGTGAGGGTCAGCGGCTGTACGTCGAGGCGCCAGAAGACCGCGGCGGGCAGGCCCAGCGCGGCGACGACCGCCGCCCGCACCACGTCCGGCTCGACCACGGCGAGCGTACGGCCCTCCAGCTCCCGGGCCTTCGCCAGCCGGCCCGCGACCCTCTCGCACAGCTCCCGCACGGACTCGCCGCCATGGGGTGCGCAGTCGGGGTCGGTGAGCCAGCGGCCCACCGCCTCCGGCTCGGCGGCCCCCACCTCGTCCAGGGCGCGGCCGCGCCAACGGCCCACGTCCAGCCCCGCCAGCTCCGCCGCCGGCACGCCGTGGAGGCCCAGCGCCGCCGCCGTCTGCCGGCAGCGCACGCTGGGCGAGAGGAGTACCCGGGCCGCGGCGGGCAGCGTCCCGGCCGCCGACCTGGCCTCGGCCAGACCGCCGTCGTCCAGGGAGCCGCCGTCGTCGAAGCGCGCCTGCCGCAGAGACGTGCTCATGGCGGCGGAGACGAGGACAACTCGGCTGGTCACGCGGTCACTCCTGCTGCTGTCGTCATGGGCGTGCGCACCGGCGCTCGGTGCGCACGCCGTGGATGGTACGTCCGCCGCCCGCCCGCGCACACCGCACCGGTCCGGCCCCCGCCTCGCGGGCGGGGGCCGGACCGGCGGGCGGTGCCGGCGGCGGCCGGGTGGCCGTCAGGAACCGGCGAGTTCCTCGCGGACCACACGGGCCGCGGCCACCAGGTTCTCCAGCGAGGCGCGGGTCTCGGGCCAGCCGCGGGTCTTCAGGCCGCAGTCGGGGTTGACCCACAGCCGCTCGGCGGGGATCGCCCGGAGCCCGGCGCGCAGCAGCCCGGCCGTCTCTTCGACGCTCGGCACGCGCGGCGAGTGGATGTCGTAGACACCCGGGCCGGCCTCACGCGGGTAGCCGTGCGCGGCCAGCTCGCGCGCGACCTGCATGTGCGAGCGGGCGGCCTCCAGGCTGATCACGTCGGCGTCGAGGGCGTCGATGGCCCGGACGATGTCGCCGAACTCCGCGTAGCACATGTGGGTGTGGATCTGGGTGTCCGGGCGTACCCCGCCGGTGGTGAGGCGGAACGCCTCCGTGGCCCACTCCAGGTAGCCGGGCCGGTCGGCGGCACGCAGCGGCAGCGTCTCGCGCAGCGCGGGCTCGTCCACCTGGATCACCGACGTGCCGGCCGCCTCCAGGTCCGCCACCTCGTCGCGCAGTGCGAGTGCGACCTGCCGGGCGGTGTCGGCGAGGGGCTGGTCGTCACGGACGAAGGACCAGGCGAGCATGGTGACCGGGCCGGTGAGCATGCCCTTGACCGGCCGGTCCGTGAGGGACTGGGCGTACGTCGTCCAGCGCACCGTCATCGGCTCGGGGCGGGAGATGTCACCGGCGAGGATCGGGGGACGGACGTAACGGGTGCCGTAGGACTGGACCCAGCCGTGCTGGGTGGCGAGGCAGCCGGTCAGCTGTTCGGCGAAGTACTGGACCATGTCGTTGCGTTCGGCCTCCCCGTGGACCAGGACGTCCAGCCCGGCCTTCTCCTGGAACCCGATCACCTCCCGGATCTCGGCCCGGACGCGCTCCTCGTAGCCGGCCCTGTCGATCCGGCCTGCGCGCAGAGCGGCGCGGGCGGTGCGCAGTTCGCCCGTCTGCGGGAAGGAGCCGATGGTGGTGGTCGGCAGCAGCGGCAGGCCGAGCAGTGTGCGCTGGGCGGCGGTGCGCTCGGGGTACGGCTGACGGCGGCGGGCGTCGTCCCCGGTGACGGCCGCGGCCCGGGCCCGGACGGCCGGATCGCGGGTGATCGGCGAGCCGGCTCGGGAGGCCAGGTCGGCGCGGTTGGCGGCCAGTTCGGCGGCGATGGTGTCGGTCCCGCGGGCGAGCCCCTTGGCGAGCGTGACGATCTCACGGGTCTTCTGCCTGGCGAAGGCGAGCCAGCGCAGGATCTGCGGTTCGATGTCGTGTTCGGCGGCGGTGTCGAGCGGCACGTGGAGCAGGGAGCAGGAGGCGGCCACGTCCACCCGGTCCGCCAGGCCCAGCAGGGTGCCGAGCGTGGCCAGGGACTTCTCCAGGTCGTCGACCCAGACATTGCGGCCGTTGACGACACCGGCGACCAGACGCTTGCCGGGCAGGCCGCCCACGGCGGCGAGGTCGTCCAGGTTGGCGGCGGCCGGCCCCGTGAAGTCCAGGGCCAGGCCCTCCACCGGTGCCTTGGCCAGCACCGGCAGAGCCTCGCCGAGCCGGTCGAAGTAGGAGGCGACCAGCAGCTTCGGCCGGTCGGTGAGGGCGCCGAGCGCGCGGTGGGCGCGGGCGGCGGCGTTCAGTTCGGCCGGGGTGCGGTCCTGGACCAGGGACGGCTCGTCCAGCTGCACCCAGTCGGCGCCGGCCGCGCGCAGGTCCGCGAGGATCTCGGCGTACACGGGCAGCAGCCGGTCGAGCAGGGTGAGCGGGTCGAAGCCGGCGGCCACGCCCGGCGCGGGCTTGGCGAGCAGCAGGTAGGTGACGGGCCCGAGGAGCACGGGCCGCGGGGTCAGGCCCAGGGCGAGGGCCTCCTTCAGCTCCGCGACCTGCTTGCCCGGGTCGGCGGCGAACACCGTGCCCGGGCCGAGCTCGGGCACCAGGTAGTGGTAGTTGGTGTCGAACCACTTCGTCATCTCCAGCGGAGCCGCGTCCTGCGTGCCGCGCGCCATGGCGAAGTAGCCGTCCAGGGCGTCCGCTTCGACGGCCGCCCGGTGGCGGGCCGGGATCGCGCCCACCATGACCGTGGTGTCCAGGACGTGGTCGTAGTACGAGAAGTCGCCGGTCGGGACCTCGTGGATGCCGGCCCCGGCGAGCTCCAGCCAGTTGGAGCGGCGCAGTTCGGCGCCGGTGGCGTGCAGCTCGTGGGCGCCGACGCGGCCCTTCCAGTAGCCCTCGACCGCCTTCTTCAGTTCCCGGTGCCGGCCCTGGCGGGGGTAGCCGTACACGGTGGCCCGTGCTGCCGCGGCTGCGGACGTGGTGGTCACGGAGATCTCCTTCGCGAGATGAATCCCTGAGATCCCGGGGACGGGACGCGGACGCGAAGGGGTGAGGAACCGGACGGCAGCGGCCCGTGGCCGTCCGTCCGGTGTGCACGCCGACCGCCCGCGAGGTCACCGGGATGTCCGCGCACGAGTGGTCCGCACGCGGGCGGCCGGCAGGTCTTCGGACTCGCGGGCACGTCCTCACGATGTGAGGACACCTACTGGCCGTCGCTTCCCAGGCCCTGTACGCCGGGCCCAGTGCGTATGACGGCGGTCGTTCCCGCTCACCGCTGCGGGGCAGTCCCGGATTCACACCGGGTTCCCTCTTACGACGCATCCCGCCTGGCGGACGGGGCGAACCAGCTGCACGGCTCAGCCTACGGGGCCGTCCGGGAGAGCGTGCGGTCACGTCCGGCATCCGGAAGGTGACGTGGAACACGGGACGGAACCGAGGGTCAAGCCGGTCACGGCTGCGTGGCGGGTGCGGCGCGGGCCTCCCGGCACCGCCGGTGATCCCGCACATCGGGCGGACGACCGGCCCCCGCGGCGGCGCACGCCCGGCGTGGCGCGGCTGCCGCGGGGGCCGGTTCCCCGGGCGGGGGGCGCTACGACACCTGGGCCTTGTCGTACAGGGCCTTGACCACGTCACCGAAGTACGGACCGAACATCCGGTTCGGCAGGAACGTGTAGCCGAAACTGTTCACGGAGACCTGGAGCCCGGTGCCGGTCGCCTCGGTGAAGCCGGTGAACCAGGGGCCACCGCTGGATCCGCCCGTCATGTTGCAGGCGAGGCTGTGATCCTGCGAGAAGAGGAAGTCCTTGGAGCTGTTCCCGCTGCAGTGGATGAGCTTCGTGCCGTCGTACGGCGACGCGGCGGGGAAGCCGAAGGCGTACATCGGCTTGTTGTAGCCGCCGTTGAACTGGATGCCCTGTGCGCCGACGACCGAGGTGAGCGTCGCGCCGTTCAGGGGGGCGACGACCGCGGCGCCGACGTCGTAGTTGATGTCCTCGCTCGCTTCCCACTGCGGAGTCGTGAGCGTCTTGGCCGCCGTCCACTGCCCGTACGGCGCGTTGCCGTTGTCATAGGCCGGGACGAAGACCCAGTTGGTGTGCCAGCTGCCCTGGTACTTCACACAGTGGCCGGCCGTGATGACGGTGCTGGCGTTCTGGCTGGTCACCGCGTTCCCGGTGCACGAGGCGGTGCGCCCCTGGAAGGTGAAGAACACCCGCCCGGAGGTCGCCACGACGGCACCGCCGCCGGTCCACGGGGCACCGGCCTGCGGGAAGGAGGCGAGGGCGGGAGTGGGCGCGACCGTGGTGGAACGCCCGCTGCTCCGAGGGGCCTTGAGTTCCTTGTCCGCCGCCTTCCTGGTCAGCAGCAGGTCGAGGGGGGTGGCGCCGCGCATGCGCTCGGCGGTCCAGAAGGTGCGGGCCTTGTGCTGCTCGGCCGCCGAGGGGGTGTGGGCCGCGGCCGACGGTCCGGGAGCCGTCGTGGCGTTCGCGGCCCCGGCGTGCACGAGGCCGCCGGTGAACAGGGCTCCGACGGCCAGCAGAATGCCCGCGGCAGTGCGATGGCGTCTCACACAGGTCTCCTTCTGCCGTGCCAGGACCGGTCGGGTCCGGGCAGGGTGGGGGAACGAAGAGCGGTGCGGATCGACGTGCGTGAGGGCAGGGTGCCACGGAAAGGCGGACTTGTCAGGAGCACGTAAAGGTCGGTTCTCGCGGGCCCTTCCCGCCTCCGTCACCGGCCGCGGCGGCGCAGCAGGAGGTCCGCCACCACCGGGCGGTGGTCGGAGGCCGTGGTCCCCGGCGTGTCCGCGCCGGTGACGGTCACCTCCGGTGAGACGGTCACGAGGTCGATGCGTCTGACCGGGTCGGCCGCCGGGAAGGTCTTGCCGCCGTCCGGCGCGGCATCGGCCAAGGGCCCCCACAGCCGGGCCAGTTCGGGCGCGGCCGGCTCGGCGTTGAAGTCGCCGAGGAGCACTTTCGGGCCGCGGTCCTCGGCCAGGACGCGCAGCATGTCGTCGACCTGGGCGCGCCGGACCGAGGGGTCCGTGCGGTAGTCCAGGTGCGTCGCGTACACGTGCACACGGGCGCCCCGGACCGTGACCGTCACCTCGGCGAAGCCGGGCGCGGGGGCGGGCACCGGACGGGGTGTCTGGGTGGACAGCCGGGTGATCTCGTGATTGCGCGCGTCGAGGATCCGGTGGCGGCTCAGGACCGCGACGCCGTACTGCCGCCGTTCCCCGCCCGGCGGGTCCGGCGGCAGGTCGTAGATCGGCGCGAAGAAGACCCGCATGCACAGGCGCCGGGCCAACTCCCGGGCCTCGTCGGCGAAACCGCTCCGGGCACCCCAGTGCACGTCGACCTCCTGGAGGCCGATCACGTCGGCGTCGAGGTCCCGGATCGCCGCCGCCGTGCGGTCGAGGTCGAAGACGCCGTCCTGTCCGGCACCGGCGTGGATGTTGTAGGTCGCCACACGCAGCGGTACGCGCGGAGCCCGCGGGGCGGCCGCGGCGGATCCGGTGCCGGCCGCCCGGCCCGCCGCGGCCGCGCCCGGCGACAGCGTGCCGAGTGCGACGGTGGTGCCGAGCGCGACGGTGGCGGCGAGTACGGCGGTGAGCGGCGCGCGGTGAGCGGGCCGGCGGGTCGTGCGGTCGACTCGGTCCACGGCACCCTCCAGATCACGAGCCGGGGCCCGCACCCGGGTGACGGGACGCGGCCCGGCGCCGCGCCGCGCCAACTCCTGTGCATCGGCGCGGGGTTGACGCGGCGTACCGTAAGGCAGACCGGGAACGTACGCAACGGGCCCCGAGCCCACCCGTGCCGGCCCGGAGCCCACCCGTGCCGACCCCGAGCTCGCCCGTGCCGGCCCCGAGCCCGCCCGTGCCGGCCCCGAGCCCGCCCGTGCCGTGCCGGCCCCGAGCCCGCCTGTGCCGGGCCGGTGCCGGGCCCGTGCCGGTAGGACGCCCACCCGGCCCGCGATCGCCGGGCGGGTTCAGCCCTCGAGCCGGGGTCTCTCCGCCGCCTGTCCGCCGCCGACCGGCGACAGCCTCAGCGGCCGACGAGTTCGGTGAAGCGGTCGGCGCCGATGTTGCCGCCGGAGGCGATGACGCCGATCCGGCGCGGCGGGTTGTCGACACGGCCGGCCAGGAGGGCCGCCAGGGGCGTGGCCCCGCTCGGCTCCAGGACGATCTTCAGCCGCTCGAAGGCGAAGCGCATGGCGGCGACGATCTCGTCGTCGCTGACGAGCGCGATCGCGTCGAGCAGCCGCTGGTTGATGGGGAAGGTGATCTCACCGGGAGTGTCCAGGGCCTGGCCGTCGGCGATGGTCCGGGGGACCGGGATGGTGACGCGCGCGCCCTGTTCCAGCGAGCGCTTGGTGTCGTCGCCCGCCTCCGGTTCGACGCCGATCACCCGGATGCCCGGGTGCAGGGCCGTGGCGGCGACGGCGCTGCCGGCGATGAGTCCGCCGCCTCCCACGGGCACGATCAGCGCGTCCAGCGGGCCGGTGTCCTCCAGCAGTTCGAGTGCGGCGGTGCCCTGACCGGCGATCACGTGCGGGTGGTCGTACGGCGGGATCAGGGTCAGGCCGCGGTCCGCGGCCAGGGCCTGGGCGAGGGCCGAGCGGTCCTGGCCGTAACGGTCGTAGGTGACGACCTCGGCGCCGTAACCGGTGGTCGCCTCCAGCTTGGACCGGGGCGCGTCCTCGGGCATCAGGATGACGGCCCTGGTGCCCAGTTCCCGGGCGGCCAGCGCGGTGGCCTGGGCGTGGTTGCCGGAGGAGTAGGCGGCGATGCCCTTCGCCAGCTGGTCGGCGGGGAGCCGGGAAGCGGCGTTGTAGGCACCGCGGAACTTGAAGGCACCGATCCGCTGGAAGTTCTCGGCCTTGATGAACACCTCGGCGCCGACCAGGGAGTTCAGGGTGCGGGAGGTGAGGACGGGCGTGCGGTGGGCCATGCCCTGGAGGCGCTCGGCGGCCTCGCGGACGTCGTCGAGAGTAACGGGCGGTGCGGCGGCCATGGCGTGTCCTTGGAGGAGTCGGAGGGACGTGGACTGACGGCTGTGCGGGTCACCAGCCGGTGATGCGCGGCCAGTACGCCTCGATCGCGGGCGCGGGTGCCGTGGCGGCCCGGGAGCCGTCGACGACGTGGTACCCGTGGTGCTGGGCGGCCGTGGCGCAGGCGTGGTTGGGCAGCACCCGCAGGCGGGTGCCGATGGGCAGGTCGGGCAGCGGGGCGCCGTCCCGTGCGGTGAGCGTGCCGTGCTCCTGGCTGGCATCGGTCATGACCAGGTGAGGGATCGGCGTGCCGGCCAGGTCGGTGACCAGTCCGTAGCCCTGGTCCTGCGCCTGGGCGGCGGTACCCCGGTCCCGGGACATGGCCATCCAGCCGCCGTCGGTGATGATCCAGCCGAACTCGGGGCGGTGGCCGATGACGGTGACCACGACCGACAGGGCGAGGTCGGTCCGGTCGCAGACGCCGAGACCGGCCATCACCAGGTCGAAGAAGACGTAGTTGCCCGCGCGGAGCTCGGTGACCCCGGTCAGGTCCTCGGCGGCGTGGGCGGTGGGGGTGGAGCCCACGCTGACGGTGGTCGCGGGCAGGCCGGCCGCGCGGAGCCGCTCGGCCGCGGCGACCGCGGCGTCCCGCTCGTCCCGCGCCGCCCTGCGCCGGCCCTCGGCGGTGGGGCGGGAGTACGACTCGCCCGCGTGGGTCAGGACACCGTCCAGGCAGCCCGCGTCGTGCAGGAGGCCGCCGATGCGGGTGAGGCCCGGGGCGTCGGGCCTGAGGCCGCCGCGGTGCCCGTCGCAGTCGATCTCGATCAGGGCGGGGAGGGCGGTGCCGGCCTCCCGCGCCGCCGCGGCGACGAAGGCCGCCTGCTCGCTGCTGTCCAGCAGGACGCGCAGGGTGACACCGCGACGCGACAGGGCGATGACACGCGGGAGTTTGGCCGGTTCGATACCGACGGCGTAGGTGATGTCGGTGTAACCGGCGTCGGCGAACGCCTCGGCCTCGGCGAGGGTGGAGACGGTCACCGGCCCGGTGCCGCCGTCGTGCAGGAGAGCGGCGGCGTCGAGGCTCTTGGCCGTCTTCACATGGGGGCGCAGGGTGACGCCGAGGCGGTCCGCCCTGGCCCGCAGGCGGGCGATGTTGCGCCGCGTCCTGTCCACGTCCACCACGGCGAACGGGGTGTCGGGGTCGGCCAGGGTCCGGACGGCGGGGGAGCAGGCGGCGCTCATGGTCGGATGCCCCTTCACTTCGCGTAGTTGTAGACGGTCGCCCGGGACACGCCGAGCAGGTCCGCGATGGCCTGGGCGGCGTCGCGGGAGTCGAAGTAGCCGTCGCGCTGCAGCCGGCGTACGAGCGCCTTCTTGTCCTCCCGGCTCAGGGAGCGAGGGGTGGCGGCGCGCTCGGCGGCCCGGGCCTCCACCACCTGGCGCAGCTCGCGCGCGGTGCGGTCCCGCAGGGTCTCCAGGGGCTGCTCGCGGTGGTCGGCGTCGGTGGCCACGAGGTTCGACAGCGTGAGCGTCACCGGTGACAGCACGGAGACGTCGAGGTTCAGGCACAGCGCCGCGATGTACTCGCCGGCGGCGTTCTTGATGCCGATGGACGTGCTCTTCACCGGGCGGCCGTCGGGGAACCGGTTGGGGTAGTTCTGGATGACGCTCGGGTACTGCGGATCGGCGATACGGGCTAGGCCCAACTCCGTTGCCGGGTCGCCGACCTGACGACCCGACAGGTTGTTCTCGATCGCGCGGATCGCGTGGTCGGGGTCCCGAAGGTCGTGCAGTACCACCTCGCACAGGCCGGGGAACATACGGCCCAGCGCCACGGCGATCTTCTCGGCCTCCCGGATGAGGTGCTCGTCCGCGCCGTCCGGGTCCGCGCCGTGCGGAAGGTCGTCCATGCGGTCTCTTTCCGGTCCGTCCTGCGTACACATCGACTTATTTTCCATCTCTGGACAGCGAGTCTAAGGAGTGGGGTGACCGCTGTCCAGCGTGTACCGGGAGCACGCCGTCCCCGCGCCCCCCGGTCCCGGCGTCCGGCCCGCACCGCGTGTCCCGAGCCCGGCGGCCGCGTCCGGTGTGTCCCCGGTCGCCCTCCGCCGGGCCGCCCTCCTGTCGCCGCCGAAGCCCAAGTACGGTCGGGTGCCCACACACTCAGCCAAGCCCAAGTACGGTCGGTACCAGCACATTCAGCCACAGGACGTTCCACCGAGGGGGACACATGGCCGACCGGTCCAGCGCACAGCACCAGGCGTGGCTGCGCAGCTTCCACCAGGCGGCGCCGGGCGCGCCACGGCTGCTCTGCCTGCCGCACGCCGGCGGCTCCGCGAGCTTCTTCTTCTCCCTCTCCAAGGCCCTGTCGCCGGCGGTGGACGTGCTCGCGGCGCAGTACCCGGGGCGCCAGGACCGCAGGGAGGACCCGGTGGCGGGCTCGGTCCAGGAACTCGCGCAGGGCGTGTTCCGCGCGCTGGACGAGCGGGACGACACGCCGCTGGCCCTGTTCGGGCACAGCATGGGCGCCATGGTCGGCTTCGAACTGGCCCGGCTGCTGGAGGCTGCGGGGCGGCCGCCGGCGGTCTTCTTCGCCTCCGGCCGCCGGTCCCCGTCCGCCCGGAGCACCGAGACGCTCTACGCGGGCGACGACGCGCGGCTGCTCGAGGAGGTCACCAAACTGGACGGCACGGACGCCGCCCTGCTCCAGGACGAGGAGATGCTGGAGCTGATCCTGCCCGCGCTGCGGGCCGACTACCACGTGGTGGAGACGTACGAGCGCACCCCCGGGCCGGGGTTGAGCTGCCCCCTGGTGGTGATGACGGGCGACGCCGACCCCCGGCTGACGCCCGACGAGGCCGGGGCCTGGTCCGAGGAGACCGACGGCCCGTTCGAGCTCCATGTGTACCCCGGAGCCCACTTCTATCTGGTGGCGCAGCAGCAGGCCGTGCTGGCCCGGATCGAGGCCACGCTGCGACGGCTCGGACTCACCGACGAGGTAGCGGTCTGAGTCCGTGAAGCGGAGGTGACGCGGGCGGCACCGGGGAACCGGTGCCGCCCCCCGCGGCGTGCGTCAGCCGAGGATCTTGGCGGACTCGATGACCACGGACTCCTTGGGGACGTCCCCGTGGCCCTGCAGGGTGCCGGTCTTCACGCCCTTGATGGAGTCGACGACGTCCTGGCCCTCGGTCACCCGGCCGAACACGGCGTAGCCCCAGCCGTTCGGGCTCTTCGACGAGAAGTTGAGGAAGGCGTTGTCCGAAACGTTGATGAAGAACTGGGCCGTCGCGGAGTGCGGGTCGCTCGTCCGCGCCATCGCCACGGTGTAGTTGTCGTTCTTCAGGCCGTTGTCGGCCTCATTCTGGATCGGGGCGTCAGTCGGCTTCTGCCGCATGTCCGGGGTGAAACCGCCGCCCTGGATCATAAAGCCGTTGATCACCCGGTGGAAAATCGTGCCGTCGTAGTGGCCCTTGCGTACATAGGCGAGGAAGTTCTCGACGGTCTTGGGCGCCTCGGCGTCGTTGAGCTCCAGCACGATGCGGCCGAAGTTCGTGTTCAGCTCGACTGACGACATCACATTCTCCTTATTGCGGTGGGGCCGGCCCACGGTGCGGTACGGCTCTGGTGGCCGTTTTTCCGGTGCGATCGAGGACCACGTACGACGAGACGCTCAAGCGCACCATGGAATATACGACCACAAGGGGCACACCCGTTGCTCAGCGCCCCGGCGCTCGAACGGCCATCCGTGTCATCTCCTGCGGCGGCGGGAAGGGGGTGCGGCGTGACGTCGAGTCGGCCACCGGCCCCGTCCCATCGTCCTGCCGCGCGAAGTGACAGCCGCTCGGAACACGGTTGACGGCCCGCCCCCGGACCCGGTTGGGTTCGTCCGGGACGGCAGTGGGTGTCGGGCAGTGGGTGTCGAAAGGGAACACACGTGGTGGAGCAGGTCCGGCCGGCCGGCGACGAGTGCCTGAACGGTCCGCCGGGGGAGGAGGACGCGGCCCTGCCCGGCGCCGTCGCGGGCAGCGGGGCGTGGGGGCGGCCGCCGCACCGGGTGGACCCCGGTCACGGCGACCTGCTGCAGCACGCCCGGATCCCCGACACACCCGCCGCGGGTACGGTCATCCTGCTCAACGGCACTTCCAGTTCGGGCAAGTCCAGCATCGCCCGAGCCCTGCTCGACGTCCTCGACGGCAGCTGGTTCCACCTGCCCGTCGACGCCTTCCACAGCATGCGCGGCGGCCGGCCCCTCACCGACGCGGACCTCCAGGCCGAGATCGACCGCACCGCCAAGGGCTTCCACCGCGCCGTCGCCGGAATGGCCGCGGCGGGCAACAACCTCGTCGTGGACCACCCGCTCAGCCGCCGCTGGCGCCTGCTGGACCTCCTCGGCCTGCTGGAACCACAGGACACGCTCCTGGTCGCGGTCCGCTGCCCGCTGCCGGAGCTGGAGCGCCGGGAACGCGCGCGCGGGGACCGGCAGGCGGGGCTGGCCGCCCTGCAGTACCCGCACGTCCACGCCCACGGGCCGCACGACCTGGACGTCGACACCAGCGTCCTGTCCCCGCAGGAGTGCGCCCTGCGCATCCGTGACCTGCTCCGGGAGCGCCCTCGTCCCACCGCCTTCGAGCGGCTCCGGCGGAGTCCGGGCGCCCCGCTCTGAGATCTCGCCGGCGTCCGGCGTCCGGCGCCCAGTGCGCCTCAGGGCGGCGGGGGAGTGTCGCCGGGCGCGGTGGGCAGTGCCAGGTGGGTGAGGTCGCCCGGCGGAGGTGTGGTCACCGGCCACAGCGGAGCGGCTTCCCCGTCGGCGAGCGCGGCCGGCGCGTCGGTGAGGCGCATGCGCTCGCGCAGCCGGCCGTAGAAGTCCATCGGGCCGAGCCGGACCGCCTTGAGCCGGCGGCGGGCGGCGTACACGCCGATCCAGTCACCGGGGTTGAGGACACCGCGCACCTGCCCGTCGATGCTGACGGCGGCCCGGCCGGACCGTTCGAGCACCTTCAGGGCGATGGGCTCGTCGGGGGCGGCCACGACCGACCGGTTGAACGCCATGTGCGGGGCGACCGGCGTGAAGACGAGCCCCTCGGCGCGCGGTGAGACGACCGGACCGCCGGCGGCGAAGCTGTACGCGGTGGAGCCCGTCGGCGTGGCGACCAGCAGCGCGTCGGCCGAGTAGGAGGCGAGGAGCCGGCCCGCCAGATAGACGCCGACGGACACCTGCCGGTCCCTGGCCAGCTTCTCCACGACGACGTCGTTCAGCGCGGTCACGTTCAGGGCCACACCCCAGTCGTCACCCACCTCGCACTCCGTGCGCACCCGGGGCGGGGGCAGCAGCGGCCCGCGGCCGTACCCCATCAGCTCCTCCACGTTCCGCGGCACCTCCAGCCGGCACGACGCCCGCAGGGTGAGCAGCATCCGGCGCTCGACGGTGATCCGCTCCTCCCGTACGGCGTCCAGCGCCTCGCGCACCGCCGTGGCGGGCACCTCCGTCAGGAAGCCCACCCGGCCGAGGTCGACGCCGAGGACGAGGGCGTCGTTCTCGGCCGCCAGCCGGGCACCGCGCAGGAACGTCCCGTCGCCGCCCAGGGTGACGATGAGGTCCGGATCGCCCGCCGCGTCGATCTCCTCCCGGGCGTGGTGCCGCCCGCCCTCCTGCCACACGTCGATGTCGGCACACCCGACGGCGTGTTCGGCGCACCACGCGTGCACGGCGCCCGCGGCCGCCACGGCCTCCGCCCGTCCGCCGTGCACGACCAGGCCGACACGGTTCACCGTCATATCCGTACACCCGCCTCCCAGCCGGCTCCTGCCGAGCGCCATCCTCGCCGCGGACCACCCCGCCCCGGCACGCGCCACGCCGCCCGGACCACCCGCCGGGCCCCGTCTCTCCCCCCCCCGCGTCCGTCCCCGGCCGCCCATGCCCCGCCCGCCCGGCAGGCCGCTTACGGAGCACTCCCGCCCGCTCGCACGCGACCACGGACGTCTCCGTGCGCGGCACGGCCGGTCAGCGGCTGCCGCCCGGGGGGTGGACGCTGAGGTCGCCGTAGGCCGACAGAACGGCGGCCAGGTCACCGGGTTCGTGCCGCAGGGTGCTGTCCAGGAAGGCGAGCGTGGCCGCGGCGACGACGTGCTGGCTCTCGGTGCGGCCCAGGGAGCCGGTGATGGACGGCACGGGCGGCAGGTACAGGGGGCCGTCCATGAAGGTGAGGTGCGCGGCGCCGGGGATGGTGAGCCGGTAGCTCGTCTCGGTGTTGAGCTTGAGGACCCTGGTGAGGCGGGGCAGGTACTGCGGGTCGGTGTCCGGGGTGATCTCCTGGGTGAGCGCGAGCGCCGGCTGGTGCAGTGAGCGTGAGGTGGGGTCGTAGGGATAGCCGTCCAGATCGATGACGGCGTCGAACCTGCGGTCCTGGCGGGCCGCCTGCAGTGCGGAACCGCCGCCTATGGAGTGGCCGGTCACCGCGACCCGGCCGGTGTCCAGACGCCCGGTCAGCGGGCCCGCGATCTCGCCCCGGTCCAGACGGTCCAGCTGAGTGAGGACGAAGCCGAGGTCGGCGGCTCGAACCGTCGCCCAGCCGACCCCCCGCTCCTCGTCCTTGTCCGGGTCGCCGGTGGAGGCGACCTGGGCGTCGACCGTCCGGCCGTCGGCGAGGACGACGGCGGCGGAGTCGTACGGGTGGTCGAGGGCAGCGACCACGTAGCCGTGGCTGGCCAGTTCCTCCGCCCAGGCGGTGTTCTGGGTGCGTACTCCGCCCAGCCCGGGAGAGAACAGCACGACCGGGAACCGCCCGCTCCCGCCGGCCACCGGAGCGTCGAAGACGGAATGGGTGTGGGCACGCGGGACGCCGTCGACCAGGAAACCGGGCAGGCCGACATGGCGGGCGAGGGCGTCGGAGACGGTGCGCGCCTCGTGCTCCGTGCGTCCGAGGTACCGGGCGCGTCGGGTGCCGGCGGGGCTGCTTCGCGCGGGGTACCAGAGCTGGACCACGACCGTGCGCCGGTCGTGCGGGTCGGCGGTGGCGGTCTCGGGGCGGTGCGGGTCGGTCCACTGCACCACGCGGGTGCCGACCGCGAAGCGGCCCGACGGTTCGGGGAACACGGGTACCGGAAACGCCCAGGCGGCCACCGGGCCCGTGGCGATCAGGCCGACGCAGGCCACCGACCCCGGCAACGCCAGCCACCACCGGGCCCGCCACGCCGTCCGGCCGGTACGCCGTCGCAGCAGGGGAGAGAAGGCGAACGGCGACGCGAGGGCAGCGCCTGCCAGTACCGGCAGCATCTGCCAGCGGATCCCCACCGCACTCAGCACGACCGCGGACGGCACGACAACCGCCCCCGCCGCGGTCGTGACGCGTGGGCGGGCAGCGGGGGGAAGCCAGCGCGCCACCACCAGCGCGACGGCACCCAGCAAGGCAAGGAATTCCAGGGGGGACATGTACAGCCCCGCGATGATCTCGGTCACCCGGCCATCCTCAGGGCGGGGCACGCGATGCCACATCGGTCCCGGGTCGCCGTCACATGCGACCGGAGTCGCGATCCGAGGCATGTCGCCGGTGCGACCCAGGGGGCATCCATGCCTCCCGCCCGTGCGACCGGAGTCGCAATCGGGCGCGCCAGGTGAACGGCCGCTTTGCGACCGTGGAAGGAAGCGGGACTCCTCCTGCGGTCGTACCTCGGCGCGGTGCCGTCAGACGGTGGACTCATGTGCTTCGCGAGCCCGCGGCCTACCGTGACAGAGCCGCGGTTCACGCCGGGGAGCGCGGGCGTGCGTACACCTCGTACCCGACCCGGCTCCGGCCGGACGCGGTGGTGGCCCTTGCCGGGGGCCACCGTGACGCTGAACCGACAGGGACGTGTGATGACCGAGGCGGCCGCACAGCCGGGCACCGCGCACCCGGTGCGCCACCGGGACCGCGCGCGGCGGAGGAGGACGGCCGAACGGCCGGCCGGGTACGCCGGTCCGGGCTCCGCGCGAGCGGCACGAGGGGGGAGAGCCGCCCGGCGCGCGGGCCTCCGGCTGCCGCCCATGGTGGGGGACTCGCTGGTGCCGGCGTTGCTCCTGCTCCACATCGTCACCACGCGCGCGCCGCGGGAGCTGCCCGTGGCGGTGGCCCTCACCGCCGCCCTCGCCCTGCCCCTGGTGTGGCGGCGCCGGGCCCCGCTCACGGTGTTCGGCGCCGTGGCAGCCGCGGCCTTCGTCCAGTGGCTGATGGACGTCCAACTCCCGGCGGACATCGCCCTGCTGGTGGCCCTGCACACGGTGGCCGCGAACTCGGGGCGGCGCCGCACGCTCGTCGCCGGTGCCGTCGTGGAGGCAGGCGCCCTGCTGGCCTGTCTGCGCTGGGCGGCGGAAGGCGCGTTCCCGGCCCTCTTCATCGCGGTGACCGCGATGGTCGTCGCCGCCGCCGTCCTGGGGGTGAACGTCCGGACCACGCGCGCCTATCTCGCGGCCGTGGAGGAGCGGGCCGCACGCCTGGAGCAGCAACAGGACCAGCAGGCGCGGCTGGCCGCCGCCGAGGAGAGGACGCGTATCACCCGGGAGATGCACGACATCGTCACCCACAACCTGTCCGTCATGGTCGCCCTCACCGACGCCGCCCTGTACGCGCAGCACCGGTCGCCCGGCAAGGCCACCACCGCGATGCTGCAGATCTCCGAGACGGGCCGGCAGGCCCTGACCGACATGCGGCGCTCGCTGGGCGTCCTGCGGACCGGTGAACCGGACGCGGAGCGCCATCCGGTGCCCGGCATCGCACAGCTGGAAACCCTCGCCGACCAGATGTGCGCCGCCGGGCTGCCGACCCGCCTCGAGGTCCGAGGCGGCCACGCGCACATTCCCGCCACCGCACAACTGACCGTCTACCGCCTGGTACAGGAAGCCTTGACCAACGCCCTCAAGCACACGCCCACCGGCACACACGCCAAGGTCCGGGTGGTGTGCTCGGCCGAGACCGTCGCCGTGGACGTCACCGACAGCGGCCCCTGCCTGCCGCTTCCCGCCGCCACACCATCCGGCCACGGCATCCACGGCATGCGCGAGCGCGCGGCCGCCTACGGGGGGAAGCTGGAGGCCGGACCGCTTCCGGGCGGTGGCTGGGGAGTCCGTACCCGCCTCTTCCTGGACAGCGGCGGAGCGGCCGCATGACGATCCGCATCCTGATCGCCGACGACGAAGCGCTGCTCCGCATGGCCTTCAGCACGGTCCTGGAGGCCCAGCCCGACATGGCACCGGTCGGCGAAGCCGCGGACGGCATGCAGGCCGTACGCCTCGCACGGGAGCTGCGCCCCGATGTCGTCCTCATGGACGTCCGGATGCCCGGGACCGACGGGATCGAGGCGACCCGGCAGGTCATCCGGGTCTCCCCGCCGAGCAGAGTGCTGATCCTGACCACCTTCGACCTGGATGAATACGCGTTCGCCGGACTCGGCGCCGGAGCCTCGGGCTTCCTGCTGAAAAACACCAGGCCCGAGGAACTGCTCACCGCGATACGCGGCGTGGCCGCGGGCGACGCGGTGGTCTCCCCGAGGATCACCCGCCGCCTGCTGGAGCACCTCCGCCCGCGCCTTCCCGACGGCAGCGGCACGGAACGCGACGAACGGCTGAGCCGGCTCAGCGCCCGGGAGCGCGAGGTGCTCGTCCAGGTGGGCCGCGGCCTGTCCAACACCGAGATCGCGGCCACCCTGTACCTCGCGGAGGCGACCGTGAAGTCCCACCTCGGGCGCATCCTGCAGAAGCTCGGACTCCGCGACCGTATCCAGGCCGTGGTCTTCGCCTACGAAAGCCGCCTCGTCCGCCCGGCATGACGCCGTCGCCCGGAGCCACCTCGGCGACCCCCTGTGACCTTCTCCCTTGCGGTCCTCGCCCCGCCCTGTGAGTCTCCCGTCGAACGATTTTCCGAAGAACTGTTATCGGGGCCGCGCCCGGCGGTCTCCCAGTCAGCGGACAGCATCGTTCGGCGTCGACGACAGGGAAGTTCTGATGAGGACACAGCACACGGTGGATCCGGCGGCACTGGTGAACGCCGCCCGAGCAGGCGACCCGGGGGCCCAGGACGCCCTGGTCAGCGCCTACCTGCCGTTGGTGTACAACATCGTGGGACGGGCCCTGAACGGTTCGGTCGACGTCGACGACGTGGTCCAGGAGACCATGCTGCGGGCCCTCGACTCGCTCGGTGACCTGCGGACCCCCGGGAGTTTCCGCTCCTGGCTCGTGGCCATCGCCATGAACCGGGTGCGGGCGCACTGGCAGGACCGGCAACTGGCCCCGGGCGCCGTGGAGGAGGCCGGTGACCTCGCCGATCCGGGCGCCGACTTCGTGGACCTGACCATCGTCCGGCTCCAGTTGTCCGGCCAGCGCCAGGAGACCGCGCGCGCCACCCGCTGGCTGGAGCCGGACGACCGTGAAGTGCTGTCGCTGTGGTGGCTGGAGTGCGCCGGCGAGCTGACCCGGGCGGAAGTGGCCGCGGCCCTGGGTGTGTCGCCGCAGCACACCGCCGTACGGGTGCAGCGGATGAAGGCGCGCCTGGAGGCGGCCCGGGTGGTCGTACGGGCACTCGACGCGCACCCCGCCTGCACGGAGCTGCGCGGTGTGCTCGCCTCCTGGGACGGGGTGCCGTCGGCCCTCTGGCGCAAGCGGATAGCCCGGCACGCCCGGGAGTGCGGCCGCTGCGGCGGCCTGTGGAGCGGTCTGCTGCCGGCGGAGGGTCTGCTGGCCGGGCTGGCCCTGATCGCGGCGTCGCCCGCGCTGCTCGCGACCACCCGGTCCGCGGCGGCCGGCATGACCGCGGCGGGCTCCTCCGCCCCCGTCCCGCCGGCGGACCCGCAGACCGCGTACCTGGCCTCCGACGGGGGCGCCGGATCCGGAACCGGCGCCCCGGTCGGGCTGCGGGCCGCCCGGCGTCGTACGGCGGCCCGGGGCGAGGCGCGGCGGCGCCGGCGGATACGGCGGCGGGCCGTCGGGGGCGCCGTGGTGGCGGCCTGTCTGACCGGCGGCGGGCTCTGGTACTTCGGCACCGGCACCGGCACCGGACCGGGGACCAAGGACACGACCGCGGCGAGTGCCGCCGACACGGCCGTCGTGGACCTCGCCGCACCCAGCGCCTCCCGGACCTCGGCGTCACCCTCGTCCTCGGCGTCCCCCTCGCCGTCCGCGTCGCGCGCGAAGAAGCCGGCCCCGTCCAAGAGCCCCCGCCCGGCGCGCACGAGCGGCACCCCCCGGCCCGAGCGGACCTCGCCCGCGGCCACGCCCGCCTCCCGGGCCCCGCAGCCCCAGGCGGCCCCCGCGGGCACCGTGGCGCAGGTGGTCGCGCTGGTGAACAAGGAGCGGGCCGCGGCCGGCTGCGGCCCGGTCACCGAGGACCCGCAGCTGGACCAGGCCGCGCGGGGCCTCTCCGACGACATGGCCGCCCGCGGCTTCTTCGACCACACGGACCCGGACGGCAACGGCCCCGGCGAGCGCATCACCGCGGCCGGCTACCGCTGGTCCACGTACGGGGAGAACATCGCCCGGGGCCAGCAGACCCCGCAGGCGGTGATGGACTCCTGGATGAACAGCCCCGGCCACCGCGCGAACATCCTCAACTGCTCGTTCAAGAACATCGGCGTGGGCGTCCACAACGGCCCCGGCGGCCCGTGGTGGACCCAGGACTTCGGCGCCAGGATGTGAGCCGCCGCCCCGGGCGGGCCGTCACGGCCGCGCGCCCTCGCCGGGGAGCGGGCCGCCGGGCCGCACCGCCGCCGGAGCGCTGCCCGGGGTGTGCCCGAACGTGCGCCGGAAGACCTCGATGAACGCGCTCGCGGAGGACCAGCCGCAGCGGTGCGCCACCGTCGTCACCGGCGTCCCCCCGGCCAGCAGGACCAGCGCGTGGTGCAGCCGCACCTGGGTGCGCCACTGCGGGAACGTCATGCCGAGCTCGCGGCGGAACAGCCGGGAGAGGGTGCGGTCGCTCGCCCCGACCTCCCGGCCCAGCTCCGCCAGCGTGCGGCCGTCGGCCGGATCGGCGCGCAGGATGTCGCCCAGCGCGCGCAGCACGGGCGACGCGGGCGCCGGCACGTGCAGCGGCTGCTGGGGCGAGGCGCGCAGCTCGTCCAGCAGCACCGCGCGCAGCCGCGCCCGCCGCGCACCGCCGTCCGCCGGGGCACGGGTGTAGGCGACGATCAGTTCGCGCAGCAGCGGACCGACGGCGAGCACGGTCGGCGCGTCCAGGCCGAGCGGGTTCTCGGTCGCGGGCAGCCCCACCAGGTGCAGGTCGAGGGCGCCGTGCGCCTGGTGGGCGTGGACGGTGCCGGCCGGTACCCAGATGGCGCGGTCGGCCGGGGCGATCCAGGACCCCGCGTCGGTGGTGACGGCCAGCACGCCGCGGCGGGCGTAGACGATCTGGTGGTCGTCGTGCCGGTGGGCGGCTATCCCCGCGCCGGAGGCCAGCCGCCGGGTGCGGGTGGGCGCGACCGGGTCGTGGCGGATCTGCGACATCATGTGGCAGCTTATCGAAAGCGCGTCAGCCGGGCCGGACCGGAGCATGGCCGGGTGCGAAGAAAAGCATCCCTCACCCTGCTGTCCGTCGGGCACGCCTGCGTCGACGTCTACCAGGGCGCCGTGGCGTCCCTGGTCCCCTTCCTCGTCGCCGAGCGCGCCTACGGCTACGCCGCCGCCTCGGGCGTCGTACTGGCCGCCGCCCTGCTCTCCTCGGTGGCGCAGCCGCTGTTCGGCGCGCTCACCGACCGCCGCGCGGTCCCCTGGCTGCTGCCGGCCGCCACGCTGCTGGCCGGGCTGGGCATCGCGCTGAGCGGAAGCAGCGGCTCGTACGCGCTCACGCTGGCCTGTGTGGCGGTGTCCGGCGTCGGCGTGGCCGCCTACCATCCCGAGTCCGCCCGCGTCGCCCGGCTGGCCGGCGGGGGCAGCCACAGCGCCATGGCCTGGTTCTCGCTGGGCGGCAACGTGGGCTTCGCGCTGGCCCCGCTCCTGGTGACGGCCGTCGTGGGCACCGGCGGACTGCACTGGACGCCGCTGCTGGCGCTGCCCGCGCTCGCCGGTGCGGCGCTGACCAGCACCGTCCTGCGCGCACCCGGTCCGCGGCAGCGGCCGCGCGCCACGACGGCGGCGGCCGGCGCCGACGACCGGGCGTCCTTCCTGAGGCTGACGCTGGCCGTGGTGTGCCGCTCGGTGGTCTTCACCGGTCTGGGCGGCTTCCTGTCCCTGTACGCCGCGCAGCGTCTGGGCGGCGGTACGGCAGCCGGTACGGCCGCCCTGTTCGTGCTCTATCTGGGCGGCGCGGCCGGTTCGGTGCTGGGCGGCCGGCTGGCCGGGCGCTGGGACCGGGTCACGGTGTGCCGCTGGTCGTACCTGCTGTCCGTGGCGGCGGTGGCGGGCGTGGTCCTCGTCCCCGGGCCCGCCCTCTACCTGTGCGTGGCCCTGACCTCCGCGGGACTGTACGTCCCCTTCTCGCTCCAGGTCACGCTCGCCCAGGACTACCTGCCCTCACGGATCGGCACCGCCGGCGGCGTCACCCTCGGCCTGACCGTGAGCATCGGCGGACTGACGAGCCCCCTCATCGGCGCCCTCGCCGACGCCACGTCGCTGCGTACCGCCCTGACCCCCCTGGTGCTGATGCCGGCGCTGAGCTGGCTGCTGTTCCGCACCCTGCCCGAACCAGCGGCCCCGGACGCCCCCGCGGTCCCGTCTCCCGGGCCCACGCGGCGGCCGGAGCCCGCAGGCCCGGCCGCCGCGCACCCGGAGACGGGCGCCGTCACTCGTTCTGGAAGACGGCCTTGCTGACCTCGGCGGGGTTCTCGAACTTCTTCTTGCCGAGGTGGGAGATCCGCTCGGTGATCTCCTTGGGCGCGCGATTGCCCTCGGCGACCTTCCGAAGCTGCTCGGAATCGGCCGGGTACTCCGCGCCGGACAGGGCTTTCTGCAGATCAGGTGGGGTGATACCCGCCATGGTTCCTCCAGGCGGTGAGATGGTGCCGGATCATGTGGCCGGCGCCGCATGCTGCGCCGGACTGGTCAGGTACCCATCCGACGGAAGCGGATTCAGGGATTTCGCCCGCCGGCGGTCCCGGGCGGTGATGGGTCCCGCGGCGCAGGGGTACTCGGGTCCCCGCAACAGGCACGGCACGCGTCTGAGAGGACCCCATGAGCGAGAGCACCCCCAGCCAGGCCGAGGGCGAGCCCGCGGCGGACGCCCCCGAGGAGGAGCAGCCGCCCCGTACCACTCCGTCGCAGGCGGAGGGCGCCGACCCCGACGACGAGAACGCGGACGAGGACGACGCGTAGGAGGGCGTCATGAGCACGGCACACACCAGCGTCCCCGAGGTGCTGGACGCGCTGAGGGACGTGACCTATCCCGCCGACAAGGACCGGCTGGTCTCGGCCGCACGGGAGGCCGGGGCCTCGGAGGAGGTCGTCAAGGCCCTGCGCGGCATGCCCGCCGAGGAGTACGCAGGCGACCCGGAGGTGGCCAGGTCGGTCCGGGTCGATCCGGAATCGGACCTCGGCCTCGACGACGCACAGCGGGCGGAACAGTCCCGGCACGGTGGCAAGCCCGGGCTCTCCCAGCACCTGCGGGAGGAGCCGAAGACCCCGATCCACGAGGAGTTCGACCGCTGAGCGGCGGACGCCCGGCACCGTTCCCCGGCCGCCTTGACGCCCCCTGGGCGCCGACCTAGCGTGATCGCACACGTCCGGACGGCCAGGGCAGGGGGCTCGGCGATGACCTCTCCGTACGAGTCCCCGGACGGCGCGGTCACCGGCCGCCCGCTCCAGGTGGAGACGCACGGGCTCGACGTCATCGCGGACGCGGAGCGGCGGGGCACGCCGCGCGGTCTGTTCTGGCCCTGGTTCGGGGCCAACGTCTCCGTCCTCGGCCTGAGTTACGGGGCCTTCGCGCTCGGCTTCGGCATCTCCTTCCGGCAGGCCCTCGCCGCCGGCGTGCTGGGCATCGTCGCGTCGTTCCTGCTGTGCGGCCTCGTCGCGGTCGCCGGCAAGCGCGGCTCGGCACCCACCATGGTCCTCAGCCGGGCCGCGTACGGCGTGCGCGGCAACCGGCTGCCGTCCGTCGTCTCCTGGCTGCTCACCGTCGGCTGGGAGACCGTGCTCATCGCGCTCGCCACGATGGCGACCGCGACCGTCTTCGGCCGCCTCGGCCGGGGCGGCGGCACGGAGACCGAGGTGGTCGGCCTGGTGGTGGTGGCCGCGCTGACCGTCGTCGGCGGTGTCATGGGCTTCGACCTGATCATGCGGCTCCAGACCTGGATCACCCTGGTCACGGGCGTGCTCACGATCGTCTACATCGCCCTGGTCGCCGACCACGTCCACGTCGGCACGGTGGCGGACATCCCGGCGGGCTCGGCGCAGGAGTTCGTCGGCGCGCTGGTGTTCATGATGACCGGCTTCGGCCTCGGCTGGGTCAACGCGGCCGCCGACTACTCCCGCTACCTGCCGCGCGGTTCGTCCGGCAGGGGCGTGGTCGGCTGGACCGCTTTCGGCGCCTCCCTGGCACCGCTGGTCCTGCTGGTCTTCGGCCTGCTGCTGGCCGGTTCCTCCGAGCAGCTCGCCACGGCGATCGCGGCCGACCCCATCGGCGCGCTGACGACGCTCCTGCCGACCTGGTTCCTGGTGCCGTTCGCCGTGGTCGCCGTCCTCGGGCTGGTCGGCGGCGCCGTCCTCGACATCTACTCCTCCGGGCTGGCCCTGCTCTCGGCCGGCCTGCGCGTGCCGCGCTATCTGGCCGCGCTCTTCGACGGTGTCCTGATGATCGCCGGCGCGGTCTACATCGTGTTCTTCGCCGACGACTTCCTCGGCCAGTTCATGGGCTTCCTCACCACGCTCGGCGTGCCCATCGCGGCCTGGGCCGGCGTCATGCTCGCCGACCTGGCCCTGCGCCGGCGCGACTACGACGAGGGCGACCTGTACCGCCCGCACGGCCGCTACGGCGACGTCCCCCTCCTCCCGCTGTCGCTCACCCTCGCCGCCACGGCCGTCGGCTGGGGCCTGGTCACCAACACCGCGGCCGACTGGCTGACCTGGCAGGGCTACCTGCTGCAACCCCTGGGCCTCGGCGGCCGGACCGGCGCCTGGGCGTACGCCAACCTGGGCGTGCTGGCCGCCCTGGCGCTCGCCTTCCTCGGCACGCTGCTGCTGGGCCGGCGCCGGATCCGCGAGCAGGAGGCCCAGCCCCCCGGCCCGGTGCCCGGTGAAGAGATGCCGAACCGATGAGCGCGGGACACCTCGCCGGCGGCGCCCGCGCCCACCCGGCGAAGACCGGGGCTTGCCCGGCGCATGCCCCGCACCCCACCGGGTACGCGAGGCGGAGCATGCCCGGGCACAGCCCGCCCGGGCGGCCCGTACGACCGCCGCTACCTGGGGATCTGCCATGGAGACACCCGCACACGACCACCTGCCGACGCCCGCCCAGCAGGCACTGGACGCGCTGGCCGTGAACGCCGAGGACCAGTCCGCCCTGGACACTCTCGCGCACAGTGACGTACTCGTCCCGGTGCCCGACGACGCGGTGGACGGGGAGGGCGCCGACGCCACGACGGTGGCGCTGCCCGTCCTCGAACAGCCGGGGGGCGACCCGGTCGTCCCGGTGTTCACCTCCGAGGGCGAGATGGCGGAACTGCTGCCGTTCGTCTCGCGCTACCGCCTGATCCCGCTCGGCGCGCTCGCCGCGCAGTGGCCCGAGGAGGACCTCTCCCTCGCCATCGACGGCAGCTCCGCCCACGGGCTGACTCTCACGTCCCAGGGCGTGCGCACCCTGCTGGCCAGGTGATCCGGCGCCCCCGAAGACGCCCCTGGCGGGCGGCCGACGACCGTACGCGCGAGGACGATCCGTACGTGCGAGGACGATCTGTACGTGCGAGGACGATCCGTACGCGCCAGGGCGGACCGCCGCACGACGACGGCCGGAACTGCTCCCCGGCACCGGTAGTACCGGCCCTCCCGGAGGGAAAGTCCCACCGGGAGACAGGTCCGGGTGAGCAAGAAGGAGCGATGGCCGTGAGGGTCGTCCTGCTGGGCACCGCCGCCGGGGGCGGCTTCCCGCAGTGGAACTGCGCGTGCGCGCTGTGCACCGCCGCCCGGGAGGGCAAACTGCCGTCCCGGGCGCAGGAGTGCGTCGCCGTCACCGGCAACGGCCGTGACTGGTGGCTGCTGAACGCCTCCCCCGACCTGCGCGCACAGCTGGCCGGCACGCCGGCCCTGTGGCCCGGGCCCGGCCCCCGGGAGACCCCGTTGCGCGGAGTGCTCCTCACCGACGCCGAGGCCGACCACGTGACAGGCCTGAGCGAGCTGCGCGGCGCGGCCGGGCTGAAGGTCTACGCCGCGCCCCCGGTACGCGCCGTCCTCGCCCCCCTCCGCGCCGCGCTGGACCGCTACGCGCCCTGGGAGTGGGCCGACAGCCTGGCGGACGGCGGCTTCGTCCTGGCCGGGGGCCTCGTCGTGACCGCCCACCCGATGGGCGCGAGGATCCCGGCGTACGTTCCGGCGCAGGCGCCCGCGCCCACGGGTCCGTGGGTGACGGCCTACCGCGTCGAGGACCTGGCCAGCGGGGGAGTGCTGGTGTACGCGCCGAGTGTCGGCGCCTGGAGCCACGCCCTGGAGGAGCTCTGCGCCGGGGCCGACTGCGTGCTGCTGGACGGCACGTTCTTCGCGGCCGACGAGATGGGCACGGCGGTGCGCTCCGGCGCCGGGCAGGCCGCCCTGGGCCATCTGCCGGTCACCGGTCCGGCCGGCACCCTGGCCGCGCTGGCCCGCCACCCCGGCGTACGGCGGGTCTACACCCACCTCAACAACACCAACCCGCTGCTGGACCCCGCTTCCCCCGCACGCGCCCGGATCGCCGAGCACGGCGTCGAGGTCCTGTCGGACGGCTCCGAGCTGGTGCTCTAGGGCAACGGGTGATCCAGCGGCCGGGACGCCCCCTGGTCCTCCTGCTCCGCGAGCATGCGCTCCAGCACGGCCCGCTGCAGGGGCAGTACCTCGGCGTACAGCCCGCGGCCCTTGTCGGTGAGCGCGACCCAGACCCCGCGCCGGTCCTCCGCGCACACCGAGCGCTCCACCAGTCCGTCCTTCTCCAGCCGGCCGATCAGCCGGGACAGGGCGCTCTGGCTGAGATGGACCCGGCCGACGAGGTTCTGCACCCGGCACTGGTCGCCCTCCCCGGGCGACTCGGAGGCCAGGATGTCCAGCACCTCGAAGTCGCTCGCGCCCAGCCCGTGGGGGTGCAGCGCGCGGTCGATCTCGCACATCGTGCGCGCGTGGACCGCGAGGATGCCCCGCCACCGTTCCTCGAGCCGGCTGCCGGCCGTCTTGACTGCCATAACCGCACCGTAGCACCGAACCGGCCAATCGTTGAGTGTGCAACTAGTGGCCGGGCCGGGGCGACCGGAGAGGCTCAGGCGGCCGGATCCTGGAGCAGCCCCACCAGGTTGCCGTCGGCGTCCTTCACGGAGGCGATCAGCCGGCCGTTGCCGACGTCCCGCACGTCCTGGAGCACCTCCGCGCCGGCCTGAAGCAGAGCCGCGAGCCGCTCCCGGAGATCGGTGACGTGCCAGAACGGCACCGGTCCGGTCATGCCCTGCGCATGCCCGTTCGGGTCGAGAGCGACATCCTGCCCGGCGGCCTTGAAACCGACGTAGTAGGGCTCGTCGACGTACGGCTCGACTCCCAGCAGGGCGGTGAACAGGGCCCTCGCCCGCTCCCGGTCCTTGACGGGGTAGACGATCGTCTGGAGGCCGGCGGTCATGGGACTCACTCCTTCTGAGGTGCGTGGCCCGACGGGGTTCCCCGTCGGTGCTCCCACGCTAGGACCGGGGAGCCCGCCGCGGCTTCTTCGATCCTGACCGGTTGCGGACGCCCCGCGCGTCACGCGGAAGGCGACCGGAAGCGGCAGCGGGAGCAGCCGAGCGTGCCGAGCACGGCGACCGGGGCGGGCCACGCGCCGCCCGGACGCGCCGGCACGAACTGAGTAGCCGTACTCATGCCCGGGCGCCGCCCGCGCCCGAGACTGCACCCATGCAGCCGACTTTCCACACAAGAAGCCGTGCACGGCGCGCAGTTGGGACCGCCCGGGTCCGCGGCCGCGCCGTGCCGCTCGCCCTGTGCGCCCTGGTCCTCGCCGCCTGCGGCACCGACCGGGCGGAGGGCGACCCGCAGGGAGCCGATGCCGCCGGCAGCCGTCCCGTGGCCGCGCGCACGCAGTCCGAGGGCCCGGACTTCGTCGCGTTCATGGAACTGCTGGACTCGCTCGCCGAGCCGTGTGTGCCGCAGCCGCCCGCCACCGCGTCACCGGAGCCGTCCGAGACCGGCGCACCGCGGACCGCCCCCACCCCCCTGCCCTCGCTCCCCGGCGGCCCGCCCCCGGACACCGGCGCAACGCCCGCGAACCCTCGCGAGGAGGTACCGCTCAGCGCGGTCGAGAAGTGCGAGGGGCGGGTCCACGCCCGCCGGATCACCGACGCCCTGGAGAAGACGCCCGACCCCACACCCGATCAGGTCCGGGACGCACTGCGCCGCCTCGGCTATGTCGACGAGCGCGTCGAAGGCCCCCGGATGGCGGGCGCGTCCGTGACGTTCACCCTCGACCTGCGGGTCATGGGCGGCCAGCTGTGCCTGGACGGCACCGTCACCGGCGACCGCACCACCGTCGCGGCGTACGGCGCCACGCCGCAGGTCAAGTGCCAGACCGTGCGCCTCGGCGCACCGGACGTCACGTCGAGTCGCGCTTGACCAGCTCCGTCGGCAGGATCACCGCCGCCGGGTCCTCACCACCGATCTGGGCGAGCAGCACCCGCACCATCTCGGTGCTGATCCGGTCCCACGGCTGCCGGATGGTGGTCAGCGCCGGCGTGGCGGCGGTCGCCGCCGGCGAGTCGTCGAAGCCGCCGACGGCGATGTCGTCCGGCACCCGCTTCCCGGCCCGGTGCAGGGCCGCCAGCACGCCCTGCGCCATCAGGTCGGAGGCGACGAACACGGCGTCCACGTCCGGGGCCTGCGCCAGCAGCCGCTCCGCACCCGCCTCACCGCTGGCCCGGCTGTAGTCGCCGGAGACGATGAGCCGCTCGTCGGCCGCGATGCCCGCCTCGGCGAGCACCTCACGGTAGCCGGCGAGCCGCTCCACACCGCCGGGGGTGTCCAGCGGGCCGGTGACGACGCCGATCCGGCGCCGGCCCAGCGACAGCAGGTGCCGGACCATGTCCCGGGCGCCGTCCCGGTCGTCGGCGGCCACGTAACTCACCTTCGAGCCCAGCCCGATCGGCTTCCCGCAGGCCACCAGCGGCACCCCCGCCGCCCGCAGCTCCTCGGCGACCGGGTCCCCGGAGTGGCTGGAGACCAGCAGCACCCCGTCGACATGCCCGGCGGTGATGTACCGCGTGATCCGGCGCCGCTCGTCCTGCGTGCCCGCCAGCATCAGCAGCAGCGGAACGTCGTGCGCGGCCAGCGCCTGGGTGCAGCCGCGCAGCAGGACGTTGAAGTTCGGGTCCTCGAAGAACCGCTCCTGCGGCTCGGTCAGCAGGAAGCCCACGGAGTCCGAGCGGCCGGTGATCAGGGAGCGCGCGTGCCGGTTCACGACATACCCGGTCCTGCGGATGGCGGCGTTGACCGCTTCCTGGGCGGCGGGGCTGACGTAGTGCCCGCCGTTGAGCACGCGCGAGACGGTGCCGCGCGAGACGCCTGCCTCGCGCGCCACGTCGTGGATCGTCGGCGGTCTGCGCCGGCCCCCCGTATTGCTCATGGTCATGACTTTACGGCTCCGGACAGCAGATCCAGACTCCAGAAGCGCTGGATGACCAGGAACAGGGCGATCAGCGGGAGCACCGCCAGGAACGCGCCCGTGATGACCAGGGTGTACAGCGCCGGGGTGTTCGAGCCCTGCTCCAGCAGCGTGTACAGACCCAGCGTGAGCGGGAACTTCTCGTCGTCGCTGAGCATGATGTACGGCAGCAGGAAGTTGTTCCAGATCGCGACGAACTGGAACAGGAACACCGTGACCATGCCGGGGATCATCATCGGCAGCGCGATCCGGGTGAAGATCCGCCACTCGCCCGCCCCGTCCATCCGCCCGGCCTCCACCACGTCGGCCGGCACGGCGGCGGACGCGTAGATCCGGGCGAGGTAGACGCCGTACGGGGAGAGGATCTGCGGCAGCAGCACGGACAGGTGGGAGTCCGTGAGGTCCGCCTTCGCCAGCAGCAGGTACTGCGGGATCGCGAGGATCACCGGCGGCATCAGCACGCCGGCCAGCAGCACGTTGAACATCGTCTCGCGGCCCCTGAAGCGGTACGTCGCGAGCGCGTACCCGCTGACCGCGGACACGGCCGTGGAGAGCAGGGCGCCGAGACCCGCGTACAGCGCGGAGTTGCCCATCCACGTCCAGTAGACGCCGCCCCGGTAGGCGTCGAGGTCCGCGAGGTTGTCGGCGAAGCCGGTGCCGGGCAGGAAGGTGAAGGTGGAGAACAGCTCGCGCCCGGACTTGGTGGACGCGATCACCACCCAGGCGACCGGCAGCAGGGTGTAGACCGCGCCGAACAGCAGGGTGAGCGTCGGGATCAGCGCGATCCGGCGGCGCATGGGGGTCCCCCCGCCGGAGGCAGGGGGAGGGCCCTGCGCCGTACCCGGGGTGGTGCCGGCGGCCGGGGCGGCCTTGCGGACGGCAAGGGTGCTCATCCCGCTGCCTCCTCCTTGTTGCGACGGTTCGCGGCCTTCAGGAACGCGAAGGACAGCACCAGGGTGGCCAGCGCGATCAGGGTCGCCTCGGCGGCGGCGGCGTAGATGTCACCGCGGCGGAAGGCGTCCTGGTACACCTTCATCAGCGGACTCCAGCTCGTGTTGACGGAGTTGGTGAGCGGCTTCAGGGTCGTCGGCTCGTTGAACACCTGCAGCGTCGCGATGATCGAGAAGAAGAAGGTCAGCACCAGCGAGGGCGCCACCATCGGGATCTTGATCCGCAGCGCGATCTGCAGCGGGGTCGCGCCGTCCAGCTTCGCCGCCTCGTGGACCTCGGCCGGGATGGACCGCAGCGAGGTGTAGATGACGATCATGTTGAACCCGGTGCCGCCCCAGACCGCGATGTTCGACAGGGCGAGGTAGAGCGGACCGCCGTCCAGCAGGTCCGGCTGCGGCAGGCCCAGCTCGTCGAGCACGAAGTAGAACGGGCTGACGTCCGGCAGGTACAGGAAGCCCCACATCAGCGCCGCGACCACGCCCGGGATGGCGTACGGCAGGAAGATCGCGAGCCGGGTGAACGGCGCGAGCCGCACCTTGTCGGAGTCCAGCATCAGCGCGAACAGCAGCGCGAGGCCGAGCATCACCGGGACGACGATGCAGCCGTAGCCGAGCACGCGCAGCGCGCCGTCCAGCAGTTCGCTGTCCTGGAGGGCGGCCCGGTAGTTCTCGAAGCCGGCCCAGACCTCGCTGCGCGCCCCCGCGCCCAGGCCGAGGCCGGACACGTGCGCCTTGCGGAAGCTCAGCCAGATGGCGTACCCGATGGGCAGGGCGAAGAAGAGGGCGAACAGGAGCGCGGCGGGCAGGAGGAAGAGGTAGGGCGCGCTGCGCGCTCGTTCGAGGGTGGTGGGAGACGGGTGGGCGTCCGGGGCCCCCTCGGCCCCGGACGCCTTCCGGCTCTGCGTGCTGGTCACCGGGAGACTCCGAAGCCCTGCTTCTTCATGTCGGCGACCGTGGCCTCCTGCACCTCGTGCAGGGCGGCGGCGAAGTCCGACTTGTTCTTGGCGGCGGCGCCGAAGGCGTCGTTGAAGGTCGCGTAGGCGACGTTCACGTTCGGGCCCCACGCCGAGGGCGCCGTGGTCTTCGCGATGCCGGCGGCCTTGGTGTAGAAGTCCGGCTGGTTGGAGAAGAACGCCGGCGGGTTGGAGAACGCGCCGCTCAGCTGGGCGGAGGTGGAGGCCGGGTAGATGCCGCCCTCCTTCGCCAGCGCGTTGAGGGCGTCGTGGTCGGTGTTCAGCCAGGCCGCGAAGGCGGCCGCGGCCTCCTGGTGCGCGGAGTCGGTGGTGACGGCCGTGGACGAGCCGCCCCAGCTGCCGGTGACGTCCTGGTCCAGCGACCACTGGGGGAGCGGGGCCATGGCCCACTTGCCCTTGGTGTCCGGCGCGGCCGTCGTCAGTGTGCCCGGCGCCCACACGGCGCTGACCCAGGCGATCTCCTTGCCCGTGTTCAACGCCTTGTTCCAGGCCGGCTGGTACATGGGCTGGTTGTCGATGACCCCCTCCTTGACCAGCCCGCCCCAGAACCTGGCGACCTTCCGGGTGGCCGCGTCGTCGATGGAGACCTTCCACTTGTCCCCGGAGGTGGTCCACCACTTGGCGCCGGCCTGCTGGGCCAGACCCGCGAAGAGGCCGGAGTCGCTGGCCGAGAACGTGGTCAGGGACTTGTCCGGTGCCTTCTTCTTCAGCGCGCGGGCCGTCTCGGCGAACTGCTCCCAGGTGGCGGGGACCTTCAGGCCGTACTTCTCGAACAGGTCCTCGCGGTAGTAGAACATCATCGGGCCGATGTCCTGCGGCACCGCGTAGACCGCGTCCGTGCCGAGCGTGGTCTGCTGCCAGACGCCCTCGGCGAACTTGCCCTTCACGTCGCCGACTTCCCCGGATATGTCGGCCAGCGCGTCGTTGCTGACCAGGGTCGGCAGCGCCTGGTACTCGGCCTGCACCAGGTCCGGGGCCTTCTTCGCCTTGTGCGCGGTGAGGATCTTGGTGACCAGCGTGTCGCCGGACGCCTGCTTCTTCACCGTGACGGTGATCTGTCGCTTCTTGCCCGGCCCCTCGTTCCACAGGTCGACGACCTTGTCCATGCCGGGTGTCCAGGTCCAGTACGTCAGCGACACCGGCCCCGACCCGGCCTCGCTGTCGTCGGAGCCGCAGGCGGCGAGGGCGGTGGCGCCGAGCGAGACGGCGACGGCGGTTGTCACGAGGCGGCGGCGCTTCGTGTGCGGCATGGTTTCTCCCCTGACCTGGGTCCCCGCCCGCTGCGGGAACCTGCCATGCAGATGTGCACGATCACATGACCCGGGTGCTCTCCAGCCGGGAGCCCCTGCCATGCTTCTGTGAGCGTTCACAGTAGAGAAACATCCCGGACACTTGTCAATGGTTGTTGCTGTGCGGTTATGTTGGGATCGCATCGCCAATGCTGTGTGTGCACGTTCCCAAATGATCGATTCGCGGGAGAGACCATGCCGGACACCAGCCCCAGGGGCCTCACCAGGCTCGCCTTCGGCGGGGACTACAACCCGGAGCAGTGGCCGGAAGACGTCTGGCAGGAGGACGTCCGGCTGATGCGCGAGGCCGGCGTCACGATGGTGAGCGTCGGGATCTTCTCCTGGGCCCTGCTGGAGCCGGCGCCGGGCGCGTACGACTTCGGCTGGCTCGACCGGGTTCTCGACCTGCTGCACGCGGCCGGCATCCGGGTCGACCTCGGCACGCCCACGGTGGCGCCGCCCGCCTGGTTCTACCGGGCGCACCCCGAGGCGCTGCCGGTCACGGCCGAGGGGATGCGCTACGAGTTCGGCTCACGCGGGGCCATCTGCCACAGCAACGCCCACTACCGCGCCGCCGCCGCGGCCGTCACCACCCGGCTCGCCGAGCACTACGGCGACCATCCGGCCCTCGCGATGTGGCACGTGCACAACGAGTACGGCGTCCCGGTCTCGGCCTGCTACTGCGACTCCTGCGCCGCCCACTTCCGCCGCTGGCTCGCCGGCACCTACGGCACGGTCGACGCGGTCAACGAGGCCTGGGGCACAGCCTTCTGGGGCCAGCGCTACACGGACTTCGCACAGATCAACCCGCCCCGGGCCACCCCGACCGTCGGCAACCCGGGCCAGGCCCTGGACTACCGGCGGTTCGCCGACGCCACCATCCGGGAGAACTTCCGCGCCGAACGGGACATCCTGCACCGCCTCTCCCCGGGCGTCCCGGTCACCACCAACTTCATGACCGCCCTCAGCCAGTGCGACTCCATGGACTACTGGGCCTGGGGCCGCGAGGTCGACCTCGTCACCAACGACCACTACCTGATCACCGACGGCCGCCGCACCCACGTCAACCTCGCGATGGCCGCCGACCTCACCCGCTCGGTCGCCGGCGGTGCCCCCTGGCTGCTGCTGGAGCACTCCACCTCCGGCGTCAACTGGCAGCCGCGCAACCCGGCCAAGGCGCCGGGCCAGATGGCCCGCAACTCCCTCGCGCACGTGGCGCGCGGCTCCGAGGGCGCGATGTTCTTCCAGTGGCGCCAGTCCCGGCGCGGCGCCGAGAAGTTCCACTCGGCGATGCTGCCGCACGGCGGCACCGGGACCCGCGTGTGGCGCGAGGTGGTCGAACTCGGAGCCGTCGTCGACGCGCTGGGCGAGATCCGCGGCACCCGCACCCGGGCCGACGCGGCCATGCTGTGGGACTGGCAGTCCTGGTGGGCGCAGAACCTCGCCTGGCGCCCCAGCGAGGACCACGACCCGCGCGAGCGCGCCGACTCCTTCTACGAGACCCTCTACGACCGCCACCTCACGGTCGACTTCGCCCACCCGGAAGCCGACCTGTCGGCCTATCCCCTCGTGGTCGTGCCCGCCCTGTACCTGATGACACGGGCCGCGAGGGACAACGTCCGCGCGTACGTGGAGAACGGCGGCACGCTCGTGGCGTCGTACTTCTCCGGCATCGTGGACGAGCACGACGCCGTCCACGACGGGGCCTACCCGGGCGCGCTGCGGGACGTCCTCGGCCTGACCGTCGAGGAGTTCTCCCCGCTGCTGCGCGACGAGCGGGTACGGCTGACCGGTCCGGACGCCACCGAGCTGACCGGCGACGTGTGGACGGAGTTCGTCGTCCCGCGCGGCGCCGAGACCGTGTGGACGTACGCCGACGGGCTCACCGCGGGCCGGCCGGCCGTCACCCGGCACCGGTTCGGGCGCGGCACCGCCTGGTACGTCTCCACCCGCCTCGCCGCCCAGGGCCTGGACGCGGTGATCGGGCGGGCGGCCGACGACGCCGGGCTCGCCCCGCGCGCGGACCTGCCGCGCGACGTCGAGGTCGTGCACCGCCTCGGCGCGTCGGGGACCTACCTGTTCGTCATCAACCACACCGCCGCCGACACCAAGGTGCCACTGGACACGCCCGGCACCGAGCTGCTGACCGGCGAACGCGCCGCGGGCCGCCTGGCGGTCCCCGCGGGAGCCGTCCGGGTCGTCCGACTCGACGGCTGAGCCGACCCCCCTCCGCCCGCGTGTGCCACGAGAGCCGTGGGCGGAGGGGCCCTCCTCCGGCCCCGCCGGAGGCCCCTCCCCAGTTACGTCGAAGGGACGACGGACGATGAAGTTCCATCCCGGACGCACCATCAGAGCCCTGCTGCCGCCGCTCGCGGCCGGGCTCGCCCTCACCGCCCTGCCCGCCCAGAGCGCCCAGGCCGCGACCACCCTCGCCAACGGCGGCTTCGAGTCCGACGGTACCGGCGCGGCCGTGCCCACCGGCTGGTCCGAGTACGGCGACACCGGCGCCTCGTTCACCGAGTCCGGCGGGCACGGCGGGAGTTACCGCCTCACCCACTACGCGTCGTCCGCCTACAAGGTGGAGACGTACCAGTACTTGTCCGGACTGGCCAACGGAAACTACACGCTGACCGCGTGGGTCCGCTCCGGCGGCGGGCAGAACGCGGCGTACATGGCGCTCAAGAACTGCGGCGGTACCGAACAGCGCACGGATCTGCCGATCTCGTCCACGGGGTGGATACGGATCGTCACGCCGGTCAAGGTGAGCAACAACCAGTGCACCATCAGCGTCAACAGTGACGCCAACGCCGGCAACTGGATCAATGTTGACGACCTCACCCTCACTTCCGGCACCACGGGTACATCCATCCACGGCGCCGACATCTCCTCCCTCGCCAAGAGCGAGGCCAAGGGCGGCGTCTACCGGACCGGCTCCGGCGCCACCGGCGACGCGGTCTCCATCCTGAAGTCGTCCGGCATGAACTACGCGCGGCTGAAGGTGTGGGTGAACCCGGCCGACGGCTTCAACGACAAGGCACACGTCCTCGCGACGGCCAAGCGCGTCAAGGCGCAGGGCATGAAGCTGCTGGTGGACTTCCACTACTCGGACAGCTGGGCCGATCCCGGCCAGCAGACCAAGCCGGCCGCTTGGATGGGCCATACATACAGTCAACTCAAGACGGACGTGTACAACCACACGTACGACGTCTTGAGTGCCTTGAAGGCTCAAGGCACCACCGCCGACATGGTCCAGGTGGGCAATGAGATCAATGGCGGCATGCTCTGGTCCGAAGGGTCGACGGACAACTGGAGCCAGCTCGCAGGGCTGATCAACTCCGGCTACGACGCCGTCAAGGCGGTCAACTCGTCCACCCCCGTCGCGCTGCACCTGGCCAAGGGCGGGGACAAGGCCGGCACCGAGTGGTGGTTCGACAACGCCGTCGCCAAGGGGGTGAGGTTCGACGCGATCGGGCTGTCGTACTACGGCTACTGGCACGGACCGCTCTCCGACTTCCAGGCCACCCTGGACGACGCGGCGGCCCGTTACGGCAAGCCGGTGTTCGTCGCCGAGACCGCCTACCCCTTCCGCCTGGACAGCGACGACCCGCTCACCAACCAGATCGACACCGGCGGCGAGCTCGTCCCCGGCTACCCGGCGACCGTGGCCGGGCAGACCAAGTGGATGAAGGACGTGACGAGCATCGTGGAGGCCGTTCCGAACGGCCGCGGTCTCGGCGTCTTCTACTGGGAGGCCACCTGGACCGCCGTCACCGGCAACGGCTGGGACCCGGCCGACCCCGGCTCCGGCAACGGCTGGGAGAACCAGGCCCTGTTCGGCTACGACGACAAGGCGCTCTCCTCCATGACGTGGTTCAGCCACCGCTGAGCCTCGCCTGCGCCGCCTGGTTCAGCCATCGCCGGGCTGCGCCTGCACGACGTGGTCCAGCCGGCACCGGCCCGCGCCCTGCATGACGTGGTCCGGCCACGATGGAGCTCCCGCGTACCGGGCCCGGTCGCACGCCGCGACCGGGCCCTCGCCGTGTTCCCGGGGCGCCGGCATCGTTCATCGGTCGCACGGCCGTTCGGTACCGGACAAGCGGGAGCGAGTCCGGGACGTGACCGCGTCGCCGCCGCCACAGTGGGAACACTGCGTACGAGGAGGCCGGGGACGGAGGGCGGACGGATGACGGGAACTCCCTCGGGCCGGATGCGGCAGACCATCCTGGACTGGCTCAAGGACCCGGACGTCCACTTCCCGGACGCGCGCCACCGCGACCCCCGCGACCCCGGCGTCACGGCGCGGGCGCTCGCCGCCAAGCTCGGCGTGCCCCGCCGGACCGCCGTCACCCACCTCGACTTCCTCACCCGCCTCGGTGTCCTGCGCACCCGCCGGGTCCGCTGCCGCACCTATTACCGCCGCGACGAGGTCCGTATCGCCGAGGTGGCCCGGATGTTCGAGAAGGGGTGGTGACACGGCCGGGCCGCGGGCCGGCGGCTCCGGCGGAGGGCCACCCCGGCGGTGCGGGACACCGCCGTCCGCCGCCCCCTGCCCGCCGTCCGCCGCCCCGCCCGGGGCCCGCCGCCCGCGGGGCCGGGCGCACGCGCGGCACACCGGGCGTACCGGCCGAGGCCCGCGCGGAGCGGTACGGGCCGCCCCCACGGTTCGAGGGCTCCACGGTTCGGGGACTCCACGGTTCGGGGACCCCATCGTTCGGGGACCCCACCGTTCGTGACCCCACCGTTCGTGACCCCACCGTTCAGGGACGCCACGGAGAAGGGACCGCACATGGACCGAGCCTCGCCACTCGTGCCGCTCCACTACGTCTCATTGGGCGCCCTCGGCCCCGAGGACGTCGTCGCCGACGCGCACGGACGCGTGCTGACCGGAGTGGCGGACGGGCGCATCCTCCGCGTCCACCACGTCGGTGACCCGCTCACGGCCCGCGTGGAGGTGCTGGCCGAGACCGGCGGCCGTCCGCTCGGACTCGAAATCCTCCCCTGCGGCGACCTGTTGGTGTGCGACGCCGAACGCGGCCTGCTGCGCGTGGGCCCGGAGGACGGCACCGTCCGGGTCCTCGCCGACTCGGTGGCGGGGGAGCGGCTCCGCTTCTGCAGCAACGCCGTCGCCCTGCCCGACGGCACCGTGTACGTCACCGTGTCCAGCCGCCGCCATCCACTGGACCGGTGGATCGGCGACATCGTCGAACACACCGGCACCGGGCGCCTGCTGCGGCTCGCTCCCGGGGGCGGGGAGCCGGAGGTCCTGCTGGAGGGCCTCCAGTTCGCCAACGGGCTCGCCCCGAGCGGCGACGGCTCCTTCCTGGTGATCGCGGAGAGCGGCTCCTGCCGCCTCACCCGCTACCGGCTCACCGGCCCCCGCGCCGGACAGGCAGAGCCCTTCGCCGACCTCCCCGGCATGCCGGACAACCTCTGGCGCGAAGGCCCCGACGGGCCGGTCTGGGTCGCCCTCGCCAGTCCCCGCGTCCCCCCGCTGGACCTGCTGCACCGCGCCCGCCCGGCCGTCCGCCGCGGCGCCGCCCGGGCCGCCGTGCGCGCGCCGTACCGCCCGAGCCGGACCGTGGGCGTCGTCGCCGTCGACGACCGGGGCCGGACGGTGCACCACCTGACCCGCCGGCGCTCCGGCTTCCGCATGGTCACGAGTGTCTGCGCGACCGGCGGCCACCTGGTGCTCGGGAGCCTGTGGGAGGCCGGTGTGGCCGTCTGCGCGAAGCCCGCCGCCCGCTGACGGCAGCTTCCGGCAGGCCGGTGCGGCCGCATGCGCGAAGCCCGCCGCCCGCCGCGACGGCGGTACCCTGGTCCCGGCCGTGATCACCCCGGGGGCAGGGCCCGAACAGGAGATGTACGAGCATGTCGGCGCCGGAACCGAAGACCCTCGGCACCCGCCCGGTGGCACCGGGGCGGCCCGCCTGGCGTGGCCAGGCCCCCGTCGTCGCGGTCGTGGCGCTCGGCGGCGCGCTCGGCGCCCTGGCCCGCTACGCGCTCACCCTCGCCTGGCCCACGCCTCCCGGCGGTTTCCCCTGGGCGACGTTCTGGACGAACGTCTCCGGCTGCGCGGTCATGGGAGTGTTCATGGTGCTGATCACGGACGTGTGGGCCGCCCACCGCCTCCTGCGCCCGTTCTTCGGCACCGGCGTCCTCGGCGGCTTCACCACGTTCTCCACCTACGCGGTCGACACCCGCAAGCTGCTCGACGGTGGCCGCCCCGGCCTCGCGCTCGCCTACCTCGCCGCGACGCTGTGCGCGGCGCTCGCGGCGGTCTGGCTCGCCTCGGCCGCCGCCCGCCGGCTGCTGACCGGGAGGCGGCGATGACGTCACCCACCGGCCGCGCCCTCCGGCTGACCGTCTACGTCGGCGAGAACGACACCTGGCACCACAAGCCCCTCTACTCCGAGATCGTGCACCGCGCGCACGCCGCCGGGCTCGCCGGGGCCAGTGCCTTCCGGGGCGTCGAGGGCTTCGGCGCCTCCTCCCGCATCCACACCTCCCGCCTGCTGTCCCTGAGCGAGGACCTGCCGGTCGCGGTCGTCGTCGTGGACGCCGAGGAGCGGGTGCGCGCGTTCCTCCCGCGGCTGGCGGAACTGGTCGGCGAGCACCTCGTGACCCTGGAGGAGTGCGAGGTCGTCCTGCCCCGGACCGACCGGCCTCCGGCCGGGGGGAGCCCCGGCGCGGGGCGCACGCCCAGTCCGGACGAAACGGACCCGAAGGGTAAGAACTCGTTGTGAACTGGCTTCTGGTCATCGCGGGAGCCGCCGTCGGCGCACCCCTGCGCTACCTCACCGACCGTGCCGTGCAGGCCCGCCACGACTCGCTCTTCCCGTGGGGCACCTTCGTGGTGAACGTCGTCGGCTGTCTGGTCCTCGGACTGCTGACGGGGGCCGCGTCCGCCGGGGCCGCGGGGTCCTCCACGCAGCTCCTGGCGGGTACCGGACTGTGCGGCGCGCTGACGACGTACTCGACCTTCTCCTACGAGACCCTGCGGCTGACCGAGGCCGGCTCCGGCCTCTACGCCGCCGTGAACGTCGTGGCGAGCCTGCTCGTGGGACTCGCGGCGGCGTTCACCGGGGTCTCACTCGCCGGCGCCCTGTGGGCCTAGGCGCTTGCCGTCCGGGCGGAAACAGCAAGTACTGTCCACAGCACTGTCGACCCACTCTCCCCAGAACTGGATCCCATGAGCGCCATCTCCGTCGGTCAGGCCGTCGTCCTCGGAGTCGTCGAGGGGGTGACCGAGTTCCTGCCGGTGTCCTCCACGGGTCACCTGAAGATCGCCGAGGGCCTGATGGACATTCCCGTCGACGACAAGTCCGTCGTCGGCTTCTCCGCCGTCATCCAGGTCGGCGCCATCGCCGCTGTCCTCGTGTACTTCTTCAAGGACATCAAGCGGATCGTCACCGCCTGGTTCCGCGGGCTGGCCGACCGTGAGGAGCGCTACCACCACGACTACAAGTTCGCCTGGTGGGTGATCGCCGCCACCGTGCCGATCGTCCTGGTGGGCCTTGCCGCCAAGCCGCTGATCGACGGTCCGCTCGCCTCCCTGTGGGTGGTGGCCGGCTCGCTGATCGTCGGCTCGGGTGTGATGTGGGCCGCCGACCAGATGGGCCGGCACAAGCGGGGGGAGGACGACACGTCGTTCAAGGACGCGATGTGGGTCGGCTGCTCCCAGATCCTCGCCCTGCTCTTCCCCGGCTTCTCCCGCTCCGGCGCCACCATGTCCACCGCGCTCATCCTGGACCTGGACCGGGTCGCCGCCACCCGCCTCTCCTTCTTCCTCGGCATCCCGGCCCTGACCGGCGCGGGCATCTACGAGCTGAAGGACGCGCTCGGCACGGGCGTGGGCGCCGCCCCCCTGGTCGTCGGCACCCTCGTCTCCTTCGTGGTCGCCTACGCCTCCATCGCCTGGCTGCTCAAGTTCGTCGCCAAGCACTCCTTCAACGCCTTCGTGATCTACCGGATCGCGATCGGTGTCCTCCTCCTCGGCCTCCTGGGCACGGGCACGCTCGGCAGCTGAGCCGAGACGCCGGCGGACAGCGGGGTGCGGATGCCTGTATGCAGGCGTCCGTACCCCGTGAACGTCTCCATACGGTCGCCTTGACAGTCCCCGCCCGCACCCCGCAGGATCGTCACTCGTGAACCTGTCAGACAGCCAGACAGGTGGGCGTGGCCCCCGGCGCGTGAGCGCCATGGAAGCGGTCCTCGCCCACCTCCGCGGCGCCATCGAACGCGGCGAGTACGCCATCGGCGACAAGCTCCCCTCCGAGGCCGAGCTGTGCCGCGCCCTGGAGGTGTCCCGGCCGGTGCTGCGCGAGGCACTGCGCGCACTCCAGACGATGGGCCTCACGGTCTCCCGGACCGGCAAGGGCACCTTCGTCGTCGCCAACGCCGTCGAGGACCCCACCTTCGGCGACTACGCGGCCAGCGACCTGCTCGAAGTGCGCCGCCACATCGAGATCCCGGTCGCCGGATACGCGGCCCGGCGCCGCACCCCGGAGAACCTGGACCACCTGGCCCACCTGCTCGACCGCATGGAGCGGGAGACGGACACCACCGCCTGGGTCGCGATGGACACCCTCTTCCACCTCGCCGTGGCCGAGGCCGCCCAGAACCCCGTCTTCCGCCGGGTGATCGAGGAGATCCGCGACGCACTGGCACGTCAGTCGGCCTTCCTCAACGAGCTGGGCGGGCGCCGCGAGCAGTCCAACCGCGAGCACCGGGCGATCGTCGAGGCGCTGGCCGACGGTTCCGAGCACGACGCGGTGGAGGCCATGAGCCACCATCTGGACCGCGTCGAGACGACCCTCACCGACATCGTCCGTCCCCGGCGGACGAACCGCCCCGCGGAAGGCGCACCCGAGGCATGAGCGAGCGGCCACCCGAGGACGGGACACTTCCCTGCTCCGGCCGTACCGACGCCCCCGACGCCGACCACCCGCACGTCCACCGGCGCCGACGCGTGATCCGCGTTCCGGCCGACCCCGATCCCATGATGCAGGCAGTGATGCACAGCAGTTCCCCCGTCGACGCACCCGTCGTCCGCGAACCCCTCCACGCCCCCGTCGCCCACCTGGTCCGCGGCGGGGTCGTCGAGGGCATCCACTACGGCTCCGTCGTCGTGCTCGGCGCCGACGGCCGGGTGCGGTTCCAGCTCGGCGACATCGAGGCCGCCTTCTACCCGCGCTCGGCCCTCAAACCCGTCCAGGCCGTGGCGATGCTGCGGGCCGGACTCCCGCTCGACGGCGAACTGCTCTCGCTGGCCGCCGCCAGCCACTCCGGCGAGGAGCGCCACCTCGCCGGCACCCGGCGCATCCTCCGACTCGCCGGGCTCACCGAGGACGACCTGCGCAACGTGCCCGACATGCCGTTCGATCCGGCCGTCCGGGACGCCTGGGTGCGGGGCGGCCGGCGGCCCTCCCGACTCGCCCAGAACTGCTCCGGCAAGCACGCGGCGATGCTCTGGACGGCCAAGCTCAACGGCTGGTCCCTGACGGACTACCTCGACCCCGCGCACCCGCTCCAGCAGGGCATCGCCGCGACCGTCGAGGAGCTGACCGGCCAGCGCGTGGCCCGGGTGACCGTGGACGGCTGCGGCGCCCCGCTGTTCGCAGTCTCCCTGCACGGCCTCGCCCGCGCCCTCGCCCGGATCACCTCCGCCGCGCCCGGCACGCCCGAGGCCCGGGTCGCCGACGCGATGCGCGACCACGCCGAGATGGCGTCCGGCTCCGGCCGGGACGTCGCCGCGCTCATGCGGGCCGTGCCGGGTCTGCTCGCCAAGGACGGCTTCGAGGGCGTCCAGGTGGCCGCGCTGCCCGACGGCACGGCGGTCGCCGTGAAGATAGCCGACGGGGCGAACCGGGCCCGCATCCCGGTGGCGGCCGCCGCGCTGGCCCGCGCGGGCGTCGATCCGGCGCTGCTCACCGAGTTCGCGGGGGAGCCGCTGCTCGGGGGCGGGGAGCCGGTGGGGTGTGTGCGGCCCGTGCGTGCGCTGGACCCGGTCGCCGTCACCGCCGGCGTGTAGTCACCGGTCCGCCGTCGTCCGTGGCCGCGCGCACCGGTCCGCGGCCCGCCCGTCGACGATCACGCACTTCCCCCCGCCCCCTGCCGGGCCGCTCCCACCCCCGTACCCAGGAAGAGGACCCACCCCCTCATGACCGCCGCCACCCGCTCCGAGCACGACCTGCTCGGCGACCGTGACGTCCCCGCCGACGCGTACTGGGGCATCCACACCCTGCGCGCGACGGAGAACTTCCCCATCACGGGCACCCCGATCTCCGCCTACCCGCACCTGATCGACGCCCTGGCCGCCGTCAAGGAGGCAGCCGCCCTCGCCAACGAGGAGCTCGGGCTGCTGGCGCCCGAGAAGGCCGCCGCGATCGTCGCAGCCTGCCGCGAGATCCGGGCCGGCGAGCTGCACGACCAGTTCGTCGTCGACGTCATCCAGGGCGGGGCCGGCACGTCCACCAACATGAACGCCAACGAGGTCGTGGCCAACCGTGCGCTGGAGCTGCTCGGCCACGCCAAGGGGCAGTACACGCTTCTGCACCCCAACGAGGACGTCAACCTCGGCCAGTCGACCAATGACGTCTACCCGACCGCCGTCAAGATAGCGACGGTCTTCGCGGTGCACGGACTGCTCAAGGCGATGGCCGTCCTGCAGGACGCGTTCGCCCGGAAGGCCGTCGAGTTCCGTGACGTGCTCAAGATGGGCCGTACGCAGTTGCAGGACGCGGTCCCCATGACGCTCGGGCAGGAGTTCTCCGCGTTCGCCGTCATGATCGAGGAGGACCGCAGCCGTCTTGCCGAGGCCGTCGAGCTGATCCACGAGATCAACCTGGGCGCCACGGCCATCGGCACCGGCCTCAACGCGCCCGCCGGCTACGCCGAGGCCGCCCGCCGGCACCTCGCCGCCATCACCGGCCTCCCGCTGGTCACGGCCGTCAACCTGGTCGAGGCCACCCAGGACTGCGGCGCCTTCGTCCAGATGTCCGGCGTGCTCAAGCGCGTCGCGGTCAAGCTCTCCAAGAGCTGCAACGACCTGCGCCTGCTGTCGTCGGGGCCGCGCGCCGGCCTCGGCGAGATCAACCTGCCGCCCGTGCAGGCCGGTTCCTCGATCATGCCGGGCAAGGTCAACCCGGTCATCCCCGAGGTCGTCAACCAGGTCGCCTTCGAGGTGATCGGCAACGACGTCGCCATCACCATGGCCGCCGAGGCCGGGCAGCTCCAGCTCAACGCCTTCGAGCCGGTCATCCTGCACTCCCTGTCGGAGTCGATCACGCACCTGGAGAGCGCCTGCCGCACCCTCGCCGAGCGCTGCGTGTCCGGGATCACCGCCAACACCGAGCGGCTGCGCGCGACCGTCGAGAACTCCATCGGCCTGGTCACCGCCCTCAACCCGCACATCGGCTACACGGCGGCCACCGACATCGCCAAGGAGGCCCTCGTCACCGGCCGCGGCGTGGCCGAACTGGTGCTGGAGAAGGGCTTGCTGCCGGCCGAGAGGCTCGCCGACCTGCTGCGCCCGGAGGTCGTCGCGGGCAGCGGGGCACCGGCCGCCTGACCTGCGGCGACACCCTCCCGATGACGCTGCCGGACCGGCCGGCGGGCACAATGGTGATCATGACAACGACGTCGTCCCACGCCTTCCTGCCGGTCCTGGAGCGCATCGCCGAGGAGGTCAGCCGTACCCCCGGACGCGGCCGCCCCGCCGACTACATCCCTGCCCTCGCGGCCCGTGACCCGCGCAGTTTCGGTATGGCCGTCGCCGAGCTCGACGGCACGGTGTACGGGGTGGGGGACTGGCGGCAGCCGTTCTCCACGCAGTCGATCACCAAGGTCTTCACGCTCGCCCTGGACCTGGCCCGGGAGGGCGACGAACTGTGGGAGCACGTGGGGCGGGAGCCGTCCGGCAACCCGTTCAACTCGCTGGTCCAGCTGGAGTACGAGAACGGCATTCCGCGGAATCCTTTCATCAACGCGGGTGCCCTCGTCGTCACCGACCGCCTCCAGACCCGTACCGGGGACGCGGCCGGAGAACTGCTGGCCTTCCTGCGCGCCGAGAGCGGCAACCCCGCCCTCGACTTCGACGAGGAGGTCGCCGCCTCCGAGACCGCGCACGGCGACCGCAACGCCGCGCTCGCCCACTTCATGGCCTCCTACGGCAACATCGACAACGACGTCCCGGTTCTGCTCGACCAGTACTTCCGGCAGTGTTCCCTCGCCGCGTCCTGCGCCGACCTGGCGCTGGCCACCGGCTTCCTGGCCCGGCACGGCGTCCGCGCCGACGGCAGCCGGCTGCTCAGCCGCAGCCAGGCCAAGCAGGTCAACGCCGTCATGCTCACCTGCGGCACGTACGACGCGGCCGGCGACTTCGCCTACCGGGTCGGCCTGCCCGGCAAGAGCGGGGTCGGCGGCGGGATCATCGCCGTGGTGCCCGGCCGGTGCACGCTGTGCGTGTGGAGCCCGGGCCTGGACGAACGCGGCAACTCGGTGGCCGGCGTGGCGGCCCTGGACCGCTTCACGACCCTGACCGGACTGTCGGTGTTCTGACCGGGCCGGCGGGAGCCGGCCGCCGCCGGTCTTCCGTGGAAACGCGGGGGCCCGTGCGGCGGCGGCGCGTCCCCGCACTCCACCCAGCGGTCGTGTCGCGGCCCCCGCCCGGCAGGGCCGGCGTCTCCTTCCGGCCATCCGGCGTTGACACGCTGCCCGAGTGTTGGCCATGGCATTTCCCGTCGACCTCCGCCACTGCCAGGTGCTGGGCCTGGCCGGGACGGCCTCCCTCGCGCTGGGCGGTGAGACGGCCGGCGCCCTGCCCGTCCGGGACCTGCCGGCGCCCGCATCCGCGCAGGCCGCGCTCGGCCTGGTCGGGGTGTACTTCGGGGTCGTTCTCCTGACCGCCGCCTGGTTGCTCCTCGGCCGCCTGGTACGCGGCCCGCGGCCGCCCGGCCCGCGCGCGCTGCTGCTGGTGCTGGCCGTGTGGGCGGCCCCGCTGCTGCTCGCCCCGCCGCTGTTCAGCCGTGACGTGTACAGCTATCTCGCACAGGGGGCCATGGTCGACGCCCACATGGACGTCTACGCGCAGGGGCCGGCCCGGCTTGGCGGCCCGCTCGCCGACGAGGTCGCCCCGATGTGGCGGCACACCGGCGCCCCCTACGGCCCCGCCTTCCTGGCCCTGGCCGGCGCGCTGTCCGCGCTGACCCACGGTGAAGTGCCCGCGGGCCTGCTCGGCATGCGCCTGGCCGCCCTGCTCGGCGTGGCCCTCATGGCCGTGGCGCTGCCCCGCCTCGCCCGGCACAGCGGCGCCGACCCGGCCGCCGCCCTGTGGCTCGGCGCCCTCAACCCGCTCGTCCTGCTGCACCTGGTCGCGGGCGCCCACAACGACGCGCTCATGCTCGGCCTGCTCGGCCTGGGCCTGGTCGCCGCGCGCGCCCGCGGACCCGCCGCCGGCGCCGTACTCGTCGCTCTCGCCGCCCTGGTCAAGGCACCGGCGGCGCTCGGCCTTGCGGCCGTCGTGGCCCTGGGTGTGCGCTCCGGCCGCCGGCCGCTGCCCGCGGTCCTGGCCACGGCGGCGGCCGCCGCCGCGACGACGGTGGCCGCCACCGCCGTCGTCGGCACCGGCTACGGCTGGATCGGTGCCCTCGACACCCCGGTCTCCCCCCACAACTGGGCGCTGACCAGTCTGCTCGGCCGCGCCACCGGCGCCCTGCTCGCCCACCTCGGCAGCGGCCTGGCCCCGCTGGCCGTGCCGGCCTGGCATCTGCTCGGCCTCGCGGCCACCGCCGTAGCCGTCCTGCTGACCTGGCGGCGGCTGCGCGTCCGGCCGGTGTACGCGCTCGGCCTGAGCCTGCTCGCGGTCGCCGCCTTCGGCCCGGCACTGCGGCCCTGGTACGTGCTGTGGGGGCTGTTCCTCATCGCCGCGGCCGCGCCCAGCACCTCCGTACGGCACCGGGCGGCCGCGCTGGCGGGGGTGCTCGCCCTGGCCGTACTGCCCAGCGGCGGCCCGGCCGACCTGGGGCAGCTGGTGCTCGCCGTCTCCGGCGGGGCGCTCGGTGCGGTCGTGCTCTGGCAGGCCCACCAGGCCGCGCAGGCCCCGGCCCCGGGACGCACCGCATGACGGCGCCGGGGGAGCGGCCGGGGCCGCCCGGGACGCGGTGGCCGCGCACGGACCGCGGCCGGCTGGTTCTCGTCCTGCTCACAGCGGCGGCGGTGACCGCGTTCACGGCGACCGTTCCGTTGCTGCGGGACTTCTTCGACCTGCGGGTCTACTACGGCACCGTGCACACCTGGGCGCACCACGGCGGCCGGATCTACGACTACCGGGTGCCGGGCACCGGGTACGGCTTCACCTACCCGCCGTTCGCCGCCGTCGCCATGCTGCCGCTGGCCCTGCTCGGCCGGACCACCGCGATCGTGGTGTCCCTGCTGGTGAACCTGGCCGCGCTCGCGGTGGTCCTGCGCGTGCTGGCCGGACCGCAACGGCGGCGCCAGGGCTGGTACCGGTGGGCGCTGTGCCTGTGCCTGCTCGCCCTGTTCGAGCCGCTGCGGGACACCTTCGGCTTCGGCCAGGTGAACCTGGTGCTGCTCGCCCTCGTCCTCGGCGACTGCCTGCTCCTGGCGAGTGGCAGGGGCCGCTGGGCGGGCGCCGGGATCGGCCTCGCCGCCGCCGTGAAGCTCACACCCGCCCTGTTCATCGGCCTGCTGCTGCTCGCCGGGCGCCGGCGGGCGGCCGGGACCGCCGCGGCCGTCGCCGCCGCCGCGACCGCGCTGGCCGCCTGGGCGGACCCGGCGGCCTCCCGCTTCTACTGGACCGAGGCGCTGTGGGACACCAGCCGCGTCGGCCGCCTCGACTACGTCTCGAACCAGTCCCTGCAAGGGGTGCTGGCCCGGCTCGGCGAGACCGGCCGCCCGCTGTGGGCGACGGCGGTCCTGCTCACCCTGTGCGTCTGGGTCTGGCGCGGCCGCCGGGCGGTCGCCGCCGGTGACTGGACGGCGGCGTTCGCGCTCACCGGTGCGGCGGCCTGCCTGGTCAGCCCGGTCACCTGGGTGCACCATCTGGTGTGGCTGCTGCCCTCGTTCGCGGTGCTGCTGCGGGCCGGCCGCCCGCGGACCGCGGCCGCCGTGTACGCCGTGCCGTGCACGAGCGTGGTCTGGCTGTGGTCCGACGACGCCTCCGGCCTCGACGGCTTCCTCGGTGGCAACGCCTATGCGTGGATCGCGCTGGGCCTGTTGCTCGGCCTGCCGGCGGGTCAGCCGCGCGCCGCCCGCCCGCCCTTGGCGCGCAGCGCCAGCGCGACGGCACCGGCGCCGAGCCCGGACAGCCCCGCGACGACCGCGGTGGCGGACCAGCCCGAGTCGTCGTCCGATGCCACGGCCGCCGCCACCGGCGTGGCGGACGCCGCCGTACGGGACGGGGTGCGCAGCCCGTCCAGCGAACCGACCGGGTCCACCCGTCCGGCCGCGTCGAAGCCCCAGTCGAGCAGCGCGCGGGCCTCCTCGTACACGGTGAAGCCCTCGTCGCTCTGAGGGTTCAGCACGCTGACCACCAGGGTGCGCCCGCCGCGGCGGGCCGCCGCCACCAGCGTGTTGCCCGCGTTGCTGGTGTAGCCGTTCTTGATCCCGATCAGCCCGGGGTACGGCGCCACCCCGTCCTCGCCGGTCAGCAGCCGGTTGGTGTTCTCGATCGGGTACGACGACCCGTCACCGGGGAAATCGGCCTGGAGGGTGGCGCAGTACCGGGCGAAGTCGGGGTCGGCGAGGCCGGCCCGGCCGAACACCGCCAGGTCGTAGGCGGAGGACACCTGGCCGGGGGCGTCGTAGCCGTCCGGGGAGACGACATGGGTGTCCAGCGCGCCGAGCGAGCGGGCCTTGGCCTGCATGCGGGCGGCCGTGGCCCGCCAGCCGCCGCCCAGCTCGGCCAGCACGTGCACGGCGTCGTTCCCGGAGCTGAGGAACACCCCGCGCCACAGGTCGGCCACCTGGTAGGTGTGTCCCTCCTCGACGCCCACGAGGCTGCTGCCCTCGCCGACGTCCTCCAGCTCCTCGTACCGCACGGTGTGCTGCAGCCCGCTGGGCAGCGCCGGCAGCACGGTGAGGGCGAACAGCGTCTTCAGGGTGCTCGCGGGCGGCAGTTCGCGGTGCGCGTCGTTCGCGGCCAGCACCTCTCCGGTGCCGGCGTCGGCGACGAGCCAGGACAGCGCCGAGACGTCCGGCAGTCCGGGCGCGCCCCGGTGCGGCCGGACCTGGATGCCGGAGCGGTAGAGGAGGGACGGCCCGGGCATCGCCGCCCGGGGGTGGGGCGGGGCGGGCTCCCCGGCCCAGGGCCCGGTGGCGGCGGCGGCCGGCGTGAGCACCAGCAGACCCGCCACACAGAGGGAGCAGGCCGACACAGCCGCGCGACATGAGATTCCGGTGACCATATGATCAACCTACGAACATCGCCCGCCCGCACCATGCCGGCCGGGCCGTTCGGGTCGCCGAGCAACCCGGATGCCACACCCGGCCCCCATGCGGCCCATGCGCGGCCCCCGCGCGGCCCACGGGCACCGGGCTCACCCGAACCGGCTCACCCGAACCGGCCCACCCGAACCGGCCCACGCGCCCCGCGCCCCTGCCGGCCCTGCGCGGCGGCCGGAGACCTCCCCTGCCAGCCCTGCGGCCGTGCGCGGCGGCCGGAACCTCCCCGGCCGCCGCAGCCCTGCCCGGACGCTCCTGCCCGGCAGTGCGCGGTCCGGTCTCAGCCGGCCGGCAGGGTGGGCAGGACGCGTCGCAGGAACGCGGCGTTGTCCGGTGTGGCGCGCAGCCGCTCCAGGAGCGTCGCCAGCGGCGACGGTCCGTTCTCCCGGGCGCGCAGGGCGCGGCGCAGGCCGTGTACGGCCGCCAACTCGGCGGCACCGTGCAGGAGTTCCTCGCGCCGGGTGCCGGTGGCGTCGATGTCGGCGGCGGGGAAGAGGCGGCGGGCGGCGAGGTCCCGGTCCAGGCGGAGTTCCATGTTGCCCGTGCTCTTCAGCTCCTCGAAGAAGTAGCCGTCGGCACGGGAGCCGGTGTCCACCAGGGCCGTGGCGAGGATGGTCAGCGAGCCGCCCTCCTCGGCCTGGCGCGCGGCACCGAAGAACCGCTTGGGGCCGAGCAGCGCACCTGCGTCCACACCCCCGCTCAGGGTCCGGCCGCCGGCGGCGGAGGCGTTGTTGTGGGCCCGGCACAGCCGGGTCAGCGAGTCCAGCAGGACGACGACGTCCTCGCCGGCCTCCACCAGGCGCTTGGCCCGCTCCACGACCAGGTCGGCGAGGGCGATGTGTTCCTTGGCCGGCCGGTCGAAGGTGGAGGCGTACACCTCGCCGCGCACCGAGCGGCGCATCTCGGTGACCTCCTCGGGCCGCTCGTCCAGCAGGAGGACCATCAGACGGCACTCGGGGTGGTTGCCGGCCACGGCGGCGGCGAACTGCTGGAGCAGCACCGTCTTGCCGCTCTTCGGCGGGGCCACGATGAGGCCCCGCTGGCCCTTGCCGACCGGGGCGAGCAGGTCGGTGACGCGTCCGGCCAGGCCGGAGGCGGGGTGCTCCAGACGGATGCGCCGGTGCGGGTGGACCGGGGTGAGGTCGTGGAAGTGCCGCCGGGAGCGCAGCTCGCGGGGTGCGCGGCCGTTGACGCGCGCGACCTCGGCCAGCGTCCGCTGTGCGCCCGGGACGCCTTCGACCAGGTCGCCCTTGCGCAGCCCGTGGCGCCGGATCAGGGCCGGCGGGACCTGCGGATCGGCGGGGGAGGCGAGGAGGCCGGCGCCCCGCAGCCGCCCCGTCCCGTGCGCGTCGACGTCGAGGACACCGGCGACGAGCGAGTCCGGCTGAACCTGGCGTACCTCGGGAGGGTGTTCGACAGTGGTGGTCATGGTGGGGTCCTTTCGCGGACGAACGAGGAAGAAGAAGGGGGAAGAGAGGGCAGAGGCCGCGAACGGGAGGCGTCTGCGACTGCCTCCGGGCGGCGGGAACGACACACCGGGTACGGCGAGGAAGGCCTGCCGCGGGGTGGTACGGAGAAGCTGACGCGCCGGGCGCCGGACATCCGGACGACGGCGGAGCGATCAGCGTGAAGAGGTGGAACTCGCACCGGCGCCCAAGGAGTGGGCGTACACGAGTGCTGATGTCACGGTACCACTCGCAGGGGTCCCGTGTCCGCACCACCGTCAACACGCCACCCTGCCGGACTATTCCGGCCCGCCCGCCGTGAACGCCGGGCACCCTCCCGCCGCCCCCTGCCCCGGCCTGCGATCGACCGTCTTGCCAAGAGAACGTCAGGAGAATCCGGTGCAGAGCTCACCCGCCCGCACCCCGCACCGCCTGGACCCCGCCGGCGGCTGCCCGCACGCCGGCAACGCACGGCTGCTGGCCCAGGGCGCCGTCGCCCCGGTCGAGCTGCCCGGCGGCACCGAGGGCATGGCCGTACTCGGGCACGAGGCGCTGCGGGACTTCCTCCAGCACCCCGATGTCGCCAAGAGCGCACCGACCAGCTCGCCTTGGTGCGCGCGGGCGAGGCGAGCCGGGCGGACGTGGTGGGGGAGACGCTGCGCTGGGACGCGCCGGTCAGCTACTTCCCGTTCCGCTACCCGGTGCGCGACCTGACCGTGGCAGGCACGCTCATCCCCGTCGGCACCCCCGTCCTCGCCGGCTACTCCGCCGCCGGCCGCGATCCGGCGGCGCACGGCCCGGACGCCGACCGCTTCGGCCTCACCCGCGCCACCCGGCCCGGTACCGCACGCCACCTCTCCCTCGGCCGTCATCGATACGTAGCAGATGTCCGCAGACCATAACGATCCCGGACGTCGGCGGACTTGACCGCCAAGCGTGTACTATCTTCGCGGCATGTCCACGCCACCGCAGTCCCCGCAGCCGGCCGACCAGCCTGCTCCGCAGCCCCAGCACCCCCAGCAGCCCGCCGTCCCGCCGCAGCCGACGGCCTACCCCTACCCCCACCCGCAGTCGCCCCCGGCGGGGGCCTTCCACGCACAGCCCACGCTGGTCGGTCAGCCCGTGCCGGGGCAGCCGCAGCCGCAGCCGGGGAACCCTTACATACCGCAGCACCAGTACGGACCCGTGCCGCCCCCGCCCCCGGCCGCGGGCGGGGCCGGCCGCGCGGTGCTGTGGGCCGCCGTCGGCGCGGTCGTGGCCTCCGCCGCCTGGGGGGCCGGTGTCCTCCTCGTCGGCGGGAAGAGCGACAGCGCGGACCTGCGCGGCTACTCGGCCCCCTCCAATCTGTGCTCCAGCGCCGACTATTCGTCCTTCAAGGACGAGTACACCGAGAACGACTCCTCGCCGACCCACACCGCCCTCAAGGACGAGGCGCTGGACGAGAGCTACTGCAGCCTGAGCCTGAAGAAGCCCGGCTCGACGTACGCGGACGCCTACCTCACCCTGCAGCTGGACCTGCACAAGAAGACCGACCCCGCGCCGGAGTTCACCGCCACCTGGAAGAACTACGGGGAGAGCCACACGGGTTACGACGTCGATTCCGTCGAGGGCATCGGTGACGAGGCGTACCTGGTCAGCCATGACACCACGAACGGGTCCTCCAGCGGCTCCCGGTACGCCACGCTCGCCGTCCGCGACGGATGGGTGACGTACACGATGGCGTACAGCACCTATCTCAGCTCGTACGACGAGGACAAGGACCCGCCCGCCCTCACCGACGTCTCCGACTGGCTGAAGACCGACGCCAAGGCCACCCTGCGGCAGCTCCGGGACTGACCCGGCGGTGGGGGGAGGCGGGCGCGCCCGCGCGCGTCGCCCCGACCGGGCCGATCGCCCGTCGGGGTGGTGCCGCCGCGGAACGCGGACCGTGACCGCGCGCGGTACGGCAGAGTGAGAGGGTGCCTCGCCGACTTCTTCCGCTGCTGGTGGCGGCGCTGATGAGCGTCGCCGGCTGCACCACCGTCAGCTCCGCCCAAGCCCCCGACACCGCCCGCTCCAGACGCTTCCTCGTCCCGGACGCGGCGGTGCGGCCGTCGGTCCTGACGGCACCGGTGAGCGAACCGGCCGGGCACGCCGCGCTCGTGCGCACGGGCCCCGAGCGCACGCACCGGCCGCGTCCGGCGGCCGCGCCGCGACGGGGCCCGGTGCCCGTCCGCGCGGCGCGGCTCGTGCCCCCGCCCCGGACCGCGGCGCCCGCCGCCCCGCCGGTACGGCACCCGCGCCCGCAGCGGCGGCCGCCCGCACGGCACCCGGTCCCGCGTCCGCGCCCGACCGCCACCGTCGGTATGCGCGATGTGTGCCGTGAGGCGGACGGGGTGGCCGCACCGGAGATCGTCCAGCTCTGCCACGACGTCTTCGGCTGACCTGAGCCGCCGCCCACGGGCCGCCCCGGTGCCGCGACGAGCGGACTAGGCTGACGGAATGTACGGTCCCGAAGGCCCCACGCTCCGCGAACTCGCCGTCCAGGCGCTGTCCTCCGTCGAGCGCGGGTACGACCTGCTCGCGCCGAAGTTCGATCACACCCCCTTCCGCACCCCCGACGCCGTGCTGGACTCCGTGGCGAAGGCGCTGGTGCCGCTCGGCCCGTTCACGGACGGGCTCGACCTGTGCTGTGGGACCGGCGCCGGGACACGGCTGCTGACCGGCCTGTGCCGCCGCAGCGTCACCGGGGTCGACTTCAGCGCCGGCATGCTCGACGTCGCCCGGCAGCGGGTGCGGCCCGCCGGCGGGCCCCGGATGGCCTGGGTGCGCGGCGACGCCCGGCAACTGCCGTTCACGGCCGCGTTCGACCTCGTCGTCTCCTTCGGGGCGTTCGGACACTTCCTGCCGCGGGAGTTGCCGGGCCTCTTCGGACAGGTCCACTCGGTGCTGCGGCCGGGCGGCCGGTTCGCCTTCCCCGTGTTCGCCCCGCCCCGCCCCGGCCACCCCGCGTTCTGGCTCCTGCTCGGCTTCGACGCGGTGATGCGGGTGCGCAACGCGCTGTGGCGGCCCCCCTTCGTCATGTACTACCGGGCCTTCCGGCTCGGATCCGTGCGGGAGGAGCTGGAGCGCGCGGGTTTCACCGTCGAGCTGGCCGCCCTGCCCGAGTTCGGGCGGCGGGCCGACGGCAGCCCGCGCGCCCGGCTGGTGGTGGCCCGCAGGGCCGGCGCGCCGCCCGGCGGCGGTCAGACCGCGGCGGGCAGCGTGAACTCGTAGACGAGCGCGTCCTGTTCGGCGTCGACCACCAGGTCGGTGATCTCCAGCGGGCGCGCGTACTGGTCGTGCACCCGCCGCGTCACCCGCACCGAAGAAGCGTCGCCGACCTGGCTGATGGCATCCCGGTGGTGCAGGGTCAGCCCCGCCTTGCGCATCCAGTCGTAGGCCCGCCGCAGCTGCGCGGGCGTGGCCCCGTCGGCCCGGCTCCGGTAGCGGGCCAGCTCCGCCACCTCGGCCAGCACCACCGCCGAGAACGAGCTCACCGCCGTCCGCAGCGACCGCCCGTCCGGCGCCACCGACTGGTAGCGGTGCACCAGCGTGGGCCGGTGCGGGGCCAGGCCCAGGGCCCTGGCGTGCTCCGGCGGCGGCGCCTCCCAGGTCACCGTGGCCCGGTCGACCGCACACGGATCCGCCGACCGGGCGCCCACCGGGAAGGTGAGACAGGCCGGTGTCTCGACCGGCCGGCCGGGCAGCGTGGCGTGGCTGCCCCGCCGGTCGGTGGCGACCAGACCGCCGCGGCGCAGCACCTCCAGCGCCTGGCGGACGGTCTCCCGGCTGACCCCGAAGTGCGCGGCCAGGTGCCGTTCCCCCGGCAGCCGTTCACCGGGCGGAATGGTGCCGTCGCGCAGTTCGTCGAGGAGCAGCGCCGCGATCCGTCCGTACAGGGGCCGGCTGTCGCTGTCGCTGGGCGAGGGATCGTGTGAGGTGGTGCGGGCCATGCCGCGCCCTCCTGTCGGTGACAAGACGTAGTCGTTCGGGCTCGTTGCGCGACCACAATTAGCATTGGTCTAAACCACGGGGGAAGGGTGGACGGTCGGTTCGGCCGAATTCCACCCGCGCGCACGTCCGTCACCCGGCGCGCCGAGGCGCCCTTACAGAGCGCTGTACAGGGCGTCGACCAGCGCTGTCTTGCGCGGATCGTCGGCGATGTGCGGGCCCATCCGGTTCATGACGTAGCCCAGCGACACTCCCGCGTCCGGGTCGGCGAGCCCACAGGAACCGCCGAATCCGTCATGGCCGAAAGCGCGCGGATTCGGGCCGTACGACCCGTGGGGCCCGCTCAGCCACAGCCCGAGCCCGATCTCGGTCTCGCCCTCGAACCCCGCGCCCAGCACCAGGTCCCGGCAGCTGCCCTGACCCTCCCGCACCCGCTCCGCCGCCTCCGGGGACAGGATCCGGCGGCCGCCGTACGCACCGCGGCCGGCGAAGACGCCGTACAGGGCCGCGACCGCCCGCGCGGTCCCGTGCCCGTTCGCCGCGGGGATCTCCGCCGCCCGCCAGCCGGGGCTGGTCGCGTCCGCCGCCCCGACGGCGGGGTTGGTCAGGGCGGCCACCGCGGCCGGGGCCAACTCCTTGAAGACCGCCTCCTGTCCGGCGGGCGACGCGGCCCGCGGAGGCACCAGCTCCGCCGCCCGGCCGTACTCCCGTGCCGGCAGGCCGACCGTGAAGTCGATCCCGAGCGGCCCGGTCACCTCCCGCTCCAGGAAGGCGCCCGGCCGCAGCCCCGAGATCCGCCGCACGACCTCCCCGACCAGGAAGCCGTAGGTCAGCGCGTGATAACCGGACCGGGTGCCGGGCTCCCACCAGGGTTCCATGGCCGCGAGCCGCGCGGTGGTCAGCTCCCAGTCGTACAGCTCCTCCAGGCTGTGCGGCTCGCGCAGTCCGGCCAGCCCGGCGCGGTGCGACAGGAGGTGGCGCACGAGCACCTTCTCCTTGCCCGCGGCGGCGAATTCCGGCCAGTACGCGGCCACCGGGGCGTCGAAGTCCAGCAGGCCCCGGTCGGCGAGGACGTGCGCGCACAGGGCCACCGGCCCCTTGGTGGTCGACCAGACGTTCACCACCGTCTCCCGGGTCCAGGGCCGGGTGCGCGCCGCGTCCGCCCAGCCGCCCCAGAGGTCGACCACCGTCTCGCCGCCGACGGTCACGGCCACCGCGGCGCCGAGCTCCGCCCGGGTGCGGAAGTTCTCCTCGAACGCCTCCCGCACCGCGGCGAAGCGCGGATCACAGTGGCCGTGGATCGGTGCGTGCGTCTGCGGTGTCTGCTGCTGCTCGTGCGCGGACATGGGCCCTCCGTCGTCGCCGGGAAGCCGGGCCGCGGCGGTGCGGCCCGGGCGCTCCGAACGTACCGACTGGTCGGACCGGACGGAAGGGCGGCGCGAGAGCATCGGCCGGCGGCGGGCCTCGGGTGTACGGCGGCCGCGACGGCACCGGCCCGGCGGGCCCCGCCTGTACCGCCGCCGCAACGGCACCGGCGGCGGGGCTCAGGCGTACGAGCGCAGCCAGCGCAGCTTCTCGGCCTCCTGGAACGGGCCGCCGCCCTCGTGGTCGTTGAAGTCGTACACCTCGATCGCCTTGTCCTCGTGCGCCCACGCGTTGAAGGCCGCGAAGACCGTCGACGGCGGGCAGGTCTGGTCCTCCAGCGCCGCGGAGAACAGGGCGGGCGCCCGGCCGCGGGCCGCGAAGTGCACCCCGTCGAAGTAGGAGAGCGTGCGCAGCACCTCCGCCGAGCGGCCGCGGTGCGTCTTCAGGAACAGAGCGATCTCCCGGTACGGGTGACGGTCCGTCAGGGTCGCCCCGCGCGGGAAGTCGCACAGGAACGGCACGTCCGGGGCGACCGCGACCAGGTCCGGGACCAGCCCGCCGACGGCCAGGGCGATGCCGCCGCCCTGGCTCGCACCGGTCGCCACGGTCCGGGCCGGGTCGGCCAGCGGATGCGACCGGGCCGCCTCGATCGCGCGCACGGCGTCCGTGAACACCCGGCGGTAGTAGTAGTTCTCGGGCGCGTCGATGCCCCGCGTCATGAACCCGGGGTACGCGGGCGCGGCGCCCACGGGGTCCGGCGTGCCGCCGCCGGCGCCCCAGGCGCTGCCCTGTCCGCGGGTGTCCATCATGAAGTGCGCCCGGCCCGTCGACGCCCACAGCAGGTTCTCGTGGGGCAGCCCCCGCCCGCCGCCGTAACCGATGAATTCCACGACCAGCGGAAGCGGTTCGTCGGCGCCGGCCGGCAGGCGCAGCCAGCCCTTGACCGGATGGCCGCCGAACCCGGCGAACGTCACGTCGTACACCTCGACCGTGGACAGTCCGGTCTCCACCGGCTCGAAGTGGGCGTCCAGCTCGTGCTCACGCGCTTGCTGGAGCGTCTTGTCCCAGAAAGCATCGAAGTCGTCCGGTTCGGTGGACTCGCTGCGGTACGCACGGAGTTCGTCGAGAGGGAGGTCGAACAGGGCCATCAACAACCACCTTGGTCAAGGGAGACAGCGTCGCCCCACCGTACGTGGGTGATCGGACGAATCGCCAGGGATCCGCGGAGGCCGGGGTTCCGTCCGCCCGTCCGTCCGTCCGCCCGTCCGTCCGTCCGTCCGTCCGCGGGTGGGCCCCTGGGTGGGTAAGCGCTTACTCCTATCGGCGGCCCCGGCATCGTCATGCCGCGATGGGCCGGACCACCACTCGGTCAGGTCCGCGGCTGGGTCCAGCGCGGCCCGGTCCGCGCCCACGCGCGCTCCCACTCGGCCATCCGGTGCCGCAGGGCGATCCGCCGCTCGACCGCGTGGCCGAGCACCACGACGGCCGCCGTACCGCCGGCCGCGGCCAGCCCGACGCTGATCGCGTGCTGCCAGACCGCCGCCTCGTCCGGCGGCGGTGCGACGTTGCGGCCCCGTGAGTCGAACCACACCGGGACCGGCTCCCCGGTACGGGCCCCCGCCGGCACCCGGGCCCACGCCGTCCGCACCCCCTGGCCCGGCTCGGTCCACCGCACCTGGGCGCGGTACGGCCGCTGACGGTCGCCCTGCACCGCGGACTGCCGCTCCGGCGGCTCGCCTATGACCACCGCGCGCACCTGGTGCCGTTCCGCCCGCTGCGCCGCGGCGAGCGACGCGGCCCGGTCATGGGCGTGCAGACCCGCGGCCACGCCGACCAGGGGGGCGACGGCGAACAGCAGGACGGCGACCACCAGCACCGTCCAGGCCTCCACGACGTCCGCCCGGCGCCGCAGCGGATTGCGCCGCCAGCGCCAGCCTCGCACCCGGGTACGCATGTCCACCTCCTCGCCACCGCCGGAGCCGGGGAGCCGGAGCGGCCGGGTCCGCCGGCCCACCGTCCCCACCGCTCACGTGCACGAGCGTCCACACCCGTCTCGTACCCCGTTCGGCGTACCTCGCGCATGCCGGGAACCGCTAGTTCCGGCCGGGATGGCGCACGGAACCCGACCAAGCGCCCCACGCTCGCGCGCGGCACGCGACCGCGCGAAGCCGGGCGCCCGGCCGAGCGGTTCGGCAGGCCGACGGCTCGTGGGGGCAACGAATCGACTAGGCCGGGCTGTTGGTCCGGTAGCGCCGCTCGGACCGTCTCGAACCCTCGGCTGAACCGAGCCCTCGGCTGAACCGAGCCCTCGGCTGTACCGAGCCCTCGGCTGTACCGAGCCCTCGGCTGAACCGAGCCCTCGGCTGAACCGGCCCCTCAGCGGTATCGCCACCCTCGGCCGTATCGGCACCCTCGGCCGTATCGGCACCCTCGGCCGTATCCGAGCCCGAGGCTCAGCCGAACCGTTCGATCCGGATGCGCTCCACCGGCTGTCCCGCCGCGACCAGCAGCCGGGACGCGTGCTCGGCGAAGCTGTTGGATCCGCACACATAGGCCTCCCACCCACCGGCAGGCTGCTCGGCCAGGAGCGGTGCCACATGTGCGGCCGTCATACGCCCCACCGGCACCCCCGGCGGGGCGCTGCGGGTGAACACGGGCGTCGTCTCCGCGCCCAGCTCGGCCGCGTAGATCAGCTCCTCGGGGCTGCGCGCCGACACCAGCATCCGCAACGGGATGGTCAGGGCGCGCGCCCGGTGGTGCCGCACCATCGACATGAGCGGTACGACCCCGGAGCCGGCCCCCAGCAGCAGCGCGGGCCGGTCGCCCGGCCAGGCGAAGAAGCCGCTCAAGGGGCCGCGCACCTCGACCGTGTCACCGGGCCTGGCCACGGTGTGGAACCAGCCGGAGACCTCGCCGTCCGGCACCCGGTCCAGGGTCAGCTCGATGTGGCCGGAGCCGTCCGGGGCGGACGCGATCGAGTAGTGGCGCTGGGCCGTGTAGCCGTCCGCCGCGGTCAGCCGCAGCATCAGGTGCTGGCCCGGCAGGTGCCCCGCCCACCGCGGCACCGCCAGCCGGAACGTGGCCGCGTGCGGCGTCTCGCGCCGGACCTCGGTCAGCGTGGCGGTCTGCCACGCCGTCGCCGCCTCGCCGCTCACGGCGATCCGCCCCGGTACCGCGAAACGCGTCGCGGGACCGGGCCGAGCGGCCGCTCCGGTGGCCCGCGGCGCCTCGGGAGCGGTCTGCGTCGGCCGCGCCGGCTGCGCCGGCTGCGCCGGCTGCGTCTTCCCTGTCGTGGTCACCGTCTCAGTCACCGGAGTACCGCTGCTCCTCCCAGGGGTTGCCGCGCGCGTGGTAGCCGTTGCCCTCCCAGAAGCCCGGCTCGTCGTGGTCCAGCAGCGTGATGCCCGCGATCCACTTCGCGCTCTTCCAGAAGTACAGGTGGGGCACCAGCAGCCGCGCCGGGCCGCCGTGCTCCGGCGCCAGTGGTTTTCCGTCGTACTCCCAGACGATCCAGGCCCGCCCGCCGGTCAGGTCGGCGAGCGGCAGATTGGTGGTGTAACCCGTGTGGGAGTAGGCGAGGGCATGTGTGGCGGACCCATGTGGCTGGACCACACTCAGGAAGGCGTCCAACGAGACGCCACCGAACCGCACACCGAACTTCGACCAGCCGGTCACACAGTGGATGTCGCCCTCGTACGCCGATGCCGGCAACGCGTGGGCGGCGTCCCAGTCCCAGGTCTGCGCGCGCCCGACCAGGCCGTCGATGCGGAAGGACCAGTCGGCGGGGGAGAGGTCCGGGGTGACCTCGGCGGACAGGACGGGCCAGTCGTCGCGCGCGTCGTACTGTCCGGGCGGCAGCCCCGGATCGTGCTGGCGCGGGCGGCCCGTGAAGCCTCGCGTGACGTTCATGGTTCAACCGTACGCTGTCGTTCCGGGTGCTCCGTCCCTGGCCGGCACCCCGCTCGTTGCGGCCGTGTGAACTCTGTCCGCGCCCGGGAATACCGCCCCGGCGCCGTTCCTTGCCGCCCAGTGCCGGCTCCGGTGCGCCGGTCACAGCGCGAGGGAAGCGAGGACAGAGGATGCCCCAGGCGTACGTCTCCAGGACCGAGATCGAGGTGGCCGTATGAGCGTCGTGAGCACGCCGGGCGGCCCCGGCCGGGCCGCCGCCCCCGCCCCGCACGTCCTCGACAACCCGGCCCTCGCCTCCCTGACCGGCCCGCACGCCCGCTTCGCCGAGCGGCGCGGCCGGGTCGTGCGCTACCCGGTCGACGTCTCCCCGTGGCTGGCGCTGCCCGACGAACCGGACGCGCGGGACTGGGCGGACCTGGCCGCGCTGGCCGGACCCGGTGCCGAGGTGCCGCTGCCCGGCATCCGCGGGGACGTCCCCGAGGGCTGGGAGATCACCGTGCGGGTGGAGGGCGTGCAGCTCGTGGACGACGGTGTGGCCGCCGCTCCCGACGCGGAGGCGGTCCGGCTCGGGCCCGCGGACGTGCCCGAGATGCTCGACCTGGTGGCGCGCACCCAGCCCGGGCCGTTCCTGCCGCGCACCGTGGAACTCGGCACCTACCTCGGCATCCGGCGCGGCGGGGCGCTCGTCGCGATGGCGGGGGAGCGGCTGCACCCGCCGGGCTGGACCGAGATCAGCGCGGTCTGCACCGACCCCGCCCACCGCGGTGAGGGCCTGGCCACCCGCCTGGTCCTCGCGGTCGCCCACGGCATCCGCGAGCGCGCCGAGACGCCGTTCCTGCACACCAGCGCCGGGAACACGGGCGCCATCCGGCTCTACGAGTCCCTCGGCTTCCGGCTGCGCCGCCGCACCGCGTTCCTCGCGGCCCGCGCACCGGAGCGGCTGCCGGACGACCGCACACCGGTGCCGGTGGGCTAGGGGGCGTCTCGCCGATCATCCCGGGCTCCCGGCGCACGGCACCTCAGTCGGCCGCGGCGCCGCCCGGTCCCGCGTTGTACCGCTCCAGGTAGGCCGCGAACCGCACCAGGTCCTCCTCCGGCCAGTCGGCGAGCCGCTCCTGGAAGGCGGTCCGGCGGCTGCGGGTGACCTGGGCCAGGATGTCCTGGCCGGCGTCGGTCAGGTGCAGCACCTGGACGCGGTGGTCCTCCGGGTCCAGCCGGCGCTCGATCAGGCCGGCCCGCTCCAGCGCCGCGACCTGGCGGCTCACCGTGGACTTGTCCAGGGCGTAGTGGGCCGCCAGGTCCGTCGCCCGGCAGCCGCCGCGTTCCTCCAGGTGGCCGAGCAGGGTGTACGACACCAGGGACAGCTCGGGGTGCATACGGCCCGCCGAGGCGCGGGCCCGGCGGGCGAAGATGGTCATCTCGCGCTGGATCGTCTCGACGGCCGACTCCGCTGCGCTCACGGGAATACCTCCTCCGGCGTTCTGGTTGTAGAGTACAACTTAGAGCGACAGTTGTATAAGCCAACCTTTTGGAGGATCGTGGCGATGAGGTCACCGGCGCTGCGTCACGTGCTCACGCACCTGATCACCCCACTGCTGATGTGCATAGGCATGGGGCTCGCGTACATGGGTGCGTTCGTCACCCCCGAGCCGAACCACCTGCCGGTCGCCGTCGTCGGCACCGCCCCGCAGGCGAAGGTCTTCGCGCAGACGCTCAAGGACGGTGCGGGGGACAAGCTCGACGTCCGTACCGTGCCCGCCCGCGAAGACGCCGTCGGGCTGCTCAGGTCCCGCGAGGTGACCGGCGCCTATGTGCCGAGCGCCAAGTCGCCCGAGCTGCTGGTGGCGAGCGCCGCCTCCGACATGGACGCGTTGGCGGCCGAGAGGCTCTTCACTCCGGTCGCCGCCGCGCACGGCCTCCCGCTGAAGGTCACCGACGTGGCCGAGCCGGTCGCCGACGACCCCACCGGCCAGGGCCTGTTCTTCCTGCTGATCGCGGTCAGCATCGGCTCCTACGCCTCGGTCGCCGCACTCGGTGCCGCGGGTGCCGCCCTCGCGATGCGGGTGCGGGCGCTGCTGGCGCTCGGCGTCTCGGCCGTGGTCAGCGGCATCGGCGCGCTGCTCGCCGGCCCGGTGTTCCACCTCGCCCACCACGACCTCGCGGGCGTCTGGGGCATGGCGTGGCTGTACTCGGCGGGCATCCTCCTCATCGGCGTCGGCCTGCACACCTTCCTGAAGCGGTGGACCACGCTCGCCATGATGGTGCTGTTCGTGATGCTGAACTTCACCAGTTCCGGCGGTTTGTTCCAGCCCGAGCTGCAGAACGCGTTCTTCGGTGCTCTGCACGGGTTCTGGAACGGCGCCGGCTTCGTCGAGGGCGTCCGCAGCCTGCTCTACTTCGGCGACGACGGTCTCGGCCGCTCGGTGTGGACCCTGGTCGGCTGGCTGCTGGCCGGCCTGGTGGTGACCGCGGTCGCCGGCCTCCACGAGCGCGCCCGCCGGGAGGCGGACCGCGCGGAGTCCGGCCCCGAGCCCACCGCGACCGGGGCCGGGCGGCCGGCCCGCCGCGACGCCGAGCAGGCCGATGAGGCCGATGAGGCCGATGAGACCGCGGAGACCGAGGCGGAGATCGAGGAGGCGGTCGGCGTCTGAGCGACCGTCACCGGCGTGGCCGGCACGGGGAACCGCGTGGGGGCGGCGCGGTCCCGTCCGCCCCGGCAGGCCCTTTTCCCCGCGGCCCCTTGGGGTATGGTGGCCGTCCCGCCGCGGACGTCCGCGGCCATGACGCGACGAGGAGGTGAGACCCATTACCGCTGTGTCGGCCGGGGTGCTCATCCCTCGAGACCGCGCGGTGCACCGGCAGCGGTGACCGCGGGAGCGCCCCGATGTTTCGCGCTCCCGAAAGGCTTCCGGCTTCCATGGCCACTCCCGTTCCCTTCTCCCCGTCCGCGGCCGTCTCCGCACTGCGCGCCGCGGGGTGCGTCTTCGCCGAGGAAGAGGCCGAGTTGATCCTCGCCGGTGCCCGCACCCCCGAGGAAGCGGCCCGCATGGTGGACCGGCGTGTCGCCGGACTGCCGCTCGAACAGGTCCTCGGCTGGGCGGAGTTCCACGGCCTGCGCGTCACCGTGGAACCGGGGGTCTTCGTCCCCCGCCGCCGTACCGAGTTCCTGGTCGACCAGGCGCTGGCCGCGGCACCGGACGCCGGCGTCGTCGTCGACCTGTGCTGCGGTTCCGGCGCGCTCGGCGCGGCCCTGGCCGCCGCCCTCGACGGCGTGCGGGTGCACGCCGCCGACATCGACCCCGCTGCCGTGCGCTGTGCCCGCCGCAATCTCGCCGCCCACGGCGGCCGGGCCTACCAGGGCGACCTGTACGACGCGCTGCCGGCCTCCCTGCGCGGCCGGGTGGGCCTGCTGACGGCCAACGTGCCCTACGTGCCCACCACCGAGGTCGCCCTGCTGCCGGCGGAGGCCCGCGACCACGAGCCGCTGGTGGCGCTGGACGGCGGCGCCGACGGCCTCGACGTGCTGCGCCGGGTGGCCGCCGGGGCGCGCGAGTGGCTCGCGCCCGGCGGCTGCCTGCTGAGCGAGACCAGCGAACGCCAGGCGCCGGCCGCCGTACGGGCCTTCGTCGACGCCGGTCTGACGGCCCGCCTGGCGGTGAGCGAGGAACTGCACGCCCACGTGGTGATCGGCGTACGGACCTGAGCGCCGGGCCCGTCGGCTGCCCCGCGACCCGGTCCGTACGACGGTGTCTAGGGCAGTTCTTGCGCCCGGGCGATGAGCAGGGCCACGTCGTCGTGGTTGTCCGGGTGGTGCAGCGTGCGCAGCAGGAGGTCGCAGGCCTCCTCCAGCGGGCGGGCGGGGTCGTCGAGCAGGGACAGCAGGAAGGCCAGCCGCTCGTCCAGCGAATGGCGCCGGGTCTCCACCAGGCCATCGGTGTAGAACACCAGCTCGTCGCCGGGTTCGAAGTCGACCGTCACGCTGGAGAACCCGACGCCGCCCACCCCCAGCGGCACCCCGGTGGGCAGGTCGAGCAGTTCCGGCGGCCGGCCCGGCCGTACCCGGGCCGGCGGGAGGTGGCCGGCGTTGGCGATGCGGCACTGGCGCAGGTGCGGGTCGTGGACGGCGTACACGCAGGTCGCGATGGAGTGGTCGAGGGCCGAGGTCGTCTTGTCCAGGTGCTCCAGCAACCGGGCCGGGTCGAGATCGAGGGCGGCGAGGGTGGTCGTCGCCGTGCGCAGCCGGCCCATGGTGGCGGCGGCGCTGATGCCGCTGCCCATCACGTCCCCCACGACCAGGGCGGTCTTGCCGCCGTCCAGCGGGATGACGTCGAACCAGTCGCCGCCGACCTCGCTGGTGGCGCCCGCCGGCTGGTAGCGGGAGGCCACCTCCAGGCCGGTGGTGACCGGCGGATGGCTGGGCAGCAGGCTGCGCTGCAGGGTGAGCGCGGTGTTGCGGGCGTTCTGGTACCAGCGCGCGTTGTCGATCTGCACGGCCGCGCGGGCGGCCAGCTCCCGCGCCAGCAGCACGTCGTCCTCGCCGAACGGCGCCGGATTGCGGGTGCGTTTGAGGTCCAGCGCGCCCAGCACCTCGCCGCGCGCGATCAGCGGCACCGCGAGGTACGAGTGCAGACCCGCCCGGCCGAGCAGGACCGCCGCCTCGGGTGAGCGGGCGATGCGCGGCAGATCCTCGTCCTTCACCTGCGGCAGCAGCACCGCCTCGGCGGTGCGGACGCACTCGGTGACCAGGCGGTCGGGCGCGTACCGGGCGATCTGGCCGGGCGGGTCGGCGGCGCGTACGGCGTCCGAGATGTCGTCAGGGCGGAGCGCGAGGGCCCGGATCACCGCCGACTCCGACGGACCGAGGGTGCTGGGCCGGCCCTCCACCACCGCGTCCAGCAGGTCGACGGCGGCCACGTCGGCCAGCTCCGGCACGGCGACCTCGGCCAGTTCGGCTGCGGTGCGCTCCAGTTCGAGCGTCGTACCGATCCGGGCGGAGGCGTCCGCGATGACCGCGAGGCGCCGCCGTGCCGCCTCCGCCTCCAGCGAGGCCCGGTGCTGCTCGGTGATGTCGACCACCGAGACGGCCACGCCCAGCACGCTGCCCATCGTGTCCTCGAGCCGGTACAGCGAGTGCGCCCAGGTGTGCTCGTGGTCCGGGTCGGCGGGGGTACGGCCGACGAGCGTGTCGTCGATCACGGGCTCCCCGGTCTCCAGCACCCGCCGGGCGCCGGTCTCCAGGGGGGCCGAGTCCAGCATCGGCAGCACCTCACGCAGCGTCCGGCCGATGTGCGCGGCCGCCGGTACGCCGTTGATCTGCTCCAGGGACGGGTTGACCGAGACGAACCGCAGGTCGGTGTCGAGGACGGCGTACCCGATCGGCGACTGCTTCACCATCCGCTCGGACAGCGCCACGTCCTGCTCCAGCCGCTGGACGGTCGACTGGTCGGCGGCGAGCCCGAGGGCGTAGACGTCCCCGCGGTCGTCCAGCAGCCGCATGTTGCGGAACTCCACCACCCGGGTGCTGCCGTCCTTGTGCCGGATCGGGAAGCCGCCGGCCCAGCTGCGGCCGGTGCGCATGACGTCCGCGAAGAGCCTGCCGACCAGCTGGATGTGCCGCTCGTGCACCATCAGCCGGGCGGCGTACTGGCCGAGGGCCTCCTGCGCGGTGTAACCGAACAGCTCCTCGGCCTGCGGGCTCCACAGCACGATGCGGCCCTCGGTGTCCAGCACCACCGAGGCGACGCCCAGCACGTCGAGCAGACCGCTCGGACGCACCGGCCCCCGCGCCGGCCCGCCGCCCTCCGTCGCCGGAGCCTCGGCTGCACTCATGCCACGCACCGCCTTCGACCGTCGGCACGGCACGCCGTTCCCTGTGCCGACTCCCCTGGTTCTACCGCGCTCACACCCGACTCTCCGCGCCGTCGCCGTCTACGTCCACCATCTCTCAACACGGCGGCGGACGTCCGCCCAAGTCGCCGCGCCGGTGATGCGCGCGCCGCGAGCCCTCCCGCCGGGACCGTACAGCGCGGTCCGGCGGGCCGTGAGAGTTCACGCCCATGTTGCGTCATTGGCCTGTACATGACTAACGCGCCACGCCAGACTGTCCGCCGACCGGGTGTCCCCGTCCGGTCACGGTACGTCCCCGTCCCCGTCCGAGGAGTCGGCCATGCCCGCGCCCGCCCGGCAACGTTGTCACGCAGTTCTCACCGGACTCGTCACCCTCGCCACCGCCGTCGTCGTGTCCCTGGCCACGCCCGCCTCCGCCGCCGCGGCCGACACCTGGAGCGAGACCGGGTCCGACCGCGCCGATCCGCTGACCGAGAGCCAGGGCCTGACCTCGGTGGAGGTCCCGGCGAACAGCCCCAACCGCTACACCGGCATCGGCACCGTCCCGCTCGGTGTCTCCGCTCGCGGCTGGAACCACGTCGGCGACCCCGACGCCTCGTACGGCGGTTACTACATCGAGCCCTACCAGCGCGACTCCGGCAACTCCAAGATGTTCCGCGTACAGGCGCCCGGGGGCGCCTGGTCGGAGTACGTCCACACGCTGGACGCGGGGGAGGCGCTCAACAACTCCTGGGTCGCGATCTCGCCCGACGGCCAGTGGATGCTCTCGGGCGAGTACGGCACCATGACCCGCTTCCTCGTCTTCCCGACCCCGGGCGCCAACGCCTCCACCTCCCCCTCTGCCGACCTCCCGCGGGTCGCCACCGTCCGGCTGGACCACGCCGTCCGGGACGTCCAGGGCTGCGACTTCTCCGGGCCCACCACCCTGCTGTGCTCCTCCGACGATCCCGAGGGCAGCCTCTTCGGCCTCACCAAGCCGCTGCTCCAGGTCGACCTGTCGGCCGCGCCCGGCGGCGCGGCGGACGTCTCCGGCCATGTCACGGCCCTGCGCCGGCTGCCGCTGCGCAGCTCATGCCAGGGCTCCTTCGAGACGGAGGGCATCGACTACGACCGCCGCACCGGCATCCTGCGCGTGATCGTGATCTCGCCCGGCTTCTGCGTGCTGACGGACAGCAAGACGTACACGTTCGCGCGCGGCTGAGGCGCAGCTGAGGTGTGCCGGGCCGCCGGTGGTGCTTTCCTGAGGATGGACGCGGTTCGGCGGGGTACCCCGTTCCATCGCAGCGCGGCCACGAAAGGAGCGATCAATGGCAGACACGGAGCGGTCGCATCCGGAAACCGTCACGGTGGAGATCAGCGGCTCCAAGGAAGACGCCCGCCTCGTATTCGATGCACTGAGTTCGTGTTTCGCGTCCGACCGGGGCGCGGACGAGGAGCCCCAGCAGCTCCACGAGACCCGGCCGATGGTGTGGCTCGGCACATACGACGTCGCGGACGCCCGCGGAGGCGGCTGCCCGCCCGTCCACCTCGGCGCGTCCGTCCAGGCGGACGTCCAGGGCGGCTACTGGGCCGTGAACCGGTTCCGCACCACCTTGGACGCGATGTTCACCGTCGAGGAGACCTGCACGGCCTCCGGTGACCAGGAGCGGGACCTGCACCTGCGCCTGGAGAGCCGCTGAACGTCCAGGGCGAAGCCCCGGCCGGCCGCCGCCGGCCGGGGCTTCGTGTGTCGGGGTTTCGTGTGTCGGGGCGGGGCTCCGTGCGTGGTGGCGGCCTGGGCGGAGGGGGTGGCCGGGGCTGTCCGGGCGGGCGCGGTCGGCGTGCGGGCGGGTGCGGAGTGGGCGCCGTCACCCCGCGACAGTTGTGCAACTAGTTGCATAAACGGTCGGGCTTCCTCTACAACAAGGAGCACCACACCGCGCACGGAGGGCCCGATGAGCCGTTACCCGCACCTGATGACCCCGCTCGACCTGGGCTTCACCACCCTGCCCAACCGCGTCCTCATGGGCTCGATGCACGTCGGCCTGGAAGAGGCCGAGCGCGGCTTCGAGCGGATGGCGGCGTTCTACGCGGCCCGCGCCCGCGGCGGAGTGGGCCTCATCGTCACCGGCGGCATCGCACCCAACGAGGAGGGGCGGCCGTACGAGGGCGGAGCCAAGCTCACCACCGAGGCGGAGGCCGAACAGCACCGGATGGTCACCGACGCGGTGCACCGCGAGGGCGGCCGGATCGCCTTGCAGATCCTCCACTTCGGCCGGTACGCCTACCACCGTGACCTGGTCGCTCCGAGCCCGCTCCAGGCGCCGATCAGCCCCTTCCCGCCGCGTGAGCTGACCGACGCCGACATCGAACGGACCATCGAGGACTACGCCCGCGCCGCCCGCCTCGCCCGGCAGGCCGGCTACGACGGCGTGGAGATCATGGGCTCCGAGGGCTACCTGATCAACGAGTTCATCGCCGCGCCGACCAACCGGCGCACGGACCGCTGGGGCGGTTCGTACGAGAACCGGATGCGTTTCCCGGTCGAGATCGTCAAGCGGGTGCGCGAGGCCGTCGGCGAGGACTTCATCGTCATCTACCGGCTGTCCATGCTGGACCTGGTCCCGGGCGGCTCCTCGCTGGAGGAGGTCGTCACCCTCGGCAAGGCCGTCGAGGCCGCCGGGGCCACGATCATCAACACCGGCATCGGCTGGCACGAGGCCCGCATCCCCACCATCGCCACCTCCGTGCCGCGCGGCGCCTACACCTGGGTCACCAAGAAGCTCATGGGCGAGGTCTCCGTCCCCCTGGTGACCACCAACCGCATCAACACGCCGGACCTCGCCGAGGAACTGCTGGCCGGCGGGTACGCCGACATGGTCTCCATGGCCCGGCCGATGCTCGCCGACCCCGACTTCGTCGCCAAGGCCGCCGCCGGCACGCCGGAGGCCATCAACACCTGCATCGGCTGCAACCAGGCCTGCCTCGACCACACCTTCAGCGGGCAGATCACTTCCTGCCTGGTCAACCCGCGCGCCTGCCACGAGACCGAGCTGGTGCTCTCCCCGACCCGGCTGGCCAAGCGCGTCGCCGTCGTCGGTGCCGGCCCCGCCGGCCTCGCCTGCGCGGTCTCCGCCGCCGAGCGCGGTCACACGGTCACCCTGTTCGACGCGGCGAGCGAGATCGGCGGGCAGCTCAACGTCGCCCGCAAGGTGCCCGGCAAGCAGGAGTTCGACGAGACCCTGCGCTACTTCCGCCACCAGCTCGACATCCACGGCGTCGACGTACGCCTGGACACCTGGGTGAGCGCCGACGACCTCGACGGCTTCGACGAGGTCGTCGTGGCCACCGGCGTCACCCCCCGCACCCCCGACATCCCCGGCGTCGACCACCCGCGGGTCCTCGGCTACCTCGACGTCCTGCGCGACGGGGCCCCCGTCGGCGACCGCGTCGCCGTCCTCGGCGCCGGCGGCATCGGCTTCGACGTCGCCGAATACCTGACCGACGGCGGCGACAAGGCGAGCGAGGACCCGGAGACGTACTTCCGCCAGTGGGGCGTCGACATGGACTACCGGGCGCCGGGCGGTCTCGCCGAGCCGCGGCGCCCCAGGCCGCCCCGCGAGGTCCACCTGCTCCAGCGCAAGACCAGCAAGGTCGGCGCCGGCCTCGGCAAGACCACCGGCTGGATCCACCGCGCGGAGCTGAAGCACCGGGGCGTCACCATGGTGCCGGGCGTGCGCTACGACCGGATCGACGACGCCGGCCTGCACATCACCGTCGGGGAGGAGAGCACGGTCCTGGAGGTCGACACCGTGGTGCTCTGCACCGGCCAGGAGCCGCGCCGCGACCTGTACGAGGCACTGGTCGCCGCCGGGCGGAGCGCGCACCTGATCGGCGGCGCGGACGTCGCGGCCGAGCTGGACGCCAAGCGGGCGATCAAGCAGGGCACCGAGCTGGCGGCGGCGCTGTAGGCCCCCTCCCCGGGCCTCCCTAGGATGAGTTCATGTCACTCCCGCACGCGATCCTCACCGCCCTGCTGGAAAAGCCGTCGTCGGGACTGGAACTGACCCGCCGGTTCGACAAGTCGATCGGCTACTTCTGGTCCGCGACGCACCAGCAGATCTATCGCGAGCTGGGGAAGCTGGAGGCCGAGGGGTTCATCCGCGCGCTCCCGGCCGAGCAGCCGGCCCGCGGGCAGCGCAAGAGCTACGAGGTCCTGCCGGCGGGCCGCGCCGAACTGGTCCGCTGGACCGCCGCCGCCCAGGATCCGAAGACCATGCGGGATCCGCTCCTGCTGCGGCTGCGCGCGGCGGCCGTGGTCGGCACCGCGGGTCTGCGGGCCGACCTGGAGCGGCATCTGGAACTCCACCGGCGGCAGCTGGCCGAGTACCAGGAGATCGAGGAGCGCGACTTCCCGCCGGACCGGGACGCGCCGCAGGACCGGCTGCGCCACCTGGTCCTGCGGGCGGGGATCGACCTGGAGACCTTCTGGACCCAGTGGCTCACCCACGCCCTGGCGGAGTTCGCCGCGCTGCCCGAGCAGGAGCGGGAGGGGACCTGACGGCGGCCTGACGGCGACCTGATGGCGACCTGATGGCGATGGCGCGCGGCGACGGCTCCCCCGGGGTTGCCGGTCCCGTCGGGGTTGCCGGTCCCGTCGGGGTTGCCGGTCCCGTCGGGGTTGCCGGTCCCGTCGGGGTCGCCGGTCCCGTCGGGGCCGCGAACGCCCGGTGGCGCGGGCCGCCCGGCCGGTGGTGGGCGGCTCCGGGCGGTACGGCTCCTCAGAGCCGGTACGGCTTGGAGCGGCGGCGCAGCACCCATCCCGTGGCGACGACCCCGGCACCGACCAGGGCCGCACCGACGCCCAGGGTCAGCGGGCCGTAGTCGCGGGCGGCGCCGCCGAGGCCGCCCATCACACCCCGCGACGGGGCCGCGCTGGACGTCGAGGAGATCGTCGGGGTCGCGGGAGCGGGCGAGGAGACGATCACCGACTGGCTGCCCGCGGTGGTGCCGCTGGAGCAGACCACGACCACGGTGTACGTCCCCGGGCTCACCGACGACCAGGCCGCGGACTGGCTGACGGACGTGCCGGACAGGGCCACCTGACGGCCCTGGGCGAAGTTCGCCTGCCGGCTGGTGAGCAGGGCCGCCGTCCCCCAGCTGCCGTTGATCTGGGTGCACGCGCTGGTGACCACCGAGACCGTGGAGCCGGTGGTGCTGACCGATATGCCCGAGGCCGCGGCGGACGGCCCGGCCAGCGCGGCCGGGAGCGCGGCGGCAGCCGCGAGGGTCAGGCCGGAGCGGAGCAGGAGTCGCGAGTTGTCCATGGGGTGGCCTCCGGCGGCACGGTTGGCGGTACGTCCCATGCGCCGCCGAGGGTCGGGAAACGTCCGTGCTGCCTCAACCGAAGCCAACGCGGCCCCCGCCGTGCCCGCACGCGGGCGAGGGCCGGTCAGGTGACGCACTGGTCCGTCCGGCGGACACGGAGGGCTGCCACGCCCGCTCCCGGTCGGCCGCCTGTGGTCAGCGTCCGCTCCGCCGGTCGGCCGTTTGTGGTCGTGTCCGTTTCGCCGGTCGGCCGCCTGTGGTCAGCGTCCGCTCCGCCCGTCAGCCGCCCGTGGTCACGGTCCGCTCCGCCGACCAGCCGCCCCAGGTGCCGTCCGGCAGGCGCGCCCGCAGTCGTACCCGGTGCTCCTCCCCGGCGGCCGTGCCCAGGTAGAAGCTGTGGTGCGCCCGGCCGCGTGGCGGGGCGCCGCCCCATACGAGCGAGGTGGCCGCCGCGCCGTCCAGCTGGATCCGGTACTCCGTGATCACCCCGTCCGAGCGCGGCGGGTCCCAGGCGAGGTCGAGGTAATAGGCCCCGCCGGAGCGGTGGGCGGCGGCGGTGAACGCCGTGGGCGCGGTGTCCCGGCCGTCGTCGCTGCCCGGCGTGGTGAGGCGGACCGCCGCGCCGGCCTGGGAGAGGTTGTCGGCGGCGTCCCGGGCCCGCACCGTGAACACATAGCGGCTTCCGGGGCGCAGTCCGGTGACCACGGTGGCGGTCTGGTTACCGCCGACGCTGTGGATCTTCACCCCGCCCTGGTAGACGTCGTACGACACCACGCCCCGGTCGTCCCGGGACGCGCCCCAGGACAACTGCGCCGCGCGGCTGCCCACGGGCCGCCCGGTGGTCCCCGATGGCCGGGCCGGTGCCGAGCGGTCCGCCGCCACCGCGGCCGGTGTCCGGGCCCGCACCACGCGGCTGGGCGGACCCAGCCGGCCCCCGGTGTCCCGGGCGCGCACGGTGAAGGAGTACGCGGTGGACGGCCTGAGCCTGGTGACGTCCACCATGTGCTGCGAACCCGGTACATCAACCACTTTTGTGTGCCCGCGATAGACCTCGTAGGTGCGGACCCCGGAACCGGCCGGTGCCGCGTTCCACATCACGTGCACGCTCGTCGCGCTGCCCGCCGCCGCGGTGACCCCCACCGGAGCGCCGGGCGCCCGGCCGTCACCGTCGTCGGCCCGGCTCCAGCCGCAGGACGCGACCAGCAGCAGCGCGCCGCAGACCAGTACCAGCGGAAGGGGAACGCGTCGCACGGCTCTGCCTCCCCGGGGACGGCCTCGACTCAGGTAAAGGTCCGGACCAATATGGCCCGGCGGGTACCGTCACAGCAAGAGGGGCGCGTTGGTGACCATGCCCGCACGTTACGTATGCTGGGGCTCCCTGCGGCTGAACTGCCCGAAATTGCATGGGAGTTCATGCCCGTGGCGCGGACACGCTGTCGTCGCCGATCCCGCGCCGGCGCGGGTGGCCGGGGGGTCCGGACCGGTACAGGATCCGGATCCCCGGCCCCTGTTGTCCCGTCCCGGGCACAGGCCCTTCCGTCTGCCCGCCGCCCGCCCGCCACCTGCTTCCCCCTCCGCCGGTGTCCCCTTACGGAGTGTCAGCGGCGTGCTCCATCCGGCCCCTTCGCGGCGGCCCCCGTGGCCGCGCGTCCCGGGCCACCCCACAGTGGGCTCGACGTCCGTCCCCGACGAGAGGGTCCCCCATCGTGCGTGTCCCGTCGCTGACGCTGGCCGCGGCCGGCGCCGCCCTGATCGCCCCGGCGGCGGCGCCCGCCCCGGCCACCGCCGTCCCGCCCCGGGAACGGCCCGTGGCCCGGGGCCAGAGCGCGGTCACCGCCGCCGACCTGCTGACCCGGGCCGGTGAGTGCACCCAGCTCTCCCGGGGCCGGTTCCGCACCGACGCCGGCAGCCCCGCGACCGTCCGCGTCTGCGGCACCCGCGACACCGTCTTCTGGAAGGCCGACCTGGACATCGACTGCGACGGCCGGCCCACCGCCCGCTGCAACCGCCGCACCGACCCGTACTTCGCCCCGACCACGGCCTTCCAGCAGTCCGACGGGCGCCACCTGAACGCCGAGACCCTGCCCTACATCGTGGTCCCGGCGCCGAGCTCCCGCTGGAACCCCCGTGCGTCCGGCGTCCGGGGCGGCTCCCTGGCCGCCGTCGTCTACCGGGGCCGGGTGCAGTACGCGGTCGTCGGCGACACCGGCCCGCGCGACATCATCGGCGAGGCCTCCTACGCCACCGCGCGCGGCCTCGGCATCCGGCCCGACCCGCGCGTCGGCGGGGCGCCCTCCGGCGTGACCTACATCGTCTTCCGCAACTCCCGGGTCCGCCCCATCGAGAGCCGCGCGGCGGCGGTGACGGCGGGGGAGCGGCTGGCCAGACACTTCGTCGCGAAGAAATGACCGCAGGCGTGCCGACCGAGGCCGGCACCCCGCCGGACCCCGGCGCCGGCCCGCCGGATCCGTCCCGCTTGCGGTGCTCGTACGCCGTCCGGTGGTCGTACGCCGTCCGGTGGTCGTACGCCGTCCGGTGGTCGCACGCCGTCCGGTGGTCGTATGCCTTTCGCCGCCGCGGCTGCCGCGGTGTCCGGCCTCCCGCCGGACACCGCGTCGGACCACTGCCGGATCCGTCACGCCTTCCGGTAGTCGTACGCCTCCGCCGCCGCGGCCTCCACGGCGTCCAGGTCGCCGCCCGCGGCGGCGGTGACCACCGCGGCGACCGCGCCCTCGACGAACGGCGCGTCCACCAGGCGTGCGCCGTCCGGCAGTTCGTCGCCCTCGGCGAGCAGCGCCTTGACGGTGAGCACCGCGCTGCCCAGGTCGGTGAGGACCGCGACCCCGGCCCCCCGGTCCACCGAGTGCGCGGCGGCGGAGATCAGCTCGGCGCTGGTGCCGAGCCCGCCGCCCTCGGTGCCGCCCGCCGCGGCCACCGGCACCGAGGGCGCGCCGCCCGCGAGCCCCCTCGCCAGCTCGGCCACCGCCGCGGCCACCTCCGCGCTGTGCGACACCAGCACGATCCCGACCGCCTTCTCCTCACTCACCGTCCGCCTCCGCCGTGTCGGCCAGCGCGGCGATCAGCAGCGCCGACGAGGTCGCCCCCGGATCCTGGTGCCCGATGCTGCGCTCGCCCAGGTAGCTCGCCCGGCCCTTGCGGGCCTGGAGCGGTGTGGTGGCCCGCGCGCCCTCCTCCGCCGCGGTCCGCGCGGCGGCGAACCCGGACCCGAGCGCGTCCACGGCCGGCACCAGGGCGTCGATCATGGTCTTGTCGCCGGGGGCCGCCCCGCCGAGCGTCATCACGCCCTCGACGCCCGCGCGCAGCGCCGCGGCCAGCTCCTCCTCCCCCACCTCGGCGGCGTCGCCGAGCGCCTTCCCGGCCCGGCGCAGCAGGGTGCCGTACAACGGCCCGGACGCTCCCCCGACCGTCGAGATCAACTGCCGTCCGGCCAGGGTCAGGACGGCACCCGGTGTGCCGGGCGCCTCCTTCTCCAGGACGGCCGTCACGGCCGTGAACCCGCGCTGCAGGTTGCTGCCGTGGTCGGCGTCGCCGATGGCCGAGTCGAGGGCGGTGAGCCGGTCCGCCTCGCGGTCGACGGACGCGGCGGCCGCCGTCATCCAACGGCGGAAGAAGTCGGCGTCGAGCACTGGATCTCCTTGCGTGGTAGGGCTGTTGTCCGTACGGCCGGATCGGTGGCCGGCTGCTCCGCCGTATCACATCCCCCAGCGCAGCGCCGCGGTCCGCACCGGCGCGTCCCACAGCCGCAGCAGCTCCTCGTCGACCTGGCACAGCGTCACCGAGGCGCCGGCCATGTCCAGTGAGGTGACGTAGTTGCCGACGAGGGTGCGGGCCACGGAGACACCGCGTTCCCCGAGCACCCGCTGCACCTCGGCGTTGAAGCCGTACAGCTCCAGCAGCGGGGTCGCGCCCATGCCGTTGACCAGCACCAGGACGGGGTTGCGCGGCGGCATGTCCTCCAGGACGGCGTTGACCGCGAAGTCGGCGATCTCCCCGGACGTCATCATCGGCCGCCGCTCGCGCCCCGGCTCACCGTGGATGCCGATGCCCAACTCCAGCTCCCCGTCCGGCAGATCGAAGGTGGGGGAGCCCTTCGCCGGGGTCGTGCAGGCGCTGAGGGCCACGCCGAAACTGCGCGCGTTCTCGTTGACCTGGCGGCCGATGGCCTCCACCCGCTCCAGCGGCTGTCCCTCGGCCGCGGCGGCGCCCGCGATCTTCTCCACGAACAGGGTGGCGCCCGTACCGCGCCGGCCGGCCGTGTAGAGGCTGTCGGTGACCGCCACGTCGTCGTTGACGAGCACCTTGGCGACCTGGATCCCCTCGTCCTCGGCCAGCTCGGCGGCCATGTCGAAGTTCAGTACGTCGCCGGTGTAGTTCTTCACGACGAACAGCACCCCGGCGCCGCTGTCCACCGCGGCCGCGGCACGCGCCATCTGGTCCGGGACCGGAGAGGTGAACACCTCTCCCGGGCAGGCGGCGGAGAGCATGCCCGGACCGACGAACCCGCCGTGCAGCGGCTCGTGTCCGGAACCGCCGCCCGACACGAGCGCCACCTGTCCGGCCACGGGGGCGTCCCGGCGGACGATGACCCGGTTCTCCACGTCCACGTTCAGGTCGGGACACGCGGCCGCCAAGCCACGCAGCGCATCCGCCACGACGGTCTCGGGCACGTTGATCAGCATCCTCATGGGTGTCTCCTCGTGAGCCTTGCGGTTGGGCTTGAGACCTGTGCTGCGACGTCGAACAGAGTTCACCGATGGCGCTAAGGGCAGTATCTGCCCTGCCTCAGGGGAGGTCACGCGCAGACGTGGGCGATCACGCTGGGCGACCTGTGGATCACCCACTGCTGCCCTTCCACCCGGGGCGTCGGGAGCGGAACGGCGGGTACGCGAGCGGGGTGCCTCCGCCGGCCGGGCGTCCCGCCCGGCGAACGCGATCGGGCCGGTCCGGCGCGGTCCGGAGTCCGTACCGGTGCCGTCCGGTGCCGGGCCGGTGCCGCATCGGCCGCTCCGTGCGGGGAACTCGGTGACCCGGGGACCCGGACGCCGCCGACCGGCGGAGGAGGTGTGTCGCCGTGGACGACTGGGAGATGTGGGAGATGGACGACCAGGTACGGCTGTCGCCGCGGGAGCGGCTCGTGCTGCTGCAGATCGAGGCAAACCTGCGGCACGACCGGCGGTTCGCGCGCCGCATGGCCGCGGCGCGGCGCGAGTTCTGGCTGCCGGCGGGAGTGGTGCTGCTGGCGGCCGCGTCGGTGTTCGTCGCCGTCATGGGCATCCGCACCTCGGACCCCGCGCTGCTGTGGTGCTTCGCGCTGCTGTGGCCGCTGACCCTCTTCCAGGCGTTCCGCCTGCTCTGCCGGACGACCGGCCCCCGCCCCTCGTCCCGCACCCGCCTGACTCCCTGGCTCTGACCGCACCGCCCCCCTGGCCGGCTCTCCCGGGGGCCGACCCGAGCAGAGGTCTCTCCGGCCGGGCCTCCGGGAAAGCCTCCTGTGACGATGACGACGGAACGCCGCCCGGCCCTCGCGGGGCCGGGCGGCGTTCCCGCTGAGCCGCTGAGGGCGGAGCGGGAGAGAGCGCGGCGGGGCGGCGGACGGCCGGGCGGGCGGGCGGCGGACGGGGCGGGCCGGCCCTGCCACGCCCGGTGGTCGAGTTGGCCGGCCCTGCCACGCCCGGTGGTCGAGTGGCCGGCCAACCCACGCCCGGTGGTCGAGTGGCCGGCCCTGCCGTGTCCGGTGGCCGGCCCTGCCGCGTGCTGTCAGCTCTCCTTGCCCCGGCCCGTCAGGGCGTCGCGCATCCGGTCGACCAGGCCGGTCCCCGGGGCCAGCAGCTTGTTGGCCGGGGGAGTGTCCGGTGCCGACGGGTGCGGACGGGTGGGGGCCGTCTTCTTCGCCCGGCGGATCTTGTCGCCGAGTTCCATCAGCGCCTCCGGGGGACAGACGCCCTCCAGCTGCGGGAAGAGGTTGCCCTCCTCGTCCGCCACGTGCGAGCGGATCTCGCTCATCAGCTTCGTCATGAGCATGTCGAACTGCGGGTCGTCCGCCTCACAGCCCTCCAGATCCTTCATGAGCTGCTCGGCCTTGGCATGGTCCTCCAGCTCCTTGTCGGCCAGCGCGTCCCCGCCCGTCAGGTGCCGGCGCACCGCCGGGTACAGGTAGGCCTCCTCGGCGACCGAGTGCCGGACCAGCTCGATCGTGACCTGGTCGCAGAGGTCCTTGCGCTCCTTGGAGCCGGACGGCAGCGCCTCGATGCGGCCGAAGATCTCCTCGACCTCACGGTGGTCGGTGGTCAGCTCCTGGATGACGTTTCCGCCGTGACCCATTGTCGTTACCTCCTGCGTGAACCGCGGCCGCCCGTGAACGGCCGGCCGTCGCCGCGCCGAGTGCCCAGGGCGCGTCCCGGTACACGGCCGCCGGCCCCGCGTCAGCGCATCGAGTGGCATGCGGCGGCCGTCCGGCCCGTCCCGGACAGCGCCCACTCCCACCAGTGGTCCAGAATGCGCGGCGTCAGCGCGTCCGCGGCCACCAGCGCCGGCCAGCCCACCGCACGGGCCTGCGCGCTGACCTTGGCGCCGCCCGCGACCGGGTCGACGGCGATCACCGGCGTACCGGTGCGCAGGGCCAGCACCAGGCCGTGCAGCCGGGTGGTGACGACCAGGTCGAAGCGGGCGACGAGGGCGAGGAACTGCTCCGCGGTGGCACACAGCCGCCAGTCGTCGCCGGCCAGCCGGGTGTCGGCCGGTACCCGCGCGCAGTCCTTGCCGGCCAGCCAGCCGGTGATCCGCTCGTTCACCTCCGCGTGCCGGCGACGGGCCCCGTACTCGCCCTGACCGTGCGAGAGGACCACCCCGGCCACCGGCGGCAGGGGACCGGCCGGCGCGGTGGCCGCGAGGTCGAGACGGGCCGGGCCGGCCGTGCCGTCCCGGGCGACGATCAGGTCGAAGCCGGTGGCCCCGGGGTCGGCCGGGTCGACCACCGAGACGCCGGCCGCGAGTCGCCGACAGGTTCTGAACCTGGCATGGAGGGCGGCCACTTGGGGCCCGTACACCGGACCGCACACGAACAGCAGCGTGTCGTACGCCCCCGGTTCGGCCGTCTCCAGCGACAGCGCCCCGGGCCGGAAGCCGGGACTCCATGCCGTGTCGTGCAGGATGCCGGCCCGGCTCAGCGCGGCCGACATCTGCTGCTGGGCGAGGACGTCCCCGGCCGTCGCCTCCCCGTCGCGGAAGCTGAACCAGCCGGTGAGCAGCAGCCGCCCGGGAGGACGGGCAGGTGAGCGGAGGGTGTCGAGCACCGCCGCCGTCACATCGTCGTGCATGGGCTCCTCCACCGTGGTATGAGGCCGCCGAAGTCGCGCGAGTACCCGGCATTCCGGACAATAAGAGTCCAACGTGTGAAACCAACTGGCACGGGAACCCAGCTGCCAGTGCCGTCCAGCAAGCGGCGGCCGACCAGGGCGGTCCTCCGGACCGGTGGGACCCCGAGCCCTGTCCTCTCCTTTCCCCGCGGGCCGACGACGTCGGACCCGGCGACGCGGTACGCACCGAAACGCCCGTCCGGTGCCCTCAGCAGGCCCATCGCGCCTCAGCAGCCCCGTACGGCGCACGCGGCGCGGATGAAGGACGACGAAGGAGTAGCCCCCATGACTGGTGACACACCGTTCTCCTGGCGGCGCGCCCTCGTGACCGGCGGTGCCGGCTTCCTCGGCTCCCACCTGTGCGAGCGGCTGCTGGATTCAGGTGTCGAAGTCGACTGTGCCGACAACCTGGCCTGCGGGCGCCGCGAGAACGTCGCCCACCTCCAGGACCGGCCCGGTTTCCGCTACACGCACTGCGACGTCTCGGCACCCGAGTGCACCGGTCTGCTGCCCGGCCCCTACGACCTGGTCCTGCACTTCGCCTGTCCCGCCTCGCCCGCCGACTACCTGCGCATGCCGCTGGAGACCCTGGACGTGGGCAGCCTCGGCACCCGCAACGCCCTGGCGATCGCCGAACGCGACGGCGCCCGCTTCCTGCTCGCCTCCACCTCCGAGGTGTACGGCGACCCCCAGGTGCACCCCCAGCACGAGGGCTACTGGGGCAACGTGAACCCGGTCGGGCCGCGCAGCGTGTACGACGAGTCCAAACGGTTCGCCGAGGCGCTCGTCACCGCACACGCCGGCGTCCGGGACACGGACGCCGGGATCGTGAGGCTCTTCAACACCTACGGGCCGCGGATGCGCGCCGACGACGGCCGCGCGGTCCCCACCTTCATCTGCCAGGCCCTGGCCGGCGAGCCGCTCACGGTGACCGGCGACGGCAGTCAGACCCGTTCACTGTGCTACGTCGACGACACGGTCGACGGCATCCTGCGCGTGGCCGCCAGCAAGTCCGTACGCCCCGTGAACATCGGCGGCAGCGACGAGATCACCGTGGCCGACCTGGCCCGCCGGATCGTCGCCCTCACCGGCTCCCGCTCCCCGATCGCCTTCGTCGACCGGCCCGTCGACGACCCCGGCCGGCGCCGCCCCGACACCACGCTCGCGCACGAGCTGCTCGGCTGGTCGCCGCAGGTGCCCTGGGAGGAGGGCCTGAAGCAGACCATCGCCTACTTCGCGGCCATGCCCCCGCAGCCGATCGCGTGTGAGGAGGACACCGCCGCCCAGTCCTGACCCCGCCCGTCCCCGGCCCTGGAGACAGCGCATGCACGTCCTCGGTATCAACGCACTTTTCCACGACCCCGCGGCCGCCCTGATCACCGACGGCAGGATCGTGGCGGCGGCGGAGGAGGAGCGGTTCTCCCGCCGCAAGCACGGCAAGCGGCCCCTGCCCTTCTCCGCCTGGGAGCTGCCCGAGCAGTCGGCCCGCTGGTGCCTGCGGCAGGCCGGACTCGACCCGTCCGACCTGGACGCCGTCGCCTACTCCTACGACCCCTCCCTGGCCCGGCCCGCCGAACGCATGGGCCTGGACGACCCCTGGGACCACCTGCGCCAGGAGTACGCCCGGCAGGCCCCCGCCTTCCTCGCCGAGGCACTGCCCGGACTCGACCCGGCCAAGGTGAGGTTCGTCCCGCACCACGTCGCGCACGCGGCCTCCGCCGGACCCGTCTCGCCGTACCCCGACTGCGCCGTCCTCGTCCTCGACGGCCGCGGCGAGTGCGGCTCGCACCTGGCCGGCCGCTGCACCAACCGCGAACTGACCGTCCTCGGCACCCAGCAACTGCCCGACTCCCTCGGCCTGTTCTACGAGGACCTCACCCAGCACCTCGGATTCCTGCGCAGCAGCGACGAGTTCAAGGTCATGGCGCTCGCCTCCTACGGCACCCCGCGCTTCGCCGACCGGCTGCGCGCCCACGTCCACGCCGACGACCAGGGCGGCTTCCGCGCCCGCCCCGTCCCCTGGGCCGACCTCGTCCCGCCGCGTCCGGCCGGCGCACCCTGGAACCAGGACCACGCCGACCTCGCGGCCAGCGCCCAGCTGTGCCTGGAGGAGGCCATGCTCGCCCTCGCCCGGTGGCTGCGCGAGCGCACCGGCGAGGACGCGCTCACCCTGGCCGGCGGCGTCGCGCTCAACTGCGTTGCCAACACCCGGCTGTGGCGGGAGAGCGGCTTCCGCCACGTGTGGGTGCAGCCCGCCGCCGGGGACGCCGGTACGGCCCTGGGCGCGGCGGCGCACGTCGCCGGCCAGAAGGACACCCTGGAACCGATGCCGACGGCCGCCCTGGGACGCGGCTGGAGCGACGCCGAACTGCGCGCCTGGCTGGAGCGGGCCGCCGTACCGTACGAGGAGCCCGCCGACATCGCCGAGACGGCCGCCGAGGCGCTGGCCGCCGACGGGATCGTCGCCTGGTTCCAGGGACGCAGCGAGTACGGGCCGCGCGCGCTCGGGCACCGCTCACTGCTCGCCCACCCCGGCAAGGCCGCCAACCTGGAACGGCTCAACGCGGTCAAGGGACGCGAGGAGTTCCGGCCCGTCGCGCCCATGGTGCTCGCCGAGCGCGCGGCCGAGATCTTCGACGGGCCGCTGCCCAGCCCGCACATGCTGTTCGTGCACGACGTGGCCGCCGACTGGAAGGCCCGCATCCCGGCCGTCGTCCACGTCGACGGCACCGCCCGCATCCAGACCGTGGACCGGGCCCTGGAGCCCCTGGTGGCCCGCATGATCGAGGGCTTCGAACGGCGGACCGGACTGCCGGTGGTGGTCAACACCAGCCTGAACACCGCCGGACGGCCCATGGTGGACGACCCCCGGGACGCCCTGGAGTGCTTCGGCTCGTCCCCCGTGGACCTGCTGGTCCTCGGACCGTTCGCGGTCCGCCGCGGAAAGGCGTTCGCATGAGCGACGCACCCGCCTACACCGTCGTCGTGCCGACGATCGGCCGGCCCTGCCTCGCCGAGTGCCTGCACGCCCTCGCCGCGGCCGCCGACCACCCGCCGCACGAGGTGGTCGTCGTGGACGACCGGCCCGCGCCCGAGGGCGACCTGCCGCTGACGGCGGCCGGGCCGCTGCTCGACCGGGTGCGCACCCTGCGCACCGCCGGCCGGGGCCCGGCCGCCGCCCGCAACGCCGGCTGGCAGACCGTCCGCACCCCCTGGACGGTCTTCCTGGACGACGACGTCCAGGTGCTCCCGGACTGGTCCCGGCACCTCGCCGCGGACCTGCGCGAGGCCGGCCCCGACGTCGGCGGTGTCCAGGGACGGCTGCACGTCCCCCTGCCCCCGGACCGCCGGCCCACCGACTGGGAACGCACCACCAAGGGCCTGGAGAACGCCGCCTGGGCCACCGCCGACATGGCCTACCGCACCGAGGCGCTCAAACGCACCGGCGGCTTCGACGAACGCTTCCCGCGGGCCTTCCGCGAGGACGCCGACCTCGCCCTGCGCGTGCGGCGGGCCGGCTGGGCCCTGACCCGCGGCACGCGGGTCACCCGACACCCGGTCCGCCCGGCCCACTGGTGGGCCTCGCTGCCCGCGCAGCGCGGCAACGCCGACGACGCCCTGATGAACCGGCTGCACGGCCGCGACTGGTGGGACCGCGCCGAGGCACCCCGCGGCCGGCTGCCCCGCCACCTCGTGGTCACCGGCGCGGCCCTCGCCGCCGCCTCCTGCGCCCTGGCCGGGCGGCGCCGGGCCGCGACCGCCTGCGCGGCCCTGTGGACGCTCGGCACCGCCGAGTTCGCCCTCGCCCGCATCCTGCCCGGCCCCCGCACCGCCCGGGAGATCGCCGGGATGCTCGGCACCAGCGTGCTCATCCCGCCGCTCGCCGTCCGGCACTGGCTGCGCGGAGTCGTCCGCCACCGGCACGCCGAACCGCTGGGAGGTGCCGGATGACCACCGTCAGCGCCGTCCTGTTCGACCGCGACGGCACCCTCGTGGCGGACGTGCCGTACAACGGCGACCCCGACCGGGTCCGGCTGCTGCCCGGCGCCGCCGCGGCCGTCGCGCTGGCCCGGTCCCACGGCCTGGCCACCGGCGTGGTCAGCAACCAGTCGGGCATCGGACGCGGACTGCTCACCGTCGCCCAGGTGCTCCGCGTCAACGAACGCGCCGACGCGCTGCTCGGCGGGCTGGACACCTGGGTGTTCTGCCCGCACGCCCCCGACGCCGGCTGCCCCTGCCGCAAGCCCCGGCCCGGCCTGGTCCTCGCGGCCGCCGCCCGGCTGGGCGTCGAGCCCGCCGCCTGCCTGGTGATCGGCGACATCGCCGCGGACGTGCTGGCCGCCCGGGCGGCGGGCGCCCGGGGCGTGCTCGTGCCGAACGCGGCCACGGCACCGGCGGAGGTGGCACGCTTCGCCGGCCAGTGCGCCCCCGACCCGCTCACCGCCTTGCGCGGCGCCTTGGCCGCCCCCGTGGGGAGGCCGGCGTCATGAGATCCCTCGTCGTCCGGCTCGACAGCTTCGGTGACGTCCTGCTCGCCGGCCCCGCCGTCCGCGCCGTCGCCGCCCGCAGCACGCACGTCACCCTGCTGTGCGGCCCGCGCGGCGCGGACGCCGCCCGGCTGCTGCCCGGCGTGGACGAGGTGCTGGTGTGGGAGTCGCCCTGGGAGGGCTTCGACCCGCCCCCCGTGGACCCGGCGGACGTCGAGGCCCTGCTCGGGCGGCTCCGCGCCGGCGCGTTCGACACCGCGCTGATCCTCACCTCCTTCCACCAGAGCCCCCTGCCCACCGCCCTGCTGCTGCGGCTCGCCGGCGTCGGCCGGATCGGCGCCGACAGCACCGACCACCCCGGCCGCCTGCTGGACGTGCGCCACCGGCGGCAGGCGGGCCGCCACGAGGCCGAGGCCGCCCTCGACACGGCCGCCGCCCTGGGCTTCCCGCGGCCCACCGGGGACGACGGCCGGCTGCGCGTCCTGCCGCCCCCGGACACCGGCGGCCTGACCGGCAACGGCCCGTACGTCGTCCTGCACCCGGGCGCCAGCGCGCCCGCCCGGGCCTGGAGCCCGCGACGGTGCGCGGAGGCGGTCGCCCTGCTCACCGACGCCGGGCACCGGGTGGTCGTCACCGGCGGCCCCCACGAAACCGCCCTCACCCGGAGCGTCGGCGGCGACCTGGCCGTCGACCTCGGCGGCCGCACCTCACCCCGCGTCCTCGCCGGCGTGCTGCGCATGGCCGACGTCGTGGTCAGCGCCAACACCGGCCCCGCCCACCTCGCCGCCGCCGTCGGCACCCCGGTCGTCTCCCTGTTCGCGCCCGTGGTCCCGGCCGAGCGCTGGGCACCTTACGGCGTCCCCGTCATCCTGCTCGGCGACCAGTCGGCACCCTGCGCGGGCACCCGGGCCCTCACCTGCCCGGTGCCCGGCCACCCCTGCCTGGACGAGGTCACCGGACAGGACGTCGTGCGCGCGGTGCACAAGCTCATCCAGGAGCGGCAGTCATGAACATCCTCGTCTGGCACGTGCACGGATCCTGGCTCACCGCCTTCGTGCAGGGCCCGCACACCTACCTGACGCCCGTCACCGACGACCGCGGACCCGACGGGCTGGGCCGGGCCGTGACCTGGGACTGGCCGCCGTCCGTACACGAACGCACCCCCGCGCAACTGCGGGACAGCGACATCGACCTGATGGTCCTCCAGCGCCCGCACGAACCCGACCTTGCCCTGCGCTGGACCGGCCGCCGGCCCGGAGTGGACGTGCCCGCCGTGTACGTCGAGCACAACAGCCCCGACGCCTCGCCCGAACGGCAGCGCCACCCGCTGGCCGGGCAGTCGGCGATCCCCGTCGTCCACGTCACCCACTTCAACCGGCTGATGTGGGACAACGGCCGGGCCCCGGCCGAGGTCGTGGAGCACGGCATCGTCGACCCCGGCCCGCTGTGGACCGGCACCGAGCGGCGCGCCGCCGTCGTGGTCAACGAGCCCTTGCGCCGGGGCCGTACGACCGGCACCGACCTGCTGCCCCGGTTCGCCCGGTCCGCCCCCCTGGACGTCTTCGGCATGCGCACCGAAGGACTCGCCGAGCACCTCGGCCTGCCGCCCGAGCGCTGCCGCACCCGGGACCTGCCCCAGCACCGGCTGCACCGGGAGATGGCCAGGTGCCGGCTCTACCTGCACCCGGTGCGCTGGACCTCGCTCGGCCTGTCCCTGCTGGAGGCCATGTTCCTGGGCATGCCCGTCGTCGCCCTGGACACCACCGAGGTCCGGGAGGCGGTACCCGAGGGCGCCGGGGTGGTCTCGAACCGCCTCGACGTACTGGAGGACGCCGTACGGGCCTTCCTCGCCGACCCCGGACTGGCCCGCCGCACCGGCGCCGCCGCCCGGGCCGCGGCCCGGGCCCGCTACGGAGAGCGGCGCTTCCTGGACGACTGGGAGCGCCTGATCAAGGAGGTCACCCGATGAGCCGTACTCCCCACACGGCCGGGCGCGTCGCCATGGTCTCCGAGCACGCCAGCCCGCTGGCCGCGCTCGGCGGACCGGACGCGGGCGGCCAGAACGTGTACGTGGCGCAGACCGCCCGGCAGCTCGCCAGAAAGGGATACCGGGTCACGGTCTACACCCGGCGGGACTCGGCCGGCCTGCCGGACCGGGTGACCCTCATCGACGGCGTGCAGGTGGTGCACGTGCCCGCCGGACCGCCCGCGCCCGTCCCCAAGGACGAACTCCTGCCCCACATGACCGAGTTCGGCGCGTTCCTGGCCCGGCAGTGGCGGCACAGCCCGCCCGACGTCGTGCACTCCCACTTCTGGATGTCCGGCCTGGCGGCCCTGGCCGGCGCCCGCGACCTCGGCATCCCCGTCGTGCAGACCTACCACGCGCTCGGCACGGTGAAGAAGCGCTACCAGGGCACCGCCGACACCAGCCCGCCGCAGCGCCTCGCCGTCGAGGAGGCGATCGGCCACGAGTGCGCCCGCATCATCGCCACGTGCAGCGACGAGGTGGCCGAACTGAAGGCCATGGGGCTGGCGGAGGACCGGATCAGCGTCGTGCCCTGCGGCGTCGACCCCGACCAGTTCGCGCCGGTCGCCCGCACCCGGCCGCCCGGCGCCCGCCGCCGGCTCCTCGCCGTCGGCCGGCTGGTGCCCCGCAAGGGCTTCGACCGCGCCATCCGCGCCCTCGCCGGCATCCCCGACGCCGAACTCCTCATCGCCGGCGGCCCCGAGGCCGACCTGCTCGGCGCCGAACCCGAGGCCCAGCGGCTCTACGGCATCGCCGCCGAACACGGCGTCTCGGACCGGGTCACCCTGCTCGGCGGGGTCGGCCGGGCCCGCATGCCCCGGCTGATGTCCAGCGCCGACCTGGTCCTCTCGCTGCCCGTGTACGAGCCGTTCGGCATCGTCCCGCTGGAGGCCATGGCCTGCGCCACCCCGGTCGTCGCCACCGCCGTCGGCGGCCAGCTCGACACGGTCGTGGACGGCACCACGGGCGTCCTCGTCCCGGCCGACGACGACCACGACCTCGGCGCCGTCGTCCGCGCCCTCCTCGCCGACCCCGACCGGCTCGCCCGGTACGGAGCCGCCGGCCGCAGCCGGGTCCTCACCCACTACACCTGGGACCGGGTGGCCGACGGCCTGGCCGGGGTGTACGGCGCCGTGTCCTCCGTCCGCTCGCTCTCGGGAGTCGTCCGATGAAGACCGACACCGGCACCACGTACCGGAACACCGTCACCGACACCACCCACTGCGACGACCTGGCGCAGGCCCTCCAGACCTTCCGCGACCGCGGACCGCTCATCGAGCGCTGGGGCACCGAACTCGCCCGGCGGCTGGGCTCCGGCGCCCGGCTGCTCGTCGCCGGCAACGGCGGCAGCGCCGCCCAGGCCCAGCACCTCACCGCGGAACTCGTCGGCCGCTACCGCGACGACCGGCCGCCGTTCTCCGCGGTCGCCCTGCACGCCGACACCTCCTCCACCACCGCGATCGCCAACGACTACGGCGTCCAGGAGGTGTTCGCCCGGCAGACCGCCGCCCACGGCCGGCCCGGAGACGTGCTCATGCTGCTGTCCACCAGCGGCGCCAGCGCCAACCTGCTGGCCGCCGCCGAGCGCGCCCGGAGCATGGGCCTGACCGTGTGGGCGCTGACCGGACGGGCCCCCAACCCGCTCCAGCTCGGCGCGGACGAGGCGCTGTGCGTCGACGCGCCGGTCGCCGCCACCGTCCAGGAACTGCACCTGGTCGCCGTGCACATGCTCTGCGAGTCCTTCGACCGGGCCGTGGAGCGCGGCGCGGCCGACCGGGCCGACGGCGCCGGAGCCGACGGCAGACCCGGCGTCGTCGGCCGGCTCGTCGGCCGTGCCCGTACCGTCGGCCGCACCGCCCCCGACACACCCGTGGCCCCCAGGAAGGGACACGCATGAGCACCGCGCGCACCCCCCTCGTCGTCGTGGGCGACGCCCTCCTCGACCACGACCTGTGCGGCCGGGCCGACCGGCTGGCCCCGGACGCGCCCGTACCCGTCGTGCACGGCACCCGGCGCAGCTCCCGGCCGGGCGGCGCCGCGCTCGCCGCCTGCCTGGCGGCCGCCGACGGACGCCCCGTCACCCTGGTCACCGCGCTCGGCGGCGACGCCGCCAGCGACACCCTGCGCGAGCTGCTGGCCGGCCGGGTCGGCCTGGTCGAGGTACCGCTGGCCGGCACCCTCAGCAGCAAGACCCGCGTCATGGCGGGAGACCGGCCGCTGCTGCGCCTCGACGACGGCGACGGCCGCGCCCGCGAGGCCACCCGGGAGGCGGTGTCCGCGATCGCGGCGGCCGGCGGCGTCCTCGTCGCCGACTACGGCCGCGGCACCGCCGACGTCCTCCGCGACGCGCTGGCGCACACCGCCGCCCCCGTCGTCTGGGACCCCCACGTACGCGGCCGGCCCCCGGTGCCCGGAGTCCGCCTGGCCACCCCCTCGGCCCAGGAGGCCCGCGCCTTCGCCCGGCAGCTGGACGAGGACGAGGAGGCCGGCGACGCGGCCGGACTGCGCACCGCCGCCCGGGACGCCCGCACCCTGGTCCGCGCCTGGCAGGCGCAGGCCGTCGCGGTGACCCTCGGCGAACGCGGCGCCCTCCTGTCCCACGGCGAGACCCCGCTGCTCGTGCCCACGCCGGCCGCGGCCACCGGCGATCCCTGCGGCGCCGGCGACCGGTTCGCCGCCGCCGCGGCCGGCCTGCTCGCCGACGGCGACCTCACCGAGGCCGCCGTACAGGCCGCCGTGCACGCGGCCACCCGGTACGTCGCCGAGGGCGGCGCCCGCGCGGTCGCCGCCCCGGACGATCCCGAGCCGGCCCCGGAGCCCGGGGCCGACGGCGACACCACCGCCGACGCCGTGCGCACGGCCACCCGGGTCCGGGCCGCGGGCGGCACCGTCGTCGCCGCGGGCGGCTGCTTCGACCTGCTGCACGCCGGGCACGTCGCCCTGCTCCAGGCCGCCCGCCGGGCCGGCGACTGCCTCATCGTCTGCGTCAACTCCGACGACTCCGTGCGCCGTCGCAAGGGCGACGGCCGGCCCCTGGTCCCGGCCGCCGACCGGGTGCGGGTGCTGCGCGCCCTGGAGTGCGTGGACGCGGTCGCCGTCTTCGAGGAGGACACCCCCGAACGCGTCCTCGGCGAACTCCGCCCCCACATCTGGGCGAAGGGCGGCGACTACGCCCGCACCCGGCTGCCCGAACAGCCCCTGGTGGAGAGCTGGGGCGGCCAGGTCCTGCTGCTGCCCTACCTCGACGGCCGCTCCACCACAGGCCTGGCCCGCCGCGCCGCCCTCGCCCCCGCGCCCACCCCGGGAGGGACCAGGTGAGCGTCCGCCGGAGCGACGCGGTGAGCCGCACCGCGCACCCCCCGACCGTCCTGGTGCTGCGCGCGCTGGGGCTGGGCGACCTGCTGGCCGGCGTACCCGCGCTGCGCGGCATCCGCAGGGCCTTCCCCGGCCACCGGGTCGTCCTCGCCCAGCCGCCGGGCCTGACCGGACTCGCCCTGGCCACCGGGGCGGTCGACGCCGTCTTCCCGGCCGAGGCACCGGGCCGCACGGTGCCGGACCTCACCCACTGGCCGGACCCGCCCCCCGACGTGGCCGTCGACCTGCACGGCAACGGTCCCGAGAGCCGCGACGCCCTCGCCGCCCTGCACCCCGGCCGGCTGCTCGCGCACGCCTGCCCCGACGGCCCGCCGTGGCGGGGCCACGCCAACGAACGGGACCGCTGGTGCGCCTTCCTGTGCGGCTACGGCATCCCGGCAGACCCCCTCGACCTGCGGCTGCCCCCGCCCGGCACACCGTCCCCGGCCCCGGGCGCGGTCGTCGTGCACCCCGGTGCGGCCGCCGGCTCCCGCCGCTGGCCGGGGGAGCGGTTCGCGGCGGTCGTCCGGTGCCTGCGCGCCGCCGGCCACCGCGTGGTCCTCACCGGCGGCCCCGGCGAGGAGGCACTGGTCCGCTCGGTCGCCGAACGCGCCGGCCTGCCCGTCCGGGACGTGCTGGCCGGCGGCCTGCCGCCCCGGCAGCTGTCCGCCCTGGTCGCCGAGGCGTCCCTGCTGCTCAGCGGAGACACCGGCCTCGCCCATCTCGCGGTCGCCCACGGCACCCGCTCCGTCACCCTGTTCGGACCCGTCTCCCCGCGCCTGTGGGGACCGCCGCCGAGCCGGCACCACCTGGCCCTGTGGAAACCCGGCCCGCCCGGCGACCCGCACGGCCGCACCCCCGACGCCCGTCTGCTGCGCATCGGCACCCGCGAGGTCGCCGCGGCCTGCCTGGCGCTGCTCCGCGACGTCCGCGGCGGACACCGGCGGACCGGCCCGGAGGTGGCGCATGTCCACTGAGCGGGCCCCTGGCCCTACCCGGCCGCCCACCTCCACGGGTGACCCCCGGATGTGGCGGACCGGCCCGGAGGTGGCGCATGTCCACTGAGCGGGCCCCCGGCCGTACCCGGCCGCCCACCTCCACGGGTGACCCCCGGACCACCGTCGCGATCATCACCCGGGACCGCAGCGCCAGCCTGCTGCGCACCCTGGACGCGCTCGCCGCGCTGCCCGAGCGGCCGGCGGTCATCGTCGTGGACAACTCCCGCGACGACACCACCCGACGGGCCGTGGCCGGCCACCCGGCCATCTTCCGGCTGCTGCGCCCCGCCGGGAACACCGGCGCCCTCGGCCGCAACCTGGCCGTGCGGCACGCCCGCACCCCCTACGTCGCCTTCAGCGACGACGACTCCTGGTGGGAGCCGGGCAGCCTCGCCCGCGCCGCCGACCTGCTCGACCGGCACCCCCGGCTCGGCCTGCTCGCCGCCCGCACCCTGGTCGGCGAGGAGGCCGCCGAGGACCCGCTCAATGCCGTACTCGCCGCCTCGCCGCTGCCGCCCGAGCCCGACCTGCCCGGCCGCCCGGTGCTCGGCTTCCTCGGCTGCGCCTGCGTGGTGCGCCGGGACGCCTTCCTCGACGTCGGCGGCTACCACCCGCTGCTGTTCTTCGGCGGCGAGGAGACCCTGCTCGCCTACGACCTGGCCGCCGCCGGCTGGGGCGTCGCCTACGAGCCCACCCTGTGCGCCCGCCACCACCCCGAGGACCACGGCCGCTCCGGCCGCGCCTTCCTCGTCCGGCGCAACCACGTGCTCACCACCTGCCTGCGCCGCCCCTGGCCGGTCGCCCTGCGCGCCGGCGCCGACCTGGCCCGGGCCGCCGCGGCCGGCCGTCCCGGCGCGCGCCGCGCCCTGCGGGAGACCGTGGCCCGGTTCCCGGCCGCCCTCGCCCGCCGCCGCACCCTGCCCCCGCGGGTGGAACACGCCGCCCGCCTGCTCGACGGCGAGGCGGCCGGACGCCCGACGAAAGGCGCCGCACCATGACCCGCACCGGCCCCGACGACCGTACGACCGTCGTCGTCATCACCCACAACCGCCGCGACGAACTGCTGCGCACGCTCGGCCTGCTGCGCCGGCTCCCCGAACGCCCGCACGTGATCGTCACCGACAACGCCTCCACCGACGGCACCGCCGAGGCGGTCGCCCGGCACTTTCCGGAGATGACCCTGCTGCGCCCCGGCCGCAACCTCGGTGCCATCGGCCGCAACCTGGCCGTCCGGCGGGTGCGCACCCCCTACGTCGCCTTCTGCGACGACGACACCTGGTGGGAGCCGGGAAGCCTGCGCCGGGCCGCCGACCTGCTCGCGGCCCGGCCCCGGCTCGCGGCCGTCACCGCCCGCATCGTCGTGGAACCGGACGGCACCGAGGACCCGGTCGTGCGCGAGCTGCGCGAGTCCCCGCTGCCCGGCCCGGACTGGCTGCCCGGACCCGCCCTCGGCTCCTTCCTGGCCGCCGCCACCGTCCTGCGCACCGAGGCCTTCCGCGCCGGCGGCGGCTTCCACCCCGGCCTGTGGCTCGGCGGCGAGGAGGAACTGCTCGCCTGCGACCTGCTGCGCCAGGGCTGGTGGCTCGCCTACGCCGAGGAACTCACCGTCCACCACCACGCCTCGCTGCTGCGCGACAGCACGGCCCGCCGCGTCCTCGGCCTGCGCAACACCCTGTGGTTCACCTGGCTGCGCCGCCCGCTGCTGCCGGCGCTGCGCCGTACCGGGCATCTGATCCGGACCGTGCCCCGCGACACGGCCTCCGCCCGCGCGTTCGCCCGCGCCACCGCCGGACTGCCCTGGGTGCTGCGCCAGCGCGACCCGGTCCCGCCGGAGCTGGAACGCCGGATCGCCGCGCTGGAACGGGCCCGCAGGGACTCGCCCGCACGGCGGTACGTCGGCTGACCTCCACCCCCGGACGGCCCGGGGCCGCCCCTCGTGCGGCCCGGCGCGGTTGAGACCTGCGGGGCCGGCGTGCAAGGTGGTGCAAAGGTCAGGAAGAGGCCGAATGTCCTCTTCGGGCCGTCCTGTCTGGGTGATGCCATGAAACCCTCTTCCGGCCGGCCGGCCGCCCCGGCGCCCCTGGTCATCGAGTCCTCCCTCGTCGAGGGCCTGCCCGCGGAAGGCGCCCTGCTGCTGCGCATGTCGGGCAGCCTCGACGACCAGGACGTGCGGACCTGGTCCGACGAACTGCGCGGGCACCTGGCACAGGCGGACCGCGCCGGACTGCGCCCCGTGCTCGACATGGCCCACGTACAGCTGGGCGGCGCCGCCGTGCTGCGCACGCTCAGCGAGACGACCCGGGCGCGTGCCGGACGCCCCGACCTGATCATCGTCCGTGCCCGGCCCGGCGTGCGCGAGGCGGTCCACCTGGCCCGCCTGGACGGCGTCCGGCTGTACGCCACCCTCGACGAGGCGCTGCGCGAGCTGGCCCGGGCCGCGTCCGGGGTCGAGGAACCGCCCGCCTGGCGGTCCCAGATGGCCGACCCGCTGCGCCCCTCCTACGAGGACCTGTACAAGGAGGTCCGTGCCCTGCGCGCCCGGGTGCGCACCGCGCCCGTGATCGGCATGGCACAGGGCGTGCTCATGGTCCGCTACGGTCTGCCCGACTCCGGCAGCGCCTTCCGGGTGCTCCGCGACACGTCGCAGCGGTTCAACGTGCCGCTGCGCGTCCTCGTCTCCGCCGTGGTGGTGGCCCGGCCCCCGGCCGGCGAGGTGTGGTTCCCGGGCCGCCGCCCCCTGCCCGTGCCCCAGCTGCGGATCCTGGCCCGCGGCGGCCGCGATCCGCGCTGCCGGCGGCAGATGATCGACACCGTGCTGCACGAGGCGCTGGCCATCGGCCGGGCGCCCGGCGGCTACGTGCAGGTCGTGGACCCTGCCGTGCACACACTGACGCTGGAGGCCCACCACGGCTGCGCGGAGCCCTTCCTCGACCACCTCGTGCGCGGCCGCGGCGAGGGCACGGCCGACGCCGCGGCCCGGATGCGGGGCCACCAGGTGAGCGTGCCCGACGCGGCCACCGGCACGGTGCTCTCCGACGACTGCCGGCGGGCCCTGCTGACCACCGGCACCGCCGCCGTGCACAGCGTCCCGGTGCTGTCCGCCGCCGGCACGTGCACCGGCGTGATCACCCTGCACTGGCCCGGGGCCGGCCACCGGCCGACCGCCGCGCAGACCGAAGCGTTCACCCTGCTGGCCTCGGACGCGTCGGCCTGGCTGAGCTGGTACCACCGCTCGGTGCTGCTGGACGCACTGGAGCATCTCCACCGCGTACTGACCCGCGCGGAGCCGTGAGCCGGGGCCGCCGCCGCAAGCCCCCGTCACGGCGGCCGCCGCCCCCCGTTTCCGCCGATCCGCCGGCCGGGTGCGTCACCCGCGTCCCCCTGGGAACCCGGACCCCGCACGGATCACGTACCACCGGAGGGAGGCCGGCGCATGTCCAATCCGCAGCAGCCCGAACAGCGGCGCAGTGACAAGGGAGGCGCCACCCCGCAGGACAGCGGCGAGCTGAAGGCCCGCCAGGCGGCCGAGCGTGAGGCGGGCGGCCGCCCGCACGGCTCGGACAAGGGCGCCAAGGGCGGGGGAGAGGGCGGCGGGGTGCCTCCGGCACAGCAGCCCGATCATCCCTGACCCCGGTGGAGCCCGGTGAAGGGTCCTGTCCGCGTGGACAACGGTGAGGACCCGGCCCCGGCGGACACCGGTGCAGGCGCACCGAACGGCCCCGCGGCGGCCTCGGAGGGCCCCGCGACGGGCCGTTCGGCATGTCGCACAGATCCTTCGGTCGCCCGCCGGCCGTCGGCGGGCGCTAGGCTCCGGGACATGCGGATCTCCGTCTCCTCCGACATGGACGAACCCGTGGCCCGCCTGCTGGTGGCGGAGCTGCGGCGCCGCGGCCACGACGTCCGGGAACACGGCGCGCTGCGGCCCGGGGCCGACCCGCAGTGGGCGGTCTGTTCGGCGGCCGCCGCGCAGGACGTGGCCGAGGGCGCGGCCGACCAGGCGGTGGTGTGCTGCTGGACCGGCACCGGCGCGTCGATCGCGGCCAACAAGGTCCCCGGCGTCCGCGCGGCGTTGTGCACGGACGCGGTCACGGCGGACGGCGCGCGCCGCTGGAACGACGCCAACGTCCTCGCCCTGAGCCTGAGGCTGACCTCCGAACCGGTGCTGAAGGAGATCCTCGACGCCTGGTTCGCGGCCGAACCCAGCCAGGACGCGGAGGACCGCCGGAACGTGGCCCGCGTCGGCCGCCTGGACGCCGCCCGGAAGACTTCCTGACAACGGGAAGGCTTCCCGGGGGCGCGCGGCGGTCCGACGCGGGCCGGGTGCTGCCGGGAGGTGGAGGGCGGCGGGCCGGGTCCGGTGCCCGGCGGGGCCGGGTCCGGTGCCGTGGGGGAGGTCGGGGTCGGAAGGCTGCGGGGTGGGATCAGTGGGCGCCGAGTCCGCCGCCGCCGAACGAGCCGCTGGACCCCTTGCTCCAGCGCGGGCGCTCCTTCGCCGCGCTCGGCCGGGAGTCCATGTTGCTCAGCTCGTACGGGGTGAGCGGGCGCTCGCCCTTGGGGATCCGCGGCACGTCCGCGGACTCCCTGTTCTGCCGGAGTTCGTGCACCGCGCCCTCCGGCGGCAGCTTGGGCTGCTCCTCGGGGCGGGGGCGCGGGGACTCGCGGTACTTCTCGCGGGCGGTCATCCAGAAGCCACCGGCGAGCAGCGCGAGCACGCCCAGGGCCACGATGAACAGAACGAGGCTCATCAGGCCGCTCGCCGCGGCCAGCTGCGTCGATGCGGTGTTCATAGAACAGGAATACCCACCCGGAAGCGGACGAACCAGGACACTGCGGGTGGCCGGACGGTCACCCGACCCCGCCGGGACGGCCGCCTGCCCTGCCCGGGCGTTCGCCTGTCTCGCCGCGGACGGTCGCCCGCCCCGCCCCGGGCGGTCGACGTCGGCCCGGGCCGGTGGTTTGCGGCCGCCCGCCCCGGCTACCCGGACGCCGTGACATCGCCGACTTCGCAGCAGCTCTACCGCTTCCTCGAGGACCGGTTCACCTGTGCGCAGGCGTGTACGGAGTGCGCCCGTGCCTGTGCGGTGCGCGCCAGCCTCGTCGACCCGGACGGGACCGAGCGCCAGGAACGCGTGCGCCGGATGGGCATCATGTGCGCCGAGGTGTGTGACGCCACCTGCCGGGTGCTCGGCGAGGAGAACCGCCAGGACGAGGAGGGGATGCGCGCCCGGGTGGACTGGTGCCGCTCGGTCTGCCTGGAATGCGCCCGCGCCTTCGACGAGTACCCCGGCGCCGAGTCGGCCGCGGCCACCTGCCGGACCTGCGCCGAGGCGTGCGCGGCCTTCCTGGAGACCCTCGGGTGAACCGGGGACCGGGGACGCCGCCCGGGGGTCGAACCGAAGGTGAATGAGCCCGGTGTCAGTGGCCGGGCGTACGGTTCGGACATGGTCGGTCACGGGTGGGACGGTGTGCGGGAACGCGTCACGGCGCTGGGCACGCAGCCGATGAGCGGCAAGGTGTTCGGGGCGCCGTCGCACGAGTGGGCGCTCGACGCACCCCTCTCGGCAGAGGAACTCGCCGAACTCGAGACGCAGACGGGTGCGAGACTGCCGGAGGACTACCGGACCTTCCTCACCCGGGTCGGAGCCGGCGGAGCGGGTCCGGCACACGGGCTCTTCCCCGTCAGGCGCGTGCGGGGCCGCTGGCGCTGGGAGGGAGACGGTGCGGACATGGCCGGCCTCTCCCTGCTCGCCCGGCCGTTCCCCGAACGGGGACCGGACCCCGAGACCGTCGCCGCACTCCTCGCCGAGCGCCCCGAGGAGGAGGACTTCGACGAGATCGAGGAGTTCGACGACGCCATCGAGGCGTGGGACGAACGGTGGGGCGCCGTCATGTTCGCTCCCGAACGCACCGCCGGTGCCATCGTCGTCTGTCACCAGGGGTGCGCGCAGAGGGAGTGGCTGATCGTCAGCGGTGGTCATCGCGGCACGATCTGGTCCGATCGCCGAGTGGACGACATGGACCTCGCACCGCTCCTCGACCACGCCGGGAGACCGGTGACGTTCACACGGTGGTACCTCGACTGGCTGGAGAAGGCCGAGCGGGCGGTCCTCGGCGAGAGGTGAGCGAGCGAGCGGCCGGGGCAGAAGCGGGGGTATGAGGCTGACCGAGGGACGTGACCGCGACACCCGGTGGACCGCGCCGTGGCCGCGCTACGGCGCCGCCACCGCCGCCGTGGCGGCCACGGCCGCGGCGGGTGCCATGGCCGTGGAACCGGACAGCGCCTGGTACAAGGCGCTGCGCAAGCCGCCGTGGCAACCGCCGTCCTGGGCGTTCGGGGCCGTGTGGACACCGCTGTACGGCACGATCGCGTACGCCGCCGGGCACGCGCTCGGGACGACGACGACCCCGCGGCGGCGGACCCGGCTGATCGGCGGCCTGGCCGTGAACCTCACCCTCAACGCCGCCTGGAACTGGCTGTTCTTCGCGCGGAGGAGCCCCACGGCGGCACTGGCCGACACCGTCCTGCTCGGTTTCAGCAACGCACAGGTCATCAGCCGGCTCGTCCGCACGGACAGGACCGCGGCGTGCGCCCTGGCTCCCTACGCCGCCTGGTGCGCCTTCGCGACCGCCCTCAACGCCTCCCTCGTCAGGCGCAACCGCCCCGGGAACGGGTGAACGCCGAGCGCCGGCCGCTCCCACGAGCGGCCGGCGGACGCCATGGGCGAGGCATCCGGGGGAGGGGCCACTCGGCCCATGTCGCGCACGGCCTGCCCGGTGCAGCCTGGAGGAGTCGTAGAACGGCCCCCAGTCCCGGAGGACGCCATGAACGGCACTCCCACCGTCGTCGACGACGTGATGACCCGCAGGGTCGTCGCCCTGCGCACGGGGGCGGCCTTCAAGGAAATAGTGCGGACCATGCGGGAGTGGCGGGTCAGTGCCCTGCCCGTGCTGGACGACGACGGACGCGTCGTCGGCGTGGTCTCGGAGGCCGACCTGCTGCCCAAGGAGGAGTACGGCGAGGGCGGCCCGGGCCGTTACGGGCAGATGCGCAGCGCCGCCGACGCCGCCAAGGCGAACGCCGTGACCGCCGGCGAGCTGATGACCGCCCCGGCCGTCACCGTGGTGCCCGACGCGCCCCTCGCCCACGCCGCGCGCGTCATGGCCCACCGGAGGGTCAAGCGGCTGCCGGTCGTCGGCCACGACGGCACCCTGCTGGGCATCGTCAGCCGGTCCGACCTGCTGAAGGTCTTCCTGCGGGACGACGAGGACATCGCCGACGAGGTACGGCGCGAGGTCGTCGCGGAACTCTTCGGCACCGGCGCCGGATCCGTCCGCGTCCAGGTGCGCGAGGGTGTCGTGACCCTGACCGGCCGCGTGCGCGAGACGGCCCTGATCCCGCTCGCCACCCGCCTCGCGCGCACCGTGCCGGGCGTGGTGGACGTGCGGTGCGGCCTCGCCGGCCCACCCCGCCACCCGGACCTCGACCCCGACCAGGACCTCCTGACGGAACGCCGGCCGGGCCGGTCCCCGGCGCGCGCGTGACGCGCGGGCGAACGGTGCGGGCCGGCCGATAAGCAGGGGAGCGGACCCGGCCCGCCCGTCCGCCGGACGGCCGCGTCCGGGCGCCCCGGACCACCGCCCTTGATACCGGCCGGCGCAGCTGCGCACACTGCCGGTGTGGACGGCATGGACACGCGTGGCGACGCGGGACTCTTCGGTACCGGCTCGGTGACCTGGCAGATGCACGGCGACCCGATGATGTGGGTCGCCGGTGTGCGCGCGCTCTACCTCCAGGCCCTGCACCCGCGGGCGGTCCGCGGCGTACTCCAGAACTCCGACTTCCGGCGGGACGCCTGGGGACGGCTGATGCGCACCGCGGACTTCGTCGGGACGACGACGTACGGCACGAGCGAAGCCGCCGAACGGGCCGGCGCCCGGGTCCGCAGGATCCACGGCATGCTGCGGGCGACCGACCCGGCCACCGGCGAACGGTACGGCGTCGGCGAACCCGCGCTGCTGCTCTGGGTGCACTGCGCGGAGATCGACTCCTACCTGCACGTCCTGCGCCGCTCCGGCTTCCCGCTCACCGACGCCCAGGCCGACCGGTACATAGCCGAGCACCGCGTCAGCGCCCGGCTGGTGGGCCTGGACCCGCAGACCGTACCGGCGAACCGCGCGGAGCTGGCCGCGTACTTCGAGAAGGTGCGGCCGGAACTGGCCGCGGGACCCGAGGCCCGTGTCGTGGACGACTTCCTGCGCCGTCCCCCGACGCACCCCCTGCTCGTCCCGGTACGCGCACTGCTGTGGCGGCACGTGGCGCGCCTCGCGTACGCCGCCCTGCCCCCGTACGCCCACGAGCTGTACGGCAGACCAGCCCCCGCCCCCGCCACCGTCACCCGCGGGCTCCGCGCCACCGGCACCCTGCTGCGGGCGGTACCCGCACGGCTGCGCTGGCAGCTGCCGCCCAAGCACATCCTGCGCGCCATGGCCCGGCTGGGCCCACAGGCGCGGCCCGCGGCCGGCCGGCTGCGCCACTGACCCGGCGCGCGGGTGCTCAGGGCCTGCCCCCCGCCTCCCGCCGGCCGAGGCTCTGCGGTCCGTGCACGGCGTCGAGCACCGCCTGGCCCTGGCTGTCGACGGACTTGGTGAACAGTTGCTGCGAATAGCCGAGGACGACCGACCAGGCGATGATCTGGGCCGTGGAGTCGAGGGCGCTGAGCCCGGGCACGAAACCCCCGCGCATCAGCAGCAGCCCCAGCACCGCCGTCAGCGCACCGGTCGGGAGCTTCAGCAGCGCCAGCGCGACCGGCACGTTGTACGGCAGCGACGTGCCCCTGATCCGTCGCAGGGCCGCGGCGGAGGCGATACCGGCGGACACCAGGCCCACGATCTCCACGACGAGATAGTCCGCCGCACGGGAAGCCCGGGCGATCTCGTCCGTACTGGGCCGCTGCGTGAAGCCGCCCACGCTCCGGGTGGGACACACGATCATGAACTTGTTGTCGTACTCCGGGGTGAAGCACAGGGGGACCATGTCGTTCCACCGGTAGGCGGCGAGAGCCACCGCGACCGTCCCGAGGGCCAGGCCGAGCGACACGATGCGCGCGAAGCTGCGCACCCGGAGGGTCTGCTTGCGCAGCAGCCGCCGGGCGAGACTCACCGTCTCGGCGAGGAAGGAGCGGTCGCTGGGCTCCAGGCTCCGGTTGTCCGGCTCGTTCAGCTTGCGGGTGATCTGGTCGATGCGGAGCCGGCGGGGGTCGCGGGGGCTGAACTGCTCCTTGACCAGGGCCGCCATGTCCGGCAGGAGCGCCTTGACGTCGTCGAGCGACGCCGTCCAGACCGTGAGGTTCAGCGCGGCGTCCACATGGGACTGGGCCACCCCCAGGTGCGACGCCCGCCGCATCATCGGATGGACCCGGTGCGCGAGGACGTCACGGGCGGCGTCGAGCTCCAGGCGGGCCTTGGCCACATAGGACGGGGCCAGATCACTCCGGTCGCTGTCCGCCTGGGCCCGCGCCGAGATCCCGTCCAGGACGGCCTCCAGCTCGGTGATCCGCGCCCGGAGCAGCTCGCGCTCCTCCCACGGTCCCCATTCGCCCCGGGACGACCAGTACGGCATCCTGCCCAGCACGGCGCGCGCCCTCGCCCCCCACTTCGCCGTTCCGCCCATCCGCTTCTCCTCGTCCGCGCGTCCGCGACAGCAGATCCGCCCGGCACCGGGCCTGCTCAGGGAGGGTCGGCGGCCGGGCGCGCGGACTTGACGGCGTCTGGTCCAAGTGGAGGGATCACATCACCACAGAAACGTTTGGCTTCCCAGGCCGATCACCATGTGTTAGCAAGAACCATGCCCGCCACCGAGGGAACCCGCGCGTACGACGCCGTCATCGTCGGCGGTGGCCACAACGGCCTGGTCGCCGCCGCCTACCTGGCCCGGGCCGGCCGCTCGGTCCTGGTGCTGGAACGGCTGGACCACACCGGCGGCGCGGCCGTCTCCACCCGCCCGTTCGCCGGGATCGACGCCCGCCTCTCGCGGTACTCCTACCTGGTCAGCCTGCTGCCGCGGAAAATCGTCGACGACCTGGGCCTCGACTTCCGCGTCCGCACCCGCACCATCTCCTCGTACACCCCGGTGGAACGGGCCGGCCGCCCCACCGGCCTGCTCGTCGGCGGCGGCGAGCGGCGCACCCGGGAGGCATTCGCCCGGCTGACCGGCGGCACCCGCGAGTACGAGGCGTGGCAGCGCTTCTACGCCATGACGGGCCGCGTCGCCCGGCGCGTGTTCCCCACCCTCACCGAGCCCCTGCCCGGCCGCGACGAGCTGCGCCGCCGCATCGACGACGAGGCCGCGTGGCGGGCGCTGTTCGAGGAGCCGATCGGTGTCGCCGTCGAGAACACCTTCAGCGACGACCTGGTCCGCGGCGTCGTCCTCACCGACGCGCTCATCGGCACCTTCGCCGACGCCCATGACGCCTCCCTCGCCCAGAACCGCTGCTTCCTCTACCACGTCATCGGCGGCGGGACCGGCGCCTGGGACGTCCCGGTCGGCGGCATGGGCGCGCTGACCGACGCGCTCTCGGCGGCGGCCCGCTCGGCGGGCGCGGTCGTCGCCACGGGCCACGAGGCGGTCCGGATCGACACCGACGGGCGGACGGCGGAGGTCACCTACCGCACCGCCGACGGCGAGCGCACCGCCGCGGCCCGGCACGTCCTGGTGAACGCCTCCCCGCGGGAACTGGCCGCCCTCACCGGGGACGAGCCGCCCGAGCCCGCCGAGGGCGCCCAGCTCAAGGTCAACATGCTGCTCCGGCGGCTGCCCCGGCTGCGCGACCCCGGCACCGACCCGCGCGAGGCGTTCGCCGGCACCTTCCACATCGCCGAGGGCTACCGGCAGCTCGCCGCCGCCCACGCCCAGGCCGCGGCCGGTGAACTCCCCGCCGCACCGCCCTCGGAGATCTACTGCCACTCCCTGACCGACCCCACGATCCTCGGCCCGGACCTCGCCGAGCGCGGCTACCAGACACTCACCCTGTTCGGCCTGCACACCCCCGCCCGGCTCTTCGAGAAGGACAACGACGCCGTGCGCGAGGAACTGCTGGAGCTGACCCTCGCCCAGCTCGACGCCCACCTCGCCGAACCCCTCGCCGACTGCCTGGCCACCGACGCCGAAGGCCGCCCCTGCATCGAGGCGAAGACCCCCCTCGACCTCGACCGGGACCTCGGACTGCCCGGCGGCCACATCTTCCACCGCCCCCTGTCCTGGCCCTACGCCGGTCCGCACACCGGCCGCTGGGGCGTGGAGACCCGGCACGCCAACGTGCTGCTGTGCGGCGCCGGCGCGATGCGCGGCGGCGGCGTGAGCGGGGTGCCGGGCCACAACGCGGCGATGGCGGTGCTGGAGTCCTAGCCGGCCGCCGCTACGGAAGCCGGGGCCGGCCGAGGGCGCCCGTGCCCGACCGGCCGGCGGCGCCGGTGTCCCGGGCCGGCCGGCGGCGCCGGTGTCCCGGGCCGGCCGGCGCTTCCGGTGTCCCGGTCGGCCGCCGCCGACGGCCTAGTCGGGCGACGGCCGCCAGCCCGCCGCCGTGACGCGTGCCTCGTCCGCCGGGCGCGACGTGTCGAACAGCACCTCCCCGCCGGCCTCGACGCACAGGGCGTCGACGTAGGCGCCCCGGCCGGCGTACAGCCGGTCGGTGGTGTACCGCCAGCGCAGGGCCAGTTCGCGCCCGGCCGGGAGGGCCGCGGTCACCCGGTGCCAGACCCGGCCCGACCAGCCGGTGGCGGTGCCGGCGGGGTGGTCCCCGGCACCTTCGCCGGGCCGCCGGGTGGTGAACGGGACCGGCTCCCAGGTGGCCGCGCCGTCCGCGCTGCACTCCAGGACCAGGACGTCGGAGGCGGGCTCGGTGTCCCACCACAGGGCGCAGCGCAGCCGGGCCGGGGCCCGGGAGGTGTCCAGCGGCGGGAGGGCGAGGGTCGCCGACGTCCCGTTCGCCATGCCCGAGAACCAGGCCGTGCGGCCCCGCGCGGGGCGCACCGGCACCGCACGGGCCAGGTTGTTCCCGGCGGCCACCCGCGGTGCGGACCCCGACCGCCAGGTGCGCACCGGGTGCACCGAGTTGCCGAGCACGACCAGGAAGGTGTCGGTCGTGGGGTCGAGCACCAGAGAAGTGCCGGTGAAGCCGGTGTGGCCGGCCGTGCGCGGGGTGGCCATCGCCCCCATGTACCAGTGCTGGTACAGCTCGAAGCCGAGGCCGTGCTCGTCGCCCGGGAAGGCCGTGTTGAAGTCGGTGAACATCAGCTCCACCGACTCGCGCCGCAGGATGCGCGTGCGCCCGTGGATGCCGCCGTCGAGCAGCGTACGGCCGAGGACCGCGAGGTCCCAGGCGCTGCCGAAGACGCCCGCGTGACCCGCCACGCCGCCCAGGCTCCAGGCGTTCTCGTCGTGCACCTCGCCCCACACCAGCCCGCGGTCCAGCCCCGACCAGGGCCGGCGCGCGTCCTCGGTGGCCGCGATCCGCGGTCTCCAGGAGGCGGGCGGGTTGTAGCGGGTGCTGTCCAGCCCGAGCGGACCGGTGATCTCCTCGTGCAGCAGCGTGTCCAGCGCGCGGCCGGTGATCTCCTCCAGGACCAGCTGGAGCGAGATCAGGTTCAGGTCCGAGTACAGGTACGCGGTGCCGGGCGGGTGCAGCGGGGCCTCGTTCCAGATCAGCTCCAGCTTCCCCGCCCGCGTCGGCGCGCCGTACAGCGGGATCCAGGAACGGAACCCGGAGGTGTGCGTGAGGAGCTGGCGGACCGTCACGTCCCGCTTGCCGGCGCGTCCGAAGTCCGGGAGGTACGCGGCGACCCTGCCCTCCAGCTCCAGCGCGCCCCGCTCGATCTGCTGGACGGCCAGGAGCGAGGTGAACAGCTTGGAGACGGAGGCCAGGTCGAAGACGGTGTCCCGGGTCATCGGGAGCTGCTCCTCGGGCGGGAACTCGACGCCGGTGTCGGTCTTCTCGTCGTACGCGGCGTAGCGCACCGCCATGCCGACCGGCTCGTGCAGGGCCACCGTGCCGCCGCGCCCGGCGAGCAGGACGGCACCCGCGTACCACGGGCGGCGGGGGGAGGGGGCGAGGAACGCCTCGGCGTCCGTGACGAGTTGCCGCAGGTGTCCGGGGAGCAGCCCGGCGCGCTCGGGGGAACCGTGGCGCAGTGTACGGCGGCCGGCGGCGGGCGTGGCGGCGGCCGGGCCCGCGGGGAGCGCGCCCAGGGCCAGTGCGCCGCCCGCCGCCAGGGAGCCGACGACGAGCCGGCGGCGCGTCAGCCCCCTCGCCCGTCCGCCTGACAGGTCGTCCGTCATCGCGCGCCTCCGTCCGGGAGCGTCTTCCGGGGCTTGCCCGCCGGTGCACTTTCCTGTCGGACGGCGGGTGTGTCAACGGGGCGCGGCCGTCATGGGCCGGCGGCCGCCCCGCTCGCGTACTGCTCCGACCGGCCGGCCGCACACGGCCCGAGAGCGCCGGCTTCGTCGCCGAGGTGCCCCGCGACCCCGACGACACGCCGCGGACGACGGCCGCTCCGGAGCCGTACCGACGGCAGGCGCACCCGACCGGTGCGACCGCCACCCAACGAGGCAGGCGGGTGACGGCGTGAGCGCACCTTCCCCCCGGGTGGCAGGCATATGCCACAACCACCCGCTCCAGAACCGAGGTGAACCATGACCGACACCGCGCGCCTCGCGGTCGCAGAGGGCAAAGGCATGGGCTGGCTGCCGGACCGGCCCGACATCCGCGACTTCACCAAGGACTCCGACGGCGTCCCGCAACTCGTCGAGCGCACGGGGGTCCTGAAGGCGGTCGGCGGGCCCCTCCCGGCCCAGATGGACCTGCGTGCCAAGTGCTCCCCGATCGTGGACCAGGGCAACCTCGGGTCCTGCACGGCGAACGCCGCCGCCGGGGTCCTCGAGTACTTCGAACTCCAGACCCACGGCGGCTACACGCCCGCGTCCCGGCTGTTCATCTACAAGGCGACCCGCGACTACCTCCAGTGGACCGGCGACACCGGCGCCTACCTGCGCTCGACCATGGGCGCGCTGAGCCTGTTCGGCGCCCCGCCCGAGCGCTACTGGCCCTACGACATCGAGAAGTTCGACAGCGAGCCCTCGCCCTTCTGCTACTCCTTCGCCAGCAACTTCCAGGCCCTCACCTACTACCGCCTGGACCCGCCGGGCATCCCCCGGCCGGACCTGCTCGCCGACATCAAGGCCCACGTCGTCTCCGGACTGCCCTCGATGTTCGGATTCACCGTCTACAGCAGCATCGACGTCGCCACCGGCGGCGACATCCCCTACCCCGCCCGGCGCGAGACGGTGGCCGGCGGACACGCCGTCGTGGTGGTCGGCTACGACGACGAGCGCGTCGTCACCAACCCCATCGACGGCAGCACCACCGAAGGCGCCCTGATCATCCGCAACTCGTGGGGCGAACGCTGGGGCGACGGCGGATACGGCTACCTGCCCTACCGCTACGTCCACGAGGGACTCGCCGAGGACTTCTGGGTCCTCGTCAAGGCCGAGCACCTCGACACGGGCACCTTCGACGAGTGACCGCACCGCAGCGGTCCCCGGATGCTTGACCGGCAGGTCCGGCGGGCCCGAGGATCGGCTGTCATGACGCAGGGACACGGCAGCACGGTCGACGGGGTGCTGCGGCGCAGCGCCCGCCGCACCCCGGCACGGACCGCGGTGGAGTACGGCGAGCGCGGGTGGACGTACGGGGAACTGGACGACGCCGTCTCCCGCGCGGCCGCGCTGCTGCTCGCGCAGGGCCTCACGCCCGGCGACCGGGTCGCCGCCTACGGCCACAACTCCGACGCCTACCTGATCGCCTTCCTCGCCTGCGCCCGGGCGGGCCTCGTCCACGTGCCGGTGAACCACGGCCTCACCGGCGACGACCTGGCCTACCTCGTCGGCCAGTCGGGCAGCGCCCTGGTCCTCACCGACCCGGACCTCGCCGGGCGGCTGCCGGCGGGAGCGCGGACGCTGCCGCTGCGGGACACCGGCGACTCGCTGCTCGCCCGGCTGGCGGAGACCGCGCCCTACGAGGGTCCCGAAGCCCGCGGCGAGGACCTGGTGCAGCTGCTGTACACATCCGGTACGACCGCCCTGCCCAAGGGCGCGATGATGACCCACCGCGCGCTGGTGCACGAGTATCTGAGCGCCATCACGGCGCTCGACCTGAGCGCCGGCGACCGGCCGGCGCACGCCCTGCCGCTGTACCACTCGGCGCAGACGCACGTGTTCCTGCTGCCCTACCTGGCGGTCGGCGCGACGAACGTCATCCTGGACGCACCGGACGGCGACCTGCTGTTCGACCTGATCGAGGCCGGGCGCGTGGACAGCCTGTTCGCGCCGCCCACGGTGTGGATCGGCCTCGCCGGCCGGCCCGACTTCGCCACCCGCGACCTCGGCGGCCTGCGCAAGGCGTACTACGGCGCGTCCGTCATGCCGGTGCCCGTGCTGGAACGGCTGCGGGCGCGCCTGCCGCGCCTGGCCTTCTACAACTGTTTCGGGCAGAGCGAGATCGGCCCGCTGGCCACGGTCCTCGGCCCCGACGAGCACGAGGGCAGGCTGGACTCCTGCGGCCGGACCGTCCTCTTCGTGGACGCCCGCGTGGTGGACGAGGACGGCGCCGACGTGCCCGCCGGCACGCCCGGCGAAATCGTGTACCGCTCACCGCAGTTGTGCGAGGGCTACTGGGACAAGCCCGAGGAGACCGCCGAGGCCTTCCGCGACGGCTGGTTCCACTCCGGGGACCTCGCGGTGCGGGACGCCGACGGTTACTTCACGATCGTGGACCGGGTGAAGGACGTCATCAACACCGGTGGCGTGCTGGTGGCCTCACGCCAGGTCGAGGACGCCCTGTACACCCACGAGGCGGTCGCCGAGGCCGCCGTGATCGGCCTGCCCGACGAGCGGTGGATCGAGTCGGTCACCGCGGTCGTCGTACCGCGCGGTGAGGTGACGGAGGAGCAGCTCATCGCCCACGTGAAGGAGAAGCTCGCCCCCTTCAAGGCACCCAAGCGGGTGCTCTTCGTGCCCGAGCTGCCGCGCAACGCCAGCGGCAAGATCCTCAAGCGCGCACTGCGCGCACGCTTCGGCGGCTAGGCCGGGCGCCTGCACCGGTCCTCACGGCGGCGGGAGGAGCGTCGGCCGGCGGCCGCCGAGGGCGGCAGCGACGACCTGGTCGATCGCGGGCCCGAGGACGGCTAGCGTCCGTTCTGCCCTTCGGGCGATCCACTGCTGGTCGGCGGGGCGGGGAGTGCCATAGCGGCGCCGCCTGATGTCGTCCACGACGTCCGTGGGGGCGCCCAGTTCGGCGAGTACGCCGAGGGCCTCGCCCTTGGTGATCAGTCCGCCGTCCTGCAAGGTCGTTGCCGCTCTGGCCAGGGTCAGCAAGCCGAGGTCGACCCAGATGTCCCGCGTCCACCGCTCCGGGTGGTCCAGGGCGCGAGCGTGCGGGGTCGTCCAGCTCGGTGACGGCGGGGTAGCTGCGATGCAGCCTCGACGCGAGAGGGACGACCCTTGCCCAAGGTCTCGTGCATCTCGACCAGCCGACGCTCCTCGGCTGCCGTGCACGGTCGGCCGAGCAGAGCGACCAGGTCGAGGTCGCTACGGCCCGGCTGGTAGTCGCCTCCGGCGGGCGACCCGTGTGCCCACACCGCAACCAGCGGCACGACCGGCCGCAGGGCGCTGACGAAACGGTCGACGAGATGCTCGGTCGTCTGATCTGCCACGAGGACAGTCTGGCGCGGACATCCGTTCTGCGCGTCGACACGCCGGCGGACATGTGCGGCCGGGGCCGCCGGCCGGTCGGCGCCGGCCCCCCTCGCGCGGGCCGGCCAGGACGGCCGGTCAGGTCTTCGGTCGCAGGTCCACGATCCGGCGGATCTTGCCCACGGACCGTTCCAGCGACTCCGGCTCGACGATCTCCACGTCGACCGACACCCCGATGCCGTCCTTGACCGCCGCGACGATGGAACGGGCCGCCGCCTCGCGCACCTCCGGCGGCGCGTCCGGGCGGGCTTCGGCCCGGACGGTCAGCGTGTCCAGGCGGCCCTCCCGGCCGAGGCGCAGCTGGAAGTGCGGCGCGACACCGGGTGTGCGCAGCACGATCTCCTCCACCTGCGTCGGGAAGAGGTTGACCCCGCGCAGGATGACCATGTCGTCGCTGCGCCCGGTGACCTTCTCCATCCGCCGGAAAGTCCGGGCCGTGCCGGGCAGCAGCCGCGTCAGGTCCCGCGTCCGGTACCGGACGACCGGCATGGCCTCCTTGGTCAGCGAGGTGAACACCAGCTCGCCCCGCTCGCCCTCCGGCAGCACCTCGCCCGTGATCGGATCCACGACTTCCGGATAGAAGTGGTCCTCCCACACATGGAGCCCGTCCTTGGTCTCCACGCACTCCTGCGCGACACCCGGACCGATCACCTCGGAGAGCCCGTAGATGTCGACGGCGTCGATCGCGAACCGCTCCTCGATCTCCCGCCGCATCTCCTCGGTCCAGGGCTCGGCCCCGAACACGCCCACCCGCAGCGAGGTGGAGCGCGGATCCACGCCCTGCCTCTCGAACTCGTCCAGCAGCGTGAGCATGTAGGAGGGGGTCACCATGACGACGGACGGCCGCAGGTCCTGGATCAGCTGCACCTGGCGGGCCGTCATCCCGCCGGATGCCGGCACGACCGTACAGCCCAGGCGCTCGGCCCCGTAATGGGCGCCCAGGCCACCGGTGAAGAGTCCGTAGCCGTACGCCACATGGACGACGTCACCGGGCCGCCCACCGGCCGCGCGGATCGAACGGGCCACCATGTCGGCCCACATGGAGAGGTCGTTGTCCGTGTAGCCCACCACCGTGGGGCGTCCCGTGGTGCCGCTGGAGGCGTGCAGCCGGCGGATCCGTTCCCGTGGCACGGCGAACATGCCGTACGGGTAGTTCTCCCGGAGGTCGGCCTTGGTCGTGAAGGGGAAGCGGGCGAGGTCGGCGAGCGAGCGGCAGTCCTCCGGACGGACACCGGCCTTGTCGAAGGACTCCCGGTAGAACGGCACATGCGCGTAGGCGTGCCGCAGCGAGGCGCGCAGCCGCTCCAGTTGCAACGCCCGCAGCTCCTCGGGCCCGAGCCGTTCGCCCGCGTCGAGCAGGTCCGTCGCTTCCGCCATCGGCACGTCTCCCTCGCCAGCCGTACATTACGGGCGACCGATCATTCGGTCGCTTCGTTCGGTGCCAGTAATCCAGGCCCTCCCGCCTCCGGGCAAGAGGGCTGCGGCATTTTCCGCGGACCCGGCCGCCGAGCTGCCGCGCAAGGCGTTGCTGCGGAGCGCCGCCGCCCAGGATGATCAACGCATGCCCACCTTCACCGCCGCCGACGGCACCCGGCTCTCCTACCACCTGCGCGGGACCGGCGAGCCCCTCGCCGTGCTGCCCGGCGGCCCGATGCGCGCCTCCGCCTACCTCGGCGATCTCGGCGGGCTGACCGCGCACCGCCGGCTGGCCCTGCTGGACCTGCGGGGCACCGGGGACTCGGAGGCACCGGCGGACCCGGCGACGTACCGCTGTGACCGTATGGTCGAGGACGTGGAGCTATGGCGCGCCCACATGGGGCTGCAACACATGGATCTCCTCGCGCACTCGGCGGGCGCCGCGCTGGCGATGCTTTACGCGGCCCGGCACCCGCGGCGGATACGGCGGCTGGTGCTGATCACCCCCAACCCGTCCGCCCTGGGCATGCGGGCCACGCCCGAGGACCGGCTGGCCGCGGCCCGGCTGCGCGCGGACGAGCCGTGGTTCCCGCGGGCGTACCCCGCCTTCCGGGCCTGGCTCGCGGGCGAGTCGGAGTTCGACGAGGTCTTCCTGCCCTTCTTCCACGGCCGCTGGGACGACACGGCCCGGGCGCACTCGGACGCCGAGCTCGACCAGACCAACGAGGAGGCGGGCGAACGCTACTTCGCGGACGGCGCCTTCACGCCGGACGCGACCCGCATCGCCCTCGCCGCGCTGCCCGCGCCGGTCCTGGTGTACGCGGGCGGATGCGACGGCGGTCCGAGCCCGGCGCTCGCCCGCCGCACCGCCGAGACCTTCCCGCACGGTGAGTGCACCGTGCAGCCCGGCGCCGCCCACTACCCCTGGCTGGACGACCCGGAACGGTTCCGGACCCGGATCGCCGCCTTCCTCGCCGAAGGCGCGGACGACGCCCCGCCCCCGGCGACGTAGGCGCCCGCACCCACGGGGCCCGGACGGTGGCGGTCGCCCTCAGCCGGGCCGGGAGCCGTACGCCGTCAGGAACCGGTCCCGGAACGCGTCCATCGGCCAGACCGGCGCGTCCGCGGCCGGTTTCAGGCCCTCGGTCCAGCGCCAGCCCGAGATCCGGTCCAGGACATTCCGGTCGTGGGCGACGATCGTCACGGGCACGTCCTTGCGGGGGCTGCCCCCGGTGACGGCCGGGACCGGCTGGTGGTCGCCGAGGAAGACCAGGACCGTGTCCTCGCCGCCGTAGCGGCGCAGGAACCCGACGAGGCTGCGCAGCGAGTACGCGATGGACCGGCGGTACCCGGCGCGCACGTCCTCCGGGTTCCTCCCGGCCCCGTCGGCGGCCTCGCCGTCCCGGCCGAGGCGGCGGTACACCGAGCCGTCGCCCAGCCCCTGCCAGTCGGTCATCGGCGGGACGGGCGTCCAGGGGTGATGGCTGGAGGTCAGGATGATCTCCGCCATGAGCGGGCCCCGGCCGCGCCGCCCCAGCTCCAGCCGCCCGAAGGTCTCCAGGGTGAACTGGTCCGGCATGTGCGACCAGCCGAAGGCGGGGCCGTGGTAGCCGAGGCGGGCCCGGTCGTAGACGTGGTCCAGGCCGAAGAAGCCGCCCTCCGGCCAGGCTCTGTCCACACCGGGCGCGACACCCACGGTCCGCCAGGCGCCGGCCGTGCGGAAGGCACCGGTGAGGGTCGTCCGGTCGCCGGAGGTGAGGGTGCGGAACCGCTGCTGGTTGCTGATCCACAGCCCGGACAGGAACGTCGCGTGGGCGAGCCAGCTGCCGCCGCCCGTCACCGGTGAGCGCAGCCAGCCGCTGCGCGCCTCGAAGCCGGCCGCCCGGAGAGCGGCGCTGCTCTCGGTCAGCACCGCGCCGATCCGCGGGCCGATCACCGGGTCCTCGACGGCGCAGCGGCCGTAGCTCTCGACGAACGTGAACAGCACGTCCTTGCCGCGCAGTCGGGTCAGCAGCCGGTCGGGCGGCGTGCGCGCGAACGCGTCGCGGGCGGCCTGGCGGCCGAAGACCCGCGCGTCCGCGAGGGCCGCGCGGACCTGCCGGACGCGCTCGCCGACCAGTCGGGCGTCGACCGCCGCGGCGACCGGCACCCCGTCGGCGCGCAGACCGAGCGTGACGCAGGTGATCCAGGCCGTGCCGAGGGCCAGGGTGATGCCCAGCCCGCGTCGGCGCAGCCGGGCCGGCACCGCCGTCAGCCGGACCGCCGCCAGCGTGGTCACAGCGGGGACGGCCATCGCCACGGCGACGCCCGCGGCGAGGGCGAGCAGTTCACCGGTCCGGCCGGCCGTCTCGCGCAGGTAGTCCGCCGCGTTCCCCAGCAGGCCCCAGTCCAGCACCGGGTCGAACGGCCGCAGCAGCACCTCGTGGAAGCCCATGTCGAGCCCCTTGAGCAGGACGAGCAGCCCGATCAGGAGGCCGCCCGCCACGGCGGCGGCGCGCCTCGCCCGACCCGGCAGGGCGAGCAGCAGCCCGGCGAGCACCACGCCCTCGACCGGGAGACGCAGGAAGGCGCCCGGCGTGAGGCCGTCGAGCCGGTCGGGCAGCAGCAGCGCGCCGAGGAGGAGGACGGCGGCGAGCACGGTCGTACCCACGTCCACGCACCGCGCGAGGCGCGGGTGCCGGCGGCGGAACCGGCAACGCTCGCCGGGGTCTTGGCTGTGGCTGTGGCTGTGGCTTGGGCCTTGGCCTTGGCCGCGGTCCGTCGCCGCCCGCCCGGTGCGGCACCCGGCCGCCGTGCCGCCGGGGTCCGGTTCCGCCGTGCCGTCCGGCAGGGGGCCGGGCGAGAGCTGAGACACCCGAGGATCCTTCCGTGCGGGCCCGGAGCCGGTCACGACCGTTACGGCCGGCGGGAGCCTCCCCGACCGACCGTCACCGTGAGTCACCGTTGGGCTTGGTCGTGCGCACAGAGTAGTTCTCGGCGGCGGCAGCGACGGCCGGACACCCCGGCGGTCCCCAGTGCGCGGACAGGCCGCGGCGCACCGGGTGGACGCCGCCCGCAGGCTGCCCGGGCACGCCGACGGCGGCGGCTCGCCGTTCTCCGCCGTGTGGCTCTTGCAGCCCGAGCGCCCCGCGATGTGACGGACCGTCCGGAGACACGCGTCCCAGAGTCCGTACGGACGGTCGTGAAGGTCGCCCTCACGTGCTCTGTCGGCCGTAGCGGCCGGTCGCTAGGCTGAGCCGCGGACGACGAACCGGGAGGAGCACGGACGTGGCCGAGACCACCACCAGGCAGCAGCCGCTCGCGGGATGGGAGAAGCCGGAGCTGGACCTCAGCAGGGCCGAGTGGCAGTCCAGCAGCCGCGGTCTGGGCGATGTCCAGATCGCCTTTGTCGAGGGCTTCATCGCGATGCGCAACAGCGGCCGGCCGGAGAGCCCCTCCCTGATCTTCACCCCCGCCGAATGGGGCGCCTTCGTCTCCGGCGCCCGGGAGGGCGAGTTCGACCTCACCTGACCCACCCCCGGCCGCACCCGCCACCGCATGGCCACGACGGCGTCGCCACCGGGGGCGGCCGCCTGCCGTACCCGGCACCGCACCCCGATCTCACCTGAACCGGGGGTGTTCCGGCCGGATTTCCGGACACGCGACCGGCAGTGCCCTGCCGGGGCCGGACCTGAGCGAGGCTGGCCCCAGCAAGGGGAAGGTCGCCTTCCGGAGGTGAGGAACATGAGCGCTGCGCCGGTCGTCGCCGCGGTCGACGGGTCCGCGGACAGCCTGCGAGCCCTGGACTGGGCCCTGGACGCCGCCCGCCGTCGTGCGGCGCCGCTGCGGGTCGTGCACGTACGGCAGTACGCGGCCTGGAGCCAGGCCGACGTGCTGGTCGCCGGGCCGCCCGAGGCCGAGGGCGACCCGGTGCTCGACGAGGTGCGCGCCCGGCTCGCGGACCGCGCCGGGGAGCCGCCCGTGGAGTACGTCGCCCTGGAGGGGGTGCCCGGCGCCGTCCTGCCCGAACTCGGCGGCGAAGCACAGCTGTTGGTGCTCGGCTCGCGCGGCCGCGGCGGCTTCGCCAGCCTGCTGCTCGGCTCCAACGGCCTCGCCGCCGCGCGGGACGCCGAGTGCCCGGTCGTCGTCGTACCGCGCCCGGACCGCGAGGTGCACGGGGAGGGGCCGGCCGAGCCCGGGCCCCGCGTGGTCGCCGGTCTGCACGCCGACAGCCCCGACGAGGCCCTGCTCTCCTTCGCCTTCGCGGAGGCGGCCCGCCGCGGCGCCCGGCTCCAGGTGATCGCCGCCTACCCCTGGCCGGTGCAGATCTGGTCCGCCCCCGGACAGCCGGTGCCGCCACCGGTCGACCAGGACGCGGTGGCGCACGAGACCCGCGCCCTCGCCGAGGGCCTGCTCGCACCGCACCGCGCACGGCACCCCGGGGTCCGCGCCGACGCCGAGGCACTGCCCGGCGACGCGGCCGGCCACCTGGTCGCCGCCTCCAGGGACGCCGACCTGGTCGTCGTCGGCCGGCACCGGCGGCGGCTGCTCGCCCCGGCCCGCATGATGGGCTCGGTGACCCAGGCGGTGCTGCTGCACGCGGCGAGCCCGGTCGCGGTGGTGCCACCGGCCCCGCCGGAGGGCTGAGGCCGGCACCGGCACCGCAGGGAGTCGCGGCCGGCACCGGAGCCGCGGAGAGCGAAGTCGGCATGGGAGCCGCGGAGATCGAGGCCGGTATGGGAGCCGCGGAGATCGAGGCCGGCCTCGGATCCGCGGAGGGCCGCGGCCCGCATCGGATCGGCGGAGAGCGGACGGTTGAGGCCGGCACCGATCCGTGGCGGGCCGGGACCGGCATCCGACCCGCCTAGCACACGGCACCGTGCCCCGCAATCACTCCGGTGCCGACCGGGACACCGGTGGCTGTGGTGCCCGGCTCCATGGTGTGCGGACACACCCGAACCTATGGTTCCGCCACCCCCGGTGCTCCAGGCGCCGTCCCCGCGCGGGAGCGGCCGGGGACCGTGTGTCCACCGAAGGAGCCGCCATGCCACTGCCCGCGTCCAGCACCGCACCCGGAGCACCACCCGGCGCCCGCGTCCTGCTCCGTCTCCTCGCCGTCCTCGCCGTCGTCCTCGGCACCGCACTCGCCGCACCCGCGCCCGCGGCCCGTGCCGCCGTCACCCTCACCCGGGTCAGCGACTTCGGCACCAACCCGGGCGCGCTGACCATGTACGTCCACCGGCCCGCCGGCCTGCCGGCCCACCCGCCGGTCGTCGTCGCCCTGCACGGCTGCACCCAGAGCGCCCAGGTCTACGCGGACAACTCCGGTCTGCCGCAACTCGCCGACGAGCAGGGCTTCCTGCTCGTCCTCGCCGAGACCGGCACCGCCAACAACCCCAGCAAGTGCTTCAACTGGTTCCAGAGCACGGACAACCGGCGGGGCCAGGGCGAGGCCCTGTCGGTCCGGCAGATGGTGGGCCACGCGGTCACCGCCTACGGCGCCGACCCGAACCGGATCCACGTCACCGGACTGTCCGCGGGCGGCGCGATGACCGCGGTCATGCTCGCCGCCTACCCCGACGTCTTCTCCGCGGGCGCGGTCGTCGCCGGACTGCCCTACGACTGCACGAAGAACAACAGCCCCTACACCTGCATGAACCCGGGCGTCGACCTCAGCCCGGCCGACTGGGCGCAGCGGGTGCGCGACGCCTACCCGGGGTACACCGGGCCGTGGCCGCGCACCGCCGTCTGGTACGGCGACCAGGACACGACGGTCGTCCCGCGCAACGCCACCGAACTGCGCGACCAGTGGACGGCACTGCACGGCCTGTCTCAGACGCCCACCCGGACCAGGACCATCGGGCCCGATGCCACCCGCCAGGAGCAGTACCTTGCCGCCGACGGCACGGTCGCCGTCGAGGTCGACCGCGTCCCCGGCATCGGACACGGCACCCCGGTCGACCCCGGCACCGGCGGCGAACAGTGCGGTGCCACCACGGCTCCCTACTTCCTCGACTCCATCTGCTCCAGCCGCTGGATCACCCGCTTCTTCGGCCTGGACACCTCCGACCCGGGCGGGTCCGACCCGGGCGGCCCGGACCCGGGTGACGGCACCGCCGCCTGCTGGACGGCGAGCAACTACGCCCACGTGCAGGCGGGACGCGCCACCACGAGCGGCGGCTACACCTACGCCACCGGCTCGCACCAGAACATGGGCCTGTACAACACGTTCGTCACCCACACCCTGAAGGAGTCGCCCACGGGCTACTTCACCCTCGCCGACACCGGCTGCCCCTGACCGGGCGTCAGCACCCGGCACGCCGCCATGGTGGCCGACGCCCCTGAACGCGCCTTCATCATGGCGGCCCCACACATGTCCGGAACCACCACACCGCACCTAGCCTCCAGCGCGTCCCCCCGCCGTGGCACCGGCCCGGCCCCGCCAACCCGCCGGAGGATCGACATGCTCACCCACCGTCAGCCCCGCCCCACGTCACCACCGGGCCGCCCGGTCCGCCGCACCCTGCTGGGCGCGCTGTCGCTGGCCGCCGTCTGCGCACTCCACGTCACCCCGGCCGGCGCCGCACCGGGCGGCCCGGGGACACCCGAGGCCCACTGCGCCGACCGCGCCCGGCTGGTGGTGCCCGGCGCCGCCCACGCGCACGCCGACTGCCTGGAGGAGCTGACCACCGCCGGGACCGTGGCCTCCGGCCACACCGACCCCGCCGACTACGCGGGGCTCACCCCCGAGAACCTGCCCACACCCAGCGGTGTTCCCGGCATCCAGATCGACGGCTACTTCCCGGACGGCTCCACCACGAACACCAACCACGGCTGGCACCACGACTCCCAGTTCGTCATCCGGCTGCCCGACCACTGGAACGGCGGCCTCGTCGTCGCCGGCACCCCGGGCAACCGCGAGCAGTACGCGAACGACCGGGCGATCGCCGACTGGGTGCTGGCCCGCGGCTACGCCTACGCCGCCACCGACAAAGGCAACACCGGCACGGCCTTCCACCGCGACGGCCGCCGTCCCGGCGACGCCATCGCCGAATGGAACACCCGCCTCACCCAGCTCACCCGCGCCGCGCGCACCGTCGTCACCCGGCACTACCACCGGCCCCCCGCCCGCACCCTCGCCACCGGCATGTCCAACGGCGGCTACCTGGTGCGCTGGCAGCTGGAACACCACCCCGAGCTGTACGACGGCGGAGTCGACTGGGAAGGCACCCTCTGGCGCCCCGACGGCCCCCACCTGCTCACCTTCCTGCCGGCCGCGCTGCGCCACTACCCCGCCTACGCCGCGGGCGGACCCGGAGCCGCCGAGGCCGCGGCGGCACTGCACCGGGCCGGCTTCCCCGCCGGCTCCGAGTTCCTCTGGCCATACCACCACCGGGTCTACTGGGACCTCACCCAGCGCCTCTACCGCGAGGAACTCGACCCCGGCTACGACGGCGACACCGAGGCCGGCACCCCGTACTGTGCCTCCGGCACCCCCGCCTGCGACGCCGATTACGCCTACCCGGACCGGCCCGCCGCCGTCCACCGGGCGGTCGGGCGCATCGCCCTCACCGGACGCATCGGCAAGCCGCTGATCAGCCTCCAGGGCACCCTCGACGTGCTGTTGCCGATCAGCCAGGACTCCGACGTCTACGCGCGCATGGTCCGGCAAGCCGGCCGCGGCTCCCTGCTGCGCCTCTACCGCATCGAGGACGGCACCCACACCGACGCGCTGGCCGACGCCTTCCCCGACAGGCTCCGGCCGATGGTGCCCTGCCACCGCTCCGCCTTCACCGCACTGGAACGCTGGATCGCCGGAGCGGGCCGCCCGCCCGCCGGTCACACCGTCGCCCGGCCGGCCGGCGCATCCCCGGCCACCCTGCTCACCAGCTGCCCGCTGGACTAGGGGATGTCGCGCCGACCAGGCCGCCCCAGACGCCGCGAGCCCGGGATGATCGGTGTGACACCTCCCAGGTGATGCACCGGGCGCCCGCAGGTCACCCACCGGGGCACGGACACGTACCATGGCCGCATGTCGTTCCTCCGCCGCCGCAGTGCGACCCCCGCCGGACCCGACTTCGACGTGCTGGCCATGGACCCGGGCGACTGGCCGGGCAACCTCGGCGCGGGTCTGCTGCCCGCCCCCGACGGCACCTGCCAGGGCGTCTTCCTGCGCTACGACCTGTTCGGCGGACGCGGCCCCGCCATGATCATCGGCAATCTCCCGGAGGGCTCCCCGGCGCGTGACGTCGCCGAGTCGGAGATCCCCTTCGAGGTGGGCCAGCTGCTGCTGGCGCTGGAGAACGACGAGGAGGTCACCGTCGTCGGCACCGAGGACACCCCGGTGCTCCAGGGCGACAACCTCCTCATCGTGCGGCGGCTGAAGCTGTCCGAGAGCCGGATCTCCTGCGTCCAGTTCGACCGCAGCGACGGCGTCCTCGTCACCATCGCCGCCTGGGACCGCCCCATCACCGACGACCTGTACGCCCTGCTGAAGCCGCTCCCGGCGGAGCTCTTCCAGCAGGGCTGAGGCACCGGCCGGCCGGCCGTGGCTAGCCAGCCGGTCCTTCCAGCGTCACGTCCGCGGCGCGGACGAAGGCGACCCGGTGGCCGTACTGGATCTCGTAGTACAGGTCCGTGCCCACCACGACCCGGTGCGAGTCGGGGGTGAAGGTGACCGCGTAGTAGTACTCGCCCGGCACCTCGTCACCGGCCACGTACCTCTGTCCGGCCGGGACCGAGTAGGGCAGCGGGACCACCGACTGGGCGGGTACGCCCGCCGGGTACGCCTCCTTCTCCGGATAGGCGCGGCCGTACACCGGGACGCTCGCCAGGCCCTCCCTCGGCGTCACCACGAGGCCCTTCGCGGGCACCGCCGCCGGCTCCTCGCGCGGGTTGCGGAACCAGGCCTTCTGGCCCAGGTACCAGATGGCCGTCCAGTCGCCCCAGCGGTCGGCGACCGCGTACTGCTGACCGGTCGAGACCCGCGAGGACAGGTCGTTCACCCCGTCGGTCGGATCCTTCTTCAGCCCGATGTCCCTCACCAGCGGGGCGGTCACGTCGTGGTCCGTGTACAGCCGCACCTCGCTGGAGCCGTGCGCGGTGCACGGCTCGCCCCGGGTGGTGCAGCCCGTGTACACGGGCCGGTTCGCGTCGTAGTCCGGCAGGATGGTCAGCACACCGGAGTGCCGGCCGGCCGTGCGTTCGAAGGGGCGGCCCAGCAGGTGGAAGTAGTGCCGCCAGTCCCAGTAGGGGCCGGGGTCCGTGTGCATGCCCGGGACGGAGGACGCGGTCGGCCCCGGCACGTTGTCGTGGCCCAGGATGTGCTGCCGGTCCAGCGGCACGTCGTAGGTCCTGGCCAGGTAGCGCACCAGCCGGGCCGAGGACCGGTACATCGCCTCCGTGTACCAGGCGTCCGGGCTGGCGAGGAAGCCCTCGTGTTCGATGCCGACCGACTTGGCGTTGACGAACCAGTTGCCGGCGTGCCAGGCGACGTCCTTCCCCTTGACGTGCTGGGCGATCAGACCGTCGGTGGAACGGATCGTGTAGTGCCACGACACATAGGTGGGGTCCTGGATCAGCTTCATGACCCCCTCCCACGCGCCCTCCGTGTCATGGATGACGATGTACTTGACGCTCTGTGACAGCGGACGGTCGCCGAGGTCGTGGTTGCCGTAGTCGTTGTCCCCGAACTCCGTGTACGGCGCCGGGACCGACACGCAGGACACCGACCTCGGGCACTCGGTGCCGTCCGTCGGCAGCGTGCGCAGGCCCGCCCGTGCCAGCGCGGCGGTGTCGGCGGTGAGCCGCGGCTGCGCGGCCAGGGTGACCAGCTGGCCGTCGTCCGTGACGCGCTGCCCGCCCGTGCGCAGGACGTCGTACACGTCGTCGGCGTACGCCGCGGCGGTCGCCGTGTCCTCCGCGCCGGAGAACCGGGCCACCGCGCCGTACCAGTCGGCCGGGTCGCCGCTCAGCGGCTCACCCAGCTCCCGCTGGGCGGCGGCGAGCAGCGCGGCGCCGCCGGCCACGTTCGCCGCCGGGTCGGTGCGCAGCTCCTCGGCCGGGATGCCGGTCAGCTCCGCGGCCCTCGGCAGCGTCCGCAGCCGCGCCGGCAGCGCCGACTCGGCCGGCGCCTCGACGGCCGGACGCAGCGCTGCCCGCGCGCTGTCGCCCCGGGCGTCCTCCGCGCCGTCGGCGAAGTGCTCCGCGGTGGCGATCGCGGTCCGCGCGTCGGTGAGGTGCATGGGGCCGTAGCCGCCGGTCACACTCGGCGCGCCACCGTGCGCGTCCCAGCGGGACTGGAGGTAGGAGACGGCCAGCAGAACGCTCTGCGGCACGTGGTGGTCGGCCGCCGCGGTGGCGAACGCGTGCTGGAGCCGGTTCGCGGCGGAGTCGGCGGCGGTGTGCGCCGGGGCCGCGCCGAGCAGGGGCAGCAGCAGGGCCGCGGCGGCGAGCGGGACGGCGGTGCGCCGCGGACGTCTGTGGCCGGGCCCGGACGTGGGGTCGGTGGCGGATCCTCGCAATGCGGCCTCCTGTGACGGGCGGAGCGTGGCGGGGCGTGCGGCGCCGAGCTGGGGTCAGTGGTACCGGCTGGCCGACGATCCGTCAATGATGCCCACACGCAGGTGATTTCCCACGTCACGGAGGGTTTGCGGCGAGTTTCGCGGCGGTGGCGCACGGGCCTGCGGGGCGTCACTGGCATACACCAGTGGGCACGCCGGGCACCGGCCCGAACGGGTGCGGACACGAAGGTCCGCGGTGCGCCGCCGCTCAGGGCGCACCGCGGAGCCGTCGTCCCCGTCAGCGAGTGCCGACCGCCGCGCGCACGGCCCTGCGGGCCATCTGGCAGTCGTCGTGCAGCCGCCTGAGCAGCAGCCGCTGTTCCTCGCCGGACGGCGCCGCACCCGGATGGGGCGTGCCCGGTGCCGCCGGGGCCGTGTCGTGCATCGAACGCTGCACGGCCGTCTCGTACCTCCGGATCTCCCGGGTCAGCAGGAGCATCAGGTTCACCAGGAAGGCGTCCCGGGAGGCCGGGCCCGCCGACTGGGCGATCTGGCTGATCTGCCGGCGGGCCACCGGCGCGTCGCCGAGGACCAGCCACAGCGTCGCCAGGTCGTAGCCCGGCAGGTACCAGCCCGCGTGCTCCCAGTCCACCAGCACTGGACCAGCCGGTGAGAGCAGGATGTTCGACAGCAGGGCGTCGCCGTGGCAGAACTGGAGCATGCCGTGCCGGCCCACCTCGTGGGCGATGCCGTGCAGCAGCTTCTGCAGGTCGCCGAGGTCCCGGTCGGTGAGCAGGCCCAGCTCGTGGTACCGGGAGATCCGGGCCGCGTAGTCCAGGGGCATGTCGAAGGTGCCCGCCGGGGGCCGCCAGGCGTTCAGCCGGCAGATCGCGCCGAGCGCGCCCCGGAGGTCGGCGCGGGGCGGCGCCTCCGCCGGATGCCGCTGGAACGCCGCCGTCCGGCCCGCCATCCGCTCGATCACCAGGGTGCAGTTGTCCGGGTCCGCCGCGATCAGCCTCGGCACCCGGACCGGAGGCCGGTGCCGGACGAACGAGCGGTATGCGGCTATTTCGTGGCGGGCCCGCTCCGCCCACGCGGGCGAGTGGTCGAGGAGACACTTGGCGACGGCCGTGCTGCGCCCCGTCGTCCCGACGAGGAGGACGGACCGTCCGCTGCGCCGCAGGACCTGGACCGGGGCGAACTCCGGGCAGATCCGGTGCACCGATGCGAGCGCGGTGCGCAGCTGTGCGCCCTGGGGGCCGGACAAGTCGAGTCTCCCGCTGAGCGGTTGGGTCCCCGGCTGGCCCGGGATGCGCCGTGGCCGGCCCGCGACCGGCACGGGGCCGCCCGGACGCGCCACCGGGTCGAGATACGGTCCGCCGCCCGCCGGGCGGGCGCGGAGCGGCCGGGGCGGGGCGGACACGGAGGACGATGCTGCGTACATGGGAGATACAGATCCCTTCGTGTGCCTGCGGTGCCTGCCTGTACGTCCGCGTTCCGAACCCGTGCTCCGGGTGTGACCCCTGAGCGTGGTTTCGGGAGCGTGCGCCCACCCGGCCCGGTCGTCCGGGCACACCCTGGGGAATGTGCCCGTCATATGCGGCCACAGGGGCCGTCCATGGGAGGTGGCGACCGGGCCGGGGTGGCTCGTTCCTACCTGACACCCGATGGCCAGTGGCACACCATCTGGCGGACCCTGGCGAACCCTGGCGAATAGTCGCCCGGCAACCTGCACCCGGCTACTGTCAACTCAGCCGAGAACCTGGGGGCTTGACGTGAGCGGACAACCCAACACCCGCCTGGCGGACCTGTTCGGCCTGGCCGGCTGGTCCAAGGGCGAACTCGCGAGACTGGTCAACCGGCAGGCGGCGGCCATGGGCCACCCCCAGCTGGCGACCGACACCTCCCGGGTGCGGCGGTGGATCGACACGGGAGAGATCCCGCGCGATCCCGTGCCGCGGGTGCTGGCGGCTCTGTTCACCGAGCGTCTCGGCCGTGTCGTGACCATCGAGGACCTAGGTCTGGTGCGGCACGGGCGTGCGGGGAAACGGCAGGGCGACGGGATCGAGGAACATCCCGACGGAGTGCCGTGGGCGCCCGAACGGACCGCCGCGGTCCTCACCGAATTCACGGGAATGGACCTCATGCTCAACCGACGCGGCTTGGTGGGCGCGGGTGCCGCGCTCGCCGCGGGATCCACACTCAGCAGCGCCATGCACGACTGGCTGCACACCGACCCGGCCCTCAAGGCCGACGCCCCTGTCCTCGACGACCCCCTGCACGCCGACCCCGCCGGGTTCGACCGCTACGAGGCCGCCCCCATCGGGTCGCAGGAGATCGAGGAGCTGGAGCGCTCGGTCGAGGTGTTCCGCGCCTGGGACGCGGCCCGTGGCGGCGGGCTCCAGCGCAAGGCGGTCGTGGGCCAGCTCAACGAGGTGGGCGGCATGCTCGCCTACCACCATCCCCCTCACCTCCAGCGGCGCCTGTGGGGCGTCGCCGCCAACCTCGCCGTCCTCGCGGGCTGGATGTCGCACGACGTCGGCCTGGAGCCCACGGCGCAGAAGTACTTCGTCATCGCCGCCCACGCCGCCCGCGAGGGCGGGGACCGGCCGCGCGCCGGAGAGGCGCTGTCCCGGGCGGCCCGGCAGATGGTGCACCTGGGCCGGCCGGACGACGCCCTGGACCTGATGAAACTCGCCCAGTCCGGCTCCGGCGACCGGCTCCAGCCGCGGACGAAGGCGATGTTCCACACCATCGAGGCCTGGGCGCAGGCGGCGATGGGCAAGGGCCAGGCGATGCGCCGCACGCTCGGGCAGGCGGAGGACCTCTTCGTCTCCGACCGGCAGGACGCGGAGACACCGGACTGGATGCAGACCTTCAAGGACGAGGATCTGTACGGCATGCAGGCGCTCGCCTACCGCACGCTCGCGGAGTTCGACCCGGGTGCGGCCGCGCACGCCCAGTACTACGCGGACAAGGCCCTCGCCCTCCGTGTCGACGGACGGGAGCGGTCGAAGATCTTCGACCATCTCTCCATGGCCTCGGCCTGCTTCATCGCCGACGACCCCGAACAGGCCGACCGCTACGCCCGGCTGGCCCTGATGTCGATGGGCTCGAACTCCTCCCGTCGCACCTGGGACCGGTTGCGCCAGATGTACCGGCTGACCGCGGAGTACGCGGGCTATCCGAAGATCCACGAGCTGCGGGAGGAGATCAGGCTCGCCCTGCCCAAGCCGAGGGCCAAGGGGAGCGGCAACAGCGCACCGGCGTAGGGAGCCCGTCGCCGTACGTGCCGACGGGTCGGTTCCCGCCGGGCCCCCGGGGCCGCCGGTGCCGTGGCTCGGCCGCCGGTTCCCGCCGTGACCTCCGCGGCCGGTTCACGACGCCGTACCCGTACGGGCCGCTGCGCCGTCAGGGCCGGGTCAAGCCGTCACCCTGGCGACGAGCACGCACGCGTCGTCCGCACGCCCGGATCCGCCGAACTCCTCGACGACCGTGCGCACACAGTCCTGCGCGGTGCGCGCCGCGCCGAACCGTGGGGCGAGGGCGAGCAGCCGGTCGGTGGCCGCCGTCCCGCTGTGGCCCGACAGCAGCCCGTCGGTGTGCAGCAGGAGCAGGTCGCCCGGTCGCAGGGTGACGACGGACTGCCCGTAGACGGCACCGGAGGAGGCGCCGAGGAGGACGCCGTCCGGTGGGTTCAGGGCGCACCCCGTCCCGTCGCGGTACAGCAGCGGGGCGGGGTGTCCGGCCTGCGCCCAGAGCAGGGTGCGGCTCTCGGGCCGGTAGCGGCAGCAGACGGCACTGCCGAGGGCGGGCTGCACGGTGGTGTCGAGTAAGCGGTTGAGCATGGTGAGCAGCGGGCCGGGCTCGGTGCCGCCCATCGCCATGCCGCGGACGGCACCGAGCAGCATCGCCATGCCGGAGGTGACGGCCACGCCCTGTCCGGTGAGGTCGCCGACGCTGAGCAGCGTCTGCCCGTCGGACAGTTCCAGCGCGTCGTACCAGTCCCCGCCGAGCAGCGTCTCGGTCGCGGCCGGGAGGCGGTGGGCGGCGAGGTCGAGGGTTCCGGGACCCCGTTGCGGGAGCCGCAGGGAGCCGCGCCATGGCGGTAGCACGGCTTCCTGGAGCTCTACCGCGATCCGGTGCTCGGTCTGCTCGCGCCGGCGGTGCAGGTGGAGCGAGTCACGGGTCTCGCTCAGCGTCCGCTGGCTGTCGCGCAGTTCGCTGACGTCGCGCAGCACGGCCCACATGGAGGTCGTGCCGCCGTCGGCGCCGAGCACCGGTTCGCCCATCATGTGCACGGTCCGCACCGAGCCGTCGGGCCGTACGACGCGGAACTCGCCGTCGATCGGCTTGGCGTCGATCAGGCAGTCCGTCACCATCGCGGTGAGTGCCGGCCGGTCCTCCTCCAGGACCAGGGACGGCAGCTCGTCCAGGGTCAGGGCGGGCCGGGCCGGGTCGAGACCGAGGATCCGGTAGAGCTCCCCGGACCAGCTGGCCTCGTCGGTGAGCAGGTTCCACTCGGCGCTGCCGACCCGGCTGAGCAGCGCGCCGCGCGGGGCGGCGGCCGGCTCGGGCCGGACGGCGGGCGGTCCGGCGGGCTGTGCCCAGGTGGTGTCCGGGCCGTCCCGAAGCTGGGCCAAGTGCGCGTCCAAGTCGTCCAGTTGATGCAGCGCGAGGTCGTACAGGGCGCGCTGCCAGCGTTCCTCCGGGTCCGCGCCGTCGCTCCTGGTGTCCCGCCGTACGGCGTCCACGTCCCCCTTGAGCCGGCGCGTCTGCGTGATGAGCGCTTCGACCGAGCCACGTCCGGGCGGCTGGGCGGATGGGCGGTCCGCGGAGACTGGGGACGGCATGACGCACTCCGATGGGGGGACGGTACGGCGGGAACGAACGGGGGGACCGTTACGACTCTTGCACAGCGCGCGACGCCCTGTAAGTCATTCGGCGACACACGATACGGTGGTGCTTCTGGCATATGCCAGAGTCTTCCCGGGGCTACTCGGGGGTACGGACGGCGAACGCGTCACGCCGGCCAAATCGTATGACCGGCGCGCGAGTTGGGTCGGGCGGGACTCCTGGGGGACGCGCTCCGTCGGGTGTTCGACGCTCATCTGTTCACGGCGTCGCCAAGCGGCCGGTACCTGCCGAACTCTGACCGGATTTGGCGGCATGTGACGGGCCGCCGCCGACTCCTTATAGGCATGGACATCACCGTCGAACAGTTCGCACTGGCCCGGCTCGTCACCGCCGAGGACCGGGAGGTCCCGGTGTCGGCCACGCTCCGGTACACCGCGGGCGACCCCCTCGCCGTGTTCGTGGACTTCCCGGCGGAGGCCGCCCTGCACGGCGAGCAGGTCACCTGGATCTTCGCGCGCTCCTTGCTCGACCAGGGACTGCGGGCCCCGGCCGGCCGCGGGGACGTACAGATATGGCCGTACGGCCGTACCCGGACGGTGCTGGAGTTCCATTCGCCGCACGGCATGGCCCTGCTGCTGTTCCAGGCGTCGGCGCTGCGGCGCTTTCTGCTGCGCACCTACGCGGCGGTGCCGTGCGGACAGGAGGACGTGGCCGGTGTGGTGGAGCGGGGGCTGAGCGCCCTGTTCGGCGGGGTCTGAGTGGCGTGGCCCGGCGCGGGGCGGCGTCAGCGGCCCGGCGCGGCGTACAGGTCCGGCCGCGGGGCGAGTTCGACGGCCACCCGGCCGCCGGTCTCCAGCGCCCGGACCCCCGCCTCGGCGACCACGGACGCCGTGTAGCCGTCCCAGGCCCCCGGCCCCGTGACCTGCCCGCGCCGTGTGGCGTCGACCCAGGCCTGCACCTCGCGGTCGTAGGCGTCGGCGAAGCGGACGAGGTAGTCCTGCGCCACCTCCTCGCGGGCGCCGCCCGTCGTGGTGACCACCATGGTGTGCGCGTCGCCGATCCGGGCGCTGCCCGCCTCGCACACCGCCTCGCAGCGCACCTGGTAGCCGAAGCCGCAGTTCACGAAGACCTCCACGTCCACCAGGGCGCCCCGCTCGGTCTCGAACAGCACGAACTGCGGATCGAGCAGGCCCGCGGGCGCGCCCGCGGACGGCGTGGGCCGCACCACGGTGACCGCCGTCAGCTCCTGGCCGAGCAGCCAGCGGGCCGCGTCGATCTCGTGCGAGACCGAGCTGTTGACGAGCATGGCACTGGTGAAGCCGGCGGGGGAGGAGACGTTGCGGTGGGTGCAGTGCAGCATCAGGGGCCGGCCCAGAGTGCCGCCGTCCAGCAGGGACTTGAGCCGCCGGTACTCGGTGTCGTAGCGGCGCATGAAACCGATCTGCGCCAGCCGGCGGCCGAGCCGCGCCTCCGCCTCCACGACCCGCAGCGCGCCGGCGGGGTCCGGCACCATGGGCTTCTCGCACAGCACCGGCAGCCCGCGGGCGAAGGCGGCCAGCAGTGCCTCCTCGTGCGCGGGGCCGGGGGAGGCGATCAGGACCGCCGCCACTCCCGGCGCGTCGAGCGCGGCCAGCGGGTCCGTGTGCACCGCGACCCCGGCCAGGCCGGCCACCGCCTCCTCGGCCCGGTCGCGGTCGGGGTCGGCCACCACCGCGACCCTGGCGCCACTGACCACCTGATCGACCCGGCGAATATGGTCGGCCCCCATGTGGCCGGCGCCCAGTATCGCCACCCCCAGCAGGTCATCCATGTGCGCGCTCCCTCCCGTCGGCGCTCGCCGGCGATCATGCCGTAGCGTACGCCGACGGGAGAGGGGACCCGCGGGCCGCGGGACGCGTCAGGGTGCTTCGGCCCGGGGTCCGTCAGTACCGCAGCACCGCGGCGATGCCGTCCGCGTCGCCCAGTGTGCCGTCGGGGACGAAGCGGACGTCGGCGCCGGTCTCCAGGCACTGCTCGACGATCTCGTCCACGATGTCCTCGCGGGCGTCCAGGTCGCCGAGTTCGGCGGGCAGCAGGTGTGCGCCGACGTCGCGGACGGTGGCGCGGTAGTTCTCCTCCACGGCCAGCAGCCGGACCCGGCCCTCCCGGGCGCTCTGCCACAGCTCGTCCAGGCCGGCCGCGAAGGTCCGGTGACCGCGTGCGGAGGTCAGTTCCCGGACCACCGAGCCGGTGTCCCGTGCAGCCTCCTGCTCCAGGACCGGCCGCAGGGCCTGCCAGACGCTCTCCGGTCCGGCGTGCGCGAGCCCGCCGTGCCGCACGTGCACGGCGGCCTTGGCGGCCGTGCCGACCTCCTCCAGCAGCGAGAGCGCGGCCTGTTCACCGGTGATGTACAGGGGGCGGGGCTGGTCGCGCAGGACGGTGCTCATGACGGTGTCCGCCTCGCGCAGGAACTGGCGCGTCCCCTCGTCGCGGAAGGTGCTCGGCTGGTTGCCGATCCGCATGGTCCGCTCGGCGTCGAAGTTCTCCCGGACGTGGATCAGCGGGAAGCCGCCGGAGTGGTCCTCGACGACCCGGTCGGCGCCGCCGCTCCACAGGGTGACGCGGTCGGCGGAGAGCGACATCGCCCAGAAGCGCCGTTCGGCGGCCTGGGCGGCGACCAGGTTGCGGGTCAGGAAGGTGTCGGAGAGCACCACCCGCTCGGGGACGGTCCGGGCCAGGGACCAGACCTGGTGTTCGCCCGGCGCGGCGAAGATCGCCAGGCCGTCCTCGGCGTGCGCCAGGTCCACCTCCGCCAGGGCGCGGTCGAGGTGGGCCACGACGTCGGCGCGCCGCTCGCGGGAGACGGCGGGGTCGGCCTCCAGGCGCCTGCGCGCCTGGGTCACCATGTTGCGCAGCCGGACGGGATCCTGGCCGCGGCTGCGTTCCCCGCGGTGCGTCGGGGTCAGTACGGAGACCGCCGGATAGGGGCGCGGGCGCCGCAGTCGGGACAGGGTCGCGGGACTCAGTGCGTGCTCCATGACAGCACGATAGGGCGGATTCACCCGTACGGCATTCGGGGTAATCCGGACGTCCGCGACATGCCCCGGCGGCCGTGGGAATCCCCCGGCGGAGGCCGGTGACGCGGGGCCGCGCGGCCGGTTACCGTACTCGTCGGTAACCGAACCGCAGCATCCCGGGAGGTCTTCATGCCGCAGCTCGACGTCGACGGGGCGAGACTGGCGTACGACGACGAGGGCCCCCGCGACGCGGCGGACGTGCCCCTGGTGTTCGTGCACGGCTGGACCGCCGACCGGCACCGCTGGGACCACCAGATGGCGCACTTCTCCGCCCGGCGCCGCGTGCTCCGGCTGGACCTGCGCGGGCACGGGGAGAGCACGGGGGCCGGGGTGCGCACCATCGGGGAACTCGCCGGGGACGTCCTCGCGCTGCTCGACCACCTGCGGGTGGAGCGCTGCGCGCTGGTCGGCCACTCGATGGGCGGGATGATCGCGCAGACCATCGCCCTCGCGCACCCGGCGCGGCTGGAGCGGCTGGTGCTGGTCAACTCCATCGGCCGGATGGCCTACAGTCGCGGCCGCGGCCTGCTGATGGCGGCCTCCACGCTGGTGCCGTTCAAGCTGTTCGTGGCGGCCAACATCCAGCGGGCCTTCGCGCCCGGCTACCCGCGCGAGGAGGTGCGGGCGCACATCCGCGCCTCCGCCGCCACCCCGCGCGAGGTCGTCATGACGCTCTACGGCGCCATGCGGGCCTTCGACGTCCTGGACCGGGCCGGCGAGATCGCCGTACCCACCCTGATGGTGCACGGCTACCACGACGTGCAGCTGCCGGTGCGGCAGATGCTCCGGATGGCCAAGGCGTATCCCGACGCGGTCGTGCGGATCCTGGACGCGGGGCACGAACTGCCGCTGGAGAAGCCGGCCGAACTCACCGGGGCGCTGGAGGCGTTCCTGACCGCGAAGCATGATGCCCGGGCTGCTTGAGCAAGTTTTTGCTTGTGGCCGGTTCCTTCCCGCCTCGGCCCGGAGGCGCGCACCTCTGTGCGTTTTGCCGAGGCAAAACGCGGCCGAAACCGTGGGGTGAGAGGGCGGGCCGTGTTGCGGCCGCGTTGACCGCGCCGGGCGCCTGACGGACGCTCGTCATATAGGTGCTCGATACAACTGGTTTTTCGGCCGGTCGTCTCTCGCCGTGAAAGCGCAGGTGGGACGCGGCGTCGGCCGGAGCCGGAGGCAGGAGGCAGGGCATGTGCGGCATCACCGGGTGGGTCTCCTTCGACCGTGACCTGACCACGGAGGCCACCGCATTGCATGCGATGACCGAGACGATGGCCTGCCGGGGCCCGGACGACCGCGGCACCTGGGCCGAGGGTCCCGCCGCCCTCGGGCACCGCCGGCTCGCCATCATCGACCTGCCCGGCGGCCGTCAGCCGATGTCCCTGCCGACGCCCGAGGGGACCGTCGCCCTCGTCTACTCGGGAGAGGCGTACAACTTCACCGAACTGCGCCGGGAACTGCGCGACCGCGGCCACCGGTTCGGCACCGACTCCGACACCGAGGTCGTGCTGCACGGCTACCTGGAGTGGGGCGACGCGGTCGCCGAACGCCTCAACGGCATGTACGCGTTCGCCGTCTGGGACGGCCGGCACGACAAGCTCGTGATGATCCGGGACCGCATGGGCATCAAGCCCTTCTACTACCGGCCGACCGCCGACGGCGTCCTGTTCGGCTCCGAGCCCAAGGCGATCCTCGCCCACCCGCTGGTCAGGCCCCGCGTCACGCTGGACGGCCTGCGTGAGCTGTTCGTCATGGTCAAGACCCCGGGACACGCCGTCTGGGACGGCATGCGTGAGGTGGAGCCGGGCACCGTCGTCACCGTCGACCGCTCCGGCCTGTCCACCCGCGTGTACTGGCGCCTGGAGACCCGACCGCACACCGACGACCGCGCCACCACCATCGCCACCGTGCGCTCACTCCTCGACGACATCGTGCGCCGCCAGCTCGTCGCCGACGTACCGCGCTGCACCCTGCTCTCCGGCGGGCTCGACTCCTCGGCCATGACCGCGCTGGCCGCCCGGCAGCTCGCCGCGCAGGGCGAGAAGGTGCGCAGCTTCGCCGTCGACTTCGCAGGCCAGGCCGACCACTTCGTCGCCGACGAACTGCGCGGGACCCCCGACACCCCGTTCGTGCACGACGTCGCCCGGCTCGCCGGGACCGACCACCAGGACATCGTGCTGGACGCCCAGTCCCTCGCCGACCCCGCCGTCCGCGAGCGGGTCATCCGGGCCCGCGACCTGCCGGCCGGCTTCGGCGACATGGACGCCTCGCTGCTGCTGCTCTTCCGCGCCGTCCGGGAGAAGTCCACGGTGGCCCTGTCCGGTGAGTCCGCCGACGAGGTCTTCGGCGGCTACCTCCAGTTCTTCGACGAGGAGGCGCGCCGCGCGGACACCTTCCCCTGGCTGGCGACCATGGGCCGCCACTTCGGCGAGGACGCCGGCGTGGTGCGCGCCGACCTCGCCAAGTCCCTGGACCTGGACGGCTATGTCGCCGACGGCTACCGCACCGCCGTCGCCGGCATCGACCGGCTGGACGGCGAGAGCGACTTCGAGTACCGGATGCGGCGGATCAGCCATCTGCACCTGACCCGCTTCGTGCGCGCCCTGCTCGACCGCAAGGACCGCATGAGCATGGCCGTCGGCCTGGAGGTCCGGGTGCCGTTCTGCGACCACCGGCTGGTCGAGTACGTCTACAACGCGCCCTGGGCCCTGAAGTCCTTCGACGGCCGCGAGAAGAGCCTGCTGCGGGAGGCGGCGGCGGACGTCCTGCCGCGTTCGGTGTACGAGCGGGTGAAGAGCCCCTACCCGTCGACACAGGACCCGCGGTACGCCCGCGCGCTCCAGGACCAGGTCAAGGAACTGCTCGCCCGGCCCTCCCACCGCGTCTTCGACCTCGTCGACCGCGAACGGGTCCGTCAGGCGGCCGAGCGGAGCGCTCCGGTCAGCACCCAGGCGGCCCGGCGCGACCTGGAACGCACCCTGGACCTCGCCGGCTGGCTGGACCTCTACTCACCGGAACTGGCGCTCGCCTGAGCCACCCGCCCCCACCGGCGCCGAGCGGGTCCGGCCCGCCCGTGTCCCTGCTCAGCGCAGCCCGATGATCCGGTCCGCGGCCTTCGCCGACCGCTGCCACCACGTGGTGACCGGCTCCCAGACGAGCACCTGCCGCCCGGTGCCGAGCCGCGCGGCGGTGAAGGATTGGCCCCACTGCGCGGCCGACGCCGCGACCGTGACCGCGTCCACCCGGCGGGCCTCGGGGTCTGCCGGGTCGGCGATGGTCCGGACGTCGGCGTAGGCCGTGCCCCCCGCGGCGAGCCGGTACGTCCCGATGCCTCCCGGGGGCATCGGCAGCGCGGCCCCGTCCAGGTCGCCGAAGGTCACGGTGGGCACGCGGTCGACCAGGCAGGCGCGGGCGCCGCGGTTGGTGACGGCGGCCCGCAGCACGGTCGGGTCGCCGGGTGCGGCCTGGGCCCGCAGCGTCAGCGACTTCTCGGCGCAGCGGACGGGCCGGTCGGGGCCGGCGGCGGCCCGGCTCTGCGGCGCGGTCAGCAGCAGGACCGCGGCGGCGGCCGAGACGACGGCCGAGACGACGGCCGAGACGGCGGGTACGGCGATGGCGGCACGGATGCGCATGGCGGTGTCCCCCTGGGGCTGTGGCGGCAAGGGATGGGAGGGCGCGGCGCGAGCACGCCCGCTCAGGGTGACGAGCGCGGAGGCCGGCGGGTTGCCCCGGTTCGCGGCTGTCACCCGATCGCGGCACTCGTGCGGCCGGCCGCTGCTGTGGCCGGCCCGCCGCTCCCGTGGCGGCCCGCCGTTCTCCCGGCCGGCCCGCCGCTGCTGTGGCCGGCCGTGCGGGGCCCTCAGCCGGTGGTGTCCGAGGTGCCGTCGTCGCCGGCCGCGTCCGCCGGGCACGAGCTGCCGCTCGGGGGCAGCGAGCCATACAGCAGGAAGTCGTCGACCTTGCGGTGCACGCACTTGGAGGAGGAGTACCCGGTGTGGCCCTCGCCCTTGTTGTCGAGCACCACCGCCGACGGGCCGAGCCGGCGGGCCGTCTCCACCGTCCACCGGTACGGCGTCGCCGGGTCGCCGCGCGTGCCCACGAGCAGCATCTTCGCGGAGTGCACGTTCCGCACCTCCTCGCGGATGAAGTCGGTCCCCTTGGGCCGGCCGTAGCACATCAGCAGCTGGGTGAGCCGGTAGCGGCCGAAGACCGGGGACGCCTGCTCGTAGGCGGCCCGCAGCTCCTTCAGGTCCTTGGTGAGCCGTGCCGCGGCGGGCCGGTCGGGGTCGTCCGCGCAGTTGATCGCCATCAGCGCGGCCGGCAGGTTGTCCGCAGGGACGTCCTCGGCGTCGATCAGCCCGCCGTCCCCGCGCGGCAGACCGATGCCGCCCGTCGAGAAGGCCAGGACCCGCCGGGTGTCGCCGTCCTCGATCAGCGAGGCCAGCGCCCGCTCCAGGGAGGGCCACAGCTGCCGGCTGTAGAGGGCCTGCCCGATGGCGCCCACCAGGTCCTGCCCGGAGAACGAGCCGCCGAAGTCCGTGGGCACCGGATTCTCGTCGAGCGAGCGCACCAGCCGGAGCACCTCGTCCCCGGCCGCCCGCCGGTCCTGCCCGAACGGACAGCCGAGGTCCGTCGTACACCAGTCCAGGAAGTCGTCCAGTGCCGTCTGCTGCCCCTGGGCGCCCGCCATCCCCTGCTCCGACAGCGGTTCGGCCAGCGTGTCCACGCCGTCCAGGACGAGCCGGCCCACCTTGCCGGGGAACTGCGCCGCGTACACCGCGCCGAGCCGGGTGCCGTAGGAGAAACCCAGATAGTTGAGCCTGTCGTCGCCGAGCGCCTGGCGGATCACGTCCAGGTCGCGGGAGGCGTTCACGGTGCCGATGTGGGGCAGTACCGGGCCGGAGTTCCGGGCGCACTCGTCGGCGGCGTGCCGGAGCTGCTTGAACAGCGCCTGCGGACGGCTGATGTCGGCGTCCTCGTCCGCCAGGGCCGCGATCTCGTCACTGCCCTCGCCGCAGCTGACGGGGGAGGAGCGGCCGACACCGCGCGGGTCGAAGGTGACCACGTCGTAGCCCTTGGTCAGGTCCATGAACTCGTTGCCGCTGGTGGCGAGTTCGGGGACCCCGGCGCCGCCCGGGCCGCCGAAGTTCAGCACCACCGAACCCTGCGGTCTGCCGGTGGCGCGGTAGCGGGCCAGCGCCACGTCGAGGGTGCCCTCGCGCGGTTCGGCGTAGTCGAGCGGCACGGTGACCTTCCCGCACTGGAGGTCCTTCGGCATGTCCGGGCCCGTGCAGGCGGCCCACGTCACCTTCTGCCGGTAGAACCGGGACAGGTCCGGCTCCGGCTGGTCGCCGGAAGCCGCGGGCAGCCCGGCGCCGAGCAGCGCGAGGGCGAGTGCCGAGGTACCCGCGCAGCGCCGCACGGCGGGCCGTGTGCACAGCTTGACCAGCATCGATAGCCTCCCGGGGCGCCCGCCGCGGACCGGGACGGCGCCCTCGGATCACCATAAGCGGGCCCCGGACGACCCGCCTCCGGACCAGCGGAATGGCACTCTCCGTCGTATCCTCCGCGCCCTCCGTGACCGTTGTTGATCATTGTGCGGCTTTACATCCCGTTCGATGACAGTGCCGCTCGATGGGGTGAAAGACCGATAAGCCATAACTCCGATTGGTTCGTCAACGTTTTCCAGGGTGCGGGCGTGCGCCCGTGACGACGTCTGGAAGGCAGGAACCTATGAGACGGGCTACCCGAAACGGTGTGATCGCCGTCGCCGCCGCGTCCGGCGCGATGGCCGTGGCGCTGCCGGTGTCCGCCGCCTTCGCGGCCGGCGGCGCCGACGCCCGGGGCTCGGCGGAGGGCTCGCCCGGGCTGGTCTCCGGCAACGGCATCCAGCTGCCGGTGCACGTGCCGGTGAACGTCTGCGGCAACACGGTGAACGTCGTGGGGCTGCTCAACCCGGCCGCGGGCAACACCTGCGCCAACACCGGCTCCGGGAAAGCCGGAGGAAGCGGGAAGGGCGGCGGCTCCGGGAAGGAGGGCGGGGCGTCCGCGTCCGGCGGCGCGGCCGCCCACGGCGGCACCGCGGACTCGCCCGGAGTGCTCTCCGGCAACGGCATCCAGCTCCCGGTCGACCTGCCGGTGAACGTCTCCGGCAACACCGTCGACGTGGTCGGCCTGGGCAACCCGGCCTTCGGCAACCAGTCGGTCAACGGCCCCGGCGACCACCCCGCCGCCCCGCCCGCCAGCCCGCCCGCGACGGTGCCCGCACCCCGCGCCCCCGGGCACCCGGCCCCGGCCCGGTCCCACCCCGCCCCGCACCCGCGCGCGGCCGCGCCCACGCTGGCCCGGACCGGAGCGGACGTCACGGCTCCGGCCGTCGCCGGCAGCGCCGCGCTCCTCGTCACCGGCGCGATCCTCTACCGCCGCTTCCGCCCGGGCCGCCCCCGCTGACCCGGACCCCGCACGGCCCCACCGGACCCGCCCCGGTGGGGCCGGACCGGCCGCTTCCGCCGGTCGCCGGGCCGCCCGGCGGTATCACCGGTGTCCTGACGCGCCACGGTGGGGCCGGCCGCTGTTCCGCCGGTTGCCGGTCCGCCCGGCGGTCCACCGGTGTCCGCCACCGCACGACCGGTCACCCCGTGCTGCCGTATCGGCCGATCTCCCCGTGGCGTGGGCCTCGTTGATCCGCAAGGATGCTGCGGGCGGCCAGGCCGGGTGCCGGGCCGTACGACCGTCAGACCCTCACGGAAACGGAGCGCGCCGATGACCGCAGCGGCCCCCCACGACCTCGTCGTCACGCAGGCCACCCTCGCCGACTGGCCGGTGATCAGCGCCTGGGCGGCGGCGGAAGGGTGGAATCCGGGGCTGTCCGACGGGCCCGCGTTCTTCGCCCAGGACCCCGACGGCTTCTTCCTCGGCCGCATCGACGGGGAGCCGGTCTCCGCCGTCTCCGTCGTCAACCACGGCCCCGCCTTCGCCTTCCTGGGCTGCTACCTCGTCCGCCCCGACCTGCGCGGCCACGGGCACGGCCTCACCACGTGGAAGACCGCCCTGGCGCACGCCGGGAACCGGGTCATCGGCCTGGACGGAGTCGTCGCCCAGCAGGACAACTACCGCCAGTCCGGCTTCGAACTCGCCCACCGCACGATCCGGTTCACCGGCACCGCGGTGGAGGGCGGGACGCCCACCGGCATCCGCCCCGCGGTCCCCGCCGACCTGGCCGCGCTCACCGCCTACGACAGCGCCTGCCACCCCGCCGACCGTCCCCGCTTCCTCGCCGCCTGGCTCACCACGCCGGGCCACCACGCCCTCGTCCGTGAGGACGGCGGGCGCGTCACCGGCTACGGCGTGCTCCGCCCCGGCCACGACACCCTGCGCATCGGCCCCCTCTTCGCGGACACCGCCGACGACGCGCAGGCCCTCTTCGCCGCCCTCGCCGCCGCTGCCGCGGGCCGGGAGGTCGCCCTCGACGTGCCCGAGCCGAACGCGGCCGGCGTCGCCCTCGCCGAGGCGGCGGGTCTGCGCCCCTCGTTCGAGACCGCCCGCATGTACACCGGCCCGGTGCGCGCCCACGCCAAGGAACGCGTGTTCGGCGTCACCACGCTCGAACTGGGCTGACCGCAGGGAGAGTCCGGCCGGCCGGTGGGTGACCGGCGGGGCGGCGGGTGATCGCGGGGCGGCGGGTGACCGGCGGGCCGCCGGCCTCGCGCTCGGCACCGCGCCCCGGCCGGTGTCCGCCTCGTCCGAGCCGCCCGCTCCGGACGGTGTCCGCTTCTTCCGGCCACCGGCCCGGCCGGCGTCGATCTCGTCGTCGGGCCGTACGAAGAGGCCGGCTCAGCGGTGGATGGGGGTGCGGTTCAGTGCGGCCACCCCCAGGGCCGCCAGGGCGATCTGGACGAACCACTCGATCCAGTCGGGTCCCCCGGTGTCGGCGACCCCCAGCCCGGCGGCGATCGCCGAGCCCAGCAGCGCGGCCGCGATGCCGACGACGACGGTCCACAGGACGCCGATGTGCTGCCGCCCGGGGACGACCAGCCGGCCCAGCACACCGATGACGACGCCGATGAGGATGGCGCTGACGACGCCCGAGATCTCCATGGCCGTGCCTCCTTGACGCTTCGACAGATTCCGACACGCTCGTCGGGTACCGACACTCCTCGACGCACGTGGTCGCGCACTCCGCCCGACGGGGCGTCTGCCCGCTGCGCGCGGAACCACGCCGCCCCGGCCGCCGCCGGAAGGCCCTGTTCACCGCCCCTTCATGCCATGTACCTTTCAATCATTCGACGCGTGGAGGAAACCCCAAGCGGGTTCTACGCGCGCAGACTTGGCGCCCGCACCGCCTCTCCCCACCCCTCATGGAGGTTCGACGGATGCTTGGATCCAGGAGATCCGGCCGCAGATGCACCACCGCCCTGGCCGGATTCGGGCTGCTGCTCACCGGCGCGGCCGCCCAGCTCGGCACCGGCACCCCCGCCCACGCGGCGACCACCCACCGCATCCTGTTCGACAACGCCCACGCCGAGACGGCCGGCAACGCCGACTGGATCATCTCCACCAGCCAGCCCGACCCGCTCGGCCAGGACTCCTCCCCGTCCGCCGAGACGGACTGGACCGGCGCCCTGTCCTCCTGGGGCGTGGCGCTCCAGAAGACCGGCGGCTACAGCCTGAAGACGCTGCCCTCGGGGTCCGGTCTGACCTACGGCGGCACGTCCGCGACCGACCTGGCGAACTTCGACACGCTGGTGCTGCCCGAACCCAACACGAAGTACACGGCAGCCGAGAAGACGGCGATCATGAACTTCGTCAAGAACGGCGGCGGCCTGTTCATGATCTCCGACCACACGGGCGCCGACCGCAACAACGACGGTTACGACGCGGTCGAGATCTTCAACGACCTGATGACGAACAACAGTGTCGACTCCACCGACCCGTTCGGCTTCTCCGTCGACTCCCTCAGCATCGGCTCCGACCACCCGGCGGCGATCGCCGACAGCACCGACCCGGTGCTGCACGGCTCCTTCGGCACCGTCACCAAGAGCCTCATCGCGAGCGGTACGACCGCCACCCTCAAGCCCGCCGACAACCCCAGCGTCAAGGGGCTCCTCTACCGCACCGGTTACTCCGGCAACACCGGCGCCTTCTTCGCCACCAGCACCTTCGGCAGCGGCCGGGTGGCCTTCTGGGGCGACAGCTCCCCGGTCGACGACGGCACCGGCCAGTCCGGCAACACCCTCTACGACGGCTGGAACGACTCCGGCGCCACCAACGCGCCCCTCGCCCTCAACGCCACCGCGTGGCTGGCCGGTGCGGGCGCCGGCAGCGGCGGGAGTGATGGCGGTGGCGGCACCTGCACGGCCGCCCAGCTGCTGGCCAACCCCGGTTTCGAGTCCGGCGCCACCTCCTGGACCGCGTCCGCCGGTGTCATCACCGACGACACCGGCGAGGCCGCACGCACCGGCTCCTACAAGGCATGGCTGAACGGCTACGGCGCGGCCCACACCGACACCCTGGCGCAGACCGTGACCATCCCCGCCGGGTGCACGAGCGCCACCCTCAGCTTCCACCTCCACGTCGACACCGCCGAGACGACCACCTCGACGGCCTACGACACCCTCAAGGCGCAGGTGCTCAACAGCAGCGGAACGGTGCTGTCGACCCTCGCCACCTACTCGAACCTGAACGCGGCGAGCGGCTTCACCCAGCGCAGCTTCAACCTGGCGGGCTACGCGGGCCAGACGGTCACGATCAAGTTCACCGGCACCGAGGGCTCGACCCTCCAGACGTCGTTCGTCATCGACGACACCGCGCTCACCGTCGGCTGAGCCGCGAGGGGGGCGGGCCGCGCCGGCCCGCCCCTTCTTCCTTCTTCCTTCGTCCTTCTTCCTCCGCCGCGGGCCGGCCGGGTCAGTTCGCGGGGACGGACCGCTCGGCCGTGTTCCAGCCCGAGACGCGCACCCCCGGTGCGGAACCGTGCAGGCCGGCCGTCCGGTAGACGGCGGTCAGAGTCACCGACTCACCCGGCCACAGGCTCACCTCGTTGTCGGACCACCGCACCGGCAGTACCGGCCGGCCCTGGGCGTCGACCAGGTGGACGTCCGTGAACAGGGCCGGGGTGGTACCGGTCCCGGTGTTGCGCAGGGTCACCGTCGTGGTGGACAGGCCGCCGGACGACTCGGTCGACGCCGTCACCGTCACCGGCACCCGCGCCATGGCGGAGAGCCCCTTGAGATCGGCGTAGCTCGTCGTCGGCGTGTGCCACCAGTCGGTGTGGTCCCAGTCGAGTTCGTCCGGGCGGGTGGAGAGCCAGTACACGTTGCGGCTCACCTCCTTGCCGCCCGCGTCGGTCAGCACCAGCCGGAGCAGGTGCGTCCGCGACAGACCGCTCACCGACGCCGGCAGCGTGAGCGCCGTGGAGCGGGCGCCGTCGCCCGCGACCGTCATCCCGGTGACGGTCCTGTCGTACCTCTGCGTGCCGTCCGGGTCGAAGAGCGTGGCCCGGGCGGTGAGGCCCCGCTCGGCGGCGTGCCTGCTGTTCACCACCACGACCGAGCGGTCGTCGTAGGAGTACTGGACGTGCAGCGGTTCGTTCGCCTTCTTCGCCCCGTAGTAGGCGCCGTTCTGGTCCAGGTAGCGGTCGGTCAGCTGCCAGTGCAGCGAGGTCCAGCCGCTGTTGAACATCCAGTAGACGACGCCGGTGGCGGGACCGGCCTTGTCCGTGGCGTTGCGGCCGTACGCCTCGAACTGCGCGCGGACGTTCTCGTACTGGGCCAGCTGGGCCTTGCGCACGTAGTCGGTGAGGCCCGTGGGGGCGCCGTAGCGGCCGGAGAGGGCGTTGTCGTAGATCCGCAGGGTGCCGAAGACGGACGACGGCGAGCGGTGGTACTGCCTGGCCGCCGGGTCCTTCCAGAGCGTGTCGAGTTCCGCGGGCGTCAGCATCCGGCGCAGCGTGTCCAGGGTGGGGATGCTCGGGCCCGCGCTCGTCTCGGAGTTGAAGCCGGTGGCACCGCCCTCGCGCTTGGCGTACCAGTAGCCGGGCGGTACCCAGTCGTAGGGGCCGGTCATCTTCATGCCGGAGCGGCCCAACTGGGGCGAGGCGGCCTCGGAGGCGGCGGGGATCACGGGGACGGGCCAGTCGGCGGCCCTCAGGGCGTCCAGGTAGCCCTTCTCGATCGCCGCGTCGGGGGCGGAGTCGCTGCCGATCAGGAAGGAGAGCACGCTCGGATGGCCGCGCAGCCGGGCGGCCTCGGCGGCCATGGACGCCTTCGCGATCCTGCGGTCGGCCTCGGTCCACTTCTTCCCGGACCCGCTCGGGTTGACCTCGCCCTCCCACTTGTCGCAGCACTCCCAGCCCGGGAGCACCAGCACGCCGTGGCGGTCGGCCAGGTCGAAGAACTCGTCCGGCTCCAGGTGACCCTCCAGACGGAGCGTGTTCAGGCCCAGGTCGACGGCGTACTCCAGGCGGTCCTCGGCGTAGCCGCGGTCCCAGCGCAGGAACTCGTCCGGTGACCAGCCACCCCCCTTGACCAGCAGCCTGCGGCCGTTGATCCGGTACTGGCGGGCGCCGTCGGAGTTCAGCTGCGCCTGCACGTCACGGATGCCGAAGGTCTCGTGCGCGGTGTCCGAGGTCGCACCGTCGACGGTGGCGGTGAGGTCGAGGTCGTACAGCGTCTGGCCGCCCATTCCGGCCGGCCACCACAGCTTCGGCGAGGCGAGGTGCAGTCCCGGCACGTCGGCGGGGGAGAAGGTGACGGTCTTCGTCTCGTGGGCGGCAAGCGGCACCGAGGTGGTGAACCGCGTCCCGCCGATGCTGCCGGAGATCCGCGCGGTGAGCGCCGTGCCGGAGTCGTTGCGGGCCCGGGCCTCGACGGTCAGGTCGGCCGTGGCGAGCGAGGGCAGGGCCGGCTTCGTCACGACGTGCGCGTCGCGCAGCGCGACCGGGCCGCTCCGGCGGACCACGACGTCCCGGACGAGGCCCATGTTCCGGTCGGGCGGCGGCTGCAGCCAGTCCAGCCAGCCCATGGTGAGGTGCTCGTTCGGGTCGTTGGGCCGCACCCGGAAGGCGACCGTGTTCGTGCCGGGCCTGACCAGCGAGGTGATGTCCAGCTCGTGGCGGGTGTAGGCACCGGCCACCTCGGTGGCCTCGGCCACCCGCCGGCCGTTGACGTGGACGTCGGCCGCCGAGACGACTCCGCTGAAGTCCAGCACGGTGCGCTGCCGGGTGTCCTCGACGGTGAAGTCGGACCGGTACCACCAGGGGACCTCGAAGGCGGCCCGCGGGATCCTCTGCTGCTGGGTGGAGTGGAACGGGTCGGCGTACACGCCGTTCGCCAGGAGCGCGGCCAGCACCGTGGAGCGGGGGCCCGCCGGGTACCAGCCCGTCGCCGGGTAGCCCGGGGAGGACACGGCCGCCGCGGAGTCGCTCACCTTCGCGGTGGACTGGACGGCGAAGCCGGACAGCGGGGTGCCGGTGCCGGCGGCGGAGGGGACACGGGTGACCCGGGCGGGCCCGGGTGCCGGCGCCGGCGGCCGGTCGCCGGGCCGGGCGGCGGAGGTGAGCGTGCCGAGCAGACCGAGGACCAGGACGGTGACGACGTACCGGTGCCCGAGGGAGGGGCGAAGGAACACGGGGTCTCCAGGCTCGTAAAGTTAGGAAACTTTACTAATCCGACGCACGCTAGGGCGCCCCCCGGGCGGCGTCAACGACCCGCGCCGCGCCGGCGCCCGAGCGGAGTCGCGGTTCCCCCCGTCCGGCACTCGACGGCGGTGCCGTGCGCGGTGCGGGCCGTCGGGGTCGCGGGCGCAACGCCCCGCAGACGAGATAGAGTTACCGGAGTCGAGACGATCCTCCCCGGCCGGAACCCTGTCCGCCGGGGAGGCTTTCGTTCATGACCGACACTCTCAACGACGCCATGCCCGCGGACGTCACCGTCCGCCCCGCCACCCCCGAGGACCGGCCCGCCGTGGAGCGGCTGTGGCTCATGTTCCGGCACGACCTGTCGGAGTTCCGGGGCGTGCTGCCCACCGCCGGTGGCGGCTTCCGCGCCGACCGTGTGGTCCACGCCTTCACCGCCCCCGGATGGGCGCCGTACCTGCTGGCCTGCGGCGGACACCCCGCGGGTTTCGCCTTCGTCCGCGGGCTCGACGGTCCGGTACGCGTGCTCAACAGCTTCTTCGTGGTGCGCGGGGCCCGGCGCAGGGGCGTCGGGGTGCGGGCGGCGCGCGAGGTGCTGACCCGGCACCCCGGTCCGTGGGAGATCGCCTACCAGCACGACAACCCGGCCGCCGTGCGCTTCTGGCCGCGGGTCGCCGAGGATCTCGCCGGCGACGCGTGGACCCGCGAGGTGCGTCCGGTGCCCGGCCGACCCGAGCTGCCCCCGGATCTGTGGATCTCCCTCACCGTGCCGCCGGCCTGACGCCGCCCGCCCGGGCGGCGCGAACGGGCATGCGCGGGCCGGTCCGCCCGAGCGGGCCGGCCCGTGTTTCCCTTCCTTCCTTTCCTCGGTCTTCTCTCTCAGAGCCTGGGGGTGCTCTTCGCCGCCGTACCGGCGCACACGAGTCCGAGGGCGAGGGCCAGGACGCCGATGACGATGTTGTTGACGATCACGCCCGCGTCGGGGCGGAAGCCCACGATCCACGGCGCGATGATCATCCAGAGGCCCATGGCGCACATGGCCCAGCTGAGGCCGTACATGCGCTCGGGGGCACGGGTGAAGCCGAGTGCCAGCAGGCCTATCGCTATGCCCACGATCAGGTTGTGGGTCATGAGCGCGGGCTGGCTCGCCGCGTAGTGCACGATCCACGGGGACGCGGCGCAGTACAGGCCGAGCAGGAACACCGGCCCGTCCACGAGTGCCACGTCACGGCCGCCGAGCATACGGGCGTAGCGTTCCCGCATTTCGGAGACATCGGGGTGGCTGGCTATGTCACCTCTGTGCAGGTTGGCCATGAGTCGTCTCCTTCGACTTGCAACCCTGACCGTGTCCGGTGCGGTGCGTCGCGGGTACCACGCAGTCCCAGTTTGCTCTTATTTGGCCTTTATGTGTAGGGGGGTCCGAGGCTGCTGCGCAGCCGGAGCAGGCCGCGGCGCGCGTGGCTCTTGACGGTGCCCAGCGGCCACCCCGTGCGCTCCGCGATCTGGGTCTGGGTGAGGTCCTCGTAGTAGGCCAGGCGCAGCACGCGCTGCTGCGGAGCGGGCAGCCGGGCCAGTTCCCGCCCGACCACGACCCGGTCCAGTGCTGCCTCGGGCCGCCCGGCGGCCGCTTCGGCCGGGGCCAGGGCCGCGCCGGCGGCGGCGACCAGCTCACCGCGGCGCGTGCGGGCGGACAGCGCGTCGGCGATCTTGCGGCGCGTGATGCCGACGATCCACCCCGCCACCGTCCCGCGCTCGGGCCGGTAGCCGGCGCACCCCCGCCAGACCCCGAGGAAGACCTGCTGTGCGACGTCCTCCGCCTCCGCGGCGTCGCCCAGCGTGCGCCGCGCCAGCGCGAGCACCAGCCCCGACCAGCGCCGGTGGAGCACGGCGAGACAGCGCTCGTCGCCGGCCGCCATGCCCCGGACGAGGACCTCGTCGGTGAGCGGCTCGGGAACGGGAGGCCCCGGCGGCGCGCCGCCGGACCGGTCGGCGGACCGGCCGGCCGTGGCCGCGGTGCCGGGCGCGACGGCGGTCGCATACGGGCTCATCACGACGGCTCCTTCGCAGAACGGTCGGGGGCGGGGTGCCCATTGCGTTCATCGTGGGAGCCGGTGCTCCGCCGCTCCAACACGCATCGTTTCTGCGTCGTATGGTCGTCGCATGGACGCGACGGACGCGACGGACGCGACGGACACCCTGGGCCCGACGGACGCGACAGGTGCGACGAGCCCGGCGGACCCGGCGGACGCGACGAAGGCCGTGGCCGCCGGGAGTGTCCCGCCCGGTGAGCCGGGTCTGACGACCGGCGCGCTGGCGCGCCGGCTCGGTGTCTCGCCCACCACCCTCCGTTCCTGGGACCGCCGTTACGGCCTCGGCCCCGCCGCCCGGGCCGAGGGCCGGCACCGGCGCTGGACACCCGAGGACGTGACGATGCTGGAGGCCATGTGCCGGCTGACCGCGTCCGGCGTGCCACCCGCCGAGGCCGCCCGGACCGTGCGGCGCGGGGCGCATCCGGCAGCCGCCCAGCATCCGGCAGCCGCCCGGCATCCGGCAGCCGCCCGGCATCCGGCCGCCGCCCAGCATCCGGCAGCCGCCCGGCATCCGGCGGTCGCCCCGCTGCCGGGGCGTGCCGCCACGTCCCCGGCCGCCGGCGGCACGCCACCGCCCGGCGACGCCCGGCAGGACGGCCGGGGCCTGGCCCGTGCCGCCGTCCGGCTCGACGCCCCGGCCGTCTGCGAGCGGCTGGAGGCCGCCGTCACCCGGTACGGGATCGTGACCGCCTGGCAGGACGTGATGGTGCCGACCCTGCACGCCGTGGGCCGCAGGTGGGCCTCTGCCGGGGACCGGTACGTCGCCGTGGAGCACCTGCTGTCCTGGCAGGTGTCCACCGCCCTGCGCCGCCACACCCGGCCGCTCGCGGCGACGCCCGGTCCCCCGGGGGCCGGCCCGGTGCTCCTGGCCTGCGTCCCCGGCGAGCAGCACACCCTGCCGCTGGAGGCACTCAACGCCGCACTGAGCCACCTCGGTGTCCCGACCCGGATGTTCGGTGCCGCGGTGCCCCCGGAAGCGCTCGTGACGGCGGTCCGGCGGCTGGGCCCGGCGGCCGTCGTGCTGTGGGCGCAGGCCCGCGCCACCGCGAGTCCGCCGCTGGCCGAGCACGTCGCCGCCATGGAGTGGGGCGTCAAGGGCGCCCGCTCGGCACCGCTGGTGATGCTCGGCGGGCCCGGCTGGGCCGGCCGGCCCAGCCGGGGGATGCTCCGCCCGACCGCCCTGCCCGAGGCCCTCGACATTCTGGCGGCCACCTACGGCACCGCACCCGCCGACTGAGGCCATGGACCGGCCCGCCCGAGACGTGCGCTTGTGCGCCCCGCGGCCGCCTGCGGTCCCGCGGTCGCCGACGACCGCGGGACCGGACCGCGCGGCCGGGGTGCCGGTGGCGTCCGAACCCGCCGCCCCGGCATCCTGGCGGCCACGCCACCGCGCCCGCCGCCGGCCGTCGGGACCGGCGGGTTCAGCCGCGGTCCCGGGCACGTCTGAAGCGGGCCAGGCCGTCGGCGAGATCGATGATCGGGTCCGGGTAGGCGCCGATACGCGCACGGTCCGCCGCCCCCAGCTTCCACGGCTCGTGGACCGCGGCGCCCGCGACGTCCCGCAGCTCGGGCACCCAGCGCCGGACGTAGACGCCCTCGGGGTCGTGCCGCTTGCCCTGGGTGACGGGGTTGAGGACCCGGTTCGGGCGGGTGTCCGTGCCGGTGCCCGCGACCCACTGCCAGTTCAGCTGGTTGTTCGCGATGTCGCCGTCGACCAGCAGGTCCAGGAAGTACCGGGCCCCCACCCGCCAGTCGACGTACAGCGTCTTGGCCAGGAAGCTCGCCGTCAGCAGCCGGGCCCGGTTGTGCATCCACCCCTCGTGCAGCAGCTGGCGCATCGCCGCGTCGACCACCGGATAGCCGGTACGGCCCTCCCGCCACGCCGCGATGTCGTCCCCGGCCGTGCGCGCCGAGCGCCAGCGGTCGTGCTTGGTGCGGTAGTCGGCCAGCGCCGCACCGGGCCGCGCCGCCAGCACCTGCCGGTGGAAGTCCCGCCAGGCCACCTGCCGCACGAACGCCTCCGCTCCCGGCCCGCCCGCGCGGCGCGCCCGGTGGACCAGCTCGACGGGGGAGAGCGTGCCGAAGTGCAGGTGCGGCGAGAGCCGCGAGGTCGCGTCCCCCGCCAGGTCGTCGTGCCGGTCCTCGTAGGCGGCGACGCCCGAGCGGAGCCAGGCGGTGAGCCGCTTGCGGCCCGCCGCCTCGCCGCCCTCCGCCAGACCCGGGGAGACCCCCGGCAGCGCGGCCCGCGACGGCAGCTCCTCGGAGCCGACGCCCGACGGGACCCGGACGGAGCGGGGCGCCTCCAGCACGTCCCGCAGGGGCTGCGCCGACCACTGCCGGAAGTACGGCGTGAACACGGCGAAGTGGTCCGAGGAGGCCGGCGTCACCGCCCCGGGCGTCACCGCTGCGGTCACCGTGTCGTGCACGTACAGCCGGCGCCCCTCCGCCTCCAGGGCACGCCGCAGCCGCCGTTCCCGCCGGTGGGCGTAGGCGCTCACGTCGGCCGCCATGTGCACCTCGTCGGCGTCCGCCTCCGCGGCCACCTTGCACACCTCCGCCACGACATCGCCGGAGCGCACCACCAGCCGCCCGCCGCGCCCGCGCAGCCCGGCGTCCAGATCCCGCAGGCAGTCGGCGAGGAACGCCGACCGGTTGGGTGCCGCGAAGCCCACGGCGGCCACGCCGGTGTCGCGCACGAACAGCGGGACGACCTCGCGGGGGCCCGACAGCGCGGCGCGCAGGGGCGGGTGGTCGTACAGGCGCAGGTCGGCGGTGAACAGGACGACCGAGACGTACATGGCGCGGCTCCGAGTCGGGTTTGCGGACGCCGAACGGTTCCGGTGCGGCGGGCCCGGCGGATGCACCCTCAGCGGACGGGCCCGGACGCCTGCCGGGCGGCCGCCCGCGCGATATTGCGGGCCATACCGCCGAACACCACCGCGTGGAACGGCGAGACACCCCACCAGTAGGCGTGGCCGAGCAGCCCCCGCGGATGGAACAGCGCCCGCTGCCGGTAGCGGCTGCGCCCGGCGCCGTCGGGCTCGGCGCACATCTCCAGCCAGGCCAGACCGGGCAGCCGCATCTCCGCCCGCAACCGCAGCAGGCGACCCGGTTCGATCTCCTCCACCCGCCAGAAGTCCAGCGAGTCACCGGCCCGCAGCCGCGTGGCGTCCCGGCGGCCCCGGCGCAGTCCGACACCGCCGACCAGCCGGTCCAGCCAGCCGCGCAGGCTCCACGCGAGCGGGAAGGAGTACCAGCCGTTCTCCCCGCCCACCCCCTCGATCACCCGCCACAGCTCCTGCGCCGGGGCGTCCACCGCCGCCTCACGCCGGTCGGTGTACAGGCTGCCGCCGGCCCAGTCGGGGTCGGTGGGCAGCGGTTCGCTGGGTGCGCCGGGCACCGCGGCGGACGACCAGCGCGTACTCACCGCCGCCTCGCGCACCCGGCGCAGGGCCAGCTCCACCGCCTGGTCGAAGCCGAGCGGATGCCCCGGCGGGTCGGGCACGTACCGCGCGATGTCGTGCTCGTGGCAGACCACCTCGTGGCGCAGCGACTCGGTGAGCGGCCGGGCGATCGACGCGGGCACCGGCGTCACGAGCCCCACCCAGTGGCTGGACAGGCCCGGGGTGAGCACCGGAACGGGCACGATGAGCCGCCGGGGGAGCCCCGCGACGCGCGCGTAGCGGGCCATCATGTCCCGGTACGTCAGGATGTCCGGCCCGCCGATGTCGAAGGTGCGGTTGACGTCCGCGGGCAGCCGCGCGCTGCCGACGAGCAGACGCAGCACGTCCCGGACGGCGATGGGCTGGATGCGGGTGCGCACCCAGCTGGGGGTGACCATCACCGGCAGCCGTTCGGTGAGGTACCGCAGCATCTCGAAGGACGCGGAACCCGAACCGATGATGACGGCGGCGCGCAGCACGGCGGTCGGCACGCCCGAGGCCAGCAGGATGCGGCCGACCTGCGCGCGGGACCTCAAGTGCGGGGAGAGGCGGTCGTCGGGGACGTCGGCCGGCGCGAGACCGCCGAGGTAGACGATGCGCCGCACCCCGGCCGCCTTCGCCCGTTCCCCGAAGACACGGGCCGCGCGGCGGTCGGTCTCCTCGAAGTCCTTGCCGCTGCCGAGCGCGTGCACCAGGTAGTACGCCACGTCCACGTCCCGCATCGCCGCCGCGACCGACTCCGCGTCCGTGACATCGCCGCGCACCACCTCCACCTCCTCCGTCCAGGGGTGGTCGCGCAGCTTGCCGGGGGAGCGGGCGAGGCAGCGCACCCGGTGTCCCGCGGTCAGCAGCTCGGGCACCAGGCGCCCGCCGATGTACCCGGTGGCACCGGTCACCAGGCAGCGGAGCGGGGTCCCGTCCGCCGGGTCGTCGTGGTTCATCGCTTCCAGGTCCTCCGTCTCGGCGGCCCCCCCGGTCATCCTTCCCGCGGTGCAGGGGCCCCGGATGCGTCGCGTCACCGGAACGGCGGCGGAGGACTTCTCCCCACATGTCCGTGCGGATCCGGGGCAGCCGGATCGGTACAGCATGTACATTCCGTCCGGTTCAGCGACGCAGGAGGTGGCCGCCATCATGGGTGCGAGGGTGTTGGAGCGTTTTCCGGCAGGGGCTCCGCGCGGTTCGTGGCCGGCCGAGGAGTACGCGGCGGCCCGGCGCGCCGAGGGCGAACCGGCGACCGTGGTGATGGACCTGAACTCGGACGCCTTCCTCGTCGTGGTCGAGCGCAGGGAGGACGACGGCGGCGTCTGACGGATCAGGGCGGGACGACGGCGGCGTCCGGCGAGGCGGGCCGGGACGACGGCGGCGTCTGACGAGGCGGGCCGGGGCGACGGCGGCGTCCGGCGAGGCGGGCCGGGACGACCGCGGCGTCCGACGAGGCAGGGCGGGGCGACGGCGGCGTCCGGCGAGGCAGGGCCGGACGACGGCGTTCCCGGCCGGTTCCGGGTGACAGGTTCCCCTGGTCCGCGGTACCGGCCCGGCCGGGTCCGCCTTGACGGCCGTCGGCGGCTGCTGCCACGATCGTCGCCATGACCATGCGGCTGGACCTCACGCGACGACGCCATGTCGACCTCGCACGCGTCTCCAGCGCCTCCTGTCACCCCGCGGTCTGATCCCCGGCGCTCTCCTCCCGCTTCCCACCGGGCCTTTCCCGCCTTTTCTCCTTTTCCTCTTCGCGTTCCTCTTCCCGGCCTTCCCGCCTGCGCCGGCGCCGTGCGGAATCCCCGGGACGACTCCCTCGCGTGCGTCATGCGCCGCGTCCGGGACGCGTCACCGAGCGCCTGCGCGGCGGCGGTTCCGCGTGCCCACGGCTCACCGAGCCCCGCCCGCTCCGGAGCCGTCCCGCCGGCGTCCACCTCACCGGAGGCCGGCGCACCGCCCGCCACCCGGGCCGGTACGCGCGACGGCCCCCGGCCGCCCCGGTGCGGCCCCGCCCTGATCGGAGACCCCACGTGTCCCTCACCTTCCACTGGTTCCTCCCCACCAACGGCGACAGCCGCGATGTCGTCGGCGGTGGCCACGGCACCCCGGCGACCGCCTCCGGCCGGGACCGGCCGCCCACCGTCGGGTACCTGAGCCAGATCGCCCGGGCCGCCGAGGACCTGGGCTTCGTCGCCGCCCTCACCCCGACCGGCGCCTGGTGCGAGGACGCGTGGCTGACCACCGCCATGGTCAGCCGGCACACCGAACGGCTGAAGTTCCTCGTCGCCTTCCGGCCCGGCTTCGTCTCACCGACGCTCGCCGCCCAGATGGCGTCCACCTTCCAGCGGCAGAGTGGCGGACGGCTGCTGCTCAACGTCGTCACCGGCGGCGAGAGCCATGAACAGCGCGCCTACGGCGACTTCCTCGACAAGGACGCCCGGTACCGTCGTACCGGTGAATTCCTGCACATCGTGCGGGAGTTGTGGGACGGCAAGAGCGTCGACCTGCACGGGGAGCACCTCCGGGTCGAGGAGGCGAGGCTCAGCCGGGTGCCCGATCCGGTACCCGAGGTGTACTTCGGCGGGTCGTCGCCCGCCGCCGGCCAGGTCGCGGCCCGGTACGCCGACGTCTACCTCACCTGGGGCGAACCGCCCGCCCAGGTCGCCGAGAAGGTCGCCTGGATCCGCAAGGCGGCCGCGGAGCACGGACGCGCCCCGCGCTTCGGGATCCGGCTGCACGTCATCACCCGCGACACCCCGGCGCAGGCCTGGGCCGAGGCGGACCGGCTGCTCGAGGGGTTCGACCCGGCGACCGTACGGGCCGTCCAGGCGGGCCTCGGCCGCAGCGAGTCCGAGGGCCAGCGCCGCATGCTCGCGCTGCACGGCGGCAGCCGCGCGGGCCTGGAGATCCACCCCAATCTGTGGGCGGGCATCGGGCTCGTGCGCGGCGGCGCCGGCACGGCCCTGGTCGGCAGCCACGACGAGGTCGCCGAGCGCATCGAGGAGTACCACGCCCTCGGCATCGACGAGTTCGTCCTCTCCGGCTACCCGCACCTGGAGGAGGCGTACTGGTTCGGCGAGAACGTCCTGCCCCGGCTCGCCGCGCGGGGACTGTGGACGCACCCCGCCGCCGCGGCCGCGGCCGGTTCCGCGCGGGTGCCGTTCGCCGGCTGAGCACACCGGGCAGCGGGCCGGCCAGGCCGTCAGACCGCAGGCACCCCGCCCAGCGCCCGCAGGTGTGCCTCGCGCGTCTCCGCCGTCTGGCCCTGCACCAGCAGGAACAGGCCCTCCCGGGCGAGGCGCTGGGCGCGGCCGGTCAGGGCCATCGCGCGCCCGCCGCCCGCCACCACCGCCGCCGTGGTGGCCGTGCGCAGCACCTCGTACGCCTCCGCGCGCACCGCCAGCCGTTCCCCGGCCGATTCCCCGGGCACCGGATGGTCGGCCAGGGCGTAGGCGCGGCGTCGCACACCGTCGAGGCGGGAGCGGAGCGGGGCCGCCGTCCGGTCCTCCAGCAAGGACAGCGCGGCCTCCGCCACGCCGAAGACGGCCGGGTTGGTGTTCAGCGTCCTGGCCCGGTCCCCGGCGGCCCAGCGGTCGTACGGTGTCCGCAGGGCCACCGCCTCGGAGCTCAGCCACAGGCCGTCCAGCTCCAGCGACACCGTGCGCGCGGCGGTGAGGGCCGCGAGCCGCATGGGTGGCGAGGCCCGCAGCCCGGGCTGCTCACGTGCCTCGGCGAAGGCGAACAGCACCTCGCCGTCGTCGGTCACCCCGGCCAGCAGCAGCACGTCGTTCAGACCCCATCCGGTGTACCAGGGGACGGTCCCGTCGAACCGCCAGCCGTCGCCCTCCCGGCGTACCCGCACCGGCCGGCGCGGGAAGGAGCGCAGGTGCGCGTAGGCCACCCCGGCCAGCAGCTCGCCACGGGAGAGCGGACCCAGCAGCCGCTCCCGCACCGGCAGCCGGCTCCCCGCCAGTGTCTGCACCGGAGTGTGGTGCTGGGTCTGGACGAACCAGGTCGCGCAGCACGCCCCGGCCAGGATCTCCGCCGTCTCGCGCAGCACGGCGGGCGGCGCACCCGAGCCGCCCTGGTCCACCGGGGCGACCACGCCGAGCAGTCCCGACCGCTTCACCGCCTCGATGTGACTCACGGGCACGCCCTCCTGATCGACGCGCTCGGCCTCGGGGACCAGGACTTCGGCGGCGAGCCGGCGGGCACGGACGACGAGCGGATGCGCGGTGGTGGCCATGGGGAGATTGTCCCCGGAAGATCGTTGCCCGGTGGTGCCGCGGGGTGACCATGGTCACGCTCCTCCTGTCGCGGAATGAACTTGAGCACCTGAAAGGTTGGCGTTTACATCTGAACCTGAAGACCCTAGGCTCGGGCCGAAACAAGCCCGTGCACCCCAGCGAGGCACCCCGTGAATCACCCTCACCCCGAGCAGCCCGCCGACGTCGTGGCCCGGCTGCGCGCCACCTTCGGCACCGGCCGCACGAAGTCCGTCGAGTGGCGCACCGGCCAGCTGCGCCGGCTCCGCGCGATGCTGACGGAACGCGGCGCGGACCTCGCCGCCGCCCTCCACGCCGACCTCGGCAAGAGCGGCACCGAGGCCTATCGCACCGAGATCGACTTCACCGTCCGGGAGATCGACCACACCCTGGAGCACCTGGCGGACTGGCTGCGTCCCGAGCCGGCGCCCGTCCCGCCGCACCTCGGCGCCGACGCCACGGCCTGGACGCAGTACGACCCGCTGGGCGTCGTCCTCGTCATCGCTCCCTGGAACTACCCGGCGCAGCTCCTGCTCGCCCCCATGGTCGGGGCGCTGGCCTCCGGCAACGCGGTCGTCGCCAAGCCGAGCGAGCTGGCCTCCGCGACCTCCGCCGCGCTGGCCGAGCTGATCCCGGCCTACCTGGACAACGACGCCGTCGCCGTGGTCGAGGGCGGTGTCCCGGAGACCACGGCCCTGCTGGCCGAGCGCTTCGACCACATCTTCTACACCGGCAACGGCGCCGTCGGCCGCATCGTCATGCGCGCCGCCGCCGAGCACCTCACCCCGGTCACCCTGGAACTGGGCGGCAAGTCCCCGGTGTTCGTGGACCGCGGCACCGACCTGGACGCGGTCGCGGGCCGGCTCGCGCGCGGCAAGTTCCTCAACGCCGGCCAGACCTGTGTCGCCCCCGACTACGTGCTGACCGACCCCGAGACCGCCCCGGCCCTGGAGGCCGCGCTGGTCCGCGCGGTCGAGGGCCTGTTCGGCCCCGACCCGCAGCACTCGCCGGAGTACGGCCGGATCATCAACGAGCGGCACTTCGACCGGCTCTCCGCCCTGCTCGGCTCCGGCCGGGTCGCCGTCGGCGGTGCCGGTGACCGGGCGGCGAGGTACCTCGCACCGACCGTCCTCGCCGACGTCGACCCGGAGTCCCCCGTCATGCAGGAGGAGATCTTCGGCCCCATCCTGCCCATCGTCACGGTGGCCGGCCTCGACGAGGCCATCGGTTTCATCAACGACCGCGACAAGCCCCTCGCCCTCTACGTCTTCAGCGAGTCCGACGAGACCCGCGAGCGCATCGCCGCCGAGACCTCCTCGGGCGGCCTGGGCCACGGCCTGCCCGTCGCCCACCTCACCGTCTCCGACCTGCCGTTCGGCGGGGTGGGGGAGAGCGGCATGGGCAGCTACCACGGCCGCTACTCCATCGAGACGTTCAGCCACCGCAAGGCCGTCCTCGCCAAGCCGCTGAGCTGAGCCGGCGAACGGCCGGCGCCGGGGCGGGTGCCGGTGTGCGGGGCTCGGCGGCCGACGCCCGGCCCGGGCTTCGGGCGGGTGCCGGTGTGCGGGGCTCCGCGGCCGACGCCCGGCCCGGCGCTGCGGGCGGGTGCCGCCGGCCGGCACCCGCCCGGGAGTCCTGTACGGGGCTCCGCCGGCCGACGCCCTGGGGGATGCCGTGTGCGAAACTCCGCCGATGACTGTCGAAACGATCACTGCGGACGCCTCCGGCACCTGGCTGCTCGGCGACCTGCCCGTCCACCGCATCGGCTTCGGCGCGATGCGGCTGACGGGCAGTGCCGCCTTCCACCTCGGCACCCCGAGCGAGCGGGAGCGGTCGATCGCCGTCCTGCGCAAGGCCGTCGAACTCGGTGTGAACCACATCGACACGGCGGCCTTCTACTTCTCCTCGCTGCGGTCCGCCAACGAACTCATCAACACCGCGCTCGCCCCCTACCCCGACGACCTGGTCATCGCCACCAAGGTCGGCCCCTACCGCGACTACGACGGCGAGTGGGGCACCTCCGCCCGGCCCGATCAGCTGCGCGGGCACGTCGAGGAGAACCTGCGCCAGCTCGGGCGGGACCACCTGGACGTCGTCCACCTCCGCCGGATGGGCCAGGACTCCATCGCCGAGCACTTCGGCGCGCTCGCCGAGTTGCGTACGGCCGGGCTGATCCGGCACCTCGGGATCTCCGCCGTCCAGCCCCGGCACCTCGCCGAGGCACTGGACATCGCGCCGGTGGTGGCCGTGCAGAACCGGTACGCGGTGGACCGCCCCGATCCCGTCGACGACGAGGTGCTGCGGCTGTGCGGCGAGCACGGCATCGCCTTCGTCCCCTTCTACGCGGTGGCCGGAGCGGCCGGGGAGCAGGGGGCGACGACCGACCACGCCGCCGCCGTGCTCTCCGTCGCGCGGTCCCGGGGCGTGAGCCCCGCGCAGGTCCGCATCGCCTGGGCCCTGCACCAGGGCCCGCACGTCCTCGCCATTCCCGGCACCGGCGACCCCGCCCACCTCGTGGAGAACGTCGCCGCCGGCGCGCTCCGCCTCACCGGCGACGAGCTGGCGCGGCTGGACGAGGTCCGCGCGCAGACGGGCTGACCGGGACCGGCGCCGCACCGGCCGCACCCGTGCCGTGGCGGTGCCGGCCGCACCCCTGCCGTGGCGGTGCCGGGCGCACCCGTGCCGTGGCGGTGCCGGGCGCACCCGTGCCGTGGCGGTGCCGGGCGCACCGGGCGCGGGGCAGGCGTGAGACCCTGCGCCGACCCCGCCCCGGCCGCTCTGCGACGCGCGTAGAACAGGGACTGGCGTCCGCTGGGTTTTACGTATAACCTCACCGGCTAACCACCCCCACCGGAAGGTCACGATGCGCCGCCTCGCCCTGGTCACCCTCGTCGTCGACGACTACGACGAGGCCCTCCGCTTCTACACCGAGGCCCTCGGATTCCGTCTCGCCGAGGACGCCCCGCGCCCCGACGGCTCGCGCTGGGTGGTCGTGGAGCCCGGCGACGGCGGCGGCACCGGCCTGCTCCTGGCCCGCGCCAAGGACGAGGAGCAGCGGTCCCGGATCGGCGACCAGACCGGTGGGCGTGTCGGCTTCTTCCTGCACACCGACGACTTCGCCCGCGACCACGCCCGGATGACCGCCGCGGGCGTCCGCTTCCTGGAGGAGCCGCGCCACGAGCCGTACGGCACCGTCGCCGTCTTCCAGGACCTCCACGGCAACCGCTGGGACCTGCTCCAGCCCGCCGCCTGACCCAACCGTTCCCCCCGCGAGACCCGCCAGAGGAAAGACCGCCCATGACCGCGCCCCGTATCGACACCGACACCATCCGCCGGCTGCCCAAGGCCGTCCTGCACGACCACCTCGACGGCGGCCTGCGCCCCGCCACCGTCGTCGAGCTCGCGGCCGCGGTCGGCCACCAGCTGCCCACCACCGACCCGGACGAGCTGGCCGCCTGGTACTTCGAGGCCGCCAACTCCGGCGACCTGGTCCGCTACATCGCCACCTTCGAGCACACCCTCGCCGTGATGCAGACCCGCGAGGGCCTGCTGCGCACCGCGGAGGAGTACGTCCTCGACCTCGCCGCCGACGGTGTCGTCTACGCCGAGGTGCGCTACGCCCCCGAGCTGAACACCCGGGGCGGGCTGACGATGCGCGAGGTGGTGGAGACCGTCCAGGAGGGCCTCGCCGCCGGTATGGCCAAGGCGGCCGCCGCGGGCACCCCCGTACGCGTCGGCACCCTGCTCTGCGGCATGCGGATGTTCGACCGCGTCCGCGAGGCCGCCGACCTGGCCGTCGCCTACCGTGACGCCGGAGTCGTCGGCTTCGACATCGCCGGCGCCGAGGACGGCTTCCCGCCCGCCGACCACCTGGCGGCCTTCGAGCACCTGCGCCGCGAGAGCGTGCCCTTCACCATCCACGCCGGCGAGGCGCACGGCCTGCCCAGCATCCACCAGGCGCTCCAGGTGTGCGGCGCCCAGCGCATCGGTCACGGCGTGCGCCTCACCGAGGACATCCCCGACCTCGCGGCCGGCAAGCTCGGCCGCCTCGCCTCCTGGGTGCGCGACCGCCGCATCGCCCTGGAGATGTGCCCCACCTCCAACCTGCAGACCGGTTGCGCCACCTCGATCGCCGAGCACCCGATCACGGCCCTGAAGGAGCTCGGCTTCCGGGTCACCCTCAACACCGACAACCGTCTGGTGTCCGGGACGACGATGACCCGCGAGATGTCCCTGCTGGTCGAGGAGGCCGGCTGGACCGTCGAGGACCTGCGCACGGTCACGGTGAACGCCCTCAAGAGCGCCTTCATCCCGTTCGACGAGCGCAAGGCCCTCATCGAGGACGTGGTCCTGCCGGGCTACGCGGCCGCGCTCTGAAGCAGCCCCCTGAGGTAGGCGGCCTGTCCGACGTGCTGGAGATCGTCGGACAGGACGCTCACCAGGCGCACCCCCAGCGTGACCGGGGGGTCCCAGCCTTCGTCCACGACGCGTTCCAGATCCCTGGCGGCCACCGGGCGCAGCGCCCGGAGGGTCTGGTCGTGGACGGCGTCGTGGTACTCGGCGAGCAGGTCCGCCGACTCGACCCGCACCTTCGCGACCTTGGCGGGGGTGTGCCCGTAACCCGTGTCGTGCCCGGGGAGGCCGAGACCGAAGCGTTTGCGGAAGCCCTGGACCAGCCACACCTGGTCGAGACCGAAGGCGTCGGCGACGTGGTCGTCCTGCACCCGTGTGAGGTGCCAGACCAGCCAGGCGATGGAGTTGGCGCCGGGGGCCGGGCGCCGGTTCAGCTCGTCCGGGCCGAGGCCGTCGAGGGCGGCATGGACTTCTTCCCGGACGCGGCCGTAGCCGTCGATGAGGATGTCCTTCGCATGCATACCGTCCACCATCGCAAAGCGCCGCCTCCCACGCGTCCCGGGACCCGCCACCGCGAGGGTCCGGCGGCGCGGTCCGGGGCGGCACCGGCCGGGGGCGGGAGGTCCCGGATCACTCCTGGTGCCGCGCCAGGCCCCCGGTCTCCAGCAGGGTGACGAGGGCGCGGGCGGCCGGGCTCGTGGCGCGCTCCGGCGGCAGCAGCGCGACCGTCTCGTACTCCCTCTCGCCCCAGCCCTTCAGTTCCCGGGCCGCGAGCGACGGACGCTTGTGCCGGAAGTGCCGGGGTACGACGGCGATCCCGAGGTTCTCGTCCACCAGGTCCAGCAGGCTGTGCACGTCGTTGACCTCCAGCGCGACCGTGCGCCGGACACCGGCCGCGGCGAACGCGGCGTCGGTGGTGCGGCGCGGCCCCCAGTCCGGGTGGAAGTCGACGAAGACCTCTCCGGCGAGGTCGTCCCAGGTGAGCACGGCCGCGGCCGCGGCCAGACGGTGGCTGGGGTGGCACAGCACGGTCATCGGCTCGCTGGTCAGCGACACCGAGCGCAGCTGGTCGGTGTCGGCCTGGGTGCGGTAGGCGAAAGCCAGGTCGAGGCGCCCGGCCGCGACCTCCTCCGCCAGTGCGCCCGAGCCGGCCTGCCGCAGCCGGATCTCCACATCGGGATGCCGGCCCCGGAAGGCCGCCAGCAGCCGGGCCACCTGCACCCCGGCGATGCACTGCTCGGTGCCGAGCGAGAGCGTGCCGCGCAGCACGCCCTGCACCGCGGCCACCGCCTCGTGCGCCGCCCGGACCTGCGCGAGGATCCGCTCGGCCTCCGCCAGCAGCGCCCGCCCCGCCTCGGTCAGGGTCACCCGGCGGGTGGTCCGCACGAACAGCGGCGCCCGCAGCTCCCGCTCCAGCGCCCGGATGGACGCCGACAGGCCGGACTGGGACACCATCAGGCGTTCGGCGGCACGGGTGAAGTGCTGGTCCTCGGCGACCGCGACGAAGTGCTGGAGATGGCGCAGTTCCATGATTGAGAAGCCTAGCCGCTGAATTCCATCGCATTCTCCTGTTGGACCACTGCCCGCCGCCGGGGGAAGAGTGGAAACGGCAGACCGTGTGCCCACCCCTCTGGAGTCGCGTTGTACACCGCACACCCCGACCGCTACGCCGAGATGCCCTACCGGCGCACCGGCCGCAGCGGCCTGAAGCTCCCCGCCCTGTCGCTCGGCCTCTGGCACAACTTCGGGCCCGACCGGCCCGTCGAGACGCAGCGGGCCATCCTCCGCCGCGCCTTCGACCTCGGCATCACCCACTTCGACCTGGCCAACAACTACGGCCCGCCGCCCGGCGCCGCCGAGGCCGCCTTCGGCGCCGCGCTCGCGGCGGACTTCGCCGCCCACCGCGACGAGCTGGTCGTCTCCACCAAGGCCGGCTACCTGATGTGGCCCGGCCCGTACGGCGAGTGGGGCTCGCGCAAGTACCTGCTCTCCTCGCTCGACCAGAGCCTGAGGCGCATGGGCCTGGACTACGTCGACATCTTCTACTCGCACCGCCCCGACCCGGACACTCCGCTGGAGGAGACGATGGGCGCGCTGCACTCGGCGGTGCAGCAGGGCAAGGCGCTGTACGTCGGCGTCTCCAACTACTCGGCGGAGCAGACCCGTGAGGCCGCGCGCATCCTCGCCGGCCTGGGCACCCCGCTCCTCATCCACCAGCCGCGCTACTCCATGCTGGACCGGCGGCCCGAGGACGAGGGCCTGCTCGACGCGCTGGACGAACTCCAGACCGGCTCCATCGTGTACTCCCCGCTGGAGCAGGGCCTGCTGACCGGCCGCTACCTCGACGGTATCCCCGAGGGCTCCCGGGCGGCCGGCGACAGCCCGTTCCTGAACGCGGACGCGGTCACCGAGGACCTGGTCGCCCGGCTGCGCGCGCTGAACGAGGTGGCCTCCTCCCGCGGGCAGACCCTGGCCCAGCTGGCGCTGGCCTGGGTGCTGCGCGGCGGCCGGGTCACTTCCGCGCTGGTGGGCGCGAGCAGCCCGCGGCAGCTGGAGGACAGCGTCGGCGCCCTGCGCAACCTCGACTTCGACGCCGACGAGCTGGCACGGATCGACGCCATCGTCAAGCAGTGAGGACTGCGTCCGCCTCCCCGGCGCGCCCTGCCGCACGGACCCTGCGGCAGGGCGCGCCGCGCCTCGGCGGCCGGCCGGAACCCGGTCGGGGAAGCCGGGCGCGGAGCGGACGGGGCCGTCCGCGTCGAAGATGAGCGCGTCGGCTCCCTGCCCGGTGGCGTTCCAGGCCGCGAAGTGACGGGCGGCGCCGTTCTCGTCACGGTCGGTGCGCACGGCCATGGCGCATCAGCCCCCATCGAGGTCGTCCGCGCTGGTCAGGGCCGGTATACGGGGCTCCGTCGATCCGGTGTGCCCACCCCGCCCACGGTGCGGGGAAGACTCCGGTCACGTCCGAGGGCAGGGCCGGGCGGCCGTACAGCCCCTCTCATTCCGGCCGGAAACGGGCGGTGAATATGCCAACAGACTGGCCGGAAAGGCATGGTGACAGTGTTTCGGTAGTGGCGATACTCGAACGGCAGGGACACTTCACCGCACAGCAGCCGCACGGAGAGCGAGGGGCCGCCGGCCAGTACAGCGAGGCGACGGGTGAGTGAGGCGTGCACGACGAATTCCTGTGCCATGTCACGGCGTACGGCATCTGCGACGGCCGGCGCATCGGGGTACCGCTCGGTACCTACCGCGCCCCGACCCTCGCCCTGGCCCTGTGGTGGCTGCGGGACCGGGCGTCCTGGATCGCGGAGCGGCTCGACCCGACCCCGGAGGGCTCCGCCTTCCCGGCCGGCGCGCTGGTGCCGGTGGCGGACACGGTGGCCGACGTGCCCACCCTGCTGCGTTCCTGGTGCGCGGACGACGTCCGGCAGGAACTGGTCGCCGACGAACTGGCGGGCGGCCGGCTGGTCCGGATCGCCGCGAGCGACGACACGACCGAGTACGAGCTGCTCGCCGAGTCGGTCGACGCCCTGCGGATGCAGCGCACCCTCCCGGCGCTCGTCGTGCCCGTCGCCTGACACGTGTCCACGGCGTCCGCAGAGCCGGACCGGAGACGGCGCCCGGCTGGACGAATCGGTACAATCTTGACCATGGCGGAGCGGCCGGTCGCCCCGACGGCGCCCGTACTCGTCCTGGAGACCGAGGCGGGCTCCACGGTGCTGGGTCCGGGCTGCGACCAGCACGTCGGGCGCAACCCGTTGAGCGGCACCGTTCCCGGCGGTGCCCGGGACCCCTCGCACCACGCGGCGCCGCGACGCGCCGGCACCCCGCCCGGCTTCCCGCCTGGCTCCCCGCTCGGCCCCCCGCCTGGCTCCCCGCCCAGCCCCCTGCCCGGCTCCCCGCGCCGGGAGGCCCGGCCGGCGGTGCCCGGCGTGGTCCCCGTCGCTCCGGTCGCCGCGCCGGCGGGGTGCGGCCGTGACCCGGAAGCAGGCGGGTGATGACCGCTCCCGGATTCCGGCCCACGCACGTCGTCCCGCCGAGCGGCATGTCCGCCTGGGAGGCCCCGGACCCGGCGCGGCCGACCGTGCCGCTGGACGCGCTGCTGCCGGTGGAACTCGTCGAGCGGCGCGGCGACTGGGGTCACATCCGCTGTGCCAACGGCTGGGCCGCCTGGGTCGACGGCCGCCGCCTCGTCGCCGTGCCCGAGGACCCGCCCGCCGTGGACGGCCCCGACGGCACGGCCGACCCACGGCCGCTGCTGGCCCGTGCCGAACAGGCGCTGGCCGACTACCGGTCCGCCGTGGAGGCCCTGGCCGCCGGCGACCTGGACGGTGAGGCGTTCGGGACCCGCACCCGGGGCCTGCGGATCGGACTGGTGGTCGACGGCGAGTCCATGTGGCTGTACGACCCGCAGGAAGGGCGGTGGGTGTACGGCGACGGACGGCGGCTGACCACGTACGCCACCGACCGGGCGGTCACCGGCGCGGACGACACCGGGCACGCCCCGACCCGGACGGTGGTGCCCGGGGGTGAGCACTGATGCAGCGTCAGACCGGACTGTACTCCGGCCGCCCCTCGGAACTGATCGGCCGGCGGGTGGCGAACTACCTGATCGAGAGCGAGGTCGGGCGCGGGGGCATGGCCGTCGTCTACCGGGCCCGCGACCTGCGCCTGGACCGCGTCGTCGCGCTCAAACTGCTCGCCCCGGAACTGGCCCGCAACGACACCTTCCGCGGGCGCTTCACGCACGAGTCCCAGGTGGCCGCCTCCATCGACCACCCGCACATCGTGCCCGTCTTCGAGGCCGGCGAGACGGACGGCGTGCTCTACATCGCCATGCGGTACGTCTCCGGCAGCGACCTGCGCCACCTCCTCGACGTCCGCGGCACCCTGCCGCCGCCGGACGCCCTGCGGATCGCCGCCCAGGTGGCCTCCGCCCTGGACGCCGCCCACGAGCACGGCCTGGTGCACCGGGACGTCAAGCCGGGCAACATCCTGGTCGCCGAGGGCACTGACAGCGACCACCCCGAGCACGTGTACCTCACCGACTTCGGGCTCACCAAGAAGTCGCTGTCCCTGACCGGGTTCACCAGCGTCGGCCAGTTCGTCGGCACCCTCGACTACGTCGCCCCCGAGCAGATCTCCGGCCGTCCGGTCGACGGCCGCTGCGACGTCTACGGCCTCTCCTGCGTCGTGTACGAGACCCTCACCGGCCGTCCGCCGTTCCAGCGCGAGGACGACATGGCCCTGCTCTGGGCCCACCAGTACGACGAGCCGCCGCCGCCGAGCGGGGTGCGCCCCGGGCTGCCCCCGGCCATGGACGCCGTGTTCGCCAAGGCCCTGGCCAAGGGCCCGGACGACCGCTATGACAGCTGCCTGGACTTCGTGGCCGCCCTGCGCGCGGCGGCGGCCGCCGCACCGGTGAGCGGTGCGGGACCGGCCCCGGAACCGGACGCCGTCGCGCGGGCCGAGCCCGCCCCCCACCCCCCGCACTGGGCCGATCCGGTGTTCCGGGACTGAACGGGCGGGCCGGACGGCGCCGGGGCGCGGCTGAACGGGCGGGCCGGAGGGCGCCGGGGCCCGGCAGCCGCCGAGCCGTGGCGTCGGCTTGCGGGGCACCCGCCTCAGCGGCACACAATAGGATCAATGTGCAGCCAAACGCACTGAATAAGGGTCTACCGGACTAATTGAGCAAGCCGCGCATCGCGACGGGAAGAAGTGCTCGTGAGCGTCGAACCTCCGTCCTCCGGCCGCCCCACCGGGCCGCCCTCCGGACCGCTGTCGGGATCCTCCCGTCCGCCCTCCGGCCCGCCGCCCGAGCAGCCGCCGGCCGGCGGCCCCGGCCACGGAGGGCCGCACGGGCCGTGGTGGAAGCGCGCACCCCGTGTGGCGGCGGTCACCGCCGCCCTGGTCGTCGCCGTGGTCCTCGCGGTCGTCCTCACCCGCCCGGGCGGCGGCGGATCCACCGCCGAGGGCGGGGAGGTCTTCCTGGAGGCCGCCAACAGCACCGGCGAGAACCCCTTCACGGAGTCGACCGCGAAGGACGGTCCCACGTCGTCCGCGCCCCCCACCGGTACCGGAACGGACACCGCCCCGAGCAGGGGAACCGGAACCGGCACGACCACCGCCCCGAGCAGGGGGACCGGCACCGCGACGTCGCCCACCGAGAAGCCCAGCGGCCCGTCCAACGCGCTCCGCGGCGTGCAGGGCGGCGCCCCGGGCCTGTACAGCGGCGTCCGCAAGACGCCGAGCTGTGACGTCGAGAGGCAGATCAAGGCCCTCCAGGCGGACCCGCGCAAGAACCAGGCGTTCGCGGCGAAGGCCGGCGTCCAGCCCTCCGCCGTCCCCGCCTACCTGCGCGCGCTCACCTCGGTGCAGCTGCGCGCGGACACCCGCGTCACCAACCACGGCTACCGGAACGGATCGGCCAGCGCCTACCAGTCCGTCCTCCAGGCCGGCACCGCCGTCCTCGTGGACGGACACGGCGTGCCCAAGCTGCGCTGCGCCTGCGGCAACCCGCTGGCCCAGCCGGTCGCCCAGCGCGCCACCCCGAAGGTGGTCGGCCGGCAGTGGTCCTCCTACCGGCCCTCGAGCGTCGTCGTGGTGACGCCGGCACCGGTGATCGTCAAGGTCTTCGTGATCTACGACTCCCACCACAAGGTGTGGGTCAACCGCCACCGCGGCGACGAGTACGGCCGCCACGACCAGCGCGGGAAGCCGCCCGTGGACCCGCGTCCGTGGACCCACCCGGTGCCGTGCGTCTCCGCTCCCGGTGCGACCGGGGCCCCCGGCTCCGCCCTGCCCTGCCCGCCCAGCTCACCGGGGACCGGCCCCTCCACACCGACCTCGACCTCCACCTCCCCGTCGACCTCCCCGTCGTCGCCCTCGTCCGAGTCCACGTCGCCGTCCGAGAAGTCCAGCTCGCCGTCCGACGAGTCGAGCTCACCGTCGGAGAAGTCCTCCTCGCCCTCCGAGGAGTCCTCCACGCCCTCCGAGGAGTCCTCCACGCCGTCCGAGGAGTCCTCCACGCCGTCCGAGGAGTCGTCGTCGCCGTCGGAAGAGTCCTCCTCGCCCTCCGAGTCCACGTCCTCCTCGGAGCCGGAGACGACATCGCCGTCCGATGAGACGCCGTCGAGCGAGGCTCCGTCCAGCGAGTCCCCGGCCTCGTCGGCGGGCTCGCCGTCGGACGAGAAGTCCGGGGCCACACCCCCGTCCTCGGCCGGGTCCGAGCCGGAGACCGCGTCCGAGCCGGAGACGGCGTCCGAGCCGGCCACCCCCCGCACCAGCGAGCAGGGGCCCGGCGAGGAGCAGGAGGAGCCCGCCTCCCCGCCCGAGCGGCCGGACTCCGACCAGGGGTGAAGCGCCCCGCGTCACCCCGGCGCCGTGACCATCACCACTCTGCGCGGTCGGCGAACGCATCGGGGGGACTGCCGTGCCCGGCTCGGGGTACGAGGACTGGTGCAACAGCGACCGGCCGGACCGGGTATTCCGAGAGAGACAGCATGACCGAGCACCTGGGCGGGGCAGTGATACCGACTGGTTTCGACGTACCCGTGGAGCCGCTGCGGCGCGCGGCGCATTACACCGGCGAACCGGGATGCATCGCCGAGGCGCGTGCCTTCGCGGCCCAGTTCCTCCAGCAGCTGCGCACCGAGTGGTGCGCAGCGACCGACAGCCGCACCGACGGCGAGCTGCTCCTGCTGGTGAGCGAACTGGTCACCAACGCCGACCAGCACAGCAGTGGCCCGTACATCCTGGAGCTGGAGGGCACGGATGCGTCCATCGCGGTGTCCGTGTACGACAGCAGTACGGCCCTGCCCCGCCGTTACCCGAAGGACCCCGCGCGCGTGGGACGGCACGGCCTGGAGATCGTGCACGCCCTCGCCTCGCAGGTCTCCGTGGAGCGCGTACCGGTGGGCAAGCGGGTGCGGGCCACCTTCCACCTGAGGCGCTGACGGGCCCGGCCCCGGCCACGGGCCGGCCGACGCTCCCTGCCGCCGGCGGGTGACCCCCTCTGCCACTGCCGGGTGTCCGCCTCGGACCACCGGCCGTCTCCCGGCGGACGCGTCAGGCGCAAGCGCCGGGAGGGACGAGCGTGTGCCGTCGTGGCGCTTCATGGGTGCCGGCGTGTCAGGGCCGACCTGTGCCGGGGTTCGCGGTGCCGTGTCAGACGCGGTCGAGTTCGCCGAGCATTCCCTCGCGCAGCCGGGTGATGATCCGCTTGATCAGCCGGGAGACGTGCATCTGGGAGCAGCCGAGCCGCTCGCCGATCTCCGCCTGGGTGGCCTCCTCCACGAACCGCAGGTGGATGATCTGCCGGTCGCGGTCGCTGAGCTCCGCCATCAGCGGGGCGAGCGCGTGGAAGTCCTCGACCAGCCGCAGCCCCTCCTCCTCCACGCCGATGAAGTCGGCGAGCACCGCCTCGCCGTCCTCGGGGCCGTCACCCGTGAGCGCGGCGTCCAGGGAGGCGGAGTTGTAGCCGTTGGAGGCGATCTGGGCCTCGACCACCTCGTTCTCGGAGATGTTCATGAGGGTCGCCAGTTCGGCGACCGTCGGGTCCCGGTCCAGCCGGCTCGACAGCTCCTCGCGCGCCTTGGCCAGCTCGACCCGCAGCTCCTGGAGCCGGCGCGGCACGTGGACGGCCCAGGTGGTGTCCCGGAAGAACCGCTTGATCTCCCCGACGATGTACGGCAGAGCGAAGGAGGTGAACTCGACCTCGCGCGACAGTTCGAACCGGTCGATGGCCTTGATCAGGCCGATCATGCCGGTCTGGACGATGTCCTCCATGTCGTCGCCGCGGCCCCGGAAGCGTCCGGCCGCGAAGCGCACCAGCGACATGTTCATCTCGATGAGGGTGTTGCGCGCGTACTGGTACTCGTGCGTCCCCTCCTCCAGCTCCGTCAGCCGGCGGAAGAACTGGCGGGACAGCGCGCGTGCGTCACGCGGGGCGACGGACGCCGGGTCCGCGATGCCAGGCAGTGATCCCTCGCCCGTCCTGTCCTGCTCGGTCTGCTCGACGACCTCTGCTTGCGACCGGATCCCGGCGGCGGTGTTCATTACCTCTCCCACGAAAGTCACGGTTCGACGGCTGCTGCGGCGGCTCTGTGAGCCCGGTGTGCAGGTGGCGTGCCGAGCGGGTACCCGGTATCCGGCGGCTTATGCGTCGCTGCGGAGTGGCTCACCCGGCGGGTACCCCCGGTGACGTAACGCATGCACCCACCTGCCGCAAGTGGCGGGAAACCGCCGCTCACGGGCCCGGCCGCCAATGGATCCCCCTCAGGATTTCCCTCAGGGCGCAACGCCCGCCCCTTGCCCCGCACCGTACCGCTCCTAGGCTGACGGGATGACCAACCCGGTGAGCGACGAAGCCCGAGTGATCCCCCTCCGTCCGACGCCCGCGCGCCCGGACGGCCCCCGACCCGAGCCCGCCCCCAGGGAACCACTGTGGCGTGATCTCGTCGGCGAGGTGCTGCGCCGCGAGCGGCAGGCGCAGGACCGCACACTCAAGGACGTGGCCGGCGCGGCCCGGATCTCGCTGCCCTACCTGTCGGAGATCGAACGGGGCCGCAAGGAGCCGTCCTCCGAGGTCCTCGCCGCCGCCGCGCACGCGCTCGGCCTGGGCCTCGGCGACCTGCTGTCGCGGGTCCACGGCGAGCTGGCCCGGCGCACGGCCGAGCGGCGCCGGCCGGCCGCCGCGCCGCACCGGCCGTACCGGGGGCTCTGCCTGGCCGCCTGACACCGCCGCCCGCGCGGTGCGGAGGGCGCCGGCCGTCCGGCACGGGCGGACCGGCGCCTCCTCACCCGTTCGGATGATCCGGCGGCCCGGCCGATGAGTTCCGGGGCGCGCTGCAGTCGGTACAGACGTCAGCGTTCCGCACCCCGGGAGGTCTCCATGTCCGCCGACGTTTTCACCACGTGCCTCTGGTTCGACGGCCAGGCCGAGGAGGCCGCGCACTTCTACGTGTCGGTCTTCGAGAACGCGAGCCTCGGCCGCACCGTCCGCCGTCCCGAGCCCGTGCCCGGCCCGACGGGTTCCGTACTGACCGTGGAGTTCACGGCCGGCGGCCAGAAGTTCGTCGCGCTCAACGGCGGGCCGCACTTCACCTTCAACGAGGCGGTCTCCTTCCAGATCCACTGCGCCGACCAGCGGGAGATCGACCACTACTGGACGAAGCTCACCGAGAACGGCGGCGAGGGCGGCAGGTGCGGCTGGCTCAAGGACAGGTACGGCGTGTCCTGGCAGGTCGTCTACGCACCGCTGAACGACATGATCGCCGACCCCGACCCGGAGAAGGCCGCGCGCGCCACCCGGGCCATGCTGGAGATGGGAAAGCTGGACGCCGCGGCGCTGGAGCGGGCGTACGCCGGCGAGTAGGCCCGGGCCCCCGGCGCCGGCGGCCTCACGGAAAGCCGGCGTCGACGGCCTCACGGAAAGCGGCCCGGGTGCCGGGGCGGCAGGTGTCGAGCGCTGTGCCGTCCGGCTCGGCGCGCGGCCGGGTCGGGGGATGGCTAGCGTGACAGACGGGACACACGACACCAGGAGGGCCGTCGGCATGGCCGTACAACCCGAAGGAACGCCCTGTTGGGCCGACGCGATGTTCAGCGACGTCGAGGGAGCGAAGAGGTTCTACGGCGACGTCCTCGGCTGGACCTTCGGCGAGACGTCGTCGGAGTACGGCAACTACACGCAGGCCTACGTGGACGGCAAGGCCGTCGCGGCCGTCGTCCCGCCGATGCCCGGTCAGGAAGGCCAGTCGCAGTGGTGCCTGTACTTCGCCTCGCCCGACGCCGCGGCCACCGCGGAGAAGATCCGGGAGAACGGCGGCGAGGTGCTGATGGAGCCGATGCAGGTCGGCGACTTCGGCACCATGTGCCTGGCCCGGGAGCCCAGCGGGGCCGTGTTCGGGGTGTGGCAGGCGGGCACGCACGAGGGCTTCGAGGCGACGGCCACGCCCGGCGCCTACTGCTGGGCGGAGGTCTTCACCCGTGAGCCGGAGCAGGCGGACGCCTTCCTCTCCGGGGTCTTCCCGTACCGCATGAAGGAGATCGAGGACGACGCGGTGGACTTCCGGATGTTCGACGTCGGCGAGGACACCGTCCTCGGCCGGATGCGGATGACCGACGACTTCCCGCCCGAGGTGCCCTCGTACATCAACGTCTACTTCACCGTGGACGACTGCGACGCGGCCGTGGCCCGGGCCGTCAAGCTCGGCGGGGTCCTCCGCTTCGGGCCGATGAGCAGCCCCTTCGGCCGCTTCGCGGCGCTCAGCGACCCGCAGGGCGCGGACTTCTCGGTGATCGACATCACCACCACCGAGGGCGAGATGCCGCAGATCAAGGACGTCTGACCGGTCCCGGGACGGCACCCCGCACGGCCATGGCATGATCGAGCACATGCGTGAACGTGTGGTGGCCGCGTGCGACGGGGCTTCGAAGGGGAACCCCGGACCGGCCGGATGGGCGTGGGTGGTCTCGGACGACGACGAGCGGACCCCCGCCCGCTGGGAGGCCGGCCCGCTCGGCCGGGCCACCAACAACGTCGCCGAACTGACCGCGCTGGAGCGGCTGCTCGCGGCCGTCGACCCGGACGTGCCGCTGGAGATCCGGATGGACTCCCAGTACGCCATGAAGGCCGTCACCACATGGCTGCCCGGCTGGAAGCGCAACGGCTGGAAGACCGCCGCCGGCAAGCCCGTCGCCAACCAGGACCTGGTGGTCCGCATCGACGAACTGCTCGACGGCCGGTCCGTGGAGTTCCGCTACGTGCCCGCCCACCAGGCCGACGGCGACCCGCTGAACGACTTCGCCGACCGCGCGGCCAGCCAGGCGGCCTCCGTCCAGGAGCCGGCCGGCAGCGCGATCGGCTCCCCGGAACCCCCGCCCTCGTCCGGCACCCCGGCGGCGGCCGGGGCGCCGCGCCGGAAGGCGCCCCGCCGCACCGGCGGCGGCGCGTCCTCCCGCACCATCAAGGCGAAGTTCCCCGGCCGCTGCCTGTGCGGCCGTTCCTACGCGGCCGGCGAGCAGATCGCCAAGAACGCGCAGGGCTGGGGCCACCCGGAGTGCCGTACCGCCGAGGTCTGATCAGACGTCGAACGTGTAGTGCGCGGTGTGGTCCAGCAGGTCCGCCGGGCGCACGTCGTTCCACGGCTTCATCGTGTCGTTCAGGTCCACGACGTTCGGCGTGCCGCCCGTCGGCACGTATCCGGCGCCCGGGTGCCGCCGCTGCCACTCCGCCCACAGCTTGTCGACGTAGGCGTGGTGCAGCCAGAACACCGGGTCGTTGGGGGACACGCCGGTGGCCATCTGCCCGCCGACCCAGACGTGCACCCGGTTGTGCAGGTTGACCCCGCGCCAGCCCTCCAGGTGGTTGCGGAAGCCGTCCGAGGAGCTGTTGTACGGCGCCATGTCGTACGTCGCCATCGAGAGCACCGACTCCACCTCGGCACGCGTCGGCAGCTCGCGCACGCTGGTGCCCAGCGAGCGGCGCAGGAAGGTACGGGCGTCCACGCGCACGTTGATCGGCCAGTTGCCGGTGGACGCGGCGAACGGCCCGTCCATCACCTGGCCGTCGGTGCTGCGGCCGGTGCCGCCGAGGAAGTCCGGCGCCCACAGCGAGGCGCGCACGGTGCGGTCGGTGCTCCAGTCCCAGTAGGGCAGGGTCACCGAGGAGTCCACGGACTGCAGGGCCTGCTCGAAGTCGAGCAGGAATCTGCGGTGCCAGGGCAGGAAGGAGGGGGAGCGGTGGCCGGTCCGCTCGCCGCCGTCGGTGTCCGCCATGATGAACTCGTTGTGCGTGCGGACGAAGTCGTCGTAGCGCCCGCTGCGCTTGAGCTCGATGAGAGCGGCGACGAAACGCTTCTTCTCGTCGGCGGTCAGGGTGGCCTGGTTCTTGCGTACGGTCATGGTGCGCGGTGCTCCGGAAGTCCTTGCGAGGGCGGTCAGTTGGCGGGGAACGGCAGCAGGGGGGCGCCCTGGAGCTCGTCCACCGCGGCACGGGCGGCGGCGCGCGGGGTGGCCACCGGGTCGTAGTGGCTGACGACGCTGATCCAGGTGCCGTCGGCGTTGCGCATCACGTGCAGCTGCACACCGTCGATGAACACCTCGTAGCCGCCGCCGTGTTCGTGGTGGTGTCCGCCGCCGCTCGCCGCGCGGCCCTGTATCCGGCGGCCCTTGTAGACCTCGTCGAAGGCGTTGGGCGCGGTGGGCGTGTGGTGGCCGGCGGCCGACGCGGCGGGTGCGACGAGCGTGGCGGCCGAGGCCGTCGCGGCGACGGCGGCCACCGCCGTGAGCGCACGGCGCCGGGTGATGTCGGGCATGCGGGTCCTCCGTATGAGTGGTTCGTGAGTGACGACGCATGCCTATCGGGACGTGGCGGAGCGGAAGAAATCGCCCGGAACGGGTTGGCTACGATCCGGACAATTAACCACATGTCATACAGAGTTGAACGAAGATGATCTTGCTGTGGCGGTAGGCCGATCCGCCCCGGAACGGGGAATTCCTTGCCGGGTCGGGCGGGTTCCTGTTGATCTTTTCCGGCTGCCGTCCGTCCGAGTGGCGCGGCTCACCACGCCAAACTGACGCGATCGGGCGGGCGGCCACCCCTGCTACCCTCCGGTGCCGGTCGAGCACGTCGGGTGACTGTCAGGGGTGTGTGCGTGAAGGTCGTCTGTGTCGGAGGCGGGCCCGCGGGCCTGTATCTCGCCATCCTGCTCAAGCGGCAGGACCCGTCCCATGACATCACCGTCCATGAGCGCAACCCCGAGGGCTCCACCTACGGGTGGGGCGTGACGTACTGGCGCGGACTCCTGGACAGGCTCCGGGAACACGATCCCGATTCGGCACGCGCCGTCGAGGCCCACTCGGTGCGCTGGCGCGACGGCGTCGCCCACGTACGCGACCTGACGACCCGGCACCGGGGCGACGAGGGCTTCGGCATCGGCCGGCACCGGCTGCTCGACCTGCTCGCCGCCCGGGCGCGCGCCCTCGGCGTCCGTCTGGAGTACGAGAGCGAGGTCACGCGACCGCCCGCCGGCGCGGACCTCGTCGTCGCCGCCGACGGCGTGCACAGCGCCCTGCGCACCCACCGGGCCGACCACTTCGGCACCCGGATCACCTCCGGCCGCAACCGCTACATCTGGCTCGGCACCACCAAGGTCTTCGACGCCTTCACCTTCGCCTTCACCGAGACCGGGCACGGCTGGATCTGGGCCTATGGCTACGGGTACGGCGGCGAGGGCAGCACCTGCGTCATCGAGTGCTCCCCGGAGACCTTCACCGGCCTCGGCCTCGACCGCGCCGACGAGGCCGAGGGTCTCACCCTGCTGGAGAAGCTCTTCGCCGGCATCCTCGACGGCCACCCCCTCACCGCCCGCCCCGGCGCCGCTTGGCTGAACTTCCGCACCCTCACCAACCGCACCTGGCACGACGGCAACCTGGTCCTGCTCGGCGACGCGGCCCACACCACGCACTACTCCATCGGCGCCGGCACCACGCTCGCCCTGGAGGACGCCATGTGCCTCGCCGGCGCCCTGCGCGAGCACGCCGGCCTGCCCGAGGCCCTGGCCGCCTACGAGCGCCGGCGCCGGGCCGAACTGCTCTCCGTGCAGAGCGCGGCCCGGTACAGCGCCCAGTGGTACGAGAACCTGCCCCGCTACATCGAGCTGCCCCCGCACCGGATGTTCGCCCTCCTCGGCCAGCGCCACTCGCCCCTGCTGCCGTACGTCCCACCGCAGCTCTACTACGGCCTGGACAAGGCGGCCGGACGGCTGGAGGCGCTGCGCAGGCTCAAGCGCTGGCTCGGCCCCCGCGCGGCCCGCGCCCTGCACGCCCGCTCCACCGACCACCGGCGCTGAGCTTGTCCTTCACCCTCTGAGGCTGTCGCGCTCGATGACGCTCTCGGGCCGTCTGGTCGTCTTCCCGACGTCATAGCGGGGCGCGGGGCGGCGACTTTCGCCGGGCTCATCCAGCAGTCCGCTTCCCAGACGGTCCAGCTGTCCGGTTTCTCTCCCAGGGGCAGCAGACCACCTTCGTCAGGCGGACCGTCGTCGGTACCGTTCGCGATCTCGGTCACGAAAGTGCGATACGGCTCCGGCAACGCCACCCCGTGCCTGCGCTCCCACACCCGAAGTTCTCCCGTGTCCGCACTGACGCTCTGGCCTCGCACCACGGCACGCAGCGGGTTGAAAGACAACCCAAGAGCTGGTCACACGATCACGTTCCGGGCTTCTTGACGCGTGTCCACGCACACGCGGGTCGTTGGCGGTGCGCGCCCCGAAGACGCGATGTCCTCCGGGGCGCGCGGCAGGAATTCGGGGTCAGGCGTTGTAGCCGCCGTGGGCGTCCAGCACCGCGCCCGTGACGTACGACGCGGCGGGGCTCGCCAGGAAGGCGATCGCCGCGGCGATTTCGTCGGGGTGCCCCATGCGTTGCAGGGACAGCGAGCTGAGCAGGGCCTTGAGGGTGTCGGGGTCCGGCGGTTGCATGCCGCTGTCCATCAGCCCGGCTTCCACGACGTTGGCCGTGATGTCGCGGGGCCCGAGGTCCCGTGCGACCCCCATGGTGTACCTCTCGATGCCTGACTTGGTCGCCGAGTAGTCGGCAACGCCCGGGACGCCGACCCGGGAGCCAAGTCCGGAACTCACCGTGATGATGCGGCCCCCCGTGCGCAGCACTCGGGAGGCGGCCCGGATGACGGCGATCACGCCGAGGTAGTTGGTGGCGTGCATCCGGTCCAGTGCGGCGGTGTCGGCGTCCGGGTCGTCCACCGTGCGGCCCTGCTCCACCGAGATCGCCGCGTTGTTGACGAGGATGTCCAGGCCGCCGAATTGCGCGACCACGTCGTCGATCAGCGCCGGCGCCCGGCTCGTGTCCGCCTGGTCGGACTTGAAGGCGACGGCCTTGGCTCCCTTGCCGTGCACCTCGTCGACGACGGCCTGCGCCTGCTTCTCGGAGCTGACGTAGGTGAAGGCGACGTCGGCGCCCTGCTCGGCCAGCAGCCGTACGGTCGCGGCTCCCAGTCCGCGCGATCCCCCGGTGACCAGGGCGACCTTGCCCGTGAGTGGCTTGCTCATGCTTCTCACCTCGCTGATTGATCCCTTCCGGCAGTCGCAACATTAATTGTTACGACAGCTTGTTGCAACCTCCACTGTTACGACTGCCGGTAGCATGAAGCGTTGTGGCCAAGAGGAGGAGTTCATGAGCGCCAACAGCAGGCTGACCATCGCCGCCCACGCGCTGGCCTGGATCGGCCTCTACCAGCGCCAGGGCCATGAGGTCGCCACCTCCGAGCAGATCGCGACCAGCGCGAACACCAATCCCGTGGTGATCAGACGGCTGCTCGGCGAGCTGCGCAGGGCCGGGCTCGTGGAGTCCCGGCGGGGCGTGGGCGCGGGCTGGTCGCTGGCACGCGAACTGGAGTCGATGACCCTGCTCGACGTGTACGAGGCAGTGGAACCGGGCCCGCTGTTCGCAATGCACCGCACCACCCCGGACCAGGGATGCGTGGTGGGTCACGGCATTCAGCCGGCAATGCAGAGCATCTACGAGGGCATCGAGGAAACCGTGAGACACGAGCTTGCCCGCGTCACGCTCGCGAACGTACTCCGGGACGTACTCGCGGCACCTCGCTAGCCTCTCCGTTACGCCCTGACATCGCCAAGATCCCCATCTGAGCCCAGGCCGGCGAACAGTCTGGAGTCACGCCGAAGACCGTTGCAGTATCGGACCGTGTCCCACGAGCCCGTGACTTGATCTTGTTGCACTGCCCTGGTCCGGCGTGACCGATGTGAGGATTCAGCCGTTCGGGAGGATGCGAGCACCCGGCCATGGATCGTGGACGACGACTTGTGGGCGCTGATCGAGCCGCTGCTGCCGCCCTGGCCGGAGAAGTCGCCGGGCCCACGGCCGGTGGCGGACCGGCTGTGTCTGCAGGGCATCCTGTACGTCCGGCATAGCCTGGCAACTCCCCTGAGCAGTCGTCACCGGCTACGGGACGACGTGGCGGGCCCGACAGTTCATTGGATCAGGTCGGTGTGCGGATGTTCGGGAGAGGCCGGGCAGACGTAGATCTGCATGTTGTCCGCGCTGCCTACTTCCACCTTCGTCGGCTGCGAGGGATCCTGGCCCGCGTAGTAGGAGCCGGCGAGGGCGGCGGCCTGGTCTTCCAGCGGCGCCCAGCTGTGACCTTCGGCGCCGTCCCACTCCCAGGAAGCGATCGTCAGGAGCGGGACCATCCGCACCTCGCACACAACGCAATACCGGGGGATCGGGTCGGTGCGGCCCCAAGGAGGCCAGCCGCCGACCTTCCAGCCGGGTGCGTTGCCCAGATGAACGGAATAGAAGTCGCGCGGATACGCCGCGTAGGAGCTGTCCACGTCGGCGCCCGCTGCCTGCCACCTGTTCCGGTCCTCCAGCATCCGCTGCAGCTCCGGGCTCAGATCCAGGCTGTTGGGATACTCGGTGATCGCTTCCGGCGCCAGCAGACAGGGCTCCGGCACGTAACCCGGATGGTCCGCCTCGTACGGTTCCGGTGGTGTGGCGAGGATGTCGCCCACCTCCGCGGCCGACCGCCAGAACAGTGCAGTCGCCGGCTTGTAATCCGGTTCGTGCTCGTACGGGCACCAGAGAACCTGCAGCAGATCGGCCTGCCCGGGCGGCCGCAACAGGGGTATGTCACGCAGGAACAGCTGAGCCACGGGCAGCATCGGGACCGGGCATTCGGCGGGCCATGGCGGGCCGGCGTCGAGCCGTTCGGCGAGCCACGCGGCACTGCGCTCCTTGAGCGCTTCCTCCTCGGGGGTGAACGCGGGAGGCCGGTCATCAGGCCGCCACCGGGACTGCAAGCGTCTCTGGAGTCGCACTTCGGCCGGCGACCGGCGGAATCCAGTGTCCACGTGCAGGTGCGCGTCCTCGCAGTGCGGCCACGGCTCCCCTGCGGGCCACAGCAACGGCCCACCGACCGAGCTGTCCCTGACCGAAGGCGACCCCGGACGCGGATGCAGCCGCATCGCGGGTCGCGCCAGGGGAGCCAGCTCGGGAAAGACCGCGGTCACATCCGCAGGCCGCGGCGGAGTAGTACGTACGAAACCCATGCCGGTGATCCTGTCACCAGCCACCGACAGTCCCCTGCCGCCTCAACCCGCGTCGGCGCCCGACTGTCCGCAACCCCCACCAGTCCGGCCACGGTGACGACAGGTCTGCCGGTGTGTCGACCATCGCGCCCCGGCTCATCCGGAGCCGGCGCGCCGAGAGCATGCACCTGACGCCGCGCGGCCGCCCTTCGGGCGACGACGCGCATTGTCAGACAGGCGCTGGTCCTCGCCGCCCCACGAGCGTTCCGCCGCGGCTGTTCGCAGCGGGCCGTTCCGTGGGACGCCGTGCCGGGTGACAGACTGGCGCCATGGATGAACGCGTAATCGGCAGGTCGGGTCAGTGGGCATCGGTGGTCGGTCTCGGCACGTGGCAGCTGGGTGCCGACTGGGGCGACGTGGACGACAAGGAGGCCCTGGCCGTCCTGGAGGCGGCGGCCGAGGCCGGGGTCACCTTCTTCGACACGGCCGACGTGTACGGCGACGGGCGCAGCGAGGGGACCATCGCCTCGTTCCTGCGCGGCCGGCCCGACCTGCACGTCCTCGTGGCCACCAAGATGGGCCGCCGGGTCGAGCAGATCCCGGAGAACTACGTGCTGGACAACTTCCGCGCCTGGAACGACCGCTCGCGCCGCAACCTCGGCGTCGACCGCGTCGACCTGGTGCAGCTGCACTGCCCGCCGACCCCGGTCTACTCCTCGGACGCGGTGTTCGACGCCCTGGACACCCTCGTCGAGGAGGAGCGCATCGCCGCGTACGGGGTGAGCGTGGAGACCTGCGCGCAGGCCCTCACCGCGATCGCCCGGCCGAACGTGGCGAGCGTGCAGATCATCCTCAACCCGTTCCGCATGAAGCCCCTGTACGAGGTGCTGCCCGCCGCCCGCGAGGCCGGCGTCGGCATCATCGCGCGCGTGCCGCTCGCCTCCGGCCTGCTGTCCGGCAAGTACACGAAGGACACGGTGTTCGCGGCCGACGACCACCGCACCTACAACCGGCACGGTGAGGCCTTCGACCAGGGCGAGACCTTCTCCGGCGTCGACTACGCCACGGGCGTGGAGGCCGCCGCCGAGTTCGCCGCGCTCGCTCCCGAGGGCTACACCCCCGCCCAGCTGGCACTGCGCTGGATCATCGAGCAGGACGGGGTGACCACGGTCATCCCGGGCGCCCGCAGCCCCGAGCAGGCCCGCGCCAACGCCGCCGCGGCCAAGCTGCCGCCGCTGCCGCGGGAGACGTCCACCGCGATCCGGGAGCTGTACGAGCGTCGCATCAAGGAGCAGGTCGAGCACCGCTGGTAGGCGTGTAACCGCATGACCGTTTGAACGAATGGTCATGCGGTTACACGCACCGCATGACGGAGGACGGACGGCGCAGAGGGCGCAACGAGACCGAGGAGGAGCGGGCCGACCGGATGTGGGGCGAGCTCATCCAGGAAGTACGGGTCGCCCAGACGGGCGTTCAGATCCTGTTCGGCTTCCTGCTGACCGTCGTCTTCCAGCCGAAGTACGGACGGCTCGCCACCACCGACCAGGTCATCTACATCGTGACGGTCGTGCTGGGCGCCTGCGCGACCGGCGCCCTGATCGGCCCGGTGTCCCTGCACCGCCTGGTCTCCGGCCGCCGGGTCAAGCCGCAGGCGGTGCGGCTGGCCTCCCGGATGACCCTGGTCGGCCTGGTCCTGCTGCTCGCGACGATGACGTCGTCCCTGCTGCTCATCCTGCGGGTGGCCACCCACGACGGATATGTGCCGTACCTGGTCGCGGCCGTCGTCGCCTGGTACCTGATGGGCTGGTACGGCCTGCCCCTGTGGGCCCGCCACAGGTACTCCTCCCGCTCCAAGGACTAGGCCCGTTTCATTCGGATCACCTCTCCGGCCGATCATGCTCCTGGGCCCGCCATCGCGTTCTCCTCGCGATGGCGGGCCCAGGTCGCATCGGGTCCGGCGGGCTGGACGAGGGCTCAGACCGCTGTTGCGGAAGGCTCGCAGGTGTTCGGCAGGTCGATACGGACCGTCCGGTCGCAGAGCCGCTCCACCTGTGCGGGGTCGTGAGAGACGAGCAAGACCGTCCGGCTGCCCCGCAGGGCTGCCACGGACTCCTCGACGGTGTCGCGGCTCCGTTCGTCCAGGGCGCTGGTCGGCTCGTCGAGCAGGAGCGCCGCCGGTTCGAGGGCCAAGGCGCGGGCCAGGCACAGCCGTTGGCGCTGGCCGTTGGACAGGTTCTGGGCCGGCGTGTCCAACCGGCCGGAGACCTCGCTCCACAGGCCCGCTTCGCGCAGTGCCTGCTCGACGCGGTCGTGCAGCTCCGTCCGGGACGCCCGCACCAGGTGACGGAGGCCGAACAGGGCGTTGTCCAGGATGCTGCCGCCGAAGACCACGGGGGTCTGCGGCACCAGGACGACTGTGCTGCGCAGGCCGGCGTCGCCCTTGCCGTACCGGACGGGACGGCCGAGGACCTCCACCTCGCCCTGACGGCGGAGCCCGTGGGGCAGCAGGTCGACCAGGGCGCGCAGCACGGTGGACTTGCCGGCGCCCGACGGACCGCACAGACCGGTGGTGGATCCGGTGGCCAGCTCGAATGTGACCGGTCCGACCAGGCGCTTCGTGCCGTCGAAGATCTGCAGGTCGCGAACCGCGATGACAGTTCTGTCGACCGTGTCGTCCATGGTCGCGCGACCGGTTGTCACGTCGTCCATCGTCGTCCTCCTTCGAAGCGGTTGCGCAGGAAGACCGCCAGGCCGAGCAGGCCCGCGGTGATCAGGACCAGGACGAGGGCGCTGCCCCACGCCTGGGCGATCGCCTCGGGGGCGCCCGAGTCCTGCGACAGGGTGAAGATGTGCGTGGGCAGGGCCTGGACCGGAGCGTTGACGATGCCGGTCGGGAGAGCGGGTGCCCCGAAGAACACCGTGGCGGTGAAGATCAGGGGGGCCGTCTCTCCTGCCGCGCGGGCCAGGCCGAGCAGCAGGCCGGTGAGCGTGGCCGGCCAGGTGTACGGGATGACCACGGAGCGGACGTACTGGGAGCTGGTGAGGCCCAGCGCGAGCGCGGCCTCGGTGATCTCCGCCGGCATGCTCCGGATCCGGCCCGCGGTGGTGAGGGCGACCACCGGGATCACCACGGGCACCAGGACCACGGCGCCGGCCAGCCAGGAGCGGCCCCAGCCCATGGTCGTGCAGAAGAGGACGTACCCGGCGAGTCCCAGCAGGATGGTGGGCGTTCCGCCGACCGCCACGGTCAGCGTCTCGAGCACGCGGGCGGCTTTCGTGGAGGCGCGCGTGCCGATCACGACGCCCGCTCCGTAGCCGAGCGGCAGTGCGATCAGCGCCGTGGTCGCAAGGAGCAGGAGGGTGCCGAGGATCTGGTCGCGTATGCCTCCCCCCGCCGCGCCTTCGGAGGCCGTGAACCAGAAGACCGGGTTGAGCGCCGCGCCGCCGCGGGCCAGCAGGATGCCGAGCATGCCGACGAGGAGAGCCCCCGGCAGCAGCAGGGCCCCGAGCCGGACGAAGGTGGTGAGCCGGTCCTTCGGGGTGCGCAGCCACGTGGAGGACCGCCGGGCACGTGGAGCGCGTGCGACCCTTCCCGTGGAGCCGCGGGTGCCCCAGACGGTGGCGACGGCGACCAGGGCCAGCAGGATGATGCCCAGCCCGCACAGGGCCGCGAAGTACGGGCCGGAGGTGCCCGCGAGCATCGGCTCGGGGCCGGCCAGTTTGGTGGTGAGCGTCTGGCCGGGGCGCACGAGGAAGGAGAACACGTCCCCGAGCGACTCGGGGAGCCGGTCGTCGGCGCGGCCGATGACCATGAAGACCGCGATGGCCTCGCCCAGTGCCCGGGCCAGGCCGAGGAGGACGCCGGCCCGCATGCCGGGACGGGCCTGGGGCAGGACGGCCGACCGGACGACCTCGCGGCGGGTCAGGCCGAGGGAATACGCGGCCTCCCGGTACCGGCCGGGTACGGCGGCCAGCGCGTCCGCGCTGACCGCCACGATCGTCGGCATGATCATCACGGCGAGGACGATGCCGGCGGCGAGCAGGCTGTCTCCGCCCGGAACGTCACCGAGGTCCGCCACGAACGGCCGGATCACCATGATGCCGATCAGGCCGTAGACGATGGAGGGGACCGCTGCCAGGAGTTCGATGCTCAGGCGCAGCGGATTGGCGAGGCGGGGCGGCAGGTACTCGGACAAGGCGACGGCCGCCGCCCAGCCGACCGGGACGGCGAGCACCAGTGCCAGGGCGCACACCACCGCCGATCCGTAGATCATGGCCAGGCCGCCGAAGGCGAGGTTGCCCGGACTCCAGGTGGATGAGGTGAGCAGTGCCGTCCAGTCGACGGTTCCGCTCGCGATGCCCGTGATCAGGTAGCCGAGCAGGACCGTGAGGGTGAGCAGCACGGACAGGATGCCGCTGTAGGCCCAGCCCCAGACCCATCTCGCCCGGCTGCCGCGGCCGCTCCCGGGGGAGGGCCGCGGCACGGCGGGTCCGGGCGCCTGGGTGGGGCGCTCCAGAGTGAGACCCATGGTCAGAGGCCCATCTGCTCGCGCGTGAGGTAACCGTGCTCGGGCAGCAGCTTCTGGCCCTCGGGCGAGAGGATGTAGTCGATGTACTGCTTGACGGTGCCCTTCGGCTTGCCGTTGGTGATCATGAACAGCGGGCGGGTCATCGGGTACTTGCCGGAGGTCACGTTCGCCAGAGTGGGGGCGACACCGTCCAGGGGCACGGCGACCAGATCGGGGTGACCTTCGATGAAGCCGGTCGACAGCGGGGCGATGGAACCCCGGGTGGACTTCAGCTTGGTGCGGGTCTCCAGGTTGCCGCCCACGATGGCGTAGTTCGCGGACTTGGGCGGGGCCGGCGCCTCGCCCTCGCCGTAGATGAACTTGTCGAGCACCTCACGGGTGCCCCGGCCGGGCTCCTTGTCGTACACGAAGACCGGGAGGTCGGGGCCGCCGACCTCCTTCCAGTTGGTGATCTTGCCCTCGAACAGGCCCGCGACCTGCGCCTTGGACAGACCCTTGACCCCGCCGTCGGCCACTTCCCTGGTGATGATGACGCCGACGGCGTCCGCGCCGATCTGCGTGGGGACGAAGTCCGTGCCGGGGTAGGTCTTTCGATCCTCCTCCGACAGAGGCTTGGAGCTGAGGGCGATGTCGATCTGGCCGGCGCCGAGCTGGGAGATTCCGCCGGCGGAGCCCCCCTGGGTGGCGACGGTGATGTCCAGACCCTTGGCCTTCAACGCCTCGGCGGCGTCGGAGGCCACCGGAGCGACGGTGGTGGAGCCGCTGGCCTGGATGGCGTCCGAGCCGGCCTTCGCGGAGCCGGCACAGCCGGTCAGGGCGACGGAGAGGAGGAGGGAGGCGGAGGCGAGGGAGGCGCCCTGGCGGACACGCCGCCCGGTGAGGCGCGCTGCTCTGGTGCGGGTTTCAGCGGACATGAAAGACATGGCGGTGCCTTTGCGGTGATGGAAGGGACGGGAATCGGGTGAGGCCGGTGGCGGATCGCCACCCGTGTGGCCCGCAGGTGTGGGCCGGGACTCGGAAGGGCTGTGGCCGTGACCGCCGGTCGCACCCCTGCCGCGTGGACGAGGCGGGACACCGGGTGAGCCCGCAGGTGCTCCGGGAGGGCGGTGCGGTGGACGCCGGGCGTGCGGATGATGGCTGCTCAGGTCCTGCATCCGGATGCCCTGGAGATCCTGCGCGTGCCTGTTGAACTCGCTCAGGACCGCAGGGGGCTGCCGTGGGGCGCCCACGCGCCTGACCGATCGGTGCTCGGCCCACTCCCCATCGAAGGGCCTGGAGCATCAAGGCATCGGTAGCCGTTCACCCGCTGACCCCGGGTGCGGACCGCGATGCCGTGGCCGAACGCTACCGCCTCGAAGTCGTTCTGGCGAGGACTGTTGGGCAAAGCCATCGATGATCGGCGATTGAATTTGAGTCGTGCGCCGAGGCGGTGGGTGGCTGCCTGTGGTCGGCCATGCATCCGAAGCACCGGTGGTCGCCAGTCGGCGCTTTCCCGCGGAATGGCTTCGAGCTGTATGAACTACAGGATGCAAGTGAGTGGCCTCCCTTCGCAACCAGCCGCAGAAGGGGGCAAATCTGGACATCGGTACCCCGTGGCCCCGGGGGGTCGTGGGGATGGTCTCCCAGTCATTCATCGATCTATTGACATACATCGCTCAACGCTGGCAGGGTTCCGGCCGTCGGTCGACAGCGTCGTTACCGGCCTTGGCTCTGACCCGGCCTCATCTCGATCCGTCACGCTCCTTGATCACTCCCTGGGGGGAAGTGTGAGTAGTCCCCGTGTTCTGGTCGCCTCCGCGTTCGAAGCGGAGCTCCAGCCCTTGACGTCCGCGTGTGCGGCCGCCGCTCTGCAGCACCACGGCGCCGACGTCGTCGGCTGGGACGCGCACCTGCTTCCCGACGCCATTCCGGAAGGCCCCTTCGATCTCACGCTCGTCTCGGTCCAGCAGTTCGAGGGTCTCGAGCGGGGAATCGCCCTGGCGCGCAGGGTCTCGGAGGCGTACGGCACCACGGTCGTGACCTTCGGCCAGTACGCGCAGATGAACCACCGGGAGTTCCTCGAGGTCGCCGACGGCATCATCATGGAGGAGCCGGAACTCATCAGCGAGGAGCTGGCCCAGCTCGCCGCCGGCACCATCGCGCTCGACGCGGTGCCCGCCCTGATGACCCGCACGGGGATGCGGCCCAAGCCGCCGCGCCGGCGCATCTCGGTCACCAAGCCCGCCCGGGACCTGTTCCCCTCCCTCGTGCACTACCCGGCGCACCACTCGCCGTTCGGCCTGATGGGCAACATCGAGGCGTCCCGCGGCTGCCACCACAAGTGCACCTACTGCTCCGTCTACGGCGCGTACGACGGCGGCGTCGCCGCCTACGACGCCGACAGCGTCCTGGCTGACGCACTGCAGCTGGCGGAGGAGGGTGTCCGGCACTTCTGCTTCATCGACGCCGAGTTCTTCAACTCCCGCACCATCGGCATCGGTGTCGTCGAGCGGCTCGTCGAGGCCATCGGCCCGATCACGTTCGAGTTCACGACGCGCGTCGACCACGTCCTGGACTACACGAAGGAGCTGGAGAAGCTCGTCTCGCTCGGTCTGCGCCGCGTCACCTGTGCCCTCGAGTTCCCCTCCGACCGCATCCTGCGCATCTTCGACAAGCACATCGACGTCGACCACATGCGCGAGGCGATCGGCGAGGCCGAGCGGATCGGCTTCGAGCTGTACCCGACGTTCATCCCGTTCACTCCGTGGATCGAGTACGAGGAGCTCCTCGGCTTCGAGGACTGGCTGGTCGAGACGGGTCTCGCCCGCGTCACCGACCCCACGGCCCTGCAGACCCGACTGCTGCTGTTCAAGGGCTCCCCGCTGCTCTCCTCCCCCTGGATGGAGGACATCGCCACCGTCGACCGCGGTTTCTGGGTCGAGTGGACCCACCCCGACAAGCGCGTCGAGGAGCTCTGGCAGGAGCGCCGCACCGACGCCGAGGACGCCGGCAAGATCCGCTGCTGCGTGAAGTGCTGACCCACCCGCCCACAAGAAAAGGACACTGACATGGGTGGATCACCCCGCGTCGTCATCTCCACCGGCCAGACCCTCCCGGACATGGACTGGACCGGCGAGCTCGCCGGGCTCACCGACTCGTGGCCGTACCTCGGCCCCACCTGGCTGCGGGCCACGGAGAAGGTGCTCCCCGACGTCCAGCCCTGGCACACCCTCGCCCACCGCGCCCGCGGCGAACTGGCCCTCCTCCCCGGCTACATCCTCACCACTCCGCCGGTCGTCGACCACGAGCCGCGCACCTACCTCGGATGGCAGGCGCCTTCCGGCGAAGAGGTGTGCTGCGGCGCCGAAACCGACGCCGCGCGCAGCGCCGAGGTCGACGCCCTGGGGACCGAGCCCTTCTTTCCGACGCTCCTGCTCGGCTCCCCGCTGGGCTACCGCACCGAGGTCGCCTACAACTTCTGGACGCCGACCCTGATGGGGGCGATCGTCGACAAGCTCGTGCCCGCCGCCTTCGAGGCCGGCATCCGCTGCATCGTCGCCCCCTGGATCCCCAGCCGGCGCGGCAACGACGCCCTCGTCGAGGCGCTCAACGCAGCCGGAGCCTCCAGCACCTTCTGGGGCTACGAGGACTTCATGAGCCTCGACGCGCCGAACTGGGAAGGGCACCTCGCGGCCCTGCCGCTGAAGAAGCGTCAGCGCATCAAGGGCGACGTCCGCCGCGCCGAGGCCGCCGGTGTGACGATCAAGCGCGTCGACGGCACCGACATCCGCCCCTACATCGCCCGCATCGCCGAACTCACCTGCCTCAACCGGGAGAAGAACGGCGCCGGCGAGGAGCCCGAGCACATCGCCGGCATCCTCTCCGCGCTCATCGACGAGGGCGCGGACGTCCGCGCCTACCTCGGCTACAAGGACGGCGCGCTGGTCGCCACCTGCGTCACCATCCGCAAGAACCACCGCCTCTTCCCGAAGTGGGCCGGCTTCGACTACGCGGCGATCGGCGAGCGCAGCGGCATCTACTTCGCCCTCGTCCTCGACGCGCCCGTCCGCGACGCCTACGCCGAAGGGCTGCGCACCGTCGAGTTCGGCGCCGGAGCCCACCAGGCGAAGGCCCTGCGGGGCTGCACCCCGCGCGAGGTCACCACCTCGATGCTGCTCTCCGACCCGGCGCTGCGGCCGCAGGCCAGCGCCTGGCTCGCCGCCTTCGGCAACAGCAGGCGCGTCGCGTTCGGCGCCGCGTCCCCCGCCCCGGCCCAGCCCGCGACCCTGCCCCTCCTGGGCGGCTCCGGCGACAGCTGTTGCGGCTGACCCCGCCCGACTCCACGACAAGGACGAGAAGGACCACATGATCACCTTCATCCCCCTGACCGGATTCCTCGGGGCGGGCAAGACCACGACCATGACCGCCGCCGCGCTCGCGCTCCAGGCGCAGGGCCGCAAGGTCGCCGTCATCACCAACGACCAGGGCGTCGAACTGGTCGACACCAAGCTGGTGCGCAGCAAGCTCGACAGCGTCGCCGAGGTCACCGGCGGCTGTTTCTGCTGCAAGTTCGAGGACCTCGTCGAGGCCATCGTCGCGCTCGTCGCCTCCGACAGCGTCGACACCGTGATCGCCGAAGCCGTCGGCAGCTGCACGGACCTCCAGGCCACCGTCGTACGGCCGCTGCGCCAGTACTACGGCGACGACATGGTCGTAGCCCCCCTGACCACCGTGGTCGACCCGCTGCGGCACCTGGCCTTCGCCCGTGCCGCCGAGCGGGGCGAGCCGGAGTCGGACCTGTCGTACCTCTTCCGCCAGCAGGTCACCGAGGCCGACGTCATCGCCGTGAACAAGCTGGACACCATCAAGCCGGACCGGGCCGAGGAACTGCTCGCCTCGCTCCGTACGAACAACCCGAAGGCGACCGTCGTCGGTTACTCGGCCACCACGGGCGCCCACCTGGAGGCGCTGCTCGACGCGTGGCAGGCGCCGGCAACGAACGAGGACGTCGTCCTCGACATCGACTACGACCGCTACGCGGCCGCCGAGGCCCAGCTCGCCTGGATGAACCAGGAGCTCGACCTCACCGCCGCCGGAGAGGGTTTCGACGCGACCGCGTGGGCCCGCACCGTCCTTCAGGAGCTGTCCGTCTGGGCCGCGGAGCACGGCGCCGTGATCGGCCACGCCAAGATCACCGTGGAGACGGCCGACGGCGACTTCGCCAAGCTCAGCCTCACCGAGTCCGGCGCGCAGCCCACCCTCGACCGCGCCGCCGACGCGCACGCGCCGGCCGGCCGGGCCGTCGTCAACGCCCGGGTCGCCTGCGAGCCGGACGCCCTGGACGCGGCCGTCACCGAGGCCGTCAAGGCCGCCGACCTGGCCACCGCCGTCACCTCATCGGCGACCACCCCGGTGTCGTTCAAGCCCTCCTACCCGCGCCCCGTGCACCGCCTCGCCCCCGCCGGCGCCTGACCGAGAAGGACCACCGTCATGAGCGACACCACCACCGCCGGCAGCCTGCAGGAAGAGGTCCGGGAGTACTACCGGGCCAAGGCCGCCGAAGCCGAGACGAGCGGCGCCTGCTGCTCGCCGGACCCGCAGACCTTCGGCCCCGCCGCGTACGACGAGATCGGCCCCGGCACCGCCCCGGACGCCGCCCTCCTCGCCAGCCTCGGCTGCGGCAACCCGAGCGCCGTCGCCGAACTGCGCGAGGGCGAGACGGTCCTGGACCTCGGCTCCGGCGGAGGCCTGGACGTCATCCTCAGCGCCCGGCGCGTCGGCCCCGACGGCCGTGTCTTCGGCCTGGACTTCCTGGAGGAGATGCTCGCCCTCGCCGCCCGCAACGTCGCCGACGCCGAGATCGACAACGTCGTCCTCCTCAAGGGAACGATCGAGTCCATCCCGCTGCCCGCCGACACCGTCGACGTGATCATCTCCAACTGCGTGATCAACCTGTCCCTGAACAAGCCCGCCGTCTTCGCCGAGATGGCCCGCGTTCTCGCCCCCGGCGGCCGCCTCGGCATCAGCGATGTCGTCGCCGAGGACCGGCTCAGCCCCGAGGAGCGGGCCGAACGCGGCGGACACAGCCAGTGCATCGCGGGTGCCCTCTCGGTCTCCGAGTACAAGGAGCTCCTCAACGCGGTCGGCCTGAAGGACGCCGAGGTCGTCTTCACCCAGGAGGCGGCCGACGGCCTCCATGCCGCGATCATCCGCGCCCGCAAGCCGGTCGACGGCACCGCCGGCGCGCAGGAGTGCGAGCCCGGCGGCACCTGCTGCTGAGCACGTCGAGCCGGGGCCGGAGCTTCAGCTCCGGCCCCGGCTCGCACGGTCGTGCCCGTACCGGCGCACGCAACGGCCGACAGGAGCAACGACGTCCCCACGAATTCCGTGTGTCCCGGATGGACGTCACGGGACGCGGCACCGCACAACCACCGCCCGGGAGAACGTCGCCACACCCGCCGACTGCCTCCCCTCACCCGTGAACGCGGCCAGACGACCAGGCTTCTGATCACACGGCCGGTCCGCCCTACGCCGAGGCCGGCGCGGCGGCGGTGATCCTCGTGGTCCGCTAAGGATTCCCATGTCCGAAACGTCGCTCGACCGGGAGACTGTCGAGGAGTACGCCCGCTGGTTTCGAGCCCTGGCCGATCCCACGCGCATCCGCATCATGCGGTTCCTGAGCAGTCGGCCGGGGCCCGTGCCGGTGGGCGAGATCGTCGCCCATCTTCGACTCAACCAGTCGACCGTCTCGCACCACCTGAAGATCCTCCACACCGTCCGCTTCCTGACCAGGCGGCGTGCTGGTGCCAGCATTCGGTACGCCGTCAACCCCCTCTGCATCACCGAGTTCCCCAGCGCCGCCGATATCCTCATCGGTGCCCCGGCCCGCTCCTGCCGGGAAACGGAATCCGGCTGAAGGTTCCCTGCGGCCGCTGCCGTGCCGCACTTGCTGCCGGTGGCCCTCCGCATCCACCTCGGCAGCACGTCCTCCTCGGGGGCATTCCGGGCATGGACGCCTGGACACCGAGTGCGGCGGCCTGGTCGCAGGTCGCACGTCGCAGGTCGCAGGTCGCAGGTTCGCAGGTCGGAGCAGTGAGGAGAGCAGACCAGCCGGCAACGGGTCCCGTTGCCGGCTCTTTGTGCTCGCTCGGAGCCGTGGAGCAGAATGCCAGCTCCTGCCCGTCAGGTCCGCCAACGTGACGGGCAGGAACTGGTGTTCATGGGGTGGATCGACAGCCATGACGTGGTCGACGACGTCGCCGGCGGCGAAGACTCCCGGCAGGTTCGTGCGAGTCGGTCGAAGAGGTCATGCCTCCTGCGTCGCGTCGATCTCGGCGATGAGGCCCTCGATCAGGCCCTTGATCTCGTCGCGGATCGGACGGACGGCCTCGACACCCTGACCGGCCGGGTCCTCCAGGGCCCAGTCGAGGTACTTCTTGCCGGGGAAGACCGGGCAGGCGTCGCCGCAGCCCATGGTGATGACGTAGTCGGACGCCTGGACCGCCTCGGTGGTCAGCACCTTCGGCTTCTGGTCGGAGATGTCGACACCGACCTCGCTCATCGCCTCGACCGCGGCCGGGTTGACCTGGTCACCCGGAATCGAACCGGCGGAGCGGACCTCGACGCGGTCGCCGGCCAGGTGGCGCAGGAACCCGGCGGCCATCTGGGAGCGGCCCGCGTTGTGGACGCATACGAAGAGCACGGAGGCGAGCGGAGCGGTGGTCATCGGTTCTTCCTTGCCGGCAAGAGGTCAGCCTCGGCTGGTATCAGCAGCGAGCGATGTGACAATATCAGTCCATGATGACGTCAGTCGATACTGATCTGATCCGGGTTCTGGCCGATCCGCTCAGGCTCCGGATCGTGAGCCTGCTCGCCCGCGAGACCCTCTGCACCACCCACCTCGTCGAGGAGACCGGAGCCAAGCAGACCAACCTCTCCAACCACCTGCGCGTGCTGCGCGAGGCGGGTGTGGTGGAGACCGAGCCCTGCGGGCGCTTCACGTACTACCGCTTGAAGCCGGACGTCATCGCCCAGCTCGCCGGCCAGTTCGCCGACCTGGCCGAGTGCGCCCGTACCGCTGCCGAGAACAAGAGAGCCTGTCCGTGACCCCCACCCAAGCGCCCGCTCCGGCGGCGCACTCCTCGGTCGTCGTCGGGAAGCTGTCGACGCTCGACCGCTTCCTCGCTGTCTGGATCCTCCTCGCCATGGGCCTCGGCCTCGGGCTCGGGCGGCTGGTCCCCGGCCTGAACGACGCGTTGGCCAAGGTCGAGATCGGCGGCATCTCGCTGCCCATCGCCGCCGGCCTGCTGGTCATGATGTACCCGGTCCTCGCGAAGGTCCGGTACGACAAGCTCGACGCCGTCACCGGCGACAAGAAGCTCATGGTCTCGTCGCTCGTCATCAACTGGATCCTCGGCCCGGCGCTCATGTTCGCCCTCGCCTGGATCTTCCTGCCGGACCTGCCCGAGTACCGCACCGGCCTGATCATCGTGGGTCTGGCGCGCTGCATCGCCATGGTGATCATCTGGAACGACCTCGCCTGCGGCGACCGTGAGGCCGCCGCTGTCCTCGTCGCCCTGAACTCGGTCTTCCAGGTCATCGCCTTCGGCGTCCTGGGCTGGTTCTACCTCGACCTGCTGCCCGGCCGGCTCGGCCTCGGCGAGGGCGAGACGCTCGACATCTCCATGGGGAAGATCGCCCTGAACGTCGTCATCTTCCTCGGCGTCCCCCTGGTCGCCGGCTTCCTCACCCGCCGGACCGGTGAGCAGCGGATGGGCCGGGAGCCGTACGAGACGGAGTTCCTGCCGAAGATCGGACCGTGGGCGCTCTACGGGCTGCTCTTCACGATCGTCATCCTCTTCGCGCTCCAAGGGAAGACCATCACCTCGCAGCCGCTGGACGTCGCAAGGATCGCCCTCCCGCTCCTCGCCTACTTCGCGGTCATGTGGTTCGGCGCCTTCGCGCTCGGCAAGGCCCTCGGCCTCACTTACGAGCGCACCGCAACGCTCGCCTTCACCGCGGCCGGCAACAACTTCGAACTCGCCATCGCCGTCGCCATCGCCACCTTCGGCGTCACCTCCGGCCAGGCCCTCTCCGGAGTCGTCGGCCCCCTCATCGAGGTCCCGGTCCTGGTGGCGCTCGTGTACGTGTCGCTGGCCTGGCGCAGGACGTTCGCCCCCGCCCGGCAGTAGCCCCGCAGTGTCGCCACTCCGCGCCTCGCCCTCCGCCGGGGCGAGGCGCAGCCGGATGAAGGGAAGCCGAGGAGATGAGCAAGGCGCTCGACGTCGTCGTGATCGGTGGTGGCCAGGCGGGACTCGCCGCCGGATACCACCTGCGCCGCCTCGGCGGCCTCGACTTCGCTGTCCTCGATGCCGAGCCCGCGCCGGGCGGGGCCTGGCAGCACACGTGGGACTCGTTGCACCTCTTCTCGCCGGCCGCGTACTCGTCCCTGCCCGGTCGCCTCATGCCGCCGCAACGGGGGGAGACGTACCCCGAGGCCGCCCACGTCGTCGACTACCTGACGGACTACGAGCGCCGGTACGAGCTCCCCGTACAGCGGCCCGTTCGCGTCGAGGCGGTCCGCCGCGACGGCGAGCACCTGCGCGTCGAGACCGACTCCGGTGTCTGGCGCGCACGCGCCGTCGTCAGCGCCACCGGAACGTGGTCACGGCCGTTCCTTCCCGCTGTCCCGGGCCGCGAATCCTTTCCGGGGCGGCAGCTCCACACCGTCGAGTACCGCAGTCCCGGTGAGTTCGCCGGAATGCGGGTCATCGTCGTAGGAGGCGGGAACTCCGGAGCGCAGGTGGCTGCCGATCTCGCGTACGGCACCGACCTCACCTGGGTCACCCGGCGACCCGCGCGGTTCCTCGCCGACGACATCGACGGCCGTGCCCTCTTCGACCACGCCACCGCCCGCCGCCGGGCCCTCGATGAAGGCCTTGCCGACGGCGGGGGAGTCGCTTCGCTCGGTGACATCGTCGCCGTACCGCCTGTGCGCGAAGCCCGCGACGCCGGCCTCCTCAAGGCGCAGCCGATGTTCACGCGTGTGACGGGGACCGGTGTCGAGTGGGCTGACGGCACGCGGGCCGAGGCCGACGCGATCATCTGGTGCACCGGATTCCGTCCTGCTCTCGCTCACCTCGCCCCGCTCGGGCTCCGCGGTCCTCGCGGACACATCCCCACCCGGGGAACAGAGGCGGTCGGAGAGCCCCGGCTTCATCTGCTCGGGTACGGCGACTGGACCGGGCCCGCCTCGGCCACCCTTGTCGGCGTCGGCCGTCCCGCACGTGAGGCCGCGCGGGCCATCTACGCCTTTCTGCGCTGAGGCGGCGCAGGTGAAGGGGCGGTGAACGCCCGACGGATATCGATCATCGGATTGGCCGTGGATTCCTGTCGGCTCGTATGGTGTCAGGATGGCGATTCCTGCGGTGGGTATACCGATCGAGGACGTGAGTGCGGAGCGCTGTGTTCCGTGTTCCCCGGGGCTGCTGATCGACCGCGGCGAAGTCGAGCTGCTGACAGCACGGTTGAAGGCGATGGCCGACCAGACCCGCCTCCAGATCGTCCACCTCATCGACCAGTCGCCGACCGGAGAGCTCTGCGTCTGCGACCTGACCGAGTCGCTCGACCTGGCGCAGCCCACGGTGAGCCGTCACCTGAAGATCCTCACCACGGCAGGGCTGCTGCGCCGTGAACAGCGAGGAACCTGGGCCTGGTTCTCGATCCGCTGGGATGCCCTTCGGGAGCTCAGAGAGCACGCCTTCCCCCGGGGCATCGACCGCTCGTCGCGCTGACCGTTCTGGTGCGACGCGCCGGCGCCGGGTCACGCGGCGGCCACCCGGGACCAGTCGGCATTGTGCATGCAGACGAACGGCGCAGAGGGCATCCGGGACACTCGTGCCTCCTCAAGTGGGCTGCGGAGTCGCGGTGTTGGAAAATCCGGCGGTTGACACCGGTTGTGCTCGGTGTGTCACGATCAGCCCATGCTGACGCCGGTGAACGCGGAACTGCTGAGGGCCCTGGCGGACCCTCTGCGGCTTCGCATCGTGTGCCTGCTTGCCCGTGAGTCGCTGTGTACGACTCACCTCGTCGAGGAGACGGGCGCGCGGCAGACGAACCTGTCGAACCATCTCCGGGTTCTCCGGGAGGCGGGGGTCGTGGAGGCCGAGCCCTGCGGGCGTTTCACCTATTACCGGCTGTGTCCGGAGGCGCCGGCCGATCTGGCCACGTTCCTCGGCGGTCTGGCCGGCGGGCGGAGTGGAGCTTCCGTGGCCCGGCGGCCCTGTGGTTAGGGTCTGGCCGCGGCCTTTCCGGCGGCCCGCGGGTGGTCCGACCGCGTCGGGCAGGTTGACCCCGGAGTCAGTCGTCACACCTGAATCATCGATGTCCGCCGATCGAATTTCGCCGTCCGCCCCTCGGCTCACGTGCCTTGTCGCGGCTCCGGCGACGGAATCCGCAGGAGTCGCAAGGTGCGCGGACGGCCTCCATCCTCACCGGGCTCATCTGCGTGGATGCCCACGCCGGGTAACCTGGCCGGCTTGCGCAAGCACCCGCAGAGGCGGGCGGACCGGGGCAGGGGTGCCGTGTGGCGGTGACGTCCGGCGAGGGGTGACCCTTTCAGCCATTCATCGATCTATTGACATACATCGCTTGATCCTGGCATGGTTCCGGCCGTCGGCCGACAGTGCCGTTGCCGATCTGGTCTCTGCCCCGCCCCGTCGGCCGGCCCCGGCCCCGACCACACGTCGACGCAAAGGTTCCCACCATGGCCGCCACGCCCCACCCGCACTCGCCCACCACCGAGGCACCGGTCCTGCTCCTCATAGGCAGTGGTGACCGCCGCTACCGGGAGTACATCGTGGCGGCCGTCTCGCGCCACTTCCGCCTGTGGCTCCTCGACGCCTACGAGCCGAGCTGGCAACTTCCTTACGTGGAGGGGGCTTCGCTCCTCGACACCAAGGACCTCGACGCACTCCTCGCCGAGGCGAAGGAGGTCATGCGACAGCTGCCCGTCGCGGGGGTCTTCACCTACGACGAGTCCCTCGTGCACGCCGCCGCCCGCCTCGCCGAAGCCCTCGGCCTGCCCGGAAGCGCGCCCGACGCGGTGCTCTCCTGCCGGGACAAGGCGATCACCCGGGCACGGCTGACGGCCGCCGATGTGCCGCAGCCGGCCTGCACCCCGGTCTCCACGGCGGCCGAGGCGCGCCGTGCGGCCGACGCGACCGGCTATCCCGTGGTGGTCAAGGCCCGTGGACTGGCCGGCAGCCTCGGTGTCGTCCGGGCCGACCACGGCGACGCCGTCGAGGCGGCCTTCGAGGCGGCCAGCTCCGCCACCTGGCCCGGAGTGCCCCGTTACGAGGCCGACGTCCTGGTCGAGGAGTACCTCACCGGGCCCGAGATCAGCATCGACGCGGTCGTCGTCGACGGCGTGTGCACCCCGATGATCGTGGCGCGCAAGCAGACCGGCATGGACCCGTACTTCGAAGAGACCGGCCACACCGTCGACGCCGCCGACCCCCTCCTCCAGGACGCCGAACTCCTGGACCAACTGAGCCGCATCCACAAGGCGCTCGGCTTCGAACACGGCGCCACGCACACCGAGTTCAAACTCACCCCCGAGGGACCGCGCCTCGTCGAGATCAACGCGCGCCTCGGCGGCGACTTCATCCCCCTCATCGGGATGCTCGCCACCGGCACCGACCCGGCGGTCGCGGCCGCCCACGTTGCGGCGGGGATCACCCCCGACACCGCGCCGAAGGCGCAGAGGACCGCAGCCATCAGGTTCCTCTACCCGGAGGCCGACTGCGAGGCGGTCGAGGTGACCGTCCGCACCGACCTCTTCGGGCCCACGGTGCACAGCGCGGTCGCGACGGCCGGTCCCGGCACCCGGCTGGCACTCCCGCCCCGGGCGTACATGAACCGCTACGGCTACGTCATCGCCGTCGGCGAGGACCCCGAGCAGGTGACCGCCGACCTGAAGGCAGCGCCCACCCTGGTCGAACTGCGGTCGCGCCCCCTGACCGACTGACCGGTTCCACCCTTCAGGCACCCAAGGAGCCGCCGCCCGTGAGCAAGCCCTCCGACCAGCCGTCACTGCGCTGGGACGACAACGCGATCGTCACCCTCGACCAGCGCGCGCTGCCCCACGAGAGGCGGCTTCTACGCCTGGACACCGTGGACGACGTCATCACCGCCATCACGACACTCGCCATACGGGGCGCCCCCTCCATCGGACTCGCGGGCGCCCTGGGCGTCGCGCTCTCGGCGTACGCCCACTGCTCGCCGGGCACCACCGGCGGCGGGCAGCAGGCCGTGCGCGCCGACGCCCGGCGACTCGCCGCCGCCCGCCCGACGGCCGTCAACCTGGCATGGGCGGTCGACCGGGCTCTCGGGAGGCTCGCCGACGGCCCGGACGCGGTCCTGGCCGAGGCCACCGCCATGATCGATGAGGACCGGGTGGTCAACCGGCGGATGGTCGCCCACGCGGTCCAGGCCGTACTGGACCGCTGCCCGCAGCGGTCCCTGCGACTCCTGACCCACTGCAACACCGGCCGACTGGCGACGGCGGCCGTGGGCACCGCCCTCGGCACGATCCTCGCCCTCGCCGACGCCGGAAAGGTCACCGAGGTCCTCGTCGACGAGACCCGGCCACTCCTGCAGGGCGCCCGGCTGACGGCCTGGGAACTGGCCGAGGCCGGCGTGCCGCACCGCTTGTGCGTCGACAGCGCGGCCGCCGCGGCCATGCACCAGGGGCTCGTCGACTGCGTTCTCGTCGGAGCCGACCGGATCACCGCGCGCGGGGACGTGGCCAACAAGATCGGCACCTACGGCCTGGCGATCGCCGCCGCCCACCACGGCATCCCCTTCATCGTCGTCGCCCCCGAGTCGTCATGGGACAGATCGCTCGTCGACGGCCGGGACATCGTCATCGAGGAACGTGCCGCGGACGAGGTGACCTCCTACGGCGAGGTCCGCACCGCGCCACGCGGTACACGCGCGTACAACCCCGCCTTCGACGTCACCCCGGCTTCCCTGATCACCGCGATCGTCTCCGAGCACGGTGTCCACCACGCATCCGAGGTAAGAGCATGAGCTACGCGCCGTCCACCGCCGCCGGCAAGCAGACCGCCCAGCAGCTGGCCGGCATCTCCCGCACCCTGTACGAGCGCGGATGGATGCCGGGCACGTCCGGCAACATCTCCATGCGGCTGCCCGACGATCCCGGCCGGGCGCTGATCACGGCGAGCGGCCGGGACAAAGGCGAACTGACCGCCCGGGACGTGGTGGAGGTCGACGCCCTCACCGGCCGGGTGTCCCATCCCGGCCAGGACCGCCCCTCGGCCGAGACCTCCATCCACGCGGCGGTCTACCGCGTCACCGGAGCGCGCGCCGTCATCCATGTCCACTCCCCGTACGCCACCGTCGTCGCCCACCGTGCCGCCGCCCTGGACGCCGTCTCCTCGGTTCGAGTGGAGCGCTTCGAGCTGCTCAAGGGACTGGGGCTGAAGGACCCGGCCTCCACAGACCTGCCGGTGTTCCCCAACTGGCCCCAGGTCGACCGGATCGCAGACGACGTCGCCGCCCATCTCGCGGCCGACCGGGAAGGGCCGCCCGGCCTGCTCCTGGCCGATCACGGCATCACGACGTGGGGCGACTCGCTGGGCCAGGCGAAGAACCGGCTCGAATGCCTCGAGTCGCTCTGCCAGCTGCTCGTGCTCTCCCAGTCCGAGCTGCACGTCTCCCGTGCCTGAAGAACCCGACGACAGGACCACACCATGACCTTGCTGCAGATCATGCCGGACGACGCACCGGACACCGTGCTGCTCCGCACGCGGGACGAGGAGACCATCGCGCAAGCCCTGCGCGAGAGGTCGGTCTCCTTCACCCGCTGGCCGCTGCGGGCACAGGTGACGCCGCGGACGTCCTCCGAGGAACTGCTCGACGCCTACCGGGCCGAGGTCGACGAACTGTGCGCCGGCCAAGGGCTGCGCCTCGTCGATGTCGCCCGTCTGCACCCCGAGGAGGGAGCGGAGTGGCAGGAGCGGGCGGCCAAGGCCCGGTCGACCTTCCTCGACGAGCACCGGCATGCCGAGGACGAGGTCCGGTTCTTCGCCCAGGGCACCGGCTGCTTCTACCTGCACCTGGACGACCGCGTGTACGCCGTGGTGTGCGAGGCCGGTGACCTGCTGTCCGTCCCGGCCGGCACCCGGCACTGGTTCGACATGGGGCCCCTACCGGACTTCTGCGCCATCCGGTTCTTCGAGAAGGAGGACGGCTGGGTGGGCGACTTCACCCAGGAGCCCATCGCCGAAGGCTTCCCCCGCCTCGACGCGCTGCTGCGGGAAGGCTGATGCCGGGCACCCGACAGGCCCGAGTCCCCGAGAACGGGCTGCGGGCCGTCGTCCTCGACATCGAGGGAACCACCGGCTCCCTCAGCCACGTACGTGACGTCCTCTTCCCCTACGCGCGTGAGCGGTTCGCCCCCTGGCTCGCCGCACATCGCGGCACCGCACCCTGGCGGCGGATCCTCGACGCGGTCGCCGCCCACACCGGGGCAGCCCACGACGAGACGAGTGCTCTGGCGCTCCTGGAGCAATGGGCCGACGCGGATGTGAAGGCGGCGCCGCTGAAGACGCTGCAGGGACTGATCTGGGCCGGCGGCTACGCGGCGGGCGAGTTGTACGGTCACGTGTACCCGGACGTGCCGCCCGCACTGGAGCACTGGAAGACGCAGGGCACAGGCCGCTTCATCTACTCCTCCGGCTCCGTGGCCGCCCAGCGGGACTGGTTCGGCCACACCGCCCACGGCGACCTGCGCCCGCTGCTCGACGGTTACTTCGACCTGACGACAGCCGGCCCCAAGGCGGAGGCCGGCTCCTACCGTGCGATCGCGGCGGCCCTGGGGCACGCACCCGCCGACCTGCTGTTCGTCAGCGACGTCGGTGCCGAGCTCGACGCCGCGGCCGAGGCCGGCTGGCAAACGGTTGCCGTGCGCCGCCCCGGCGACGAACGCGTGGCAGTGACCGGTCACGAGGTCATCGCCTCTCTGACCCCGCTCGTTTCCCGACCCGGCCCGCGTGTACCGGCGGCACCGGTCGACACGCACACGCAGGCGGCCCGAGACGATGAGTGATCCGTCCCCAACGGCGCCGGAGGCCGACATCGCGGTCATCGGCGGCACCGGCTTCTGCGAACTGGCACACTGCGCTCGCTGGGGGTGAGGCAGGTCCTCGCGCCCAGCGCCGTCGGCTCGCTGCGCGGTTCCCTCGGCCCCGGAAGCGTCGTCATCCCCGATCGGCTCGCCGACCGGACCGCCGGCCGCGTCCAGACGTACTACGAGCACGGCGCCACCCATGTGTCGTCCGCGCGACCCGTACTGCGCGTCGGGCCGCGCGGCCGTGCTCAAGACCGCGGGGGAGGCGGGCGTCGACGTCCACGACGGGGGAGTGACGGTAGCCGAGGGGTGATGTCCACGCGCGGGGAGGTGGTCTTGCGTGCTCCTTGTCCCGGTGCGCTCCCGCAGACGGTAGGCCCGGTGCTCGTCAGCGGGTACGGCGACGCTCCTGCGGCGTCGGGGGTCGCCGCAGGAGCGTGGGTGGGGGGTGAGGAGGAGTACCGGGTCAGAGCAGGGGCAGCGTGACGAGGCCGATACCCACGCTGCCGAGCAGGCCCACGCCGAGGTAGAAGGCGAACACCTTCGTCTTGACGACGCTCTTGACGGCCACCATGGCCGGAATCGTCGTGATGGCACCGCCGAGGAGGAAGGTGACGCCCGCCGCCGCGACCATGCCCTGGTCCAGGAGACCCTCGACGACGGGGATGGCGCCGACGCCGTTGAGGTAGAGCGGGACGCTGATGAGCCCGGCGATCGGGACGGAGAGGATGCCGTCCGTGCCGAGGATGCCCGAGACGACATCGGTGGGTACGTAGCGGACGATCAGGGCCTCGAGGACGATGGCCAAGAGCAGCCACTTGCCCAGGATCAGGGAGTCGCTGACGATCTCCTTGAGAATCGCGCCGGCGCGGAGGTTCTTGATGTCGCGCCGCACGAGTACGCGCCACGGGGTGCCGTCGTCGTCCGCGCCGTTCTGCGCGGCGGTGGAGCAGCCACCGGCCGCGGGCTCGGCCGCCAGGGTGGAACCACCGCAGCCCCCCGCAGAGCTGCCGCCGCTACCGCCTCCGACGGTCACGGTCACGGTCTCGGGCACGGTCGCCTTCGCGGTCGAGCAGGCCGGCTCGGGTACGGCCACCGTCTCCCGCGAACAACTCTTCGCGGGTGCCTTCTCCTCCGCGGAGTCCAGCAGCGGATCGGCGAACCGGCCGCGCCGCTCCAGTGCCAGGACGATGAGACCCGCGCCGAAGCTCAGTACCAGGGCACCGACGAGGCGGGCGGTGGCGATGGGGAGTCCGAGCTGGGCGGCGGAGAGCGCGAAGATCTCCGGGTCCATGGACGGGGAGGCGATCCAGAACGACATCACCGCCGAGAGCGGGACGCCGGCTATCAGGAAGCGGCGGATCAGCGGGATCACGGTGAAGGAGCAGAAGGGGCTGAACGCTCCGATGGCCGTGACGATGGCGATGCCGAGGACGCCCCTGCGCCCCTGGGCGAAGCTGCGGCGCGCGACCACGTCGATCGACAGACGCTGCACGGCGATGCCCAGGACGATGGCGAACAGGAACCACGGGAGATAGTGCAGCACCTCGAACACGATGAACAGGCCAAGGGCCCGCAATTCGTCCACAGGTGAACCTCTCTGAGACGGTGACACATGAGGGGAGCGGCGCCGTGAAGCGACGAACAGGAGACGTGGCGAGCCGCGCAGGGAAGCGTGAGCGGCATCCCCCTCTATCGAATATCGATGATAGACGATCAAAGGGAACGGAGACAATGGGGATCAGGGGACTCGCGTCGCGCTGAAGGGAACCGTCGTGCATCTTCGGTGGCGGTCGCCTGAAAACGTGGCTTCTTCGCAGGTCGTACTGGTGTGGAGGTCCTCTGTGCGGCGTCTGCGCGGCCACTCGTGCCGGCGGTTTCGTTCACACGTGGGGCGTCGACGGGTCTGTGCGGACCCATCCTGTACGGGATGAACCTTGCCGTCGTGGGTGGTCATCGAATAACATCGATGGATCATGAGCGGTACGATGAATGCCCAGCTGATCGACCGAACCACGGCCGAGTCCTACGCGACCTGGTTCAAGGCCCTCTCCGATCCCACCCGTGTGCAGATTCTCAACCTCCTCGCCCTGGCGACCGGGCCGATGAGTGTCGGAGAGATCGTGGACCGGATGGGCGTCGGACAGTCGACGGTGTCCCACCACCTGAAGCTGCTCGCCGACGTGCGGTTCGTCCTGCGCGAGCGCCAGGGGACCTCGATGCTCTACTCCATCAACGTCGCCTGCGTGGCCTGCTTCCCCAGCGCTGCCGACGCCGTCATGGGCCGCCCCGCGGCCTCGGCGTGAGGACCGGCCCCTTGACCAAGCCGACCCCGCACATATCCGGCGCGACCGCTACCGCCTGCTGCCCGCCCATCGTGACCGCCGCGCTGTCCGAAGGGGACGCCGAGATCATGGCGGCGATGTTCAAGGCGCTGTCCGACCCCGTCCGGCTCCGCCTCCTGTCCAGAGTGGCATCGCACCCCAGCGGCGAGGCATGCGTCTGCGACATAGCCGACGTGGGCGTCTCCCAGCCCACGGTCTCCCACCATCTGAAGAAGCTCCGGGAAGCGGGCCTGCTCACTTCCGAGCGGCGCGGCACCTGGGTGTACTACCGTCCCGCGCCCGGCGTCCTGGCTTCGCTGGGCGCGTTTCTCGCCGGCACCGAGAAGGCCGGCAGGGAAGACCTCTCTCCGGCGGCCCGCGCCTCCTGACGTTCGGCGCCGCCGTTCCCGAACGCGGGGCGGCAGCACCGATTCTGCCGTGATCCGACTCGACGCCACGTCCCCGTGCACCGGTGTGCACGTACACGGAGTGCTCGACGGCACCGGCGTACGCGCACCGATCGGAGACCCTCGTGACGGCCCCCCACCCCGGCACCCGGCCGGTCTCGTCGGCGTGGCCGGCCGTCAGGCCGAGGCGGCCTTGGTGAGGAGGGCTCCCATGGCCGCGAGAACGGTGGGCTCGACGCGGTAGTACACCCAGGTACCACGCCGCTCCGAGGAGAGCAGCCCGGCCTCCTTCAGCTTCTTCAGGTGGTGGGAGACCGTGGGCTGGGAGACACCGACATCGGAGATGTCGCAGACGCATGCCTCGCCGCCTTCGTGCGAGGCGACGGAGGAGAAGAGCCGCAGCCGGACCGGATCGCCCAGCGCCTTGAACATCACAGCGGTCCGCTCGGCCTCCCCGGCGGTCAGTGGCCGCTCGTCCAGAGGCGGGCAGCAGGGCACTATCCCGGGCTCCAGCACCGGCGGCATCTCACCGTTCGACATCCATCTATGTTGACACATGTCGAACCAGCCGCCCAAGGCTCCGCCGGGCGGACCGGCCGCTGCGGCGTGTGGCGCCACAACCCGAATCGGCGGTCGCGCGCACCCCGTTCTTCTCCATCGGCAAGCACCCGAAGTCATTGATTCGACGAATGTCTATGTTGACCGATGTCGAATCAAGTGCCATGCTGAAGGCGCAAGAGATCGACAAGCGTCGAATCAAAAGGGGAAGCGCCGTGAACGTCACCGCCACCGACCAACTGCCCGTCGTGGTCGTCGGAGCCGGGCCCACCGGTCTGGCAGCTGCCGCGCACCTCGTCGGCCGGGGCCTGGAGCCCTTGGTTCTGGAGGCCGGCACCCGGGCGGGAACCGCGGTTCGGGAGTGGTCCCACGTGCGGCTCTTCTCCCGCTGGGGCGAGGTCGTCGACCCGGTCGCCGAGAAGCTCCTGGTCCAGGCCGGCTGGGTGAAGCCCGATGCGGACACCTACCCGACCGGCGGAGACTGGGCGGCCGCCTACCTTCAGCCACTCGCACACGTCCTCGGCGACCGGGTCCGGCTCGATGCCCGGGTCACCGGCGTCTCCCGCACCGGACGCGACCGCGTCGCCGACGCCGACCGCGGACAGCAGCCCTTCACCGTGCACATCCGCTACGGCGACGGACGCGAGGAGCGCGTCCTCGCCCGGGCCGTGATCGACGCCTCCGGTACGTGGTCCACTCCGGGTCCGGCAGGCGGCGACGGACTCCCGGCCCTCGGCGAGCGCGCGGCGGCGGAGCGGATCTCCTACCGGGTTCCCGACTTCAGGGACCCCGCCGTGCGCGCCCGTTACGCAGGCAGGCGCACCGCTGTCATCGGCTCCGGAGCCTCCGCCTTCACCGCGCTCGCCTCGCTCGCCGCCCTCGCGAAGTCCCGGGACGGTGCGGACACCCGGGCGACATGGATCCTGCGGCGCGGCATCTCGGGCAACACCTTCGGCGGGGGCAGCGCCGACCAGCTCCCCGCCCGTGGAGCCCTCGGCCTCGCGGCGAAGGCCGCGGTCGACGAGGGGTACGCGGACGCCGTCACCGGCTTCCGCACGGACGCGATCGAGCGCGACGGCGAGCGCCTGGTCCTGGTCTCCGAGGACGGTCGTCGGCTCGACCCCGTCGACGAGCTCATCGTCCTGACCGGCTTCCGCCCCGACCTGACTTTCCTCGACGAACTGCGTCTGGGTCTCGACGAACGGCTCCAGGCCCCCGTCGGGCTGGCCCCGCTGATCGACCCGAACCAGCACTCCTGCGGCACGGTGTACCCGCACGGAGTGAAGGAGCTGGCGCACCCGGAGGAGGGCGTGTACCTGGTGGGGATGAAGTCCTACGGCCGCGCTCCGTCCTTCCTCACCCTCACCGGCTACGAGCAGGTCCGGTCGGTCGTCGCGGCCATCGCCGGTGACCGTGAGTCCGCCGAGCGCGTCGAGCTCGTACTCCCCGAGACCGGGGTCTGCGGCGGCGCCGGCCTCTTCGATCAGCCCGCCGACACCACGCCCGACGGCGGCTGCTGCGCGACCGGCGCCGGCACGGTCGCCACCACCGACAGGGATGCGAGTGAAGCGGTCGCCGTCGGCGGATGCTGCTGACCTCTCGATGACCGACCTTCACACCCGCAAAGCCGCGGCCGGAGCAGGGGGCCGGTCGCGGCCTCGCGCTGTCCTGCCTGCGCTCTGTGCCACCCAGATCACCAGTTGGGGCATCGTCTACTACGCCTTCCCGGTCCTGAACCCGCAGATCACCGCCGACAGCGGTTGGTCCGCCGGCGCCACGACGGCGGCGTTCTCGTCCGCCCTGGTCGTCTCTGGCCTCGCCGGAATCCGGGTCGGCCGCATCGTCGACCGTCGCGGCCCCCGCACGGTCATGACGACAGGCTCCGTGGCCGGGGTCCTGAGTCTGGTGATCGTGGCCCTGGCGCCGAACCTGCCGGTGTTCTTCGCCGGCTGGCTGCTGGGTGGGTTCGCCATGGCTGCCACCTTCTATCAGCCCGCGTTCGCCGCGCTCACCCGCTGGTGGGCTCCTGACCACGTCCGCGCCCTCACGATCGTCACCCTCGCCGGCGGCCTCGCCTCGACCGTCTTCGCCCCCCTCACCGCCGCCCTGGCCGACCGACTGTCGTGGCGCGAGACCTATCTGGTGCTGGTGGCGATCCTCGCCGCCGTCACGATCCCGGCCCACGCGATCGCCCTCAGAGCACCCTGGCCCCCGGCGGAACCCTCCCTGGTCGGTACGGACGCGAGCCCCGGCACCGTAGCCCGAAGCCGACCGTTCCTCCTGCTCGCGATCGCGCTCACGCTCTCGGCCTTCGCGATGAACGCCGTCGTCGTCACCCTCGTCCCCCTCCTGCTCGAACGCGGCTACACCACAGCCCAAGCGGCCTGGACTCTCGGCCTCGGCGGCGCAGGCCAGACTCTCGGCCGCACCCTTTACGCGCCGCTGGCCCGCCATACCGGCGCGACGGTCCGCACCACAACCCTCATCGCGCTCGGCGCCCTGACCACAGCGGCTTTCGCCGTCACGCCGGGCCCGTACGGCCTGGTGGTCGCGGTGTCCATCGCGGCCGGCGTGGTCCGCGGCAACCTCACCCTCCTCCAGGCGACCGCGATCACCGACCGCTGGGGCACACGGCACTACGGTCGGCTCTCCGCGATCCTCAGTGCCCCGGCCATGACGGCCTCGGCTCTCGCGCCCTTCGCGGCAGCGACCCTCGCATTGCTTCTGGGAGGCCACCCGGAGTTGTTCGGAGTGCTCGCCGGTCTCGGGGCGGCGTCCGCTCTGGTGGCCACGGCGACATCCGTACGCGGCAAGAGCCAGGCAGCGGGTGCCGGCGGAGGCCGGCCGTCGGGTCGGATCAGTCCGATGCGGCGGTCCACGGCCAGGCGGCCTCGCGGCCGGCCTCGATCAGGCCGACCATCCGGAACGCGGCGTCCGTGAGGCCGCCGAAGGTGTGCCGGTGGGGGCCCGTCGGTCCGTGGGCGGGCTGATACCCCGCCAGGTTCCACGTGTATACCGGGATGTCGGCCGGGACCGGCTCGGCCGGCCCGCCGGGGCCGGCGGGGGCGGCCTGCTCGTCGGTGACGATCAGGACCCGGTCGTGTTCCCCGTAATGGGTCCGCACCGCCTTGGTGGTGTGGGTGCCCCCGAGGGCGTGGAACCGTTTCAGCACGTCGAGCACGGGCTCATCCGGCCGGAACGGCACCTCCGCGCTGCGCCAGCCGAACTCCACCAGGTCCGCCCGCTCGGCACGCATGGCCAGCGCGGTGCCGAAGACGGCCGCCGCGTCCGCCCGGGTCAACTCGGACCGTTCGGAGACGGTGTCCCAGAACATGGAGTCGGACCGGTCCACCAGGATCAGGGTCCGGCCGGGCAGGGCCGGTACGTTGGTCAGAGAGTGGCCCAGCGCCTGTTCCAGCGCGGCCGCCCAGCGCTGCGACGGCGCGTGCTGGTGGGCGGCGAGATAGCGGAAGGGGAACTGCCGGGACCGGGCGACCTCGGAGGCGTCCGCGAGCCGTGCGGCGACCCGGGCCGCCACGTCGTCCGAGACCCCCGCCTCGTCGAAGTTCCGCAGGTTCCGCAGGAGCGCCATGGGCGCCATCGTGGGAATCACGGCTTCCCAGACGGCGGCGTCCATCGGCCCGTGGAGCCAGCCCGCCAGGGCCTCCCACGTCATGCCCGCCGCGGCCAGCCGCTCGGCGCCGCCCGGCCCGGTCACCAGCGCCCGCCGCTCGTCCGCGGCGGTCGCCAGCAGCGTCCGGTGGGCCGTCAGCATGGGGTCGGAGTCCGGCGGAACAGCCCGCTCCGGGTGGTGGCGGCGGTCCAGGGCGTACCGGAAGAGCGCGCCCTGCCAGGGCTTGTCCGGGTCGGGGGAGGCGTGCACCAGGTTGAGCACGTCACCGAAGCGGAAGGGCTTGGAGGCGGTGTCGTACTTGAGCAGGGAGCGGGACGTGTACAGCCGGCGTACGCCGTCGGCGATGCCCCGCTTCACGGGCTGCGGCACGTTCCGCCCGTACGCCGAGATCCAGTGGGCGAGCAGTTCGCCGGGCTCGTCGGCGCGCTGGAGCACCGAGTCGATCACGGCCCGGTTGGACGGGCCTCCGCTCGCCCCGGTCCGGAGCCGGGCCCTCACATAGGCGGCGGCCCCCACCAGGGACGCCGTGCGCATGTTGCCCTCACCGCGCAGCCAGCGCAGCAGGCCGGCCGTCCACTCCGGGTCCTCGACGGCGAGTCGGCCGACGAGGCGGACGTACCGGTCGTCCCGCTCCTCACCGGTCTCGTAGAAGGTCCGTTGGGAGACGAAGTTACCGACCGCGAGGAGGAAGAGCTCCTCGCGGGGCTCCCGGGTGAATGCCGGACCGCCTTCATGGGTGCGGGAGCCGGGCCGGGCGGGCCGGTGCGGGTGCCGTTGCGGGGGCTGGGAGCGGGCGGCCGCCGCGACGTGCGGGGCCACGAGCATCTCGGACCACGTCTTGGAGACGCGTGGGGCGTGACGAGGCAGCGAATCCTCCTGGATCGACGGGCAGGACGGCCCCGGGCGCAAGGCCGACGAGGGGGAAGACGGCCGCGCCTGCCGAGATCAGAAGGGGCGGCGGCGTCACTTGGCTGTCAGAAGGAAGTAGCCGCAGCCGAGCGCATCGGAAGGCGCGGTCGCGTCGCCAAGGTACAGGGGCCCCGGGGCGTGCACCACCGATTAACGGGTCGGCGGGCCTCCACCTCGTCGGGCGGGCTTGGGGGAACCCGTGCAGTTGAACGGTGACCAGGTCCAGCCGGGCGAGCCGGTCAGGCGACCGGCGGCGGGGCGGTTCACGGACGCGGGGGGAGGGGGGAGCCGAGGGCGCCGGTGAGGCCGTCTTTCCCGGACCGTGAGGCGGTCTTTCCCGGCCCGTGCGGCGGTTTTCCACGGCCCGGGGGGAGGGGCACTTTCCCGGCCCGTGAGGGGAGGGGGCGACGATGAGAACGGGGGCTCCGCCCGTGCGCGCGGAGCCCCCGGAGGGAGCACGGGTGCCCGGTACGGGCGCGGGGTCAGCCCGTGTACGTGTGCAGCGTCAGGCCGTACCGGCCGAGGATCTCGTTGATCGGCTGGAACCAGGTCTCGCCGCCGCTGGAGCAGTTGCCCCAGCCGCCCGAGGTGACGCCCTGCGCCTGGTCCCCGGTGATGAAGGAGCCCCCGGAGTCACCGGGTTCGGCGCACACGCTCGTCTTCGTCAGCTGGTGCACGGCGCCCTGGCTGTAGTTGACGGTCTCGTTCGTCGCCAGGACCGTCCCGCAGTGCCAGTGCGTCGTCGATCCCGAGCGGCAGACGGAGGAGCCGACGGGCGCCACGGCCGAGCCGCGCACGAGCTGGTCGGGCACCGTGCCCCAGCCCAGCACCACCGGCACGGTCCACCATCCGCTGCCCACGCTGACCCAGGCGTAGTCGTTGTCGGGGAAGGAGGAGCCCTGGAAGGTGCCGATGTAGGAGCCGTCCCAGCCGCTGACCCCGGCACCGGGCCGGCCGCAGTGCCCGGCGGTCACGAAGCCGCCGTACACCGAGAAGCCTATGGAGCAGCGGACGTTGCCGGTGTAGTAGGGGTCGCCGCCGACGGTTCCCGCGGCGAAGGTCCGCGGTGCGGCGGAGACCGTCCTGACCGTGACGGGACCCGTCTCGCGGGCCCGGGACACGAAGTTGCGGACATCGTTGTCAGCGCGGTCGCCGCGTACGACGTCGACGACCACCGTGTTGGCCACCGGGTCGACGTGCCAGCCGCTCACCCCGGACGGGGCGGACAGCCGGTCCAGGCGCGCCTTGACGGCGTCCAGCCGGCGGGCCGTGTGCTCGGCGGACCGGACCTCGGCCCCGGCCGCCCTGATGGCGCGGCGTGTGTCCGCCGAGGCGTCCGCGGTGAGCGCCACCGTCAGGCGCCCCGGCCCGGCGTCGAACCAGGAGCCCGCGTAGGCCTCGCCGGCCGTCCGGCGCACCTTCGGGGCGAGGGCTGCGGCGGTCCGCTCGGCCGCGATCCGTGCCTCGGCCTGCCGCCGCGTGAGCCCGAGATCGCGCTGCATGGCGCTCACGAGTCCGTCGGAGGCGGGCCGGGAGGAGGCGGCGGAGCTGGATGCGGCGGAGCTGGATGCGACGGACCCGATGGACGAGGGGGACGGCGCCGAGCCGGCCGCCGCCGCGGGGATCGTCCCCGCCGCGCTCAGCCCGCCGAGGGACAGGAGTGCCGCCAGTGCGACATGCGTGAGTCGTCTGCGTCTCAAGGGAATTGCCCTTCGTCGTTCCAGGGGTGGGGATGGAACAGCCGATGTCTGAGAGCGCTCTCATGCGTGGCGGGGGAGAGCCTAGCCCGCTTGTGCCGTCAGGTCCATGCCAATTCGGAAAGTCGCACGGCACACGGGGGGGGCGTGGGTCACTGTGCCAACTCGCCCGAGCGGCCGCCTCGTTGACGAATGCCGGTCACGTATCCGCCCGCCTCACAGGCGGGCGGATACGTGACCGGCATCGGCTCTTCGCTCGGGAGACTTCGACGGACATCCTCGCCGGGGGGCGTCGACGGCCGCCCTCACGGGCGTCGAGGGGTCCCGTCGTGGCGACGGCCGGCGGACCGGGTGTGCGCGCGGCGGGTCAGCCCGCGGAAAGGATGTCCTCCAACAGCTCGTCCACCGGGAGGCGTTCCTGGCCCGGCGGCACGATGTGGTGGGTCTCGCGCAGGAACGCGGCGATCGCGGGCGCCCAGGCGAACACCACCGCGTGGTGCCGGCTGCCGTCCGGCCGGGCGTCCCCGAGGAACTCCATCCGCAGCTCCTGCCAGACACCGGTGTCGGCCGGCCGCATCCGCACGTCACCGACGCCCACCGGTCCCGCCAGGCCGGCCGAGAGCATCTCCCGGTCCAGCCGCCAGCAGGCCAGCACCCGGCCGTCGTGGGCGAAGGCGGCGGTGACGGCGAACGGGTCGTCGGCGTGGTAGCTCAGGTGGGCCAGCACCGGGCACCGGCCGGTGCCGTGCGCGAGGAGCTGCACAACCAGCGTCTTGTGCACGAAGGAGTTCACGCGGGGACCTCCGGAGACGATCGTCGTAGAGCCCTCTAGTACCCCCGCAGCGCTGAGAATGCTCACCCGTGCGGCTGATTACCGCGGTCCCCGCTCGGCCGCGGGCCGCGCTCACGGGCGGCCCGTCCCGCCGAGCGGGGCGCGTGCGCGTGCCGTGGCGGCCCCGGCCTCCGGAGGCGCCCGCGCAGGGCGTCAGTCGAACGCCTCCCGCAGCGCCGGCAGCAGGGTCTTCGCCGACCAGTCCAGGTACTCCGGTTGCGTGTCACCGCCGATCTGCACCAGGGCGATCTCGTCGAAACCCGCCTCCGCGTAGGGCCGTACGGCCTCGACGAAGGCGTCGGGGTCGTCGCCGCACGGGATCGCGGAGGCGACGTCGTCCTCGTCCACGAACTGGGTCGCGGCCTCGAAGGAGTCGGGGTGCGGCAGCTCGGCGTTCACCTTCCAGCCCAGGCCGAACCAGCGGAACTGCGAGTGGGCGCGCTTGACGGCCGTGTCCCGGTCGGGGTCGTAGCACACCGGCAGCTGACCGACCCGGGGCTTGCCGCTGCCGCCGTGCCGGTCGAAGGCGTCCAGCAGGCCCGCCTTGGGCTCGGTCGCGACGACCAGGTCGGCGAGGCGCCCGGCGAGCTTGCAGGACTGTTCTCCGGAGACGGCGATGCCGATCGGCGGCGCCTGTTCGGGCAGGTCCCACAGCCGGGCCGACTCCACGTCGTAGTGCTGTCCGTGATGCGTGACATGGCCGCCCTCGAACAGCGCCCGGATGATCTCCACCGCCTCCTCGAGCATCTCGTGGCGTACGTCGACCGGGGGCCAGCCACCGCCCACGACGTGTTCGTTGAGGTTCTCGCCGGCGCCCAGTCCGAGCCGGAACCTGCCCTCGGACAGCAGCTGGACGGTGGCCGCCTTCTGCGCCACGATCGCCGGGTGATAGCGCAGGATCGGGCAGGTGACGTAGGTCATCAGGGGGATCCGCGAGGTGGCCTGGGCGGCGGCGCCCAGCACGCTCCACGCGTAGGGGGCGTGCCCTTGGGAGCGCAGCCACGGGAAGTAGTGGTCGGAGATCACCGAGAAGTCGAAACCGACCTCCTCGGCCTTCACCACGTGGTCCACCAGGTCCCGCGGACCGGTCTGCTCGGTCATCATCGTGTATCCGATTTGCACCATACGAGGCGAGTCCCCGGCTCGGCGGCCGGAAAACGGCCGACCGGACAGGTCAGTCCGCGGGCGCGCGGAACGTCCGCAGGATCGTGGTCAGCGCCAGCCGGCTGGCCTCGTCCTCCCAGGTCCCGGCCGAAGTGGTGAAGCGCAGCGAGAAGCCCCGCCGGCCTCCCAGCAGGAATCCCCGCCCGAAGGTGTGCACGCGCGTGCTGCCCGATCCCGAGAGCCATTCCAGGTCGGCGGCCTCGCGGCCCTGGTAGGTGGTGGCCCGGATGGCGCCGACGCGCCGGTAGCCGGGCAGTCCGGCGAGCCCTGGCTCGACGTCGTCCCGCCAGACGGCGACCGGGTCCGGGCCGACGCGTTCGCTGTAGGTGACGGCGAGGGTGGGGGAGGCGTCGTCCCGGCCGAAGGTGACGCGGTAGGCCAGGTCGCCGGCCCGGGAGGTGGCCAGCCGCTTCCAGCCGTCGGGCAGCGCCACCGAGAAGCCCTCGGGGGCGGTGTACCGGCGGTAGCCGGCCGGCAGGGCGGGCCTGGCCGGGGCGGCGGGGGAGGCGGGGGCGGTGGTCGGCGCGGCGGAGGACGTGGCGGTGGGTGTGCCGGTGGGGGCGGCCGTGGGTGTGATCGCACCGCCGGTGCGTCCGCCGGTGGGGGTGGCCGGGGCGGCGGCCCGGGGCGGGGCGCCGGCCGGGGCCGTGTCCCGCAGCGCGTACGTGCCGGCCAGCACCGCGGCGGCCACGGCGGCCACGGCGAGCGCGCCGCCGGCGGCCAGGGCCCGTCCGCTCCGCCCCGGCCCGGCGCGGCGCACCCCCGTGTACGCGGCGCGCAGCCGGGGCCGGGGCACGGGCTCCCGGTCCGCGTCGGCGTCCTCGCTCAGCGCCCGGGTCAGGCAGGCGCGGACCACCGGCCGGGTCGGCCGTTCCCGCGCGTCCTTGCGCAGCAGTCCCCGTACGGCCCGGGTGAGCGGGCCCGCGCGCAGCGGGGTGCGCAACGGCAGCCGGTCCACCGCCTGCAACGTGGCGTCGGGCCGGCCGCGGTCCCGGAACGGCGGCCGGCCCTCGACCATCGTGTAGAGCAGCGCGCCCAGCGCCCACAGGTCGGCGGCCGGGCCGATGCGCTCGTCGCGGGCCTGCTCCGGTGAGGCGTACGACGGTGCGGTCAGCCGGGGCACGAGCGTCGCCCCCGCCAGCCCGAACCCGGTGACGACGACCGGGCCGTCGTCCCGCACGAAGACCTGCCCGGGGCTCAGCTCGCCGTGTGTGATGCCCTCGTCGTGGGCGGCCTGGAGCACGTCCAGCAGCTCCAGGCCGGTCCGGGCCGCCCGCGCCGGTGGGAACGAGCCCTCCCGGGCGAGGAGTTCAACGAGGGGCGTGCCGTCGATCCACTCGGTGACCGTCCACAACGTGCCGGCCTCCACGACGGCGTCCACGACCGCGGCGACCTGTCCGGGACGCAGCAGCCGCATGGTCTCCGAGGTGCGCATGACCCGGGCGGCGACGCGGCGCGCGGTGTCCTCCTCGGCGGGCTCCGGCAGGTCGGTCCGCGCCACCAGACGGGGCTGTCCGGCCGGCACGTCCTCGGCGTACCACCACACGTGGTTCGTCTCGCGGGCGAGGACCTCCAGCAGCCGGTACCGCCCGGCGACCAACTCGTGCCCGGAGGCATGCGCCTTGACCATGGTCATCCCTTGCCGAGAACCCCTGTTCCGTCTCCCAGAGGTACGCGACGGGCGCCGGGGCGCGTTCAACGGCACCGGCGCGCGTTCGGGGAAATCTCGCCCCGAAGCCGTGCGCCGCCTTTCATTCGATTGGTCGCATGGGCCGCCGGTTCGGGACGCCCGCGCCCGGCTGCCGCCCAGCCTGTGAGTTACCGACGGTGATGCGAGGGTCGGTCCGGGCGCCGCCGCACCGGCTACAGCTCCCGGCCCACCAGGAACTCCAGCAGCTCGGCGAGTTCCCCGGCGGCCCCGGCGGCCAGGGGTGCGGAGGCGAGGAGCGCCCGGGCGGACGCCGTGTGGGAGCGGGCCTCCGCCAGCGCCGCCGTACGGCCACCCGCCGCCTCGATCAGCGCGGCGGCCTCCTGGGCGCGTTCCGGTGAGCCGAGCAGTGCGGGCAACCGCCGTGCCGCCGGTGAGCCGAGCGCGGCCAGCACCGGGAAGGTCTTCTTCCGCTCCCGCAGGTCACCGCCCACGGGTTTGCCGGTGACGGCCGGGTCGCCCCAGATGCCGAGCACGTCGTCGACCAGCTGGAAGGCGACCCCGAGGTGCCGCCCGGCCCGGTCCAGCACGCCGGCCGTGTCCGGGGACGCCCCGCCGAGCGTGGCGCCCAGCGCGGCGGCGCAGCCCAGCAGCGCACCGGTCTTCCCCTCCGCCATCGCCGTGTACTCGCCCACGGTCACCCGTTCCGGCCCGGTCCAGGGGCGGGTGGCGAACAGCAGGTCGTCGGCCTGCCCGCGCACCAGATCGGTGAGGGCCGCCGAGAGCAGCCGCACCGCCCCGGGGCCCCCGGGGGCGGCGGCGAGGGTGTCCACCGCCAGCGCGAAGAGGGCGTCGCCGGCCAGGACGGCCGGACCGGTGCCGTACGCCTGCCACACCGCGGGCCGGCGGCGCCGGGTCGCGTCGCCGTCCATGATGTCGTCGTGCAGCAGAGAGAAGGCGTGCACCAGCTCCACCGCGACCGCCGCGGGGACGCCGGCCCGGCCGTCGGCACCGGCCGCCTCGGCGCCGAGGACGGCCAGTGCCTGCCGTACGCCCTTGCCGCCGGGCGCGGTGGCGGGCGCCCCGCCGACCTCGCACCAGCCGAAGGAGTAGGCGGCCATCTCCGCCACCCAGGGGTGCAGCCGCTGCACCGCTGCCCGCAGCGCGGGCCGCGTCAGCTCGCGGCACCGGGTGAGGACCGGCGGGGCCGACCCGCGTACCGGCGAGGTGAGCGCGGTCACCGTACGGCCTCCGCGTCCAGGGTGAACTCCCGCTGGGCGCGGGCCACCATCTCCCGGGCGTGCCGCAGCCCGCTGCGCTCCAGCGTCCGTGCCAGGTCGGCCAGTTCGGCGGCCGTCTCGGCGTGGTCGCGGCCGAGCCGGGCGAGGGACTTGGCGAGGCCCAGCCGGGACAAAGCCTCGCCGCGCGGTTCGCTCATCGTGCGGAACTCCGTCAGCGCCAGCTCGTACCGGTCCCGGGCCTCGGCGTAACGGCCCGCCCGGTACAGCACGTTGCCCTGCATCTTGTGGTTGTAGGCGAGCGCGCTGGAGAGGTTCATCTCCCGGCAGGTGGCCTCCGCCTCGGCCAGCAGCTCCAGGGCGCGCGCGGTGTCGCCGTCGCGCACGGAGAGGACGTCGGCGAGCCCGCGCAGCGCCCAGGCGTGGCCGCGCCGGTCGTCGGCCCGGCCGGATATGTCCGCTGCCTCCGCGAAGAGGGCGTACGCCTTGTCGTGGTCACCGGTGTTGCGGTGCATCTGGGCGATGCCCTCCAGCGCCCACACCGTGTGCCGGGCCTCCCCGCGCCGGCGGGCCTCGGCCAGCAGTTGTTCGTGCAGCCGGCCGACCGCCTCATAGTCGCCCTGGATCCGGCCCGTCTCCGCGAGGCCGGCCAGCGAGTAGCCGCGGACCACGACGTCCCCGCCGCGTTCGCCGAGTTCGGCCGCGAGCCCCAGCAGCCGCCAGGCCAGCGGGAACGCCCCGCGCTGCCGGGCCAGGGTGCCGCCGCTCCACAGTGCCCAGGCCATCGCGGCGGTGTCGCCGGCCTCCCGGGCGGCTCGGTAGCTCGCCTTCCAGGCCCGGTCGGCGTCCCGTACCTGGCCGAGGCGACGGTGTGCCTCGGCGACGGCGAGCCCGCAGCGGGCCGCCTCGCCGGGGTGCCCGGCCCGCTCGGCCTCGTGCAGCCGCTCGGTGGCCTCGGCCAGCACGTCGGTCAGCGAGGAGTTCACGGACAGGGTGGTCAGGGCGCCCTGGTACTCCGGGGCGAAAGCCTTGCCGTACATGCGTACCCTTCTATACACGGAGCGTATACATATCGTGTATAGATCCCGTGTATAGCGTCTCGGAAAGATGCCCCGGCCCGAGGGGCCGGGGCTCGGTCTGTTGCCGATCAAGACGTCGGTACGGCGGTGGGGGTTGCCCGCGCCGCGGGGTCACTTGTGAAGGTTCAGTGCTGCTGCGCCTTCTGGGGTGTCACCTCGCTCGGCCGCACCACGACGTACCCCTCGCCCTGAAGCATCAGCTGCACCGCCTCCCCGGAACCGCCGCGCAGCATTGAGCCGATGGACTGCGAGCGGTGCAGCGAGGTCTCCAGGTGCGCGGTCCAGCCGACCACCGCGTCCGTGTCGACGTACACCGGTGCCTGCGCGGAGACCGGGATGACCAGCGGATTGCCCTCGCACACCAGGCCGAGCCGGCCCTGCCCGCTGAAGACGCTGCTGAACAGGCCGCCGCCGGCGATGCCCGACCCCTTCACCGTCTTGATCTCGTACGACAGCGAGGCGTCGAAACACAGGACGTTGCGGCCGTTGACGGTGAACCGGTCACCGGGCTCGACGTCCACGATGAAGCAGTTCTGCGCCTCGTGCGCGAACCAGGCGTCACCCTGCCCGCGCACCGCCATGAGCGGCAGTCCCTCGCCGGTGACGGCACGCTTGAGCATGCCGCCGACGCCCTGCCCCTTGCGCTCGAATCCGAGACTGCCGCGGTAGGCGACCATCGCGCCCTGCCGGGCGTACATCTCGCCGTTCACCGTGTACCGGATGCACTTGGCGTTCTCCACGGACATGCCCGGCTGCACGGCCGGCTGCACCACGTGCTGACTGGAAAAGAGGTCACCCTTCATGCCGGGCATGGTGTCCCGGACGCAAGCGTTCCGCCAAGATCACGGAACGTACCGGTCCGGCCACGAAGCCCCGGCGCCGCCGGCACCGGTCCGCGTGAACTCCCGGCCGGCGACGGCCGGTACGACGTGCCCGGCCCGGCCGTGCCGCCGGTGCGAGGCGTCCGGCGCGGTCTCGCCGGCCGGTGCGACGTGCCCGGCCCGGCCGTGAGCGGCTCCACGAGACCGGTGACATTGCCGGTCCGGTCCCGCCCCCGCAGCGCCGACAGTGGCACCGCCAGCCCCACGGTGGCGCCCTCCGGCCCCGGCACGCCCGCGCGTGCCGCCCGCATCCGGACGGGCTCCCCACGACAGAGAGGACGACTCGTCGTGCAGCACCCGCGCACCAGCACCACGGCACCGGCCCCCGGTCCGCGCCCGGCCCGCTCCCGCCGTCGTACCGGCCGACTCGCGGCCCTCGCCGCGACGGTCACCGCCGTCGTCGGCCTGACCACGCTCGGCGGGCCGGCGGCCCACGGGGCGGACAACCCCTACGAGCGCGGCCCGGCGCCGAGCGTATCCAGCATCGAGGCGCTGCGCGGCCCGTACGCCGTCTCGGAGACGAGCGTCTCCCGGCTCGCCGTCACCGGGTTCGGCGGGGGCACCATCTACTACCCGACCAGCACCGCCGACGGCACCTTCGGAGCCGTGGCCGTCTCGCCCGGCTACACCGGCACCCAGTCCTCCATCTCCTGGCTCGGCCCGCGTCTGGCGTCCCAGGGCTTCGTGGTGTTCACCATCGACACGCTCACCACGCTGGACCAGCCCGACTCCCGGGGCGACCAGTTGCTCGCCGCCCTGGACTACCTCACCCGGAGCAGCTCCGTCCGTGGCCGGATCGACTCCACCCGTCTCGGCGTGATGGGTCACTCGATGGGCGGCGGCGGCAGCCTGGAGGCCGCCAAGACGCGTCCCTCGCTCCAGGCGGCGATCCCGCTCACGCCGTGGAACCTCGACAAGACCTGGCCCGAGGTCACGACCCCCACCCTGATCTTCGGCGCCGACGGCGACACGATCGCCCCGGTCGCCTCCCACGCCCAGCCGTTCTACAGCTCGCTCCCGAGCTCCCTCGACCGGGCCTACCTGGAGCTGAACGGCGCCACCCACTTCACGCCCAACACCTCGAACACGACCATCGCGAAGTACAGCATCTCGTGGCTGAAGCGGTTCATCGACAACGACACCCGCTACGAGCAGTTCCTGTGCCCGGTGCCGCAGCCGAGCCTGACCATCGAGGAGTACCGGGGCAACTGCCCGCACACCTCCTGACGCCGCGGACGGCCGCGCCCTGACCGTCCGTCCGCGTCCCGGCGGCGACCAGCCTGTTCGGTGGTCGCCGCCGGCGTTGTGCCGGTGCACCGCGCGTCCGGCCGCGCGTTGTGCCACGGCACAAGCCGTGAGGTGCCGGTTGCGCGGAAACACGCAGGTGACGCGGCAGTCGGCTGCGTCGGAGACCCGGACGAACGGCTTCCGCACTTACTGACGCGTCAGTAAGGTCGCGGGAATGACCGACCAGACGACCCTGGAAGCCGCCGCACCGCGGTACCGGCCGGGTCCGCAACGTCCTGGGGCCGAGGCGCTGCTGACCCGGCTGCGCCGCGGCGGGGTGTGCGTCGTGACCGGCGAACCCGGCGGCGGACGCTCGGCCTTCCTCGCCTTCGCCGCCCGCGCCTTCACCGGGGGACCCGCCGTCACCGTGCCGGCGCCCCGCCCCCGTTCCCGGGAGCCGCTCAGCGGGCTCCGCGCGCTGTGCGGTGCGGCCGGGGTGCCAGCCGCGTACGCCGCCGGGCCCGTGCGGGAACTCGCCGACGCCCTGGCGGCCACGGCAGCGCCCCGGACCCTCCTCCTCTGCGTGGACGACGCCGACCTGTGGGACGCCGCCTCCCGCACCGCCCTCGCCCGGCTCGCCGCCCGCGTCCGCGACGGGGGTCGCGTCGGTGACGAGGGCCGCGCCCGTGAGGGGGGCAGGGTCCGTGAGGAGGGCAGGGTCCGTGAGGGGGGCCGCGTCCGTGAGGGGGGCCGGCTCGCGCTCCTGCTCACCGTCTCCCGGCACCGAGCCCTCGCCCCGGCGTTCAGCGGACTGCCGCTGCTGCGCCTCGACCCGCTCACCCCGGCGGACGCGGCGTCCCTGCTGGACGAGGCGGCGGGGGGCGCCCTCGATCCACGGGTGCGCGAGGAGGTCGTGGCCGTGGCCGACGGCAACCCCGGACTGCTCCTGCGCCTGCTCGGCCGGCTGACACCGGCTCAGCTGCGCGGCCACACGCCCCTGCCGCGGCACCTGGCCGACGCCGACACCCTCACCGCGCTGGCCGGCGGCCACCTCGCCTGCCTGCCTCCCGGGCACCGGGACCTGCTGCTCGTGACGGCGGCAGCCGTCCAGGTGACGGGGGAGCCGACCGCCGACACCGATCTGGTCCGCCGCGCGGCCGCGCTCCTCTCCGGCACGGCACGGCACGCCGAGTACGCCGAGTACGCCGAGTACGCCGAGTACGCCGGGGACGCCGAGTACGCCGAGTACGCCGAGTACGCCGGGGACGCCGTGCACGTGGAGGAGTCCGAGCACTCCGAGCACTCCGAGCACGCCGAGCACTTCGAGCACTCCGAGTCCGCCGCGTACGTCAGGGCCGCCCGGGGCGACGGGCAGTCCGAGTACGCCGAGCTCTTCGGGGCCGTCGGGGCCGTCGAGCGGTCGGAGTTGCTTGCCGAAGAGGACGGTCGGACCGGCTTCCGCAGCGCGTTGCTGTGCCGCACGGTGTACGCCGGAGCCTCGGCCGCCCGGCGCCGAGCCGCCCACGACGCGCTGGCCCGCGCGCTGCCCGACGGGCGCGGCCTCCCGGCGCTGCTGCACCGTTCACTCGCCGCCACGGCCCCCGCCCCCTCACTCGCCGCCGACCTCGCGGCCGCGGCGGCCGATCCGTCGTCGGCGGCCCCGCCCGAACTGCGCTGCACGGCACACGCGCGTGCCGCCGAACTCACGACGGACGGTGCCCGGCAGACCCGCTGGTACACGGCCGCCGCCGAACAGGCGCTGCTGGCGGGGCAGTCGGACCGGGCGCTGCGGCTGCTCGACACCACCCGCGGCCGCCCCGCACCTCCCGTGGAACGCGCACGTGCGGAGCTGCTGCGCGGGACGGTGCTGCGCGGGAACGGCCCGGTCGCCGACGCCTGCGAGACCCTGCTGCTCGCCGCGGCCCTGTTCGCGCCGCACGATCCCGAGCGGGCCGCCGAGGCCGCCCTGGCCGCCGCGGACGCCGCCTGGTCGGCGGGCGACCACACGGCGTGCCTGCGGGCCCTGACGGAAGAACCGGCCGGGGTCCGCCACCGCTCGGGCGGTCACCGAGCGCCTTCCACGGAAGACCCGGACCACGTGGCCCGGCCATCCGCGCCCCAACCCCGCGCACCCAAGCCCCCCGCGGCCCACACTGCCACGCCTCCGCCTCCGCCTCCACCCGCCGCCCCCCGGCCGGTGACCGCGTCGACCGGTGCCGGCGGGCCGTCCGCCGCCCTGAGCGATCACCGGGCGGGTATGCGGGCCGTCCTCCAGGGCCGCTTCGACCAGGCGGCCGCGCCGTTGCGACGGGTCGTGGACCGCGCGTGGACGGTGAACGGCACCGCGAGCGCGGCGCACACGACCGACGAGGGCGCCCCGGTGCCGGCCGGGGGGAGGGGCGGGGGACGGCCGCCGTCCGCGCCACCGCCACCCGAGCGGTCCGCGTCCCCCGTGGACGACCCCCGGTGGCTCCTGCGGGCGGCCTCCGCGGCTTTGCTGATCGGGGATGTCGAAGCCGCCGTGCGGGCCGGTTCGCGGGCGCTCGCGGTGGCCCGTACGAGCCGGTCGGCCGTGTACGAGGCGCAGGCCCTGGAGTACCTCGCCTACGGCGAACTCCGGTCCGGCCGGCACGCGCTGGCCCGTACGCGCGCCGAGGAGGGACTGCGCAGCGCCTACCGCACGGGGCAGCGGAACACGGCCGCCCACCACCACGCCGTACTGGCCCTGGCCGCGTCGATCGCGGGCGGGGCCGACACCGTGACCGAGCACGCGGCGGCCGCGCTCGACACCGCCCGCCGGCACGGACTGGCGCAGGCCGCCACCCTGGCCCAGTGGGCGACCGCCCGCGCCGATCTGGGCCACGGCCGGCCCCGCGAGGCCGCCGACCGGCTCGGCCCGCTGGTGCGGCCCGGGCCGCGCCGAGGTCACTTCGCCGTCTGGATGCTCGCCGTGCCGTGCTACGTGGAGGCGTGCGCGCTGGCCGGGCAGCCGGACCCGGCCCGCGACGCGGTCGAGGACTTCGCGCGCTGGGCGGCGTGCGACGCCGACCCCCAGGCCCCCGCCCAACTGCTGCGCTGCCGCGCCCTGCTGGCCCCGCCCGAGGCGGCCGACCCGCTGTACCGGCAGGCGCTGCGACGGCACGAGGAGGCCGTCGGCGACTTCGAACGAGCCCGTACCGAGCTGCTCTACGGCAAGTGGCTGCGCCGGCGCCGCCGGCTGCGCGAGGCGCGCGCGCACCTCCACGCCGCCCTGCTCGGCTTCGAGCGCTGCGGCGCCCGGCCGTGGGCCCAGCAGGCGGCGGCGGAACTGCGGGCCAACGGGGTGAGCGCGGCGGCGGGCGCCGCGGGGGCCGCCGCCGGCGGTGGTGAGCCGCCGGAGGGACTGGCCCGGCTGACCCCGCAGCAGCTGCGGATCGCCCGCGGTGTCGCCGAAGGCCTCACCAACCGGGAGGTGGCGCTGGGCCTGTCGGTCAGCACCCGCACCGTCGACTACCACCTGCGCAACGTCTTCGCCGTCCTCGGCGTGCGCTCGCGGGTGGAACTGGTCCGCCTGGTGGAGCAGGCGGGAAGGACCGCTGCGCACCTCTGACCACCACCTGCGCTACGTCTTCGCCGGTCCCGGGGTCCGCTCGCGGGCGGCACCGGTCCGCCCGGTGCAGCGGGCCGAAAAGACCGCTGCACACCCCTGGGGACCGACCGGGCGGTATGTCAATCTTGGAGCACGACGAGTCGTGCGGCGCCCGCCGCGGCGGCTGTGCGGCGGCCGGGCCCCGGCCCCGCGGACCGGCGCGGCGGGCACCGCCGGAGAGCCGACCCTGGGGGAGAACCGCGATGCACCCTGCCGTACGGCCACGCCCCGTCCGCGGCCCGGGGCCGCAGCCCGGACCCCGCTCCCACGCCCCGCGGGCCCGCTCACCGATCGACGCCGAAGCCCTGCGGGCGCTGCACCGCGCCGCCCGCGTGCTCCTGCACGACCTCCCCGGGCTCACCGACCGGCTCCTCACCGCCCTGCGGGAGCAGGAACCGGCCTACCGGGCCGCGCTCGACGAGGACCGGCCCGGCACCTGGCAGGAGGCGCACCGCTCGCTGCGGCACAGTGTCTCCTCCCTGCTCGACCCACGCGGCAGCCGCGAGGCCGCGCGCCGCTGCTCCTGGCGCATCGGCGTCGGCCGTGCCGAACAGGGACTGCCCCTGGACGCGGTGCTGCACGCCTTCCGGCTGGGCGGCTCCCTGGTGTGGCAGGAACTCGTCGACGTCACCTCCCGCACCGCTCCCGAGGACATGCGCCTCCTGGTGCATGTCGCGGGCGACGTCTGGGACTTCGTGGACGAGCACTGCACGCTCGTCGCGGACGCCTACCGGCAGACGGAACGCCGGCTGGCACGGCGGCGCGAGGACCGGGTGCGGCTGCTGACCGCCGCCCTGCTCGACGGAACCGGGCGCATCGCGGACCTCCCCGAGACCGCGCGGACCCTCGGCCTGCCCGAACGGGGGCGGTACGCCGTCGTCGCGGTGGCCGGCGTGCGGTCCCCCGGCACCGTCCGGGCCCTGCTGCCCGCGGGTGCGCGGGTTCACTGGCACGCCGGCGCGGAGACGGACCACGGCATCGTCCTGGCCGTGGACGGCCTCGTTCCGGCAGTGGCCGAGCCGCCGCCCGGTACGCGGGTGGGGATCGGTCCCGTCGTCGACGGGCTGGCCGCCGTCGGCGGAGCGCGCCGGCTGGCGGACACCGCACTGGGGCTGTGCGCCGGCACGGGAGGTTCCGTGCGGCTCTCCGCTCATCTCCCCGAAGCGCTCGTGCTGACCTGTCCGGATCTCGCCGCCCTCCTGGTCGAGCGCGCGTTCGGTCCCCTGGCGCGGCTCGAACCCGCCGACGCCGACGTGCTGCTGGACACCCTGGCCGCCTGGCTGGCCTGCGACGGCTCCGCCCAGCGGGCGAGCGAGCGGTTGTACTGCCACCGCAACACCGTCCTGAACCGCCTGCGCCGCTACGAGCAGCTCACCGGCCGCTCCCTCGCGCGCCCCGCCGACCTGGTCGAGACCTCCCTGGCCCTGACCGCCCGTCGGCTGCTCGCCGGGGCGGCCCCCGGTCACCCCACCGGACCCGCAGCCATGGCCCCACCGGGACCGGCCGGATCCAGGGTCTTCTTCGGACCCGCCGGATCCACGGCGTCACCGGGACCCGCCGGACCCGCCGTCCAGCCGTCCCGTCCCGGGCCCGGCCCCGGGTCCCGGCAGGCCGGGCCGCGGCCGCGCTAGCCCTCCTCCACCGTCCCCTCCTCGACCGTCCCCTCCTCCACCGTCTTCTCGTCCACCGGCGTCTTCCCCGCCGACTTCGGCTTGCCGCAGAACGCCGATTCCAGGGCCCCCGCCAGTGTGTCGAGCACCTTGCCGTTGTTCGACGTGTTGGCGACGGCGGTCAGGCTCCGCTTGCCGTCCTTGGACGTGAACGCGTAGGTGTAGTAACCCTGCACCGCACCCGTGTGCCCGTACACCGACACCCCGCACGACAGATCGCGCCGCCGCAGCCCGAGCCCGTACGCCGTGGTGCTGCCGACCTTGGTGAACTTCTTCATGTCGGCGAGCCGCGCGGCGGAGAGCAGCTTGCCCCCGAGCAGCGCGCTGTAGAAGGTGTCGAGATCCCGCGCGCTGGAGATGACCGCCCCCGCGCTCTGCGCCCAGGAGACGGTCTGTGCCGTCGCGTCGACCAGTGCGGCGCCGGACTTGTCGGGAGTCAGGTAGCCGCGGGCGTAACGCCCCGGGATGGCGGTGTCCGGGTGGACGTAGAACGTGTCGGCCAGCTTCAGCGGCTTGACGATGCGGTTCTGGTACGCGGTCTTCACCGGCTTGCCCGTGAGCTTCTCGATGAGCAGCCCGGCGACGACGAAGTTGGTGTTGGAGTACGAGTAGGCGGCGCCGGGCGCGTTGGTGCGGGGCTTCTTCAGGGAGAGGGCGACCAGCTGCCGGTAGGTGAAGACCTTCTTGCGGACCGCCTCGAAGCCGGAGACACTCTGCGCGAACATGTCGTTCGTGTAGTCGTACAGGCCGCTGCGGTGGTTCAGCACATGACGGACCGTGATCCGGTCGTCCGGCAGGAGCCCCGGCAGATAGCGGTTGACCGGCGCGTCCAGCGAGAGCCGGTGTTCGTCGACGAGCTGGAGCAGGACGACGGCCGAGAAGGTCTTGGTGACGCTGCCGACCCGGAACCGGTCGTCGGTGCTGATGGCCCGCCCGGTGACGCGGTCGGCCACCCCCCGGGTGACCCGGTAGGTCCGCCCCTGGTCGTCGATCCGGGCCAGCGCGCCCGGCGCGCCCTGGGCCACCGCGGACCGCAGCACCGCGGCCAGCCCCGCGGTGTCGGGCGCCGGCAGTCCGGCTGCCGCCGCCGGGGTGTCCTGCTCCGCGGTCGCGGCCCGCGCCGGGACCGCGAGGAGCGACAGCGCGACCGCTCCGAGAACGGCTCCCCGCCCCACCGTTGCTGAGACCATCCCCTACCCACTCCCATCGGTCCGGTATCTGATGCGATATCGGTCACATTCCCTGCCGGGAACCTAGAGGATCGAGGCAACGTCTCCATAGCCGACACACAGTTGGTGCTCCTGTGATCACTCTGTGGCGGCCATTCGTAAAGGATTGCCATAGAAGTTCGCGAAATGGATCATTCCGGCTTTACGCGCACATGACTGATCCGTCAGGGTTACCCCCCGGGGCCAGACCAGCCCCCGTGGCGCCCAACTGCGTCATGTCTCAAGGCGGTTGGTGACTTCCCGGCCGCCTTCGAACGAAGGAACCCTGATCAGATTGCGTAGACCGCACATACGCACCGTGGCGGTCGCCGTCGCGGTGACGACGGCTGCCACTGGCCTGGCCGGCACGGCCTTCGCCGGCCCCTCCCAGAAGGTGGAGCGGTCCGCCGCCTCCGCCGCCTCGAACGCCACGGCGGTGGTGGAGGCGGCGCGCACCGCGGCCTTCGCGCACGCCTCGGCGACCGGCGTCTCGAAGGGCGACGAACTGCACGCCCAGGACGTCATGATCGACCCCGAGGGCGCCCGGCACGTCCGATTCGTGCGCTCCCACAACGAGCTTCCGGTGCTCGGTGGAGACCTGATCGTCCACCTCGACCGGAAGCTCGCCTACACGGGCGTGACCCGCGCGGCCGGCCACACGGTCAAGCCGGCGGCCGCCAAGGCCCAGCTCACGGCGGCGCAGGCCGCGGCCAAGGCGGCCAAGGCCGCCGAGGGCGACGCGGGCACCGCCCAGCTCGTGCTGGACGCCCGTGGTGGCGCCTCCGCCCTCGCCTACCAGGTGACCGTCACCGCCGAGGGCGGCTCGCACACCGTCGTCGTGGACGCGGTCAGCGGCAAGGTGCGCAGCAACACGCCCGACAGCGACGAGTTCCTGTCGCCGAAGCTGCTCGACACGCTCAGCGAGCGCGGCGAGACCGCCGACCCGGCCACCGGCATCGGCTCCGCCGCCGCGACCTCCGGCCTGGTGGGCTCGAGCGCCTCGGGCGTCACCTACCCGTCGGCCGCCAAGGGCACCGGCAAGACCCTCTTCGTGGGCACCGTCGGTCTCACCACCACGCAGACCTCGCGCGGCCACTACCAGCTCAAGGACCCGAACCGGTACGGCACCGAGACCCGGGACGCCAAGAACTCGTACACGGAGAAGTTCAGCGCCGGTTCGAAGTTCACCAACACGACCAACGTGTGGGGCAACGGCAAGACCACCAGCCGCGCCACCGCCGCCGCCGACGCCCAGTACGGCATCACCAAGACGCTGGACTTCTACAAGTCCACGTTCAAGCGCAAGGGCATCCGCAACAACAGCAAGCCCGCGCAGGCCATGGTGCACTGGGGCAAGAAGGTCGCCAACGCCTTCTGGGACCCGACCTGCAACTGCATGCTGTACGGCGACGGCGACGGCCAGATGTTCAAGAAGCCGCTCGTCGTCCTCGACGTCACCGGCCACGAGCTGACCCACGGCGTGGTCGAGGCCACCGCCAACCTCCAGCCGACGTTCGTCGACTCCGACGGCAACCAGTACGGCGAGCCGGGCTCGCTGAACGAGTCGCTCGCGGACATCTTCGGCTCGAACGTCGAGTTCTACGCCAAGAACTCGAAGGACACCGCGGACTACCTGGTCGGCGAGAAGCTGGGCCTCGCCCAGAAGTTCCTGCGCCGTCTGGACCACCCGTCGCTCGACAAGCTCGAGGGCGCGATCGACTACTGGTCCCCGGACACCTACTACACCGAGGTGCACGCCGGTTCCGGTGTCTCCTCGCACGCCTACTACCTCCTCGCCGAGGGCAGCGGCAAGAAGACGATCAACGGCGTGAACTACAACTCGCCGACGTACCACAACGTCACGGTCAAGGGCATCGGCCGCACCAAGGCCACCGCCATCTACTACCGTGCGCTCACCCGCTACATGGTCTCCACCACCGACTTCCACCAGGCGCGCGTCGCGACGCTGAAGGCGGCCAAGGACCTGTACGGCGCGAGCAGCACCGAGTACAAGACGGTCGACAAGTCGTGGGCCGCGGTCAACGTCACCGCCGCCAACACGCCGCGCGCCCACTGACGGACGCCGGAAACACCCCAGCACCACCGGATGCCCCGCCCCGCGCGGGGCATCCGCATGCGCGGGTCCGGGCGGCGGCTCGCCCGGCCGGGAACGGCGGGACGGGAACCTCACCGAGGTGCGGACGCGCGGCGCAGACGGCACCATGACCTCCGTGGGATGTGCAAGTGCGTTCCGTACGGTCCGCGTGCCACCCGGCGAGACCGGCACGCTCCGGGAACCCGCCCGGTGAGCGGGCGTGCCGGGCGCTGCTGCCGCGCCGCCGCCGCGCTGCTCACCGCCGTCGCCTGCCCGTACGCGCCCCCGGCCCGCGCCGGTACGCCGCCCGGGCCCGCCGCCCGCGCACCGAGCGTGGTCACCTGGGCGGCGAGCGCCGACCGCCTGGGCGAGGGCACGGCCGGCCGGGGCTACCGGCTCGTCGTCCACACCAGCGTCGGCGGCAGCGACCTGCGGGTCCGCTTCACCAACGCCTTCGGCGACCGGCCGCTGACCCTGGACGGTGTCCACGCCGGCCTGCGCGACCGGGGGGCCGCACTGCGGCCGGGCGGCAACCGGCCGCTCACCTTCGGCGGTGCCCGCACGGTCACCGTCCCGGCGGGCGCCGCCGTCTGGAGCGACCCGCTGCCCGGCAGCGTCCCGGCCGACGCCGACCTGGTCGTCAGCCTGCGCACCCCGACCGCGGCCGGACCGGCCACGGGCCACCGGATGGCGATGCAGACGTCGTACACCGGCCGGGGCGAGCACACCGCCGACGAGAGCGGCGCCCACTGGACGCGGACCACCGGATCCTGGTGGTACGTCGACTCCGTCGCCGTACGCGCCTCCGCCCCGGCCGCCGGTGCCGTGGTCGCGCTCGGCGACTCCCTCACCGACGGACGGCAGTCCGGCACCGACCTGAACCGCCGCTGGCCCGACCACCTCGCCCGGCGGCTGAGCACGGCCGGCACGGCCGTGCAGGGCGTGGCCAACCAGGGCATCTCCGGCAACAAGCTGCTCGCGGACGGCGCCGGACAGGCCGCGATCCACCGGCTGGACCGGGACGTCCTGTCCCAGCCCGGAGTGCGCACCGTCCTGCTCTTCGAGGGCGTCAACGACCTCAAGGCGCACAGCGGCGTCACGGCGGCCGAGCTGATCGCCGGCTACCGCGAGATCGCCCGGCGGTTGCACGCGGCCGGCACCTGCGCGGCCGTCGCCACGGTCGGCCCGTTCAAGGGCCGGCCGGAGTGGGACCCGTCCGCCGAGGCCGTACGGCGGGAGGTCAACGCCTTCCTGCGCGGCGCCGGGGAGTTCGACGCCGTCGTCGACTTCGACGGCGTCCTGCGCAGCCCGGACGACCCGGAGCGGATGCTGCCGTCCTTCGACGGCGGCGACCACCTGCACCCCAACGACCGGGGCATGCGCGCCCTGGCGGACGCCGTCCCCCCGGGCAGCCTCGACTGCGCCCGCCGAGCCGCCCGCGGCCTGCCGGGGTGATCCGCCCGCGGCCTCCGCCGGGGTTCAGCGCAGCGTCCGCTCCCAGTCGTCCGGCACCCGGCCCGCCGGACCCGGGACCGGCTGGTCGGCGGGATGGCTGGCCGGCGGGGCCAGTTCGGGCCCGGAGGTGTACAACTCGTCGGTGGTGTAGTCCCAGAACCAGCCCTCGCCCGGCTCGAAGCTGCGGATCAGCGGGTGTCCGGTCGCCCGGTAGTGGGCGGTCGCGTGCCGGGCCGGGGAGTCGTCGCAGCAGCCGATGTGCCCGCACCGCGCGCAGCGGCGCAGATGGAACCACCAGCCGCCGGCCTCCTCGCACTCCGCACAGCCCGGACCGCTGGGCGGCACCCGCGGGTCGATTCCGTCGTCGTTCATGCCTGCTCCTCGTCGGGTGTCCCGGCGGTCAGCGGCAGCAGCACCTGGAAGCGGGTGTCTCCGGGCACCGACTCCACCCGCAGGGTGCCGTGGTGCTTGTTGACGACGATCCGCCAGGAGATGTCCAGACCCAGTCCGGTGCCCTCGCCGACCGGCTTGGTGGTGAAGAACGGGTCGAAGATCCGGTCCTTGACCGCGGGCGGGACGCCGGGCCCGGTGTCCCGGAACTCCACCATCAGCCGCTCGTGGTCGAGCGCCGTCCGCACGGTCAGCGTGCCCTGGCCGCCCGCGCCGTTCATGGCCGAGACGGCGTTGTCGATCAGGTTGGTCCATACCTGGTTCAGTTCGGCCGGGTAGGCCGGCACCGGCGGGAGCGTGCGGTCGTACTCCTTGACGACCTCGATGCCCGCCCCGATCTTCCCGGACAGCATCAGCAGCGTGCTGTCGAGGAGTTCGTGCACGTCCACCACCCGGTACGGCGCCCGGTCCAGCTGGGAGTACTGCTTGGCCGCGTCGACGAGGTGCGAGATGCGGGTGGTGGAGTCCTCGATCTCGTTCATCAGCAGCTCGGTCTCGACGGTGTAGTTGAGCCAGCCGACCGCGCCCGGCAGGATCTCCTCGTCCACGGCCGCCCCGACCTGCTCCAGCCAGTCGACGTCGAGCCCGGCCTGCACGAAGGTGGGCGCCACCTGCCAGGCCTGGTCGATGCCGTGGTCCTCCAGCCAGTCGGTGAGCGTGTCCTCCCGGTCGGCGGCCTCCAGCGGGCTGAGCGCCGGTGCCTTCGCCACCCGCTCCGCGGTGCGCTCCTGGATCTCGATCAGGTTCGCCAGGCAGTCGGGGGAGAAGGACCCCCCGGCGATCACGCCGAGCTTGTGGCGCATCTTCGCGACCCGCTCCCGCAGTGTCGCCGTGGCCCGGACGGCCGCCGCGGCGGGATTGTTCAGCTCGTGCGTGAGCCCCGCCGACAACGAGCCCAGCGCCAGCAGCCGTTCCCGCTGCCCGATCATCGCCTGGGTGTTCTTCGAGCCGAAGAAAAGCCCCTCCAGCAGGTGCACGGCCATCGGGAACCACTCGCGCATCACGTCCGCGAAGAGGTCCGCCGGCAGCACGAAGAAGCGTGTCGGCTCCGTGACCCGCATGGAGTTGTTGTAGACCTGCCGCACCCGGTCGCCGAGGTAGGCCTGCATGGCGCCCGCGTACACCCCGGGCTGCGAGGTGCGGGTGACCTCCACGTCGTCACCGCCGACCCGCCGGGACAGCACGACGGTGCCCTCGATCATCACGAAGAAGCAGGTGGCCGGGTCGCCCTCGGTGTACACCGGACCGGGCGGGAACAGCTCCACCCGCCCCTGGGCGCACAGCCGGCCCAACTGCTGTGGGCTCAGCTTCTCGAAGAGGAAGAGCGAGCCGATCTCCTGCGGGCTGCACGCCACGGTCCGACCGCTCACGACTGCTCCAGGTACCGGTGGACGAGCATCACGGCCATGGCTCCCTCTCCGACGGCGGACGCGACCCGCTTGGCGGACTCGGCGCGCGCGTCGCCCGCGACGAACACGCCGGGAACGCTGGTCTCCAGGTGGTACGGCGGCCGGTCCAGCTCCCAGCCCGCCGGCGGCCGTCCGTCGGCGGTCAGGTCCGGCCCGGCCAGGATGAAGCCGCGCTCGTCGCGCAGCACGGTGTCGCCGAGCCAGTCGGTCAGCGGGGCGGCGCCGATGAAGACGAACATCCACTGGGCGTCGACCCGTTCGGTCTCGCCGGTCGTCACATGGCGCAGCGTCAGCCGCTCCAGCCGCCCGGTGCCGTGCGCGCCGTCCACCACCGTGTGGCTGCGCACCGAGATGTTCGGGGCGTCGTCGATCTGCTGGATCAGGTAGGACGACATCGACGCCGACAGGTCGGGGCCGCGCACCAGCAACGTCACCGACTTGGCGAACCGGGACAGGTACATCGCCGCCTGGCCCGCCGAGTTGGCGCCGCCGACGATGTACACGTCGTGCCCCTGGCAGGCGGCCGCCTCGGTCAGCGCCGAGCCGTAGAACACCCCGCAGCCGGTGAGATCGGCGCAGCCCCGGGCCTGGAGCTGCCGGTACTGCACGCCCGTCGCCAGGATGACGCTGTGTGCGCCGATCGCGGAGCCGTCCGCGAACCGCACGAGGCGGGCCGCGCCGTTGACCTCCAGCCCCGTCACCTCCCGCGCGGTCAGGAGCTCGGCGCCGAACCTGGCCGCCTGCCGCCGCGCCCGGTCGGTGAGCTGGGCACCGGAGACGCCGTCCGGGAAGCCGAGGTAGTTCTCGATCCGGGAGCTCTGACCGGCCTGCCCACCGGTCGCCGACCGCTCCACCAGGACGGTCCTGAGCCCCTCCGAGGCCCCGTACACGGCCGCGCCGAGCCCCGCCGGGCCGCCGCCGATCACGACCAGGTCGTAGAAGTCGGCCGTCGGCGTGGTCGCCAGCCCCACGCGGGCGGCCAGCTCCGGGGCCTCGGGCTCGACCAGCACCGACCCGTCCGGGGTGATCACCACCGGCAGCCGCTGCCCGTCCCGGCCGGCCGCCGCCAGCAGCCGCCCGCCCTCCGGCTCCTCCACCGAGTACCAGCGGTAGGGCACCTGGTTGCGGGCCAGGAACTCGCGCACCGCGGACGACCGCGCCGACCAGCGGTGCCCCACCACCTTGGTGCTGGGCACGGGCTTGTAGGCGCTGGTGCGCCAGGACTGGAGCAGGTCGTCCAGCACCGGGTAGAGCTTCTCCTCCGGCGGGTCCCACGGCTTGAGCAGGTAGTGGTCGAGATCGACGACGTTGATCGCGTCGATGGCCGCGTTGGTGTCCGCGTACGCCGTGAGCAGCACGCGCCGGGCCCCCGGGTACACGTCGAGCGCCTGCTCCAGGAAGTCGATGCCGTTCATCTGCGGCATGCGGTAGTCGGCCAGGATCACCGCCACCAGGTCACCGCGCAGTTTCAGTTCGCGCAGCGCGTCCAGGGCGGACTCGCCGGACTCCGCGCGCACGATCCGGTACGACTCGCCGTAGCGGCGCCTGAGGTCGCGGGCGACGGCGCGGGATACCCCCGGGTCGTCGTCCACGGTCAGGATGACGGTCCGCGCGGCATCGGCGGCCTGTGCCATACGTCTCCCCACCCGAGCGTCGGTCTCCCGGGTCGGTGTCGTGGGGACCATCGCACCGGTTCCCGGCCATCGTATGTTCGGTTCCCCGGGTTCCGCTCGCCCGCGGGGGAACCGCCGCCCGCCCCACGACGACCGTCCGGTGCGCCCGCACCCGGGGAGGCCGGTGCGGTGGCTCCGGGAGAGATCGTCGTGCCCGTGCCCGCTGGTGTTCGATAGTGGGCACCAGCACCACGAGGACGCGGTGACGACGACGAGGAGGCCCACGGATGACACGCCCGATCACGGCAGGGGTGGACGGCACGGAGGAGAGTCTGGCCGCGCTGGGCTGGGCGGCCCGGGAGGCCGTCCGCCGGGGGCTGCCGCTGCGCGTGGTGCACGCCTGGGAGTACGCCGAGGCGCTCGCCACCGCGGACCGCGACACCCAGCACGGCTGGGTGTCGGAGGGCGTGACGGAGGCCGTGCGCGGGGTCCGCGAGCGGCACCCGGAGCTGACGGTGACCACCGACGTGGTGGAGGGCGGGGCCGCGGAGGCGCTGGCCGGCGCGGCGGCCGGGGCCGAACTGCTGGTGCTGGGCTCGCGCGGGCACGGACCCGTCGTCGGGTTCCTGCTGGGGTCGGTCGGCCAGCAGGTGATCGCGGAGGCGGCCCGGCCCGTGGTCCTGGTGCGCGCCGGGGCCGACGCCGCGGCGGAGGCGGCCGGCCGGGACGTCGTGGTCGGCCAGCACGGCGGCCCCGAGGACAGCGCGGCGGCGCTGCGGTTCGCGTTCGAGACCGCCGCGGCCCGGGGCGCCACCGTACGGGCCGTACGGGCCTGGACCCTGCCGCCGGTCTTCGCCTACAGCCCCGGTTCGCTCAAGCTGCTCGACGACGCGGGCGGTCTGGAACCCTACGAGCGGCAGGCGTTGGCCGAGGCGCTGCGGCCCTGGCGGGAGCGGTTCCCCGAGGTGCCCGTCGCGGAGCACGTGGAGATGGGCAGTGCCGGGCAGGTGCTGCTGTCGGTGGCCGGCCGGGCCCAGCTGATGGTCGTCGGGCGGCGGGCCCGCCGTACGGCCGTCGGCGCCCGGATCGGCTCGGTCGCGCACGGGGTGCTGCACCACGCCGACTGCCCGGTGGCCGTCGTACCGCACGAGTGAGCTACCGCGGTCCGGGCGGCTCCGCCGTGGCGCGGGCCCGGGGCAGCACGTTCTCGACGTAGTCCCGGACGGCGGTGTCCAGCCCGATGTCGTGCTGGGCGCGCTCGGACAGGTACCAGCGGTGTTCGAGGAGTTGGTGGTAGATCTCGGCCGGGTCCATGGTGCCGCGCAGCTCCGGCGGCACCGCCCGCACGGTCGGCCGGAACACGTCCCGCACCCAGCGGTGCGCGAGCACCTCGGGCCGGGCGGTGTGGGGGTCCGCGCCGCCCGCGCCGGGCCGGGAGCCCGGGGGGCGGTCGCCGGGCGCGTAGTCGTCCTGGGTGGCCATCCAGCTCTCCAGGTCGTTGAGCAGCCGCCGCGCCTGGTTCTCCTCGGCGTCCAGGCCGGTCAGCCGCAGCAGCTGGCGCTGGTGGTGGCCGGCGTCGACGACCTTCGGCACGAAGGTGACCGAGTCGCCGTTGGACGAGTGCTCGATCTGCATCTCGGCCACGTCGAAACCCAGGTCGTTCAGACGGCGGATCCGGCGTTCGATGTAGTGGTACTTGCCCGCCGGGTACACCGAGGTGCGGGTCAGCTCCTGCCACAGCCCCTGGTAGCGGGTGCAGATCTCGTGGCCGAACGCGACGGGGTCGACGGACGGGTGCAGCGCGCCGGACGCCTCCAGGTCCAGCAGCTCGCCGCTGATGTTGACCCGGGCCAGGTCGAGGTCGTACTCCCGCTGCCCGGGGCTGAGCCGGGGATGCAGGTCGCCGGTCTCGGCGTCGACCAGGTAGGCCGCGTAGGCGCCCGCGTCCCGCCGGAACAGGGTGTTGGACAGCGAGCAGTCGCCCCACGCGAACCCGGCCAGGTGCAGACGGACCAGCAGCACGGCGAGGGCGTCCATCAGCCGGTGCATGGTCGCCGGGCGCATGGTCGTCTCGAACATCGACCGGTACGGCATCGAACCGCGCAGGTGCCGGGTGACCAGCACCGGCTCCAGCGGGGCGCCCGAGGGGTCGGCGCGGCCGGTGACCACGGCCAGCGGGTCGACGGCGGGGATGCCCAGCCGGTGCAGGTCGCGCAGCAGCTCGTACTCGCGCAGCGCGGGCCGCTCGGCCAGCTCCTTGACGGCGATCACCTCGTCGCCGGCGTGCGCGTAGCGCACCACGTGCCGGGAGATGCCGCGGGGGAGGGGTACCAGGTGCTCCGCGGGCCACTCCTCCAGCGGTGTGTCCCAGGGCAGGGCGAGCAGGAGCGCGGGGTGCTCCGGGTTGGTGGCGCTGATCTGCAAGGCCATGGCACGAACCCTAAGGCCCCGCGCGCCTGTTCTAGGAGGCCCGGTCCCGTGCCTGTTCGGCCGCGGCCCGTACCGGACCGCGGTGGACCGGTCCGTGCCCGGGCAGCAGGGTGTCGCCGTCGAGTGCCGCGATGAGGTCCAGGGAGGCCAGCGCCCGCGCGCGCTCGTGGTGGAAGAAGTCCGGCAGCAGCTGCGGGCCCTCGACCCGCGAGGTGGCGTGCCCGCTGACCAGGGCGTCCCCGGAGATCACGATGCCCGCGTCGGGCAGGTGGAAGACGCAGTGGCCGTCCGTGTGGCCCGGGGTGTGCACCGGGACCGGCCGGCCCGGCAGGTCGAGCGGACCCTCGGCCGGGAACGGCTCGGGCGCCGTGACCGGGTGGTTCTCGGTCCCGCCGACGCGGATCACGTGCACCGCCCAGGGCAGGACGCCGGGCCGCCAGGCGTTGCGGACCACGTCGCCGATGCTCGCCTGCTGCAAGAACTCCCGCCGGGCGTGCGGGACTTCGGCCGGATGGAGGAGGACGGGGGTGCCGTGGGCGGCGCGCAGGTACTCGGCCGAGCCCAGGTGGTCGTTGTGCGCGTGGGTGATCAGGACGGCGGTGACCGCCTCCGGTGCGGCGCCCACCGCCGCGAGGGACTCCAGCAGTCCCCGGCGGTCCCCGGGATACCCGGTGTCGATCAGCGTGACGGCGTCACCGTCCTTGAGGATCACCCAGTTGACGTGGTGGCCGGTCACCAGGTGGGTGCCGTCGGCGACTTGCTGGACGTGAGCGGTCATGATCTCCCCGGGCCCTGAGCGGCTGATCGTCGGGGACAGCCAACCAGATGCGGCACCCGGCCGCGCAAGAGGGCGGCCGCGGCCGTCAGTGCACTCCCCGGGGCCGGAACTGGATGCTGATGCGCGGTCCCGTGGCCCGGGTGGTCTTGGGCACGCAGTGCTGCCAGGTGCGCTGGCAGGATCCGCCCATCACGATGAGGTCGCCGTGGCCGAGGGGGCGGCGCATTGTGCCGCCGCCTCCGCCGGCCGGGCGCAGCAGCAGGTCGCGGGGTGCGCCGACGGAGAGGATCGCGACCATGGTGTTCTCGCGGGCGCCCCGCCCGATCCGGTCCCCGTGCCAGGCCACGCTGTCCCGGCCGTCGCGGTAGAAGCACAGCCCGGCGGTGGTGAACGCCTCCCCGAGCTCCTCGGCGTAGTGCCGGGACAGGGCGGTGCGGGCCTCGTCCAGCACCGGGTGGGGGAGCGGGTCCAGCTCCCCGTACCAGGCCAGCAGGCGCGGTACGGCGACCTCGTGGTCGTACATCGTGCGCCGCTCCGCACGCCAGGGCACGTCCGCCGCCAGCTGTTCGAACAGCGCGTCGGCGCCGCTCAGCCAGCCGGGCAGGACGTCGATCCAGGCGCCGGCGCCCAGCTCGGTCCGGCGCAGCCCGTCCAGCGGGCCGAGCCGGAGCTCGTCGGTCTGGTCGAACAGGGAGCCCTGGAGGTGCGTGGCCATGGGTCCAGCGTACGCCCGAATCGAAAATACGTTCCATTGTGATCACGCCGTACGGCAGGCCAGTCGTTCCCGGGGCTTTTCGATACATCGGTGCATCCGATACGTTCGTGTATCGGGACGAGGAGGGGCGGCCACCGATGGACGACACACCCAAGCGCGTCACCCGGCGCCGGCTGCGCACCCGCGCCCGGCTGCTCGACGCGGCCTTCACGGTGTTCGCCGCCAAGGGGTTCGGGCGGGTCTCCATCGAGGAGGTGTGCGAGGCGGCCGGCTTCAGCCGGGGCGCCTTCTACTCGAACTTCGCCACCCTGGACGAACTGTTCTTCGCCCTGTACCAGGAGCGCGCCGACCTCATCGCCGCCCAGGTGGCCGAGGCGCTGGCCCAGGACGGGCCCGGCCTGGACGTGCCCGCCTCCGTGCACCGGGTCACCGAGGTGCTGCTGCTCGACGTGGACTGGCTGCTGGTGAAGACCGACTTCCTGGTGCACGCCGCCCGCGACCCGGCCGTCGCCCGTGCCCTGCTCGACCACCGCACCCGGCTCCGGCAGGCCATCGCCGACCGGCTCTCCCGGGCCCGGGGCCACACCCGGCTGCCCGCCGTCCTGGGCGACGCCGACGGCGCCGCGCACGCCGTGGTCGCCGCCTACGACGGGGTCACCACCCAGCTGCTGCTGGACAGGGACGTCGAAGCCGCCCGTGCCTGGCTGGAGCAGCTGCTCACCGCGCTGCTCACGGACGGCAGCCGCGGCCCCGCATGAACACCTCCGCATGAGCACCCCGCACGAGCCCGGCCGGGCGGGCACCGCCGGCACCGGCCCGGCCGGACGGATTCCGTCGCGCCGGGCCCGGCCGGGGCGCGTCGGCCGTACGAGCACCCTCAGGAAGGACACAGTCGCCATGGACGCGGACGTCATCGTCGTCGGAGCCGGTCTCGCCGGCCTCGTCGCGGCGCACGAACTCACCAGCAGGGGCCGCCGGGTGGCCCTGGTCGACCAGGAGAACGCCGCCAACCTCGGCGGCCAGGCGTTCTGGTCCTTCGGCGGGCTCTTCCTCGTCGACTCGCCCGAACAGCGCCGCCTCGGCATCAAGGACTCCTTCGGCCTCGCCTGGAACGACTGGCAGGGCAGCGCCCGGTTCGACCGGCTGGAGGACGAGGACTCCTGGGCGGTGCGCTGGGCGCGCGCCTACGTCGAGTTCGCGGCCGGGGAGAAGCGGTCCTGGCTCCAGGGGCACGGCATCGAGCTGCTGCCCACCGTGGGCTGGGCCGAGCGCGGCGACCTCCGGGCGGACGGGCACGGCAACTCCGTCCCCCGCTTCCACGTCGCCTGGGGCACCGGCACCGGGGTGGTCGAGCCCTTCGTCCGGTACGCCCGGCAGGCCGCCCGGGACGGGCTGCTCACCTTCCACCACCGCCACCGGGTGGACGAACTGCTCGTCGAGGGCGGCACCGCACGCGGGGTGCGCGGCACCCTCCTCGCCCCCGACGACGCACCGCGCGGTGCCGCCTCCAGCCGGGAACGGACCGGCGACTTCGAACTGACCGCGCAGGCCGTCGTCGTGACGACCGGCGGCATCGGCGCCGACCACGACATCGTCCGCCGGTACTGGCCCGAACGGCTCGGCACGCCCCCTGCCGAGATGGTCACCGGTGTCCCGGCCTACGTCGACGGCCGCATGCTCGACATCAGCGCCGAGGCCGGCGTGCGGCTGGTCAACCGCGACCGCATGTGGCACTACACCGAGGGCCTGCAGAACTGGGACCCCATCTGGCCCGGACACGGCATCCGCGTCCTGCCGGGCCCGTCCTCCGTCTGGCTCGACGCCCTCGGCCGCCGGCTGCCCGAGCCCTGTCTGCCCGGCTACGACACCCTGAGCACCCTCAGGCACCTGCGCACCACCGAGGACATAGCCGGGTATGACCACTCCTGGTTCATCCTCACCCGCAAGATCATCGAAAAGGAGTTCGCGCTCTCCGGGTCCGAGCAGAACCCCGACATCACGGCCAGGGACCGGGGGGCCGTGCTCCGCGACCGGCTGCTCGGCAAGGGCGCCCCCGGTCCGGTGCGGGCGTTCCTCGACCGGGGCGCCGACTTCGTCACCGCCGGCAGCCTGGAGCAGCTGGTCGAGAAGATGAACGCTCTCACCGGCGAGCCGCTGCTGGACGCGGCCGAGGTACGCCGCCAGATCGAGGCCCGCGACCTCCAGATCGCCAACCCTTACAGCAAGGACGCCCAGGTCCAGGGCATCCGCAACGCCCGCCGCTACATCGGCGACCGGCTCGGCCGGGTCGCCGCCCCGCACCGCATCCTCGATCCCGCCGCGGGCCCCCTCATCGGCGTCCGGCTGCGCGTGCTGACCCGCAAGACCCTCGGCGGCATCCAGACCGACCTGGACTCCCGTGCCCTCGGCGGCGACGGCACGCCGATCGAGGGGCTGTACGCGGCCGGCGAGGTGGCCGGGTTCGGCGGCGGCGGCGTCCACGGCTACAACGCCCTGGAGGGCACGTTCCTCGGCGGCTGCCTGTTCTCGGGGCGCGCGGCCGGCCGCGCCGCGGCCAAGCAGACCGGCTGACCTCAGCCGTCCAGCAGCGACGCCAGCACGGTGGCGTGGCTGCGCTCCGGCGCCTTCGACGCCGTCAGCAGCGTCACGCGCCCCTCACGGGCCGAGGCGCGCAGGCCGTCGAGGAGACCGGCGGCCTCCGGAGCATCGAGTTCCGCCTCGTACCGGCGGCGGAACTCCTCGTACGACCCCTCGCCCGCGTGGTACCACGTGCGCAGCTCGGTCGACGGCGTGAGCCCCTTGGGCCACTCGTCGACCCGGGCCGCGTCCTTGGCGAGGCCGCGCGGCCACAGCCGGTCGACCAGCACGCGCAGGCCGTCGTCGGGCTCGGGCGGTTCGTAGACACGGCGCACGCGCACGCTCACGGCGGGGCCCTCCTCGGGTCGCGGACGGTTCCGCGAGCGTACTGCGGCGCGCCCCGCCCGCCGGGCGGCGACGCGAGCGGACTTGACCGGAACAGGGCGGAGCCGGGGCGCCCGCCGCGCCTAGTCTGGCGGCCAGTCGATCACCGGCCACCCCCTCGGAGGAGCGTACGTGACGCCGTCCCGCCAACTGCCCGCCCGCCGCAGCCGCACCGCCGCCTACGCCACCGTCCCCGTCGCCGTGGCGGCGCTCCTCGGCGCCGCCGGACCCCCGGCGACGGGCACGACCGGCGCGTCCGGTGCGGGCGACCCCTACTTCCCGCTCAGCGGCAACGGCGGTTACGACGTCCGCCACTACGATCTGACGCTCCGCTACGACACCGGCTCCCACCGCCTGGACGCCACGGCCGAGCTCACGGCCCGCGCCACCCACCGGCTCGGCCGCTTCGACCTGGACCTGAGGGGCCTTCAGGTCACCGCCGTCACCGTCGACCGCACGCCGGCCGCCTTCCGGCGCGACGGCCAGGAACTCGTCGTGACCCCGCGCCGGACCCTGCGCGAGGGACAGGAGTTCCGTGTCACGGTCGCCTACCACGGCACCCCGGAGCCCGTCACCGACCCCGACGGCTCGGCCGACGGCTGGATCCCCACCGACGACGGCGCGTTCGTCGCGGGCGAACCGCAGGGCGCGATGACCTGGTTCCCGGCCAACGGCCACCCCCGGGACAAGGCGTCGTACGACTTCACGATCACCGTGCCGGAGGGGCGCACCGCGGTCGCCAACGGCGTCCTGCTCGGCCGGCGCACCGCGCACGGGCTGACCACCTTCCGCTGGCGCGCCGCCCAGCCCATGGCCGCCTACCTGGCCACCGCCACCATCGGGAAGTTCCAGGTCGAGCGGTACACCACCCGCGACGGCGTCCAGGTGTACAACGCCGTGGACCCCCGGGAGGCGCGCGCCGCCGCGCCCGTGCTGCGCGCACTGCCCTCCGTACTGGAGTGGGAGAGCAAGCTGTTCGGGCCGTACCCGTTCCGGGCCGCCGGCTCGATCGTCGACCACGCCCCGGACGTGGGCTACGCCCTGGAGACCCAGACCCGGCCGGTCTACGACTCCGCGCCCGACCTGGACACCCTCGTCCACGAGAGCGCCCACCAGTGGTTCGGCGACTCCGTCTCCCTCACCGCCTGGAAGGACATCTGGCTCAACGAGGGCTTCGCCACCTACGCCGAGTGGCTCTACGCGGAACAGCACGGCGGCCCGAGCGCCCAGCACACCTTCGACGCCCTCTACGCCCGCCCCGCGAGCGACGGGCTGTGGGCCTACCCGCCCGGCGACCCCGGCAGCGGCGCGCGGATCTTCGGCACGCCCGTCTACGCCCGCGGTGCCATGGCCCTGCACGCACTCCGGCGGGCCGTCGGCGACCGGGACTTCCTGCGGATCCTGCGCGCCTGGGCGACCGGGCACCGCGCCGGGCACGGGACGACGGCGGAGTTCGTCCGGCTCGCCGAGCGGACGTCCGGGAAGCGGCTGGGGGGACTGCTCCACACCTGGCTGTACACGGAGGGCAAGCCGGACAGCGCCTGAGTCCTGACAGGTTCCGCACGGGCCGGGCGCGGACGACAAGGGCCCCCTCCCGGATCAGGGACTCTTCCGGGGCCAGGGGGGCGCGGAGAGCCCCGGCAATGGTGTCCGGGGCGGACCCGGAGAGCGGAGGAGTGTGATCCGATTCCTCGCGCGCGCCGGGGGTACTCCGGTCGCGCGACGCGCAGCAGAGGGAGGTCAAGCCATGAGCGCACCGGACGACCTGCCGGTCGTGACCACGCTGGCCGAGCTGGCCCGCCTGGTGGAACGGCACCGGGGCCTGTACGTGCGCTGGTCGAAGGGGCCCGGCACCGACCTCGATGACGTCTCCAGCACCGACGAGCTGACCGGCGTCCCCATGCCGGGCCTGTCCGCCAACCCGCTCGACGTCGAGGAGTGGTGGGAGGACCGTTCCCCGGAGCTGTGGGTGGCGCGCCGGCTGTACGACTACGCGCACCTGCCGCACGACAAGGGCCCCGGCGTGCGCCCCTGGGTCCTGCGGGGACGGGAGACCGGCCGGGGCCCCGACAACGAGCCGCTGGTCGCCGACGTGGAGCCGCTGTGCTGGATCGCCGGCGAGGTGATCGACGCGGCCAGTGACGAGGTGGCCCGGCAGCAGCGGGAGTGGGGGACCCTGCGGCGAGGGGGCCGCTGAAGCCCCCGCAGGCCGGCGGCCGGGGCGGATCCGCCCCGGCCGGCTCCGTTGCCCGGGCCCGCCCGCAACCGCCCGGGGCGGGTCCGCGACGGGTCAGCCCGAGCGCGGCCGGGAGCGTGCGCGGCGGCGCAGCGCCCGGCGCTCCAGCTCGGTCGTACCGCCCCAGATTCCGATGATCTGGCCCGAGTCCAGCGCCCAGTCCAGGCACTGTTCGCGCACCGGGCAGCGCCCGCACACCGCCTTGGCCTGCTGGGTCTGCACCTGCGCCGGGCCGGTGGTGCCGATCGGGAAGAACAGATCGGGGTCCTCGTGGCGGCACGCGGCATGGTCACGCCAGTTGTCCATCGAAGTCTCCTGGCTCGGATCGAAGTCGTCCGTGTCCTGTCGATTGCGTTCCGGGTTCGGGTGACCGGTCGGGGCGGTGTGAAACGGCACAACCGGAGGGGAATCGGAGAAGGAACGCATCCCGGTCGCCCGGGGGGACTTGCGGCCGCGCGGGCAGCGCGCGCGGTCAACTGGGGGGAAAGCGGAGCCGCGAGAGCGCCGGGCCGCCCGACCGGCCCCGGACGCGGGGGAGTTGGGACCGCCCGGGAACCCGCCCGCGGGGCCCGGGCCCGCGCGTCTCAGCGGCGCAGTGTCTCCGCCGCCGTGGTGATCACCGCGTCGGCCAGGGCCGCCAGGGCGGGGGAGTCGAGTCGCCACTGCTGCCAGTGCAGCGCCACGTCCATCCACGCGCCGGGGGCGAGCACGACCAGCCGCCCCCGGTCCAGCAGGGGGCCGGCCTGCGCCTCCGGGACCATGCCCCAGCCGAGCCCCGCGGTGACGGCCTCCACGAACCCCTCCGAGGTGGGAACGGAGTGCCGCAGCCGCCCGGCCGCGCCGGCGCCCAGGCGGCGGACGAAGCCGTCCTGGAAGTCGTCCCTGCGGTCGAAGGTCACGACGGGTGCCGCCGGCAGCGCCTCCGCCAGGGGCCGCCCGTCCAGGTGGGTCGCGGCGAACGCGGGGGCGGCCACCGGCAGGTAGCGCATCCGGCCCAGCGGACGGACCGTGCAGCCGGGCACCGGATCGGGCGAGGAGGTCACCGCCGCCATCACCAGTCCCTCGCGCAGCAGCGCGGCCGTGTGGTCCTCGTCCTCCCGGTGCAGCTCGAAGCAGAGGCCCGCGACCCGGGTCAGGGCCGGCAGGAACCAGGTCGCCAGCGAGTCCGCGTTCACCGCGACCGACACCCGGGTCGGCTCCCCGCCGCCGCTCAGCCCCAGCTCTCCCCAGGCGTCCCGCTCGAGCCGGGCCAGCTGCCGGGCGAACCGCACCAGCACCGCGCCGGACTCCGTGGGCCGCACCGGTTTGGTGCGTTGCAGGAGCACCCGGCCGGTGCGCTGCTCCAGCGCCTTGACCCGCTGGCTGACCGCCGACGGCGTCACGTGCAGCGCGGCGGCGGCCGCGTCGAAGGTGCCCTCGTCCACCACGGCCAGCAGGGTCCGCACCTGCTCGACCGGAAGCTCCGACATCACGAGAGCTAAGGGTACGTGAAAATGTTTAGCTGTACTTGGGGCGGGGTGTTTCCTAGCGTCTCCCGCATGAACCACGCCCTGACCGCCGCGGCCGCCGGCTTCGGCACCGGCCTGTCCCTGATCGTCGCCATCGGCGCCCAGAACGCCTTCGTCCTGCGTCAGGGGGTGCGCCGGGACGCCGTCCTCGCCGTGGTCGGCATCTGCGCCCTGTCCGACGCGGTGCTCATCGCCCTCGGCGTCGGCGGGGTCGGTGCGGTGGTCGTGGCCTGGCCGGGCGCGCTCCGCGCGATCGGCCTGGTCGGCGGTGTCTTCCTGCTCTGCTACGGCGCCCTGGCAGCCCGCCGGGTGCTGCGGCCCGGAACCGGGCTGCGGGCGGAGGGTGAAGGGGCCGGCTCGCGTCGCCGGGCGGTGCTCACCTGCCTGGCGATGACCTGGCTGAACCCGCACGTCTACCTGGACACCGTGTTCCTGCTCGGCTCCATCGCCGCCGACCGCGGCCCGCTGCGCTGGACCTTCGGGGCCGGTGCCGCCTGCGCCAGCCTCTGCTGGTTCGCCGCGCTCGGCTTCGGCGCCCGGCTCCTCGGCCGGTTCCTGGCCCGGCCAGCCGCGTGGCGGGTGCTGGACGGCCTGGTCGCCGTCACCATGCTGGGCCTGGGCGCGACCCTGGTCGCCGGTTCCTGATCGAATGCGTTCGAAGTGTACGGGTGTTGCTGCGATAGTTAGGCTCTCGAAGCAAAAAGGTGTAACGAGCAACCAGGACATCCGTGAACACGAGCGAGAGCAGCACCGAGACCGCCACCGACGCGCCGGCGGCCGAACCGCCCCGGCGCGGCTGGCGCCGCTGGGCGATGGATACCCGGCCCCTGCGCATCCCCGCCTACCGGCGCCTGTGGTCGTCGACCATCGTCACCGCCGTCGGCAGCCAGCTCACCGCCGTGGCGGTGCCCAAGCAGATCTACGACATCACCCACTCCTCGGCCTGGGTCGGCTACGCGAGCCTGGCCGGTCTCCTGCCCATGGTGGCCTTCGCGCTGTGGGGCGGGGCGGTCGCCGACACCGTGGACCGCCGCAAGCTGCTGCTGGTGACCAACGGCGGCATCGCGGTGACCTCGCTGCTGTTCTGGGCGCAGGCCGTCACCGGTCTGGAGTCGGTCGTCGTCCTCATGGCGCTGCTCGCGCTCCAGCAGGCCTTCTTCGGGCTCAACGCGCCCGCCCGCAACGCCTCCATCGCCCGCCTGGTCCCGGCCGATCAGCTGGCCGCCGCGGGCGCGCTCGGCTCGACGGTGATGCAGACCGGCCTGGTGGCGGGCCCGCTGCTCGCCGGTGCGCTCATCCCGGTCGTCGGGCTGCCGGAGCTGTACCTGATCGACGCCCTGGCGCTGACGGTGACCATGTGGGCCGTCGTCCGGCTGCCCGCGCTGCCGCCGCTCGGCGAGGCCGCTGCCCGCCGGGCCGGAGTCCGCGAGATAGCCGCCGGGTTCCGGTACATCCTCCGCCGCGAGGTCCTGCTGCTGTCCTTCGTCGCCGACATCGTCGCCATGGTGTTCGGCATGCCCCGCGCCCTGTTCCCGCAGCTGGCCGCGGAGACGTACGGCTCCTGGGGCGAGGGGCTCGCGCTCGGCGTGCTGTTCGCCGGCATCCCGGTCGGCGCGGTGCTCGGCGGGCTGTTCTCCGGCGTGTTCTCGCGGGCCCGCCGGCACGGCTGGATGGTGATCGGGGCGGTGGTGGGCTGGGGAGTGGCCGTCGCCGGGTTCGGGCTCAGCGGCAACCTCTGGATCGCCTTCGCGTTCCTCGCCGCGGGCGGGGTCGCCGACATGGTCTCGATGGTGTTCCGTGGGGCGATCCTGCTGTCGGCGGCGACCGACGAGATGCGCGGCCGGATGCAGGGGGTGTTCACCGTGGTCGTCGCGGGCGGTCCGCGCCTGGCCGACGTGCTGCACGGCACCGCCGGCTCGGCGTTCGGACCGCGCGCCGCGGTGGCGGGCGGCGGCGCGCTGGTCGTCGTCGTGATGCTGGCCCTGGCCTTCGCCGTCCCGGCGCTGCGGCGCTACCGGATCTGACCGCCTACAGCGGCCCGCGCCTTCGGGACGTGTACTGCTCCATCAGCTTCCCGCGGGTCGTCTCCAGACGGTGGGCGAGGATCTCGGCCACCGTCCGCACCACCGAGAGCCCGAGCAGCGGGTCCTCCACGCACAGCGCGAGCACCGAGGGCCCGTCGAACTCGTAGGCCCGTACGTTGCTGAAGGCGACCGCGCCGAAGTCCCACTGGTACGGCGGGAACAGCCAGGACCAGCCGAGCATGTCGCCCGCGCCGAGGCTGGCCACGGTCACCCGCTGCCGGGAGGTGACCTCCTGGTCGAGGTGGACCGCGCCCGAGCGGATGACCCAGAACCGGTCGGCCGTGCCGCCGGCCTCGAAGATCCGGGTGTCCTCCCGGAAGGACACCTCCTTGGCCAGCTCCATCAGGCGCTCGCGCTGCGCCTGGGGCAGGGCGGTGAGCAGTTTGATCGCTTTGGTCATGGCGCGGGGCTCCTCGCCGGCGGCGTTGACGTGCGGTGCTGCATCCCATTTCAGCCGCTGCCGCCGCCCCGAGCACCTCGGAGGAAGCGGTTTCGTGTCCTGCCGCGGCTCCCGGCGCCGCCGTGAGGGCAGCAAAAAGCCCTGGCTGGACGGGGGAAACCAGCCAGGGCCGTATGCGGTGACGCGGGGAGGGGGGAAGGACGGTTCCGCGCCGCTCCGGCATCACGTATGGATGAACCGTAAACCATCTGCCGTGCTTTTGGGTAACCGAAAGCGGGTCAGGTGACCTGTTTCACTCCGTCCGACCGCGCCGGGTCGCCGCCCGGGCGGACGATCTCCCCCAGCACCAGCAGGACCGCCTCGAACGACCGGGCCCGCTGGGCCGCCTCCCGGGCGCCCTCGGGATCCGTCGCCGTGAGGCTCTGGGCCCGCTCCCGCCAGGCCCGTTCCTCCTCGGCCGCGCGCTCCCGGCCGCGCCGGATCCGCCGCAACAACTCGTCCGCGTCCACCACATCCGTCATGCCCCACGGGTACCCGCGAGGCCGCCGGTGATGGCACCGGCACCCAGGGTGTTTGAAACGGGTCTTCCAGGGTGAGCCGAATGAGGAGGGAATCTGGCAATACGGGCACCGCTCAGGGAGTAAAGGATGCGCGACAAGCAGCACCGGTCCAGCTCCTCCGCGACCCTGCCGGAGCCGCGCCCCAGGGTGCCGTGCCGGCCGGCCGACGCCCGCAGAGCGGTCAAGCGCGTGATGACGGAGAGGTGCCGCGCCCGCGCGCTCCCCTGCCCCCCGCAGGCGGTCCAGGACGCCCTGCTGGTCACCTCCGAGCTCACCACCAACGCCCTGGTGCACGGCGGCGGCATCACCGGCTTCGACGTCGACGTCGACTCCGGCGGGGTGTACGTCTCGGTGAGCGACCGCAGCGACGAACTCCCGGTGGCCGCCCCGGACGGCGGCGACCAGGACCGCACCGGGCCCGGCGGCCGCGGCTGGCCCATCGTCTGCCTGCTGGCCCGTGACGTCCGGGTGGCGGAGCTGCCCCTCGGCGGCAAGCGCATCACGGCCGTCGTCCCGCTCCGCTGAAGCGGTCCGCGAAGTTCCGCGCACCGGCGTTTGCGCGTGAGGCCGGGGGGCAGACGGAATCTCGTGCTTCGGACCGGAGGCGCGCGCCCAGCGGGGAGCATCACCGCTGCCTGGGCCCCCTCCTGGCGGGCCCGGTGGCAACCCCGCGGCAACCCTGACACCACCGTTCGGGCCAGGACCTCGGAATGTGGTCCATGCCCTGAAACCACGTTCAGGAGCGATTCCGCATGCTGACCGACATGTCGACAAGCCGTCCCGGCACGTCCGCCCTGACCGGCACGACAGCCCCCGACGCCGCGGCGCCCGCCCGGCGCAGCCACGACGACGCCCCCGACACCGCGGAACTGTTCGTCCGGCTGGCGGAGCTGGACGACGGCCCTGAGCGCGACGCCGTACGAGACGAACTCGTCACCGCCTGGCTGCCCATGGCCCACCGGATCGCCGGACGCTTCCGCGACCGCGGCGAGTCCGTCGAGGACCTGCGCCAGGTCGCCGCACTCGGGCTGGTCAAGGCCATCGACCGGTTCGACCCGTCCCGCGGCGCCTTCGAGAGCTATGCCGTACCGACCATCACCGGGGAGGTCAAGCGGCACTTCCGCGACCGGATGTGGGCCCTGCGGGTGCCGCGCCGGGTGCAGGAACTGCGCAACCGGGTCCGCGTGGCCCGGCGCGACCTCACCCAGAACCCCGGCAGCCCCGAACCCACCGTCGCCGACATCGCCGCCCACACCGGACTCACCGAGGAAGAGGTGTCCGCCGGCATGGAGGCGCTGGAGAGCTTCAGCACCCTGTCACTGGACGCCGAGCTGTCCACCGGGGACGACGGCTACAGCCTCGCCGACACCCTCGGCGCACCGGACACGTCCTACGACGTCGTGGTCGACCGCGAGGCCGCCAAGGAAGGGCTGCGCCGGCTCCCCGAGCGCGAACGTGCCATTCTCTACATGCGCTTCTTCGAGGACATGACCCAGAGCCGCATCGCGGACCGGCTGGGCATCTCCCAGATGCACGTCTCGCGGCTGATCAGCCGCAGCTGCGCCCGGGTCCGCGACGAGGTGCTCGGCAGCCGCCGCCCCGGTTCCGACCCGCGGTGAGCGCTCACCCGCCTGGGCGCGCCGGACCGCCGGCGACGCCCAGCGGCCGCTTCAGACCGGAGACCGCCTCGTCCAGCCGCTGGAGGTGGCGCAGCACCCGGTCGGTCACCCGCCCGTAGCGGGGGGTCCGCGCAGTACCCGGCTCCAGCATCGACGCGATGCTGGAGCCGGTCTCGATCGCGGCCCCCGCCCGCGGGTCGGCGACATGCGCGGCGATCGCCTCGATGTTGTGCACGATCCGCCCGCACGCCCCGCGCAGCCGCGGATCCGCCGCGATCGAGGGGTGCGTCGGCAGCAGCTCCGCCGTCGCCGCCAGCGAACGCCCGTGGTACGCGCAGGTCTCCAGCAGCGCCACCACGTAGCGCGCGGTGTCCCGGCGCGAGCGCAGCGGGGTGATCGGGTGGGTCAGCGGCTGGGTGGCCGCGCGCAGGTCGGCCAGCGCCTGGTCCAGCTCCCGGGCCTGCTCCACCAGGTCGCCGCCCGTTCCGCCGCTCAACTGGTCGACGGCGCCCCGGGTGACGTCGGCGAGCCGGTCGAGGACCGCCACCAGCAGGTCGTTGGTGCGGCGGTCGGTGTGGACCGGCAGCACCACCGCCGCCGCGATCACCCCGCAGGCCGCGCCGAGCGCCGTCTCCTCCACCCGCAGCACCAGCACGGCCGCGCTGTACGTGTTCAGCAGGGTGTACAGCAGCCCCAGCATCGCCGTGACGAAGAACGACATCAGCGTGTACGACAGGGGAGCGGTGTAGAACATCGCGAAGACGAACAGCAGCACCAGCGTGAACGCCGTCCAGGTGTGGTGCCCGACCAGCGCGGCGAGCCCGATGCCGGCCACCACGCCGAGCACCGTCCCCAGCAGCCGCCGGTAGCCCTTCACCAGGATCTCGCCGGTGGAGGCGGTGTTGAGGAAGACGATCCAGCAGGTCAGCACCGCCCAGTACCAGCGCTGGCTGGACAGCAGCTCACCACCGGCGATGGCCAGCGACGAACCCACGGCCACCTGGACCGCCGCCCGGGTGGTGGGCCGCCGCAGGCCGGCCGGCTCCGGCTCCGCGGGCTCGCTCTCCTCGCTGCTCTCGATCGCGGCGTCCTCCGCGTCCAGTTCCTCGCGCGAGCGGGCGGTCGCCGGTGAATCGTCGGACTCGTCCTGCGGCCCGTCCAGGGCCAGCCGCAGGCCCAGCGAGGCGCGGGCGGCCTCGCCGAGGCCCCGGAAGACGTCCTGCACGGCCGGTGACGCCGTGGGCAGGTTCTCCTCCTCGCGGTAACCGAGCAGCCGGTTGCGCACCTGCGCGAGCGCCGTCCCCGCGGCCTCGCCGGCCGGCCGCAGCATCAGCAGCCGCAGTGCCCGCAGGTCCCGGCGCAGCGCGGCCGCCGCCTCGTCGCGGACCGGCGGCTCGCCCACGGAGGGCAGCGGGGCGCCCGGCAGGTGCAGCGTGAGGGTGTCGGTCCGCTCGGCGGTGCGCGCCGTGAGCAGCAGCAGACCGAGCCGCTCGGCGGCGATCTCGGCGTCCGCGATCCGGCGCTGGAGCAGCCGGGCCACCGCCGGGTCGGAGGTGCCGTCCTCCAGGCGGCCCTGGATCATCAGCGCCGTCTCGTGCAATCGCGCGGTGCGGGTGCGCAGGTCCGCCAGCACCTTCTCGACCTCGTCGGGCCCCGCGTCCAGCAACTCCGCCTGACTGGCGAGCAACTGGGCGAGCCGGGCGCGGAAGGCCCGCCGCAGCCGGTCCAGCGTGCCCGCCGGGGTCTGCGGCAGCAGCACGAACCGGGCCGTGGCACTGCACGCGAACGCCACGCAGACGACCCCGTACAGCGCGGGCAGCGCGGCGGGCGTGGCGCGCACGAACAGCGAGAGGAAGTAGATCTGGAAGCCGATCAGCCCCAGCGCCGTACCCCGGTCGCCGAACCGGCGGCCGTAGACGGCGCAGAAGATGAGGGCGACGAAGAACAGGTCCCCGGCGACCACCCGCCCGCTCAGCAGCGTGCCCAGGGACAGCGAGGCCAGCGCGACCGGCAGGCCCAGCGCAAGCGTCACCGCCTGCCGGTCGCGCTGCTTCTCCCGCACGGCGAAGGTGGCGGCCATCGCCGCCATGGCACCGGCGACCAGCTGGGGCACCGGCACGGCCAGGACGGCCAGGACGGCCAGGGTGAGCGCGATGGCGGTGACCGTGCGCAGTCCCGCGGCGAGCCGGAGCAGCCCGGGATCCGAGGCCGCGAGCCGGTCCCACATCCATACCCGTCCCGACCGTACCGCTGCCCTCACGCCGCCGCGCTCTCTCCCGTGCCACTCATCGATCTTGGAACCAGCATCGCACGCGGGACCGGATCAGCCGGCCTCGGCCAGGGCGGCGGCCGCCAGCGCGTTCGCGCGCCCGTGCCCGGGGCCGTGCTCCGACGTCAGCCGGCCGGCCCGCGCCGGCTGCCCGGTCGGCGGCGAGGAGCGGACCGGCTCCTGCCACTCGCCGGCCGGGCGGCCGTACTCCGCCTCGACCGACGGGCGGCAGCTCGCCGGTCCCTCACATCACGGCCGGTCGGCGGCCCCGCCCTCCACCCGCGCCCGCACCTGCTCCGGCGTCAGATACGCGTCGGTGAACTCGAAGTCCTTCAGCCGGGCCGGCTTGCGGGCCTGGAAACCGGTGCGGACGAAATCGTCACCCGCGACCGAGTTCAGCAGCCAGTTGGTCATCACCCGGGTCTTGGCGACGTTGGTGCGCAGCGCCGACCAGTGGTAGCCGCGGGCCACCGCCTGCGCGGGCACCCCGCGCAGCTCGATGCCCAGCGGTTTGGACACCGCGTCCTTGCCGCCGAGGTCGACGACGAGCCCGAGGTCCTTGTGCACGTACGGCTGCATCGGCAGGCCCCGCAGCGTCGCGATGACGTTGTCGGCGACCTTCTTCCCCTGCCGCATGGCGTGCTGCGCGGTGGGCGGGCAGACCGCGCCCTCCTGGCCCTTGGCCAGGTCCGGCACGGCCGCCGAGTCGCCGAGGGCGAACACCCCGTCGTGGCCCGGCAGGCACATCTCCGCGGTGACCGCCAGCCGGCCCTTGACCGTCTCCGCGCCGAGCGTGGCGATCAGCGGGCTGGCGACCACACCGGCCGTCCAGATGAGGGTGTGGGTCGGCACCACCCGGCCGTCGGTGAAGGTGACCTCCTCCGCGCCCGCCTTGTCGATCGACACGCCCAGCGAGACCTCGATCCCGCGCCGCTTGAGGATCTCCTGCGCGCTGCGGCCGAGTTTGTCGCCCAGCTCGGGCATGAGCTTGGGCGCGACGTCGATGAGGTGCCACCGGATCAGACCGGGATCCAGGCGCGGGTAGCGCTGGACGGCGGCGTGCGTGAGCCGTTGCAGGCAGGCCGCGGTCTCGGTGCCCGCGTATCCGCCGCCGACCACCACGAACTGCAGGCGCGCGGCCCGCTCGGCCGGATCGTCGCTGGCGTCCGCGAGGTCGAGCTGCGAGATGACGTGGTCGCGGATGTAGGCGGCCTCGGCGAGGGTCTTCATCCCGAAGGCGTGCTCGGTCAGGCCGGGGATGTCGAAGGTGCGGGTCACGCTGCCCGGCGCCAGCACGATGTAGTCGTAGGGCTCGTTGACGATCTTGTCGGTGATGGTGCGGACGACGCACACCTTCGCCTTCAGGTCCACGCCGATCGCGCCGCCCGGGATGATCCGGGTGCGGTACTTCTTGCTGCGGCGCAAGGACAGGGCGATCGACTGCGGCGTGAGCACGCCGGAGGCGACCTGGGGCAGCAGGGGCAGATAGAGCTGGTAGGCGAACGGCGTCACCAGCGTGACGTCGGCCTCGTCAGGGGCGAGTTTCCGCTCCAGGCGGCGGACGCACTCCACTCCGGCGAAGCCTGCGCCAACCACCAGGATCCTGGGTCGTGTCACGGTGTCCATCCCTTTCTGCGGCTCCAGGCGGTCCGAATCGACGCCGTTCGTGTGCCCGGGATCGCTGGGTGCCAACTCCGATCCCACCGTGCGGGCGGCGGTTGCGCCACCCGGCCGCGGCAGGCAGACGAACGCGTGGAGGGCGGCTGCCCCCGCACGGCAGCGGAGTAACCGGTTGACGCGCACCTACACGTCGCACACCCGTCACCGCGACACGTCGCACACGCTCACCACGGCAGGAACACGTGGATGTCCTTGCCCCGGTCGTGCACGACGACGCTGACCTGGGTGCACAGCGTGTGCACCAGGTGCCAGCCGATCCCGCCGCCGCCCGTGCGGGGGTGGAACGGCCGCGGCTCCGGCCGGGTCCGGCTCGTGTCCCGCATCGTCACGTGCACCCCGTCGAAGGTACGGCGCATCCGCAGGTCGAACGGGCCGGGCGCGTACTGGATCGCGTTCGCGGCCAGCTCCGTCACGACCAGCAGGATGTCGTCCCAGTACTCGTGCGCCCCCGGCGGAGCCGCCAGGGCGAGCGCTGCCAGGAACTCCTCCGCGGCGAGCCGTGCCCCCGTGACGTTGCGCAGCTCACCGGGGAAGGAGAACGTGCGTTCGTACTTCTCCTCCGAGGGGGGCGTGTCGTCCCAGCGCGGCTCCGTCACCATCTCGCATTCCCCGGTCCCGGCCCGGAGGGGCCCCGTGCGGACCCATCCGGCCGGGACGGTCGTCGTCGCTGATCTCTCGCGCTGCGGGTTCCCTGACCCGCGCAGGCTATCCGTCTCCCCTCGGCCCCGTACGGCACGCCTCCTCAGCGGAAGACGTCGTCCGGCTCGTCCCACTCCACCGGCTCCCGCGGACCCCGGGACCGCGAGCGCGCCTGGTACATCGCCTCGATGTCGGCCGCGTAGTGCCGCACGACGGCGTCCCGGCGCAGCTTCATGGAGGGCGTGAGCAGCCCGTTCTCCGGTGCGAAGGGTTCCTGGACGACACGGTAGACCCTGATGGACTCGGCGCGGGACACCGCGCTGTTGGCGGAGGCGACGGCCCGCGCGATCTCCTCCCGCAGCGCGTTCTCCTCCCGGGTCTCCCGGGCCGCCGAGTCGCCCTGCAGCGCCAGGGCGGCCCGCCAGTGCGCGAGGAACTCCGGGTCCAGCGTGATCAGGGCGCCCACGCACGGCCGGTCGTCGCCGACCACCACCGCCTGGTGGATCAGCGGATGCATGCGCAGCCGCTGCTCCAGCGGGGCCGGCGCCACGCTCTTGCCGCCGCTGGTGACGATGATGTCCTTCTTGCGTCCGGTGATCGTCAGATAGCCCTCGGAGTCCAGCCGGCCGATGTCCCCGGTGGCCAGCCAGCCGCCGCGCAGCGCGGCCCGGGTCGCGCTCTCGTCGCTGATGTAGCCCTGGAACACCGACGGCCCGCGCACCAGGATCTCCCCGTCGTCGGCGACCCGGACCTCGGTGCCCGGCAGCGGCCGGCCCACGGTCCCGGACTTCTCCCGGCCGAGCGGCTGCATGGTGATCCCGCCGGATGCCTCGGTCAGCCCGTACCCGTCGTGGACGAACACGCCGATGCCCTCGTAGAACAGGCACAGTTCACGGCCCAGGGCCGATCCGCCGGAGGTGCCGCGCACCACCCGGCCGCCCAGCGCGGCCCGCAGTCTGCGGTACACCGTCCGCTCGTACAGGGCGTGCTGGAGCCGCAGTTCCAGGCCGGGGCCCGGCCCGGCGCCCAGCCGCCGGCGCTCCTCGGCCGCGGCGAACTCCCGCGCGGTCTCCGCCGCCCGCTCGAACAGGGCGCCGCGCCCGCCTTGTCGGGCGGTGCGCAGGAAGGTCGTGTAGAGCTTCTCGAACACCGACGGCACCCCGTACAGGTACGTCGGCCGGAACGTGCTCAGCGCCGACGTCAGGGCCGCCTCGGTCAGCTCCGGCTCGTGCGCCATCAGCACCCCGCCGCGCACGCACATCAGCATGATCATCATGCCGTAGACGTGGGAGAACGGCAGGAAGGCCAGCACGGACGGCTGTTCGCCGGGGGGAGCGGCGGTGTGCGCCCAGCCGGCCAGCAGGGTGTCGCAGGGGTAGGCCAGGCCCCGGTGGCTGAGCGCGCAGCCCATCGCACGCCCCGAGGTGCCGGAGGTGTAGACGACGGCCGCCGTGGCGTCCGGCAGCACGATCCGGCGCAGCGACTCCACGGTGGTGTACGGCACGACCGTGCCCCGCTCGACGAGCTCGTGCAGGGCGCCCGCGTCCAGCTGCCACACGTGCCGCAGCCGCGGCAGCCGGGCGCAGACGGTGCCGACCGTCATGGCGCCCTGCTCGTCCTCCACCACCACGGCCACACAGCCGGCGTCCCGCAGGATCCACTCGACCTGCTCGCGCGCGGCGGCGGGATGGACCGGCACGACCTCGGCGCCCACGGCCCACAGCGCGTGGGCAAGCACCGTCCACTCGTACCGGGTGCGCGCCATCAGGGCCACCCGGTGCCCGGGCGACACACCGGCGGCGATCAGGCCCTTGGCCAGGTCGACCACCTCGTCCCGCAGCTCGACCGCCGTCACCTCCTCCCAGCCGGCCGCGGCGGGAGCGGCGCGGCGCGCCAGCAATGGCAGCGTCGGGTTCCGGTCCGCCGTCGCGAACACGCTGTCGGCGAGGCCGCCGGTGAGCGGTGGGGCGACGGCTGGAGCGAGGGCGACGTTCCGCATGCGCTGCTCCTGTGGTACGGAGGGTCACTCCGCCGACCGGCTCGGTGTCGGCGGTGCTCGAATGTAGCCCAGGCAAGCGCGTTCGGTGACGGGAACGGCGAAGTCGTGATCGGCTGATGATGTGGCCGCGTCCTGGGGACTCGGGGGACATGAGTCATGTGAACCCCGATCCGGAGCCCGACCGCACCACCGGGCTGGAGCCCGGCGGCGGAGTCCCGCCCGGCGAGACCCCGCCCGCCGAGAGCAGCATGCCCGAGGCCGGGCCCCGGGAGACGCACAATCCGACGAAGGGCTGGGCGAAGGCGCCGCTGACGCTGATCCTCGCCCTCGTCATCCTGGTAGCGGCGTTCTTCCTGGTCTACGCCCTGATCCTGATCCTGTGAACCGGACGCTCAGGTCTGCGTACGCCGCACGCACTCGGTGACCACCGAGCGCAGGCTGCCGGTGTGCTCCAGCAGCCGGCGCTGCTCGCGCGCGCCGTTGCCGGTCCGCAGCAGTTCCGCCACGGCCCGCTCGGCGCGGTCCGCGTCACCGCTGTCGGTGAGCGCGTCCCCGACGTGCTCCAGCAGGGAACGCAGGACCTGGGCGGCGGGCCGGGGCCGTGCGGTGACCGGGTCGAGCAGGTCCTCCTCCAGGCCGAAGCGGGCGGCCTGCCAGTCGGCCAGCCGGAGCACGCTCACGCCGGGGTCCGGCGCCGGCAGGCCCGCTCGCCACTCCCGTGCGGCCGTCTCCACCAGGGCCCGGCACAGCGTCGCCACCAGTACGGCGGTCTCCGCGCCCAGGCACACGTCCGCGACCCGGATCTCCACCGTGGGATAACGGGCGGACAGCCGCGCGTCGAAGTAGGCCATCGCCTCGTCCAGGATGACCCCGGTGTCCACCATGTCCTTCACCCGCCGGTGGTACCGCTCGGCGGTCCCGAACAGCTCGGTCGGTCCGGCCGACGGCCAGCGGTTCCACACCCGGCTGCGGTAGCCGGCGTAACCGGTGTCCCTGCCGTGCCAGAACGGGGAGTTGGCGCTCGCCGCCCGCAGCACCGGCAGCCACGGGCGCAGCCGGTCGAGGACCGCCGTGCCCTCCTCGTCGGACTCCACCGACACGTGCACGTGGCAGCCGCACACCAGCTGCTCCCAGGTCGGTATCCCGAAGCGTTCGGCCAGCCACCGGTAGCGCTCGCTCACCGTGAGCGACGGGCTGACCGGCAGCGGCGACGTCGCGAGCGCCGCGACCCCGCAGCCGATCTCCCCGGCGTGCCGCGCCGCCTCCTTGCGGCACCGCACGATCTCCTCGCCGAGATCCGCCATGTCCGACTGCGGATGCGTGGCGAACTCCAGCATCTGCCCGAAGAGCTCCTTCTCGAACACGTCCTGCCCGGGATGATCCTGGGCAGCACGGGCGAGGACGGCCGATGCCAGCGCCCTCGGCTCGCCGCTGTCCGGATCGACCAGTAGGAGTTCCTCCTCCACTCCGACGGTGCGCACCTGGTGCCGCCCTTCTGTCCGTGCCGCAAGGGGCAGTCGCGTTCTGTACGACCCCGACTGCCCCCGGGACGGCCGCCGACACCTGCGGCGGTCAGCGCTCGGGCACCAGCCAGACGGTGGCGAGCGGCGGCAGCGTCAGGTCCAGGAACCCGTCGACCGCCTTCACCGGCCCCCCGGTACCGACCCCTCCGCCGCCGTAGCGGACGTCGTCGGTGTTCAGCTCCTCCCGCCAGGCGGGGAACCCGTCGGGGACCCACAGGCGGTAGTCGTGCCGGACGACGGGCGAGAAGTTGGACACCGCCAGCAGCGCGCCGCCGTCCGCGGCGAACCGCAGGAATGCCAGGACGTTGTCGTCCGCGGCGTCGCACAGCACCCACCGGAAACCGCCCGGATCGGTGTCCCGCTGCCACAGCGCCGGCGTCGCCCGGTACACCGTGTTCAGGTCGCGTACGAGATCCCGCACACCCCGGTGGTCACCGGCGGAGTGGTAGCCGTCGTCGAGCAGCCACCACTCCGGACCGTGTGCCTCGGACCACTCCGCTCCCTGCGCGAACTCCTGTCCCATGAACAGCAGCTGCTTGCCCGGGTGGGCCCACATGAAGCCGAGGTAGGCACGGTGGTTGGCGCGCCGCTGCCACCAGTCGCCGGGCATCTTCGACACCAGCGCCTGCTTGCCGTGCACGACCTCGTCGTGGGAGATCGGCAGGACGTAGTTCTCGCTCCAGGCGTACACCATCGAGAACGTCATCTCGTTGTGGTGGTACTTGCGGTGCACCGGCTCCTTCTGCATGTACTCCAGCGAGTCGTGCATCCAGCCCATGTTCCACTTCAGCCCGAAACCGAGCCCGCCGCCGTCCGTCGGCCGGGTCACCCCGTCCCACGCGGTGGACTCCTCCGCGATGGTCACCACACCCGGGCAGCGGCGGTAGACGGTGGCGTTCATCTCCTGGAGGAAGGCGACGGCGTCCAGGTCCTCCCGGCCGCCGAACACGTTCGGCTCCCACTGGCCGGAGTCCCGCGAGTAGTCGCGGTAGAGCATCGAGGCGACGGCGTCCACGCGCAGCCCGTCGACGTGGAACTCCTCGCACCAGTAGACGGCGTTGGCGACGAGGAAGTTGCGCACCTCCGTGCGGCCGTAGTCGAACGTGTACGTCCCCCAGTCCGGGTGCTCGGCGCGCAGCGCGTTCCCCGGTTCGTACAGCGGGTCCCCGTCGAACCGGGCCAGTGCCCAGTCGTCCTTGGGGAAGTGCGCCGGCACCCAGTCCACGATCACGCCGATGCCGGCCCGGTGGCAGGCGTCCACGAAGTACCGGAAGTCGTCCGGGTCGCCCAGCCGCGGCGTCGGCGCGTAGTACGACGTGACCTGGTAGCCCCACGAGCCGCTGAACGGATACCCCGCCACCGGCATCAGCTCCACGTGCGTGAAGCCCATCTCCTTCACGTAGGCCGGGAGCTCGTCCGCCAGCTGCCGGTACGTCGCCCCCGGCCGCCAGGACGGCAGGTGCACCTCGTACACCGAGAACGGCGCCTCGTGCACGGGGGTGTCGCCGCGGTGCGCCATCCAGTCGGCGTCCCCCCACGCGTACCGCGAGGACGTCACGATCGACGCCGTGTCCGGCGGCACCTCCGTGCGCCGCGCCATCGGGTCCGCCTTCAGGAACCGGTGGCCGTGGCGGGAGGTGATCTCGAACTTGTACCGGGTGCCCTCGCCGATGCCGGGCAGGAACAGCTCCCACACCCCGGACGCGCCGAGCGACCGCATCGGGTACTGCGTACCGTCCCAGTAGGTGAAGTCCCCGGCCAGCCGCACCCCCTGCGCGTTCGGCGCCCACACGGTGAAGCGGGTGCCGGCCACGCCCTGGTGGACCATCGGCTCGGCACCGAGCGCCCGCCACAGCTGCTCGTGCCGGCCCTCCCGGATCAGGTGCAGGTCCAGCTCGCCAAGGGCGGGCAGGAAGCGGTAGGGGTCGTGCACCTCCTGCTCGGTCCCGTCGTACGCCACCAGCAGCGTGTACTCCGGGACCTCGGGGCAGGGCAGGACGGTCGCGAAGAGACCGTCGCCCTCCGACCACATCTCGGTGCGCGCCCCGTCGATCACGACGCTCACCGCCCGGGCGTTGGGCCGCAGCGCCCGGAACAGCGTGCCGCCCGGTACCGGACGGGCGCCCAGCAGGGCGTGCGGATCGTGGTGCGCGCCGGCGAGCAGCCGGCCGCGGTCGGCCGGGTCCAGCGGCACGGCCGGGGGCGGCACGGGGCCCGCGGTCTCGGGACGGGTGGTGTCGCGCAGTGCCATGCGTCAGCCTCCCCACACGGCGAGTCGTTTGATCGCCGCCATCGGAACCGGCAGCCAGTCCGGCCGGTGTCTCGCCTCGTACAGCACCTCGTAGACCGCCCTGTCCGTCTCGTGCGCGCGCAGCAGCGCGTGCTTCTTGCGTGGATCCCAGCCGGCGCGGGCCGCGTAGCCCGCGCAGAACGCCTCCCGGCAGCGGCGCGCCCACTCGGGTCGCCAGGGGCGGCGCTGCCGGGCCGCGTAGTCGAAGGAGCGCAGCATCCCGGCGACGTCCCGCACCGGGGACTGCGCGGCCCGCCGCTCGGCGAGCGGGCGGGACGGTTCGCCCTCGAAGTCGATGACGAACCAGTCGCGGCCGGCCCGCAGCACCTGACCGAGGTGCAGATCGCCGTGGATGCGCTGGGCCGGCGGCCCGGTGTCGCAGGTGGCGAGTGCCCCGAACGCGGCCTTGAGGCCGGGCACGTAGGGCAGCAGCCCGGGCACGGCGTGCGCCGCCGCGTCCAGCCGCGCGCACATCGCCTCGGCGGTACGGCCGTTCTCGCCCGGCCCGGCCGGCGGGAACGCCCCGGCCAGTGCCAGGTGCACCTCGGCCATGGCCCGGCCGAGCGCCCGGGCCTCGGCCGTGAAGTCGTCCCCCGCGGCGAGCGCCCGCAGCGCCAGGGTCCAGCCGTCGGTGGCGGCCGGCAGGAACGGCTGGAGCACCCCCAGGGTGGCGGGGCGCGGGGCGGTCGTGGTGAACCAGGCCACCGGCGCGGGCACCCGGGCGCAGCCCTGCGCGGCCAGCGCGGCCGGCACCTCCAGGTCCGGGTTGACGCCCGGCTGGATCCGCCGGAACACCTTCAGGATGTACGCGTCGCCGTACACGATCGAGGAGTTGGACTGCTCGGCGTCCAGCAGCCGCGGCGGCAGTCCGCCGGGCACATGGGCGGCCGGGTCCGCCTCGAAGCGCAGCGGGCCGGCCGCGCCGGGCCGGCGCAGCCGCTCCAGCAGCAGATGGGCCGAGCGCGGGTCGTGCAGCGCGTCGTAGACCGCGAGCCCGGCCAGCGGACCGCCCTCGGCGCGGCCGATGAACGCCCGTTCCAGCCGCGGCGCGAGGTGCGGGCGCAGGCCCAGCAGCAGCTGGTAGCAGTCCCCGGGCGGGGGAGTGCCGCCGGGGGTGGGCACCGGCGCGTGCGAGGCGTGCACCAGCAGATGCAGACACCCCGGGAACAGCTCGGTCATGGACAGCACCGACAGATCGGTGACCGGCCGGTCCTTGCCCGCGAACCAGCGTTGCCTCGGCAGCCACTCGCGCAACAGCCCGCCCAGCGAGGCCAAGGGCCCGTCGAGGCCGGCCGCCGTGCGCGGTCGGGGGGTGATGGTGTTCGGCATGGTGACGCGTCCTTTCCTCGGCGCCGGGCGTTCAGCGGCGGCGGCCGATGCGGGATGCGACTCGGGTGAGCCGGAACCAGTAGAAGCCGTGGCCCTGGAGGGTCAGCAGGTAGGGCAGTTCACCGATGGCGGGGAAGCGCACCCCGCCGATCAGCTCGACCGGATGCCGTCCGTCGTAGGCCCGCAGATCGAGTTCGGTGGGCTGGGCGAAGCGGGAGAAGTTGTTCACGCACAGCACCAGGTCGTCGCCGTACTCGCGCAGGAACGCCAGCACCGCGGGGTTGGAGGACTGCAGGTCGGTGAAGGAGCCGAGTCCGAAGGCGGGGTTCTGCTTGCGGATCTCGATCATGCGGCGGGTCCAGTGCAGCAGCGACGAGGGCGAGGACATCGACGCCTCGACGTTGGTGACCTGGTAGCCGTAGACCGGGTCCATGATGGTCGGCAGGTAGAGCCGGCCCGGGTCGCAGGTCGAGAAGCCGGCGTTGCGGTCGGGGGTCCACTGCATCGGGGTGCGGACGGCGTCGCGGTCGCCGAGCCAGATGTTGTCGCCCATGCCGATCTCGTCGCCGTAGTAGAGGATCGGCGAGCCGGGCAGGGACAGCAG
>NZ_JBEYCX010000005.1:0-376010 GCF_040632975.1 Streptomyces sp. NPDC013455 | reverse complement strand
CCGACGGTCGCGGGCGCCGGCAACGGCTCCCCCGCCCACAACACCCCGCTCAAGGTCACCCCCACCGGCAAGGCGGCCACCGTGACGGTCCGGCCACACGGCAAGGCGTGGCTGAAGCTGACCTTCGTCCAGGTCCAGGGGGAGGCCGACGGCTACTGCGTGTCGGGCAAGGACCCGGTGACGTTTCCGACGATGGTCATCGGGCTGCCGCACTCCGGCAAGCACCAGGTCGCCCTGAACGACGGGGTGTGGGCCGAGTGCGACAACAAGGTGACCGCCACCCCGGTCTCGGCGGCCAAGCCTTCCTGACCCCCCGTCCCCACAAATCGAGCAGCCTGAACGACGAACGCAACGCCCTGACCTGCACTTTTACGAAGTGCTGCACATAAGTGCAGGTCAGCGACTCAGCGCGCCCCCTTCGTTCACTCCCGACAAAGCCGCCCCGGACGGCGATGAACGCACCGCCCGCCTCGACCTTCGCGTTTTCGGAAGCAGTTGCGTTGGGTCCCACCGGGTGCGGCCTCCCTTCCGGCCACGGGTCCGGTGAATGGAACGCGAACACCGCACGCCTGCCGCGCCAGGCTCATCATGGCTCCCCCATCGCTCCGACCTCTCAGCAGATCCCGTGCGATCCACTGTCCGAGGGAGACTTGCCTGCCTGGCGAGCCTGCTGTTACTACTGACCCTCACAGCCTCTGTACCCGCGACAGCCGCCCCCCGTTCCCCGAGGGTGTCCATCGACAAAGGTCTGGTCGCGGGAGCCTCGGCAGACGGGGTCGACCGCTTCCCGGGCATCCCGTACGCCGCTCCGCCCGTCGGTGCCGGACGCTGGCAGCCTCTGGCACCCGCCACTGCCTGGACGGGCACTCGGTCGGCCACGTCTCCCGTCGCTGCCTGCAGTTCGGTGGCGGCACGGGCCGCCCTGGGATGAGTGAGGACTGCCTGTACCTGAACGTCACCATCAACTACCGCCTCGGCGTGTTCGGCTTCCTCGACCTGCCGGGGCTGAGCGAGCAGGGCGCGGGCGACTACGACACGCATCCCGATCAGGCGCAGTATCCGGTCGTAGACGAGGCCCACGATGCCGAGGGTGTGGCGCAGACCGACCAGGCCGAGGAACTCGTCGGCCACCCGGTTCTGTTCGGTGCGGCTGCGGCCGCGCATGCGGGGCCCGAAGGTGACGTTCTGGTGCACCGTCATCCAGTCGAAAAGGGCCTCACTGCTTTGGAAGACCATGCCGAGTTCGGGTCGGGGCCGCTGACCGGGACGCCGTCCGCGGTGAGAGAGCCCTCGCTGACCCGGATGAAGCCGGCCATGGCCGACAGCAGCGTGGACTTGCCGCAGCCGCTCGGACGAGCAGGCAGAAGAACTCGCCCGGCCGCGATGTCCAGGTCGATTCCCTGGACGGTCCGGAAGTCACCGAATGAGATGCCGGCCCCCTCGACTCGCAGGGCCGCGCCACGTCCGGCCGCCGCTTCCCCACTCGGGGCTGTCACGGTGGCGGCTCCGATGCCCTTTGCCGGTGCCGTCTCCTTCTCGGCCCCCTTGGTCACCTCAGTCATCAGGACCCCTTCGCGTCGTCGGAGAACCAACCGCGCCGGATGGCGCACACCGACTGGGAGTGGATCGAGGCCGCCGTCGACGCCACGGACAGCGCGATCCCCACCACACTCCTCCTCCCCGGCATCGGCACCATTCACGATCTCCGGCAGGCCAACGCGCTCGGCATCCGCTCGGTCCGTGTCGCCACGCACTGCACCGAGGCCGACATCGCCGCCCAGCACATCGCCACCGCGCGCGAGCTGATGGACTGCCCGACGACGTGGCCGCCTACCCCACCCGCTGGCTCCCGGTGTGGACGGACATCTGGATGGAAACCTGTCAGTGGGACCTGGTCGGCGAACTGCTGATCGTGGACAGCTGCCCGCCCGAGCCCCGCGGCAGCTCCGCCCTCTTCGGTGCAGTCCTCGGTCTCGGCCGGGCCGTCGGCGGGTTCTTGAAGGCTCAGCCGCTCGACGTTGATCGCGAGTGCGGTCAGGACGTGCTGGACGTGCGTCTTCACAAGGCCGCGGTGGCGGCACTGGCGTCCACGGTGGCCGTCCACGAACTCCTCGATGCCGCCCTCAGCCCCCCCGAGCCCGGGCGCAGCCCGTAGCGCCGGCGCCAGTCGACCATTTCCATAGAATGTAAATATAAAACTGTTATGGTTCTAGCATGAGTCGTCAAGAAACCGCTCCTGGCGCGTCCGCCGCCATCGGGGCAGCCCTCTACGGCCTGGCCACCAGGGCCGCGAGACGCCTGCCCCGGGACATGAGCCTGACGTCCGCCGCCACCCTGGCCACCCTGGACCGGACCGGACCGCGGCGCATCACCGATCTGGCCGCGGTCGAGGGCGTCACCCAGCCCGCGATGACCGCCCTGGTCCGGGTGATGGAGGAGTCCGGCCTGGTGGAGCGGCGGGGCGACGCGTCCGACAAGCGGGTCACGCTGGTGTGCCTGACCGAGGCCGGCGCCTCCTATGTCCGGGCGCGGCGCCAGGCGGGCGTACACGCGTTCGAGCGGTTGATCGGCGAGCTCACCGGCGAAGAGGTCGAGGCGCTCGTGGCGGCCCTTCCGGCGCTGAGGCATCTGGCAGAGCTCGAAAGCCAGGACCGCGAAGGGCCGAAGCAGTGACCGGGCAGCCGGCTGGCGGAGTCGCGGGGAAGGCGTTCCCGGTGGCGCCTTCCGAGGCTCGGCTGCTGGTCCCCGCCCTGATGTTCATCGCTCTGGTCGCGGCGGCGGTCGGCAGCCTCGGGACGCCGCTCATCACCAGCGTGGCGACCTCGTTCCACGTCTCGCTCGGCAGCGCGCAGTGGACGCTGACCGTTGCGCTGCTCAGCGGCGCCGTCGCCACGCCGGTCCTGGGCCGGCTCGGAGCCGGCCCGCGCCGGCGCGCCGCGATCCTCACCACGCTGGCGGTCGTCGTCGTCGGCAGCGTGCTCACCGTGCTACCGCTGCCGTTCGCGTGGCTGCTGGCCGGCAGGGCGGCCCAGGGCGTCGGGCTCGGGCTGACGGCGCTGATGATGGGCGTGGCCCGGGACCACCTCCCCGAGGAGCGCAGCGCGGCCGTGATCGCCCTGATCTCGGTGGTCTCGATCATCGGGGCCGGCGTCGGCTACCCGCTGGCCGCGCTGCTCGCCGAGCTCGGCGGGGTACGAGCCGCCTACGGCCTCGGCCTGGTCGTCACCGCCGCCGCCCTCCTGACCGCGTGGCGCTCCATGCCCGAAGCCCCCGAAGGCCGCTCCGCCCACGTGGACGTGGCAGGCGCGGTCGTCCTGGCCGCTGCGCTGCTCCTGGTGCTGTTCCTCGCCGGCGAACGGAATCTGTGGAGCCGGCACCTCGCCGTGGCGGCGGGCCTCGTCGTCGTCGCGGTGGTACTGCTCTGCGTCTGGGCCGTCATCGAGCTGCGCAGCACGACGCCCCTGGTCGATGTGCGGGCGGTGCGGCACCCGGCGGTCGCGGGGGCGAACCTCGCCATGTTCGTCGGTGGGATCGGCATGTACCTCCTGCTCACGCTCATCACCCGGTACGCGCAGACGCCGCACGGCGCTGGCTACGGCTTCGGGCTGACGACCTTCGTCGCCGGGCTGGTCCTCATCCCGTTCTCGGTGCTGGGGTTCGTCGCCGGCAAGCTCACGTCGCGGGTCCGGACGCGGATCGCCGACCCCCTGCTCCTGGCCGGCAGCGCCGTAATGGTCGGCAGCGGGTTCGCCCTGTTCGCGGCGGCCCGGTCGGACCTGGCCGAGCTGTTCGCGGCGATGGGCGTGCTCGGCTTCGGCGTCGGCGGCTTCTCGGCCGCGATGCCCGGCGTCATCCTGGCCGTCACCCCCAAGAGCGAGACGTCGAGCGCCATGAGCTTCAACTACGTCGTCCGCAGCGTCGGGTACTCCCTGGGCAGCGCCATCGGCGGCCTAATCCTCGCCGCGGGCACCGGCCCCGGCCTTCTCTTCCCCGACGACAGCGCCTACACCACCGCGGCGCTGGTCGGCATCGGCGCCATGGCGATCACGACGCTGACAAGTCTCGCTCTCGCCCGCCGACGCTCGTCCGAGACCAATGCGTAAGTCAGATGCACTCATCCCGACACTGGAGGTTCCGTGCCCAAGGGCTACTGGGTCAGCGTCTACCCCGCCATTTCCGACCCTGAGGGGCTGACTGCCTACAACGAGCTGGCGGGTCTGGCTGTCCGGGCTGGGGGCGGGCGCGTCCTGTCCAATTTCGGTCGAGTCGTCGCCCACGAGGCCGGAATCACCGAACGCGTCGTTCTGATCGAGTTCGACAGTTTCGAACAGGCCGTCGCGGCGCGCGAGAGTGCGGCCTACCAGGAGGCGCTGGTAGCCCTCCCCGACGGCTTCGAGCGCGACTTCCGCATCGTCGAAGGCATCGACTGACCGAGGTCCAGTCGGATCTGCACTGGACCCTCTCAGGTCCGGTGCGTGGGGAGGACGCTCGTGGAGGCGTCCTCCTGCTGTTTCGGGACGGGAGCCAGGGATGTGCAGCTCAACGTGCTCAGCTCGCGGCGGAGCCGCTGGAGCTCGTCGTCTGCGGTGGCCAAGCCGACGGCGCCCCGCTCGACGGCAGCGTACGAAGCCAGGAATTCACCGCCCTCGTCGCCCGCGGACCGCCCTCGTCCTCGCGCAGGAAGTCGTCGTCGAACAGCACTGGTATCCGCTCAGAGACCAGCGGCTCGCCGTCGAGCCCCAGGACTGCCAGCCCTCGGCAGAGCAGAAGTGCACCAACACGCGGCGGGACGGTACGTCCGCGACACGACCCTCATCAACTGCTAACCCCACGTTCAACCAACGGGAGTTGAGGAATGTGAGAAAACGCCAAGAAAGCAGCGACAAACTGCGTACAGTCCGGCTGCTGCGCCCGCGTCGAAGGCGCCACCGACGACAGGCCCGTCCACTACGCCGCCAGCCCGGACAACGAACCGACCGTCCACGGACCGGCCGACGGCAACAAGGCATGCGCCTGAGCTGCCTGGCCTACCCCGCCACCCAGGCCGTCGCGGTGGGTGCCGGCGCCAGCGACCTGGGCATCCGACCGCACCCGGGCGCCGCCGCGGCGCGCTCGCTCTGTCGTTCGTCACGCACTATGCCGCGGACCGTCGGTTGCCAGGCGGCCTTCTGGAAACGCTCGCCACGAAGACTGGCAAGGTGCAACTTCTGGCGCCTGGCCGACTACGGGCTCAACGGCGCGTACTGCATCGACAGCGCCTGGCACCACGGCTGGGAGACCCTCGCCGCTCTGGTCGCCACCACCGAGGCCACCACCCGACGACCGGCCGCACCCGCACGCGCCTGGACCGGATGCGCGCCTCGCTCGGCATCGCCCAGCTCGCCCTCCAGCAGTTCCAGGACGACCTGAACGCCGACGACGTCAACGCCCGCGAACTCGCCGCGACTCTGCACGACCTCCGGGAGGACATCGACGTCCGCGGTGGCCTCTTCCCGATGCTCGCGCAACTGGTCCGCACCGCAGCGCGCCGGGCGGAGCAGATCGAACCGGACCGCGACGGCGACGCCCCCTGCCCGTTGCACGAGCCGCCGCCCTGATCACCGACAACGCCGGGCAGCGCCCACTCGCTGCCGCGGCCTGACCATCGCGCCGGACGCCCCGGTCACAGCTCAGCGTCAGTCGTGAACCTCCCCATCAAGCGGGTGGAACCCGGCGGGCAGGAACCTCGAAGACGAGTTCGAGACCGTCCTGCTCATCCCACTGCTCTCCGACCTCAACGAAGCCGAAGCCCGAGATCGTGGCCAGGGATGCCACGTTGTCGGGGCTGATCGTCGCCCGCACAGTCGTGACTGCGGTTTCGGCCGCTGCCCGGCGGAGCAATTCGATCAGCGTGGACCGGGCATATCCCTGGCGACGGAAGTCGGGAGCAATGGAGTAGCCGATCTCGACCATGCCGGCCTCGTCAGGCGGTCCGTGGAAACCGGCATGTCCGACGACGAGACCCTTGTCGCCGACGACCGCCTGCCGCACCATCCACCGCGCCCGGCCGGGGTCGCCCGCCATCTGGTCGTACCGGAACTGCCACAGCCACCGTGCCCTGTCGGTCACGAAGTACTCGGTCAGCGAAACCCCGGCCACCCTGCTGGCTTCGGACAGGTCTCCATCGAGCAGAGCGGACATCGCCCCGCCGGGCAGCTCGACAAAACGGACACGTTTCGGGCTCCGTGTGAACGATCCCCAGTAGTCGGCTTCATCTGTCACCTGCGGATGCTCGCCCATTAACCCAAAGGGCGTCCAACGATTTCGAAGCAGCCCAACAGCCACTCCGGGACGTCATCCACGACCCCACCCCGGTGAACCTGCCCGCCGGCGGCACGCCGGCGAGACGAGGCGGGTCAGCGGGCGGACGCGACGGTGACGGGAACGTCAGGGCAGCTGCTGAGCACGTCCGTGAGAGCGGCCCGTACCTCGGTGTCGATGCTCAGTGCACCGCGCCAGGGCGGCGGACGGTTCCACCCTCGGCCAGCACCCGGGGAACGAGGCCCCACCCGACGGCCAGGAGACGCACTGGCGGCACGGGACCGGCCGGCGGAGCCGGTGCCGGGCGGGAGGCGTGCGCTCAACGGTATGCGGCCCGCGCGGATCGTCCGGCGCGGGCCGCACTCGGTTGCCCGTGTATGCGGTTGGGGCAGGCCTCGCCTGGTCATCGCGACCGGGATGGCACCGTTCCCGCCCGGTACGCCGAGACCTGTGACCGCACTCGGCAGGCGCGGCCCACTGCGTTCTTCTCGCTCGGCACGGTGAGTGTGCGGCAGTGGGTTGGCCGAAAATCAGCCCGTGAGGGTTCCGCGGTAACCGACGGGGCCTTCACCGGGCCATTGGGCGGTGCCTTCAAAGCGGGAGCCTTCGTCGAAGAAGGTGACACTGCCGGAACCGGCGTGGGGGGTGCTCCAGGTGACGGTGGAACCGGTAGGCGGTGCGCTGCCGTCGCCGATGGCCTGGTCGCGATTGGCGATGGTCAAGGTCAACGGCGTGTCCTGCTGCCAGCCGCCGCCTCCGGTGTGGATCTCGGTGTCGTACGTGGGCATGTACTGTCCTCCCTGTCCTCGTCGAGCGATCCCCCCGAAGGCGCGGAGGCCGCAACGGACAAGGCGGCGGCCGCGGCGATACGGGGAATGATCCTCACGCCCAAGGCATGGACCGAGATCACCGGCCCTATGCCGGCCGACGGTGCGATCCACCGCAACGGGGGAACGTGCACTCGTGTATTTGACAGGACGGTGGTTCGAGCCGGTGGGTAACGGCCGAAGGAGGTAGCGGACCCGGGCAAGGGGTCGCGCGTCCAGCCCACCGGGTCAAAGAGTCGGTCGGCGGTGGGCGCACCGGTGCGGGTGCAGGACGTCGGGCGGCGCGCCCTGAGTGAAGCCCACTCGACGTCGCCCATCGCCACTGGACGCCGAGCATCGTGAACTCCACCCAGCGGACGATGCCGGGCATCGTCACCACAGCCAGGCGGTCGAGAGCCGCACCCGGAGCCATGGCTCGGGCGTCGCGCCGCGCGGCGGCGACGTCGGTCGTCTGCTCCAGAACGCGTTCGGCCTTCCGGCCGGTGTGGAACGGCCGCCGGCACGACCTTGAGGCGGCGCGCAAGGTGACGGTGCGCGGCCGGGTGCGGGAGCCCAGTCAGTCCGCCTGACGCGCAGTCTGGGCCCCGACCTTCAGCGCGTCGGCGGCAAGGCGGGCCCGCTCGTACGGAGGCTCGGTCCGCTTGCGGGGCAGCGGGCCGCAGCACGGCCTGGTTCTCGGTGTCGCGCGGGTCCAGGGCGCGCAGGTCGGCGGTCATCATCCGACGGCCGGCCGGGCGGGAGTAGTCGTCGACGACCGTCTGCACCGCCTGGTCGTCCCGGACCCGCCTGATGGGTCCGCCGACCCTGCAGGACGTACGACAGGTAGCGGCGGGCTTCGGCGAGCAGGTGGTGGCGCTTGCACGCGCCGCGCATCACGTACACCACGGCCACGACGTCGACGGCCGCCAGCGCTATGTCGGCCACCGGCCGCACCCGCGCCCACACCGCCGCGGCGGCCGACCGCGCTCGCTCCGCCAGCCGGTCGACGGCTTCGGCACCGTACGCCCGGATCGCCGAGTTCCCCCAACGCTTGCGCAGCTCGGTCGGCGAGAGCAACTCCGTGCGCTTGGGCGGGCGCGTCTGGTCGGCGACTTGGCAGGCCGGCGCGTAGGCGGCCCGCTCCCCCGGCGGGTGCCCCTGCTCTTCGTACTCTGCGGTGAGGATGGGCAGCCTGCCCTCAATCTGCTGGCGGCGGGTCGACTGCCAGCCGCTGAAACGCTGGTCGAACCCTGCGATCTCCATGACCGGCCGGCGTCACCTCGCGCGGCTCCCACGCCCACCCGAGCCGGGCGGGCACCTCCTCTGTGGAAAAGCGCGATCCGGGGCCCTTCCGGCCGGGCGGGATGGCATCACCAGATCTGGCCGCCTGTGGCCGCGCATGTGCTTTGATCTGCGGTTGCCACAGGGATTCCGTCTCCTCCACCAGAGCGGCTCGAAGATATTTCTGCGGGATCGTCAGCTGCCCGGCGCGGTAGCGATCCACCGTTCGGCGTGAGACGCCCAGGCGCTCCGCAGGGCCTTGGTTGACCCCTGCACCGCGTGAAAAGCGATTCCACTTGAGCCTTCGCGGATTCGGCGCGGGGCGGGTGAACAGCCCTTGCTCCGCCCTTGCGAGGGCCTTCAGGACCTTGCCGCGGCGCGGGGTCAGCTGCTGCTGGTCGTCATCGCTCATGCGCCCAGTCGGCCATGGGGAGCGTGTGGACGGAGACCGGTGTCCGCGCAGGTCACACCAGGCGCCGGTGTCCCGGCGTCCGTCCGTACGCCCGTCCAAGAAGCGCTGGGGCAGCGGCGACCGTACGGCTGGGTGCTGGCGAAGGCCGACGGCCGCGGGCCCGTCCCGGCCGGGCCAGAGTCATGCACGCCGTCGACTGGGTCTCGCCCCTGGCCTGGGTGACGGCAAGGCCACCGCCGTCGGTGATCGCCGTGGCATCGGGGTCGAGCAGGCCGATCAGGGCGTCGATGTCCTTGGCCTCCCAGGCTTGCTTGAAGTCCCTGACGACGGCGACGCGTTGGGCTTCCGAAGTCGTGGGAGACTGCGCGGCCCTGATGCGGCGGCGGGCCGAGGAGGCCAACTGGCGGCATGCCGCCGGGATACGACCGACAACCTCGGCCACTTCGGCAAACGAATGGCAGAAGACGTCGTGCAGCATGAAAGCGACGCGTTCGGCCGGGGTCATCGATTCGAGCACGACCAGGAAGGCCAGACTGACCGACTCGTCCAGGGTGACCCGGTCGGCCGGATCGGCCTCCGCACCGGCCGCCCGCCCACTGATCCACTCCCAACTCTCGGGGCAGTGGCTCCGGGATCCATTCGCCCACGTAGGTCTCTCGTCTGGCCCGTGCCGAGCCGAGCAGGTTGAGGCGGATGCGACCGGCGACTGTCGTCAGCCAGGCGCCGGGGTTCTCGATGGCGTCCTGCTGCTGCCGTGACATGACCTACCAGCGGGTGTAGGTCTCCTGACGGCGTCCTCGGCCTCGGCCAGGGCGCCCAGAAGCCGGTACGCGCGATTGACCAGTTGGCGCCGCTCGCTCATGAGCGCGTCCAGGCCCGGGTCGGGTCGGCCGTGTCCTGGCTCGGATCGGGTGCTCATGGTGCCGAACGCTCCCTTCGTCGTATCTGCTCCTACCGGTTCGACAACACAGCCCTGCGGAATGTGAGGCGACGCACCAGCCTCACATTCCGCAGGGCTGTGTCGTCGAAGTACTGGCAGCAACTGCGCGAACAAATAAGGAGGTTCCCATCCTGGCCACCAGAAGAAGGGCGACGAACTCACGACCCAGTGCCTGATCACGCTGGAACTCAAACGCGGCTCTCTGACGATGCAGTCGCTCTGGGTGAGTGGAACGAGCTCGCTCGACATGTCGATCACCGGTGGTACGGGCGACTTCCGTGAAGCGCGGGGCACCGTTCGCTGCTGGGATATCGCAACGCCGAGAGAGAGGGTGCGGGCCGAAACTCTGCGCTGACAGGTGAAGCGTGCTCCGCACAGCGGAGCGTGCGAGAAGCCAAGGTTGCACTATGGAAGGGAAGGTGAGGCTGCGATGCCTACGCCACGCGAGATGGACGAAGCCGTTATTCGCCGGCAAGTCGACATGATCACCCAAGCACTCCAGGCCAAGGATCCCGACGGCCTGAGGAAGCTGTATGCAACGGACATCGTGTCCTTCGACATCGAGCCGCCGCTCCAGAGTGTGGGGGTGGAAGCGAAGCTCGAGAACTGGGCGCCCGTGTTCGCGTTCTTCGAGAGCGTGACCTACGACGTTCGCGGGCTGACCCTCACCGTGGGCGATGACGTGGCCTTCGGGCACGCCTTTGCTCGTCTCAGCGGCACGCTGAAGGACGGGACGGCGATGAGCGGTATGTGGGTCAGGGTCACTTACTGCTTCCGGAAGATCGACGGAATCTGGCTGATCACGCACGACCAGGTCTCGGTGCCGCTCGACATCGCGAGCGGCAAAGGAGCGGTCGACCTCGAGCCCTGACAGATCACGGGACCCAAGCGCCGGCGGGCGCGCCGCTCTCGATGCATCACGAGCACCGATCCCGACCCGCCATCCCCCTCGCCGCGCGGCCGCGGCCGCACAACCACAGAGGAAGCCATGAACGAGACCATGAACAGCGCCCCCGCGACCGAGATTCCGGGCTATCTGGCCGGCACGTGGAAGGCCGACCCGGCGCACTCCGAGATCGCCTTCTCCGTCCGCCTCCTCGGGATCAGCAAGACGCGGGGCCGTTTCACCACCCACGACGTCACGCTCGTCACGGACAAGGACCCACTGCGCTCGTCGGTCACCGCGACGATCGACCTCCCATCCATCGATACCGGCAACAAAAAGCGAGACAATCACCTCCGCACAGCCGAATACCTCGATGTCGACACGTACCCGACGATGAGCTACCGCTCGACCGGCATCCGCCAGACCGTCGGTGGTTGGGCCGTCGACGGTGAGCTGACCTTGCACGGCGTCACACGGCAGGTGCCGCTGACCCTCAAGGTGAACGGTTTCAGCTCGGACCGGCGGGATGGACAGCGGGCCAGCTTCTCGGCGACCGCAGAGATCAACCGGCGCGACTTCGGCATCAACGCCGGTGGCGTCGTACTCAGCAACAAGGTGTCGATCAGCCTCGAAATCCAGGCCGTTCCCCACAAGTGACCCGCCCAGGACAGGCGGCCAAGACCCCATCCACCGATCGTGCAGTGTCCCGATTCCGCAGTTCGACCGAGCGGGATCGGGACACCGGCTGCGCTCGGTGGGTGGTGCGCTGGCCTGGCGTGTCTTCGGCTTTCACCGCCCGTTCATCCTCGCTCTGTGCCGCAACGACTCGCCCGGCCTGAAGTACGGCAGGGTCCCGACGCCGGGCCTCCACCCGCGTGAACCGGCCCGCTATCCGCGGCCCATCAGGCCCTCGAGCGTCTCCTGCCAGCGGGCAGGGTCTGAGCTGTGACCTCAGACGATCGCAAGATCGTCAGTCCTCACACACCGATGATCAGCGGTGGTCGCAGCCTTCCCACAGCCAGACCACCAGCAAGATCACGCTCTACGGCCGGACTTCTAGGTCACGCTGATACCAAGTGCCTGGCTTACCACCGAGGTCGGCTGGGTCGGCCGGGCCAACCGGGACGAACCCGGCCTTGGTCAGCACCTTCTGGGACGCGGCGTTGTCGTGGGAGGCGGCCGCCCGCAGTGCGTGCAGGCCGTGCATCGCTGTCGCCATCCGGCACAGCTCCCGGACGGTCGCGGTCGCCACGCCGCGGCCGGCGACCCGCTCCGCGACCCGGTAGCCGAGCCTGGCAGTGCCATCCTCCAAGTCGTACAGGTTGAACCTGCCGAGTACCGAGCCGTCCTCGGCGACGAGCACGTAGAAGGCGCAGATGCCGGCCTCCTGCTCGGCCAGCGAGGCCTCGTACCGGTCGGTGAACTGGTCGAAGAAGTCGTCGCCGCGGTCGGAGATCGAGGCAGCGAAGTAGGTGCGGTTCGCCAGCTCGAAGGCCAGGACCGCCGGGGCGTGGCCGGCATGCAGCCGCTTCAGCTCGGGCACCGCCCGACTCTACCCAGATCGTGCGCTGAGGCCACCCGGATTTCCGCCAGCGGCAGGCAACCTCAAAACCAGGGCACAAACGATCTACGGCTGGAGTATCAGGCAGTGTTTGGAACTCGCTGACCTGTCTGGTTGCCGTCCGGGGAAGTCGCGGGCGCCCAGCCAGATGGTGAAGGCCCGCTTCATACGGCGTCCTGTGCCATCGAACCTTGATCGTGCCTTCGAAGATCGTTGAGCATACTCCCTGGTCACAGGGGATCTGACGCCGCACGGATGTCTGGCTCAGCGACTGGGCCCATCAAACCGGATGGCACCCTCCGCTTTTGAGGTACTCCTTGCCCAGCCTTGACCAGGCATGATCAGGATTCGATGGCGAACCCGCGGCCGTCTCATTCGACGGCACCGTGATCACAGTGTGTCGACGCAGACAGGGGTGTGACCGGCATCAGGCGCTACCCGCCGCAGACGGTGGCTGCCCCATACCGCAAACGTTCCGGTCACCCGCCCCTCGAATGGCCTGCACCGGTCTTGGTCACCGCCTTGTCAAGCCACGAAATTCCGCGCCATGACCCAGACCCCACACGCAAGGCGTAATGGAATCACCACACGGCGAAGGAAGCGGACGCCCACCGCCCCACCGCAGCCTCCTCAGCCCCACTCTCAAGGAGCCACTTATGATCATCTTCGGCACCCGCGTATACCTGTACCAGCTGGCGATACTCATGCTGGCATGTCGTCACTGCAACAACCCAGCCGCGCACACGGTCACGAAATACGTCACCAAGTTCACGCTGTTCTTCGTGCCACTGTTTCCTATCTCGACGGAATATGCGATCCAGTGCACGTTCTGCGGAATGGAGCAGGAGGTGCACAAGGAGTGGGCCGAGCAGTGGCAGGCACAGGCCGCGGGCACTCCCGACAGGGAGGCGTACGAGCAGGCACCCCAGTCGTACCAGCACCCTGGAGCCTGATCGGAGACCGACGCTACCGCCAGCCCCCTGCGGCGGCTCCGAAAGGCGAAGCGCCTGCCAGGTGATCACTTCCGGGCCGCCCCTGAGCCGCCCAAGGGCTGTCCCGGAGAACTCCTCCGGGACAGCCCTTAGACGCCGTTTCTTATGGCTGTCGAGCAAGGAGTCGACAGACATGGCCGGAGGCTTGTCAGTGCCTGCGGCTAACGTCGCGCCCATGGGCATCCACTGCGAGTACGTTCGTCTGTCCCCTGCCGAGCTGCGGCGGTCGTTGAGTGAACCTTCCTGGGCACAGGAGCACATCGATGAGCTGGGCGATGCTTGGGCCGAAGGAGAGCCGCTGCCACCCGAGAAGGCACCGTTCTTCAGCATCGAGAAGGCGTGGCACAAGCTGCACCACCTCCTTGCTGCCCACGGCGGCATGCCGGTCGACGTCATCCACGGAGGGTCCGAGCTTCCGCTGGAGGACGAGCTGGACTACGGACCCGCCCGTTACCTGAGTCCCGAGGACGTCGCCCGGGCCGGCGGCTTCCTCGCCGCCACACCGTTCGACGAACTCGCCCGGCACTACGACCTGGCCGCCATGCGCCGTGCCGAGATCTACCTCTTGCCGGAATCCGACGCCGAGGTCCCCGCGGACCTGGACACCCTCCGGCACCGCTACGAGGAGCTGACCCGGTTCTTCGCCGGTGCCGCCATAGCAAGCGACGCCATCGCCCTCATGCTGGCCTGACCCGGCTCCCGCCCTGCCTGGACCTGCTTCACCTGGCCAGACGGCGGTAGCCGATGAGGGCCGCGGCGAGGCCGACGAAGGCCAGGAAGTGCTCGGCCGTGCGTTCGTAGCGGCGGTGCAGGCGCCTGCAGCCGACCAGCCAGGACACCGTCCGCTCCACCACCCAGCGGTGCCGCCCGCCCCAGCCGGGCGGAGGACTCGATGCCCTTGCGAGCAATGCGGTGGCGGATGCCATGCTTGCGGAGCCATTTCCGCAGGTGGTCGTAGTCGTATCCCTTGTCGGCATGGAGTCTGGCCGGGCGTCGGCGACGTGGACCGTGCGGGGAGCGGATAGGTGGGGGATGCCGCGAACCAGCGGCTTCAGGGCCTGGCTGTCGTGCAGGTTGGCGCCGGAGATGCCCAGGGACAGGGGCAGCCCGTTGCGGTCCGTGATGAGGTGGATCTTCGATCCGTTCTTGCCGCGGTCGGTCGGATTCGGTCCGGTCAGTGGCCCCCTTTTGTGGCCCGCACGCTGACCGAGTCGATCGCGCACCGCGACCAGTCCAGCTCACCTTGGGCGCCGAGTTCGTCCAGGATGATCCGTTGGAGCCGGGCCCACACCCGAGCCCGGCTCCACTGGGCGAAGCGCCGGTAGACCGTGGGCCAGGCCGGTCCGAACACCGGGGGCAGTTGCCGCCAGGTGCAGCCCGAGGTGGCCACATAGATGATCGCCGCCAGGCATTCACGGTCGCCGGCCCGCCGTCGCCCACCGCCCTGCGGGCGTACGACCTGCGTCGGCGGGACCACCCGCCGGAACAGTGTCCACAACTCGTCCGGCGCCAACCGCTTCACCAGATCCGTCATGCACGGATCAACGAACGATCACTCCAAAGGAAACGACGTCTTAATCCTTGGCCAGGCGTGATCACACTTCACAGGCACGAACCCGCATCCGTCTACGTTCGACTGGGCAGTGGTGTGCCGGCCGCAGTCGTGGCTCCCGCCTCGACGCCGACGACAGGCTCGACGCGTACAACGAGCGGCGCCCGGCGCTGGACGTCTACCGCCGGCACCGCCCATTCCACGGCGGCGGTCACCTCCTGGCGCACGGCGACTGGGCGGTGTTCATGCCGCAAACAGGATGGGCGCTGAGCCTGGACGATTTCCTCGTGACCCGGCTGGTCGAGCGCGCTGTGCATATGGAGGACCTGGCGGTCGGCGTGGGCATCAGCGTGCCGCAGCTTCCCGGCGCGGCCTCGATCCCGTGGTCGCGCTGCTGACCGGACTTGCCATCCGGCGCCATGGCCAAGCGGCACTGCTGCCTGCCCTGACGTGCGCGGAGCGGGCACCAGCTGCGGTCAAGTGTGCTGAACGTTGCGTCAGTTCGTGTGGCCCGCTGACAGATACCGATATGATCACCTGTCCATGGATGCAAGCGCAGGAAAGATGGTCGCCATCCCGCCGGGGCAGGTGACGCTGTCGGACCGGCGGACACAGCGCAGTTGGTCGGTCGAGCTCGCGCCCTACGAACTCGCGGCCTTCCCGGTTACCCAGGCACTGTACGCGCAGGTCACCGGCCTGCGGCCAAGCACCGCCCAGGGGGCCGCATTGCCCGTCGAGAGCGTTTCCTGGTGGGACGCGGTCCGATTCTGCAATGCTCTGTCCCAACACGACGGGTTCGCACCCGCTTACCGCCTCCACACCGACGGCGAAGGCATTGAGTGGGACACGTCCGCCGACGGGTACCGGCTGCCGACCGAAGCCGAATGGGAGCACGCCTGCCGTGCCGGTACGACCGGACCGCACTATGCGCCACTCGACGAGATCGCTTGGTACCGCGGCAATTCCCACGAGCAGATCCACGATGTGGGTCGCAAACGGCCCAACCCATGGGGCTTGTACGACATGCTCGGCAACGTCTGGGACTGGTGCTGGGACATCTACGACGCCGAGGTCTACGACGCCTACAGGGTGTTGCGCGGCGGAGGGTGGTTCGACGAGCACTGGAGCTGCCGGGCCTCCGCGCGGCGCCGCAGCCACCCGACTTTCCGGGTCGACGACGTGGGATTCCGCATCGCACGTTCCCTCGTGTGCTGATTCACGTTGTGTGCCGACCGCTTCCCGCGTCGTACCGGACCATCTGACACCAGAGACCGATACATCAAGGGTGGGGAGGCCGTCCTGGATGTCCTGTGTCAACAAACCTTGACCCATCGGCCAAAGCGGCGAGGTCGGCGGTCGCCGCGAACACCCGGGCCCTCAGGAAGGCGGGGGGAAGTCGTGGGCCCGTCCACGGACTTGAGCGAATGGGCCGCAGAACGTGCGCATGGCGCATAGGGTCGGCAGTGCCGTTGGTGTAACTCACTCACCTTGCCCGCTCGTTCACACAATCGGTGTGTCCGTGCACCTGTTGGTGGAGGGAGAGTGAGATGGGAGAGCACGCCAAGCCACGGCGCCGGCGACTTACTGGCCGCCGAGTCTGGTTACTGATCCAGATAGCGTTCTGGATCAACCAGCACTTCGGCGACCAGTAGCCGGATGGGTACCGGTCGTTCCGAGACTGCAATCAAAGGGCGGCCGGTGCCCGCACTGGCTGCGAACTACGAACACCCCACCGGGGTGTTCAACGCAGTCCGAGCATAGCCACCCGGGTTACCTATGACACGTAAAACTTGACGCTTGTCCGGCGATGCGTTGAGTTTTTAGCGTCACCGCAGGTGAGACGGGTCGTTGACCGGGCAGTTTCGCTGCTCGTGCAGCTGGGCCACCGGCGCGGCACGCAGCGGTCCGTAGCGGGCGACCGAGATGGCCCTCGTCCTGCATCGCCCCGTTGAGGGGGTCCGGCTGGATACCCGCGAGCTGACGCAAGCTCTTCGAGCGCGCCACCCCGCGCACATCATCACGCGGGCGTGGCGGTGCCAGCTCCTTACCCCGAGCCAAGTGCTTGCACGATCTTCGTCGTGCAACGGCTGCGCCAGTTGTCCTGAGCCGAGAACCGAATCGACGCTCGGTCGCCGTCCTTCGGCGGGCGGCCCGCGCCGGGCGAGCCCGCCCGGCGCCTGACCTACCGTTCCCGCGGGCGCCGGGCGTCAGCCGCGTGCCGCCGGGCTCGCGATGCCGGTCATCTGGTGCAGGGTGCGGGAGAGCAGGCGGCGCTGGCTCACGGCGTTGCCGGTGTGCAGCAGATACGCGGCCGGGCCCGCGGCGGCCAGGGCCGTGCTGCGTGCCTGGCGGGAGGTGTGGCCGATGGCGAGGAGCCCGAACCCGGCGGCGACGGCGCCGGCCACGAGGGGCTGGCCGGCGAGCCAGGCGCCGCCGGCCAGCGTCATGCTGGAGGGAAGCTGCGTCTTGACGTTGATGGCGGCCGTCGCGGCGTCGAGGTTCATCCCCGCCAGGCACTGGCGTAACTCGTTCAGGGGTACGGCGAAACGGTCGTTGACCTCGCTGCGCAGATAGGCGTCCAGGGCGCGGCCGTCCGGGATGTCCGCCAGGGACGCCAGCTCGGTGGCGGCCTGGCCGACCGCCTGACGGAAGGCGAGGAATTCCCGGCCGTGGCGCCGGCGCAGCCGTACGATCTGCTCGGCGGACACCCGGTCGATGTCCGCGGGGACCACCAACCCCAGGGCGAGGATGCCGATGCGCTCGGCCAGGGACGGCCTGGCCTGTGCAGCCGCCTGCGCGGGCGTCCGTAGCAGATACCCGGCCAGCGAGTCGGCCGACCAGCCGTTGGCGAGGGCGAACGCATGTGGCTGGTCGGTGGTCAGCTCCAGGTGGTTCGCCGAGCCGAACTCCTCCGCGAGGCAACTCATGTACAGGGAGACGAAGCGCTCGCGCAGGACCAGCCAGCGCGCGTCCACCTCGTGGGACAGGGTCATTCGACCCCGGATCGCCAGCCCCGCCTCCACCAGGGCCCGCGCCAGGTCTGGGCGGACCTGGCTCTCGTGGAGCGCGGCCAGACGCGGCCGGTGGGGCGCCGCGGCCGAGGTGCCTGACGCGGTGTGGTCGAAGGCGGCCATGTCGCGCTGCCGTACGCGCAGCCCGGCCGACAGGGGGCCTTCGTGGCTCGCGAGCAGTTCGAGGAGACGGGGTGCGATGGCGTCCACCGCGGCCGCGGGGCTGGCGTTCTCGATGAAGCCGGCCTGGTCGGCCAGGACGCGCACGGTCCGCGAGTCGCGGATCGCATAGTCCTCTGGGACGATGCGCACGATGGCGGGCCAGTACAGCGCGGATATCTTCAGCCACCGCTCGTCGCGGACGTGGAAATACGGGTGGTAGAGGCCGAGGCCGGATGCAGGGCCTGGCGCGGTGATGGCCAATGGTGGTCCTCTGGTCTGCGATCCGTCGGGGCCGGTGCTACGCGGCCGCCGTGAGCCGGTCGAACTCGGCTTTGTTCCTGTCGAGCTGGGTACGGTAGACGTCCGCGTCCGCGTCGAATCCGCGGGTGCGCGCGTAGTCCAGGCAGAGCCCCGCGCGGTGCATGGTGACGACCGTACGGAAGAGGTCCCTGGCCCGGCGGTCCTCCCCTTCGTCCGAGGCGATCGTGGTGACGTGGTCGCGATTGCTGTTGAGCATGACGGCCTCGATGGTGTGCATCGGCCCGCGGCCCGGGCCCGCGGCGCTGTCCTGCCTCATGCCGAGGATCTGGAAGAAGGGGCCGCGCAGCAGCACCTCTTGCTCGTACGCGTACGCCGACAGCCCGTCCACGGGCACGGCGCACATCGACGTGACCGTGCTCGCCGGGAACGCCGAGCGGTAGGCGGCCAGGAGTTCCTGCGGCAGCCCGGCGACGTCGATGCTCCAGAGCAGCGGGTGGCGGTCGGGGAAGCGCCTGGCGGTCTCCCAGGCGAAGGCCATCGCTTTCTCCTGGCTACGGCTGGCCGACATCATGGCCAGGGGTACGGAGAGGTAGCGCTGCTCGACCGGGCCTGCGGCGGCCCGGGTGAAGGCCGCCAGCTCCTCGGCCGTGACCGCCATGCCCCGGTAGACGGTGCCCTGGAAGTTGTCGGCCGTGCGGTGCCTGTGGCGGTAGTTGAACAGGTCGATGCTCAGGAGTTCCACGAGGAACGCGGCGCTGCGCAGGGCGATGGGGTCGCCGGTCAGTGACACGGTGCGGAAAGCGGTGTTGATGGTGCTGAAGATGCGCTGGTATCCGGCGTCCGAGGTGTAGAGGCGGACCGCGCTGTAGTCCTCCCGCTGCGGCCCGGCGTCTGCCCGGCGGTCGGCCCAGTCCTTGGTGCTGGCGAAGAGTTCCGACAACTGGCCGTCCAGTTCGGGATCGGCCGCGCTCGGGGAATCCGGACTCACCCGCTCCATATAGGCGCGCAGTTCCGCCATGAAGTCGAGGTAGCGGTCCCAGTGGATGCGAATGTCGTTGATCGCCCGCCGTACCTCGGACATCCGGCTCTGCACGTTCGTCCCGGAAAAGAACGGGCGCCGGTCCTCCAGCATTCCGCTGGTGCACAACGGCTGGAGTTCCGACCACCCGGAAAACCTGCTGAGGCTGCGTTCCGCTTTCACGGTCACTCCCCTCCCGGCCATGCGCTGACGGGCCGCCCCGCTTGGCCCGCCCATCATAGGGGCCGCACGGCGGCACGGTGTTGGTGTTTGTCCACGGTGAAGGTCCGCCCGTGTTGCGTACGGCGGATGCGCGAATTCCCGGGGCGCTGTGATTTCCGTGAATGGCGGGCGGGGTGCGGCGGCGGTGTTCCCAGCCGGTGTCACCGCTCGCCGCGGCGCCGTGTCCGGCTACCTCCCTGTGCCGCCTCCGCGGTGCGCGGCCGGGCGTCACCGTAGGCCGTGGAGCTGCTGGAAGCCGGCTTGGGCGCCGACTCGCGGATCACGTCGCTCGCCTACCCCGTTCCTCCAGCAGCGCGAGGGCAACAGCCTCGGGGGGGCTCGCGCTCCGGGCGCGGACCGTCGCGCCCGTTTTGGGCGTGCGAGGGCTGATGTCGGCGATTCGGCCAACCGCCCCGATTCGCAACTTTGTTGCGGCGTCTGGGTCCATGCTGTGACCGGAATCGATACCTTGCGGATCTTGCTTGACTCAGAGCAGGTCGTGAGGGTGGAGGGAATCGTAGTTTGCGGATCTCGGGGGCGTTAGGCTGCGGATCTATATCCTCGATTAGTCACGACACGTCACGGGCGCCGCTCACCAGCTGACTTTCAAGCGTGCTCGCGTACGTCCGGCCCGGTCCATGTGGAGCGGCGGTCAGTCGGCCGGTCAGGCGGGCGACCGCGTTCCGCCCGGAGGCCACGGCCCGAGCCCGGCCAGACGGGCCCGCGGCCAGTCTGCGTCGGCCAAGCAGGGTCAGGCAGACGCGACTGAATGCGCGAGACGAGCTGGCACCGATGTTCCTTAGACCGTGTCCTACGTGGTGAGGCGGACGAGTCGTTTGTAGCAGCACAGGGCGGCGGCGAGGCCGAGAAAGGCCAGGTAGTTGCGGGGATCGCGCTCGTAGCGAGGGCTCAGACGTCGGTAGCCGGACAGCCAGGACATCGTCCGCTCGATGACCCAGCGGCGGCGGCCCAATCGTTCGCTGGACTCGATGCCTCTGCGCGCGATCCGTACTCCGATGCGTTTGCCACGTAACCATTTCCGCAGGTCGGCGCGGTCGTAGGCTTTGTCCGCGTGGAGGCGCTGGGGCTTGAAGTACCGGCCGCGGTAGGGGTCGTGTCTCGTTTGGTGACCCTCGACCATGGGCTTCAGCCCTTCGCTGTCGTGGGTGTTGCCGGCAGAGATACCGACGAGAAGGGGCAGTCCGTTCGCGTCCGACAGGACGTGCATCTTGGAACCCGGCTTGCCCCGGTCCACGGGACTCGGATCTGTGTGTTCGCCCCCTTTTTAGCTCTGACGTGGGCGGTGTCAAGGACGACGCGGGTGACGTCGATGAGGCCGGCGTCGTCGAGACGGTGCAGCACCGCTTCGTGGAGGCGGCCCCAGACGCCGGCTCTCGACCAGATCAGGAATCGGCGGTGGGCGGTCGACTTCGATATGCCGAAGCACGGCGGAAGTTGACGCCATGCGCAGCCGCTGACCAGGACGTAGATGATGGCCGCGAACAGCGTCTCATCAGGCGTGTTCGATGTTCCGCCACCCTGTGGCCGTGCTCGTTGCTCTGGGATCAGCGGCCTCGCGATCTCCCACAAGCCGTCCGGCACGATCCAACTCCACGTTCCCCGCCCCATACCGGGTCAACGTCCGCCTCACCACGTAGGACACGGTCTTAGACCTCGTATGTCCAAGGCGGACGGTGTCAGACGCTGATGTCACTTCGAACAGGCTGGCAGGTGCACTGCTGCGATCCGCAAAGGTGTGTAGGTTGGTCGCCAACTCGACTGTCTCCCAGGGAGGTTCCATGCTGCCGGACGTTCTCACCGCCCTCGCCGCGTCGGGAGGTGCAGCCATCGTTGCAGCTGCAGGCACGGACGTCTGGACGGAGACGAGGACAGCTGTGGCGCGCCTGTTCGGACGGGGCGGTCAGCAGGAAGAGGTCGTACTGCGCCGACTTGACGGGACCGCCACTGATCTCGCTCAAGCGACCGATGACCAGCTCACCGAGCAACTGCGGGGTCAACAGGTGCAGTCGTGGCGAACCAGGCTTCAGGATCTCCTCCTGGACCTTTCTGAAACCGAAAGGGAGGCGGCAGCAGCCGAGCTGAGGGCCTTGGTCGAGCGTGTTGAACAGCGGGGACCTTCCGCGGGCCCTGGCGGACTGGCAGTGGCCGGCGACGTCAACATCACCGCCGAGGGAGGATCTATGGCCGCTGGAATTGTGCACGGAGGCATGCACATGGGCCCTACCCGGCCGGAAGCAACACAGGGCTGACTGCTTCCGGGATTCTCGCCACAGAGCCCACACTGCCCAAAGCAGGCGACGGCGTATCCCTCACTGCTGCGGGTGGCAGCACAGTCATCGGGGCAGTCGGGCAACTGCACATTACGCAGCAGAACCCTGCCAAGCGCCGGCGGCCGTCTCCTCAGGAAAAACAGGCGAAGAAGCTACTCGAGGACATCGATCGGTCAATCAAATCCGGAGACGCTCTCCATGCGGTCGAGTACGGTGGCAAGCTTGCCGACCTGAGTCCCAGTCACCATGACCTCGTGGCACGCAAGGTACGGGATGCTATGCGTCTTCCGAGCGCGCCGAACGAGTGCTATTTCGATGCCGCAGAGGTTCTGGAAAAGATGGGCGGGAAATACTCTCCACAGGCCGCCCAATACCTCTGGGAAGTTATCAACGAACCGAGCTCGCCCAATCGGTCACTCGCGGTCAGGTCCCTCTTCATTCTCGGGAATCGCTACTACCGAGAGGTCGAGAAGCGGGCACCCGAGATGCTGATCAAAGCGCGAGATCCCGATCTCTGGGGTAAGGCCGAAGATTTTGACTGGCTACGCCGCTGGGTGAGCAAGGCCCCGATCAAGATCGAGCGGAAAGAGAAGTCCGGATACTTCTCCGAGGATTCTCGCGTGCGCCGCAAGGAAGCAAAGGCTCACGAAGAGACGATTGCATGGTCGGCGCACAGCGATAGGGGGAGTTTTCGGTGCATCAACGTAGGTGCCGTCGAAAGCCTTGCTTCGCTGGGTCCTGAGTTCCATAAAAAGGCAGTTCGACTCGTCAGATCCATCCAAAGTTGGTCATGGTTTGATCTGGAGAACCCGGAATTTAAGTCCAACCTTGGTTGCGCACTAACTGTCCTGGGGGTGGAGTTTTCGGACGAGGCAATCCGACTGCTGCGTGCCGGGCTTGAGGATCCGCGGAGAGTGAAGCCCACTTCATATACCGGGGCGGCCCGGAGCCTGGCGAAGCAAGGTCCGCTACACCATGGAGAGGTGATTGATGCCTTGCGGAAGTTTGCATCCTTCACATTTGACGACCCCCGGGCACGGATGGATGCGGCCTCCTTGCTGGTGATTCTTGATCCTCACAAGACTGAGGAAGCGGCGAAAATCCTCCGCCCCCTCACGACCGGAGAGATGGGAGAGGTTGATGATTGGTGTGGTGCCGCCGAACTGTTGAGCTGCTTTGGGGGCGAATGGCCGAATAAGGCAAAGAACGCCCTTGCGGCGATTGCCGCCGACAAGAAGCGCCCTCTTTGGGAACGAGCCGATCTTGCAGATTCTCTGCTGCATCTGCAGAGGATGCACCCGTAGATTCGGTTCTGCGTGGGGTCGGTTGACACCCCGTTCGCCTGCGGCAAGAGGTGCGCATCACGGGCGACATCCTGTAGACGATCACTCAACTGCAGGTCATCGCCCTTTCGATCACAACGCTCAGTCTTCCTCGCAGGGGTTCGCGTGCGCCGGCAGTGGGACTGGGATCGATACCTCGCGGAGGTGAAGGGGGGATCACTCGCCGCTAATCTTGGGGACGTTAGGTCGGGGAATCACGTTCACGTTTGATGACGTCACATACTTTGTCGATGCCAGTGTCGGTCAGCAGTATTGCGAGGCTTTCGAGTGCCGCCAACAGCCCAGGATAAGGAATGGGTGCTTGTTTCTGGTCCCAGCGTCGGAGGAGTTCCAGGTGCGGAATCTCAGAACGCAGGGCGCGATCCGTGTGCCAGATCGGCGGCTGGAAGACCGGTGCGAGTGAGAACTCACTTCCGGTGACTCGACTCCAGACGAAGGCGGACGCTGCCTCTCGTGTGCGCCTCGTCGGCTTCCTGCCTGTGCGTGAATTCTTATGCTGGCAGAGATCGTCCCATGTCTTGTCGTCGAGAATCCAGCCGGAGAACTCTGTCCGTCGCGCCTGATAATCGATCCTCTTCCCGCCGACGATGTGCTGAGCCAGACGTCTCAGCGTGGCCGGTAGGTCACCATCTTTGAGGTCTTGTAACGGAGCCAGTGGCTGGATCCGCAGACGATCCTGGGTGCTCCAGGAGGTGGGGATGCCGAGGAATGCTGCCGCTTCCAGAAAGTTCAGGTTGCTGATTGCTTGAACCAGATGAACCGGGAGAACGCGTCGAAGCCGGCGGCGTCTGGCCGCGATGATCGACTCAGGGTCCTCGAAGATTGCGGCGGACAGCCAGGAGGCGGGAAGGAACTGGGGAATGTGTTCGGCAGCAATCTCCAGACCGGTGAGGTTGTTGACTGAGAAGAAGATCTTCTGGGTGGTATTGGCTTTGGAGGGTCGTAGCGTCGGGGCTCCCTGCCGGATCCATTCGGGTGAGAGCCTGTGTCGATAGACCTGGTCAATCTGGCGCCGCAGCGAGGGTGAAGCTTCGCGAGCGAGCGTGTGCCAGGTCCTGCCCCAGCGGAGGTCGTCGCGGGTGGGTAGGTGCCGCAGCAGTTGGGGCAGGGTGCTTCGCGGTCCGGAGGGCTCTTGCGCGAGTAGGTGGTAGGCAGCGAGGAGGACACCCGCGGTGGCGAGGGCGGAATCGGGAGGTGTGTTCCAGGGGGTTCCGGGTTGACGGTTGGTGGCCTCGGCCGTGGGGCGGGTCCGGCGGGTGCTTCGCGGCTGTGCCGCGAGATGCGCTTCCAGAGGTGCGTGAGCCTGTGTGGGGACGAGGTCGGCGGCGACGGGCCAGCCTGCCTGGATCATGGACACCGCGACCTGCAGATTGGCGAACCGCTGGGAGGCAAGATCACTCGGCGTATCACCGACGAGTAGGTCGAGAAGGACGGCCTGCAAGTTTGCCATGTCATGGGGAAGGGCCGCAGTCTCTGGTTCGGAAGTGTCGAGCCGGTGGCCGCAGATTTCTCGTTTTTCGGGGTTGCCGACAGGGTTGCGGCATTGTGCGGGGTGGAGCCTTGGCGTGTTGGGGGCGGGCAGCAGGGTGACGGAACTGCCAAGCCGGCCGCCGAGAGCGGGGAGGTAGCAGCGTGGGCAGTCGCTGAGCAGGAATGCCTGGTGCTGGAGGCAGGCGAAAACGAAGCCCAGTCGCCATTGTCGCCTCCAAGGGCCGCCGTGGAGGTTTTGGATCGGTGTTCCGTCCCCTGCGAGGCAACGAGGGCAGTAGCGTGAATGATTCCTCAACACCCAGGGTTCTTTTCGGGGTCGCAGCGCCTTCCCCGGACTGGGCAGCATCTGTGTGAGGGCGGGATATCGGTCACTGTATGAGCGGAGCGTAAGCGAGTCGGCCTCTTCGGGGGTAATCCGAGCAACCCTGGAGAAATCCTTCAGGCGGGCTTCGTCCATCATCAGCAGATGAGATGCTGAGACTTTCGCGTGTGCGTATTTTGGCGTGGTCAGTCCAACCCGCAGGGCCACCTGGTCAGGGGTCAGGTCAAGACGGTGAGCCATTCGGAGAAGAAGGCCGGGGAGGCTTTCGTCGGGCAGCGGCCGAAGGCTCCTGGGCAGCGGGTCCCTCGCTGTGGGCATAGGTCAGCCGGTCCTGTCTTCGGCAGCACTTGGTCCGTGATCGTCGAATACGGTGTTGCGAGGTCGGCGTCTCGCGCCGGACGGCCGACGGGCGGTGTCGGCGTACGGGTGGTCTGGCGGCATGGGTTCGTCGGGGGCGTCGGCCATGTCCTCGCGTCTGAGCACGATCTCGTCGAGCAGGTCCTCGTCGAGGACCTCTCTGCCGCTGTCCATGGCCTCCTGGGCGCCGTCCTCGATGAGACGGCCGAGCAGACCGACGACGCCGCCGGTGCGGCGCATCAGGTACTCGGGCATGGTGCCGTCGGTCAGCATGCCCTTCTTCGCGTTCAGCAGCCGAAGGTGGTTCTCGACCCCACGCAGGTGGTTGAGGAAGGCTCGGATCTGTTCGGCGGTGGTGTGGCGGAATCGATCAAGTTCGACCAGTTCGAATCGGTGCTCGGTCTGGGTGACTTCCAGGCCGTGGATCCGGGTCGACTCAAGCTGAGGCATGACCCACTGGGCCGTCGTCTTGTCCCACTTCGCCTCCCGCAGCAGTCCGGTGGCGGGGATGTTGACGCCGGTGAGGATCAAGGTGACATCCAGGCTCATGAAGGCCCGCATCAGGTCCAGGACATCCTGGTCGTCCGAGCGGTGCATCCGGAGCCGGCTGATGTCGTCGAGGACGAGGACCTTGACGCCGTGGTCTCGCAGGGAGTCAGCGACCAGGCGGACGAGTTCGGGGAGGGTCGCCCGCCTGCGGAAGTCGGCCCGGAAGAAGTTCAGGATCGACACGCATGTGCTCTTGGGTGTCGCGGTGACCGGCGTCGAGACATAGACGACCGGCGCGTGCAGGTCGACGGTCCCCTCGATGGCGCCGGGGATCAGGAAGTCGTGCAGCTGAAGCCACTGGTCCTCGAAGGCGGCGGTGGCCGAGCAGACGGTGGCGGTCTTGCCGTAGTTGCCCCAGCCGCTGACCATGATTCCGGCCAGGGTCGGGGCGTCCTGCTTGAGCGTGTTGCCGTTCAGCCTCCGCCGGATCAGCCGGGTGACCTTCTCCTGCATCGGAGTCCGCTGCAGCGGCAGGTTGACGTTGGTCATCCTGCGATAGAGGTCGTAGTCCGTGCGTCGGGCGGCCGGGACGATCCGCCACTGGTCCGGGGTCAGCGCTGGCGGCGGGACGAGCCGCCCGCGGTGAGCCCTGTAGTGCTGCCAGCCCGAGTAGGTGTCCCGGTGAGGACGTCCTGCGAGGATGAGTTCGGCGATTTGGGCCCGGGACGGCAGGCCGGCCAGCGGATCGTCGGGATCGGGGACATGGCTCACGCGTTCTCCTCGAGGAGGCCGTCAGTGTCGTCGTCGAGCGGAAGCAGGAAGAGAGGCCGGCGACGCAGCGCGTCGTCCAGCAGCGGTGGCGCGACCGGTTCGTCCCTGACGGCCTCCTCGCGCCGCCGGCGACGGTCCAGGTCGGAGGCGGCTTCGATCGCGCGAGCCTGATCGGCCCAGGCAGCCGGCATCAGGGCCGGGCGGGCAGACGGCTCCGGCCGGTCCGCGGCGGCGGCCTGCGCGTGCGTCTCCTCGCGTACTCGGGCGGCGCGTTGCTTCTTCCCGGTCTTCTTGGCCACCTGTGTGGGCCACTGATCGACGGGGGTGACCGACCCCAGAATGTCCAGCAGGGCGGGCAGGAGGTCCTCATCCGATCGGGCGACGATCTTGTTCGCTCTCATGTGCTCGAGGAGGGCATCGGCGGTCTTGTCCGAGAACGCGGGGATCTCTCCCTCGGGCGGAAGTCCCCGCCAGCGCAAGGGATGCCAGGTTTCGTGGTCGGCGGGGTCCTGGAAGAACACCTGCCGCCGGTCTCGGCGGTCACTGCGGACGACCCACTTCCCGGCATGCTTGCCGCCCCGGTCCGACGGGTGGAGGAACCTCGGCTCGTCCAGGACGTCCGCGTGATACCAAAGTCCGAGGATCTTCACCCCGCGACGGGGGTGGATCTTGACGTGGTGCTTACGCAGGAGCCGGTAGTAGAGCGACGGCTCGGGGAAGTCCAGGTCGAAGCCGCCCTGCTGCATGGCCGCGGCGAACAGCGTGTTCGGGCTGTGATCCTCACCGGGAGCCCAACTCGGAGCGTATTCGCCCAATTTGCGGTTCTGCCAGACCTTGACGATCCAGGTCGCGATGAGGCGTTCGGCCTGTGCGAGGGTGAGGGACGCGTCGCGCTCGGGGTCGGCCCCCCGGTCGGCGACGTCCGTTCCGGTGAACCCCAGCAGATGCTCGAACAGCATCGTCTTGATTGTGGAGAACTGCCGCTCGACCGCGAACTTGTCCGTCTGCCGCAGGACCCGGGCAGGCAGGATGTTGCAGCCGAGCTCCCGCTCGGCCTCGACCAGGTCGTGGTTCTTGTAGGGGCCGCCGTGGTCGGTGGTGATCGTCTCCGGGGCGAAGAACGGCAAGGCCGCGACCCGGTGGCCGGTGAACTCGGCGATGACGTCCGCGGGGACACCCGCGTAGGGCCACTCCATCTCCTCGCCCCAGCCCTCCCGCATGGGCAGCGGCAGCATCACGTCCCGCAGCAGCATCGCGACGTCGACGGAGGTGTCCGACTTCAGCGTGAGCCGAAACGCCGGCAGCCCGTGCGTGTATAGGTCCAGCGCCAGGGTCAGCGTCGCCTTGATCGCCTCACCGAAGACGGTCTCGCGCAACATGACCGGCATGGGCGTCGAGTCCAACGCGAGGACCTGCCCGGGCCGGTGGACCACCACCCGGCCCGCGACGCCGGCCTCCGCGGCGTCGTCCGCAGTCCGCTGGTAACGCGGCCTGGCCCCGCCTGGACCGAACCACTCCTCCCAGACCGCCGCGAGCGTGTAGCGAGACGGGATCTTCTTCACTGGAAAGTCGGGAAACCGCTCGCGAACGTACTGATGCATCAGACGGTGCCTGGCGGCCATGGTGATCCGGGCCCGGTCCCTGCACTCCTCCCTCACCGCGAAGATTGCCTCGCGGATCTCCTCCGTGATGCTCCGGCGCCGGCCCCGCCGTCGCGTCCATCGCCCGTCCGCGCAGGCCAGGAGCAGGCTCTCCCCGGAGAGTCTCGTCAGCGTCTCCAGGGTGCGAAACCCCAGCCCCTTCAGCCCGAGCAGGGCCGCTTCCCGTGCCGGGATCGCCTTCACCTCGGCGGCCTTCGCGTACCGGCGTTCGGTCAGCGTCGTCCGGGCCGGGTCGTAGGCGGGCCGCGGTTCACCCGGCCTCGCCCGGGACGGATGCCCGTCGCGGAATCCGGTCGCCGTCTCCAGCACATGCTCGGCCCGGATCCTGGCCCGCTCGAGCTGGTTCGGCGTCAAGTCGGCCAAGGACCTCGGCTGGAGGGATGCTCCTGAAGCCGGTCCGCCGTCCGCCTGGCCCAGGACCCGCAGGTCAGGGTGGTTGACCAGCCAGCGGAACGAACGCGTCTCCGTCCGGTCGGCACCATTCGACAACACCAGCCTGCCGACATGGGCCTCGACCGACTCGATCGTCCACTCGACTCCGTTCAGCGAGAGCCTCCGGCCCGCCGAGACCTGCACCAGCCCCTGCCGCGGCGCCATCAGCCGACCTCCAGTGAACCGGCTGCGGCCCAGACCGGCGATCGGTCGAGCAGCGGCTGGCCCAGATCGACCCCGAGTTCCCGCCGCCAGAGCAGCCGCACGATGTGCGCGCGGGCCACCGCCGGCAGACTCGTCGACTCCGCCAGCTGCCCGAACGGCATCGTCTGTGCCCCGAGCGCGGACAGCACCTGGTCCCTCATCCCGAGCAGATCCCGCCCAGGACGGCGACGCGACGACAGGTGATCCAGCACACTGAAGACGTGCTGACGCCAGCCGGTCACCACCGAATAGCGCCAGCCGCAGGCAGCCGCCGTCTCCCGGGCCGCCGCGAACTTCAACGCGTCGCTCGCCTTGACCAGACGAGCCGGGCGCACGTCCAACAGCCACATTCGGCCATCAACCACCGCCAGGAAATCCGGGACATGCCAGGACTTTCCGCCAACGTGCTCGAAATCCAGGCGGAACGGCTGCGACAGCACCTCGGACGCCTTGAGGAAGTCGAGTGCGATCAGCAAACGGGACTCCTCGATCGACTCGAACCCATGAGCCCGCCCGGTCGTGACCATGTGCTGCAGCCCTGGGCGATGCCGCTGGGCCCGCCGCCAGGTGAAACCGCGGGCCGGCTGCGTCGACATCACCGGCACGTGCGCCATGTCCCGTACGGGCCAGGAGACCTCACCACCCTCGATCCGCCACGTCGTACTCCACCGGCGCGGCCACTCCGGCCCCAGCCGGAGCCGTGCCCGCGTCTCCGCATCCTCGTTGAACTGCGCGATCAGATCCTCCAGCCCACACAGATCCGACGCGATCAGCACCTCCGCCGCTGCCCTCACACACCCACGGCAGCAGAACGGACTACCGGAACGGACTCGATCTCCGAACTTGACCGCAACACAGCGTCACTCGATCAAGATCCGCAACGTATGGATCCCGTCCGCAAGATAGAAATCCCGGTCACACATGCATCCTCCATGCGACGCGACCCGCTCTATCTCGGGATTTCAGAACCGACCGAAACACATGTGTTCGATATCTGCGGCCGGTTCGTTGAGCTTCACGACCGCGCTGGACGACCGTCTAGGGGGACCACGTTGACCTCGGCTACTACGAAATCGCAGCAGGCCACTGTGCCTCTTCCGCCACCGCCGGCGGAGATCACCTACGGCGGGCGCTATTCCGTCGATCCGCTCGCCGAGGTCTCCTTCCAGCGCATGTATGCGCGCATCCCGGCCGTGCTGGGCCGGATCGCGCGGCTGTCGTGGCGGACCGACCGGCGTGCGGTGCACCTGCTGCTGGGCTGCCAGGTGGTCACGGGCGTTTCGGCCGCTGTGGTGCTGGCCGCCACGGCCCGGGCCATGGCGCCGGTCCTGGGGGACGGCACTGCCGGCGAGCGGCTCCGTGGTGCCCTTCCAGCGCTGCTGGTGGTGGCGCTCGCCGCCGCGCTGGGCCGTGCGGCGGGGGCGGTGGCCACGTACGCGGAGCGGCGGATCACTCCGCGACTGACCACGGAGACGGACTGCGCGCTGGTCGAGGCGGTGTGCCGGGTGGAGGCTTCGGCGTACGCGGAAGACGGCTTCTCGGACCGGCACGAGGCGGCCGGGATGGGAGTGATCCGTACGCACGTCATGGTCACCGACGCCCAGCGGTTCCTGTCCGCGCTGATCCGCACGGTCACCGCCGGTGGTGTGCTGTCGGTGCTGAACCCGCTGATGCTGCCGCCCCTCCTGCTCGCGGTGCTGCCGGCCGGGGTCGGCGCCGTGCTGACGGCTCGGGTCGACTACGAGACCCGCTACGCCAACACCGCCGACCGGAACGTGCTCGGCATGATGCGCTGGTGGGCGACCGAGTCCAAGTACGGCGACGAGGTCCGCGCCAACTCGATGACGGATTACCTCGTCTACTGGTACCGGGCGCTGTCCGACCGGTGCGACCGGTGCGACCGGCGCACCCTGGCCGCCGCGCCGCGGACCCTGCGGATCGCCCTGCTCTCCGCACTGTTCGGCGGCGTCTTCCTCGTCGCCACCTGGGGCGCGCTGGCGTGGCTGGCGGTGTCCGGCCGGATCGAACTCGCGGTCGCGGCGACGGCGGTCATCGCCGTGCAGACCACGCTCGCCGCGCTGTCCCAGGTGGTCGTCAACGGGGCCGCGGTCTTCCACACCAGCCTGTACCTGAGCGACATGCAGGCCTTCCTCGACGGCGCCGCCGCCCGCGCCCCCGAGCGTGGCCCCCGCGCGCACGCCGCGCCGACTGAGGAGATCCGGCTCGAGGAGGTCGTCTACCAGTACCCGGGCATAGACGAGCCCGCGGTGGACGGTGTCTCCCTCGCACTGCGCCGCGGCCAGATCCCCGCGATCGTCGGCGCGGACGGGTCGGGGAAGTCCACGCTCACCCGGCTGCTGACCGGGATCTGCCTTCCGGACAAGGGACGCGTCACGTGGAACGGCACCGGCCTTGCCGAGGTGGATTCCGCCACGGTGTGGGCGGACACCGGCCTGGTGCCCCAGATCTTCGCGCAGTGGCCGCTGCGGGTCCGCGAGAACGTCACCCTCGGCCAGCCCCGCACCCACGACGACGCCGCCGTGTGGGAGGCCGTCGACGCGGTCGGCCTGCGCGAGGCCGTCGAGGACCTCCCCGCGGGCCTGGACACCCTCCTGGCCCGCGACGTCTTCGGCGGCTCGGAGCTCTCCGGCGGCCAGTGGCAGCGCGTGGCCTGTTCGAGGGCCCTGTACAGGCGCCCGGGGCTGCTGATCCTGGACGAACCCACCTCCCAGATGGACCCGCGCGGCGAGCACCAGATCTGCGAACAGATCAAGGCCATCGCCGCGGACGGCATCACGATCGTGGTCACGCACCGCCTGGAGAACACCAAGATCGCCGACCACATCGTCGTGATGGAGCAAGGCCGGATCACCGAACAGGGCCGGTACGACGACCTCGTCCACGCCGGCGGAACCTTCGCCGAACTCCTGGAACTCTCCCAGGACCGCTGATCCACCTCGCCCGCTCCCGCCTCGGCGGGACGGGTTCCGTCAAGGAGGACCCGTGCGCCCATCCCCCGCTGCCGACGCCTTCGCCCCGCATTCCCCGCACGCGTTGCACTCGACCGCGAGGTGCACGGCGTGAGGCAGACCAAGCCCCTGCCCACGACGGTGCGGCACTGGGCGGAGCAGCGGACCGGGCCGGTCGCGGCCGTACGCGACGCCTCGCACGACTGGCACCGCTCCCGGGTCTGGGAGCTGGCCGGCGAGAGAGGGGCCCGCTGGTACGTGAAGGTCTCGCCCTCGGTGAAGTTCTTCGCCCGCGAGACCAGGGCCTACCGCCATGTCGTTCCCGCGCTCGGGCACAACCGTGCGCCCCAGCTCCTCGACAGCCGCGCGGACGACCTGGCCATGCTGCTCACGGTCGCCCCCGGTGATCCGGCGCCGGGCCTGGGCCTGTCCTGCGCCGCGTGGCGGGCCGTGCACGCGCAGGCCGGCATGCTGTGCGCCCGGCTCCATGAAGCCGGTGAACTCGACCGCTCCGACCGGGCGGAGGCCGAGGCGTCGTTGACGGCCGCGGCCGACGGCGCGGAGAAGTACCTGGGCCGCGCCGGGGATCGGCTCACCGGGGACGAGCGGCAGCTGGTCCGCGCCTACGCTGCCCGCCTCCGCCGCGTCGGCCCTGTGCCGCAGGGATACATCCACGGCGACAACCAGCCGCGGAACTGGCTGTGGTCCGAGGCGGGGCTCGCGTTCGTGGACTTCGAGCGGACCCGGCCGGCCGCTTGCGTACAGGACCTTGTCATCCTCGCCGTCACCGAGTGGCTCGATCACCCGGACCGCGAGCAGGCATTCCTCCGGTCGTACGGGCGAGTGCTCACCCGGGACGAGCGGCACGCGCTGCGCTGTCTGACCGCGCTGGACGCGGTCAACTGCTTGGCCTGGGGCCCGGACAACGGCCATCCCGAGGTCACCGCCCGGGGCCGGCGGACTCTGGACCGGCTCATGAAGGAGGACCGACCGTGAGCGAAGTACGCCGGAGCATGACGCGCTTCCCGGAAGCGACCGGTGCCGGAGGATGGCTCGGGGACAGTCGTGGCACGGGGCTAGGGCGGGCGCGGCATGCTGCTGCCCGGGCGGCGACGACCGGGGGAGGCTCCGGGACGGTCCCGGCCCGGTGCCGGGGGGGCTTCGTGACGGTCCCGGCCCGGTGCCGGGGGGCTTCGTGACGGTCCCGGCCCGGTGCCGGGGGAAGCTTCGTGACGGTCGCGGCACGGGGCCGCGACCGTCCCGGCCGCCGCCCTCCCCCTCGACATCCGGGCCGCCCCCTCGGTCGGCGCACTCCTCCGGGTCGTGCCCGTCGTCGTGCTGCCGGCCTCCCCCATCCGCGCGCATCGGGAACTCCCCGCCCGCGCGGCCGTACATCCTGACCGTGAAGGAGCCTCATGACCACCGCGTCCACGGCCTATTGGGAACCGCTCTGGGCCCAGGGCCGCCGCTACCGGCAGCTCGACGACACCGAGAACCGCCTGCTGGAGGACCACCTCGGCCCCGGCCTCGACCACCCGGCCCTCGACATCGGCTGTGGCGACGGCTCGCTGGCCCGGCGCCTCGCCGCACTCGGCTACCGCACGACCGGCATCGACTGCTCCCCCAGCGCCGTCGCACTTGCCGCCGCCCAGGACCCCGGGCCCGGCCACGGCCCGGTCTGGCGATGCATGGACGTCACCACCGACGACCTCGGCGCCCTGCCGGAGCCGGCGTACGCGGTCATCACCTGCCGCCTGGTCTACCGGTGGATCGACGACAAGGCGGCCTTCCTCGACCGCGTCCGCCGCCTCCTGGCCCCAGGCGGGACCTTCTGGGTGGTCACCGAGATCGCCGGGCGCCGCGCCGCCACGGACCCCTTGCGGCACCTCGGCATCACTCCCGCTCAGGCCGGGATTCTCACCGCGGGCTGGTCCGCCGTCCACACCACCGACCTCGACGTCCTGCGCTGCTACGCACTGCGCCCTTGAGCCCCGCCCGCCCCTCGATCCGATGGAGGACCCGGTGACTACCGAGAAGGACACCGTCGAGACCTGGAACACCTACGGCGACCACCAGCTCGCCAGGGGGCTCGGGTTGCCCGAGCTGGACCGGTGGGACTGGGGCATCCCGGACACCGGCCCCGGTGTCGAAGCCTTCGGTGACGTGAACGGGCTGCGCGTCCTCGACCTCGGCAGCGGCCTCGGCCGGCACGCCGCCCACCTCGCCGCCCGGGGCTGCGATGTCACCGCGGTGGACGCCTCCCCCGCCCAGCACCGGCGTACCGAGCCGCCCCCGCACCAGCGCGCCACCACCGCCGAACACCGCGCTGGGGGTCGGCGTGATCGTGCACGGTCCGGACGGAGTCCTGCTCGGGCGGCACCGGCGCCGTACGTGGGAACTCGCCGGCGGAACCGTCGAGCCGGGCGAGAGCTTCGCCCGGGCCGCCGTCCGCGAACTCCACGAGGAAGCCGGACTCCTGGCCGAGCCCCGCGACGTACGGGTGCTCGGCACCCTCCTGGACCGGGTCGGCGACGTCGTCCGGGTGACGGTGCCCGTCGTCGTCACCCGGTGGTCCGGCCTCCCGCAGCAGCGTGAGGAGGCCATCGGCGCCTGGCGATCCTGGCCCCTGGACGGCCTGCCCGGCCCGCTGTTCGTACCCAGCTCCCAGTGCCTGACCGCCTGGAACCCGGAGCTGCCGCTCGATCACCCGCCCGCCGGCTTCCAGGCCTACCGCTCCCACGGCCGCGCCTGAGCCATGACGGCTGCATCGCCGTACGGTCGCGGGCAATCACGGACCCGTGTCGCGACCCGTTCGTACAGGGGCGCGCTGAGCCAGTGGCTGCCGGCGCGGCTGGTCATCGAGGCGGTCTGGTTGCCGGCCTGACAGTGCGGTCTACTGGTGCGGACGGCGAAGGAGGGGGACCGCGGTGTTCACACGGCGTCTGCTGTTACCCATGGTCATGATGATCACGATGGCGGCCGGGGCCACGGTCGCCTCCGCGGTACCCGACTCGTCGGCATGGCGGCCCACGGCCGCACCGAAGAGCCGGGTCACCCCCGGCCAGATGCGCTCGGACCGAGAATCCGTGCCACGCGGGTTCAGTAAGGCCGAGGCCGACAAGGCCGAAACCATGGAGGCCAGGCGGGGTGCCGCCGCCGACTGCCAGGTGTACTGGCCTGCGCCGTACGAGGTGTGTGGTGCCATCCGTGACAAGTACAACGCAATCGGCGGCCCCAACAGCTTCCTGCTGTATCCGACGTCGAACGAGCTGACCAACCCCGACGGGCATGGGAAGCGTTCGGTGTTCCAGAACGGGCCCATCTACTGGTCGGCGGACAGCGGCGCGCACCCCGTGGTCAACCACTTCTTCGCCGCCTGGCAGCGCAACGGCTGGGAAGCCGGGCCGCTCGGGTATCCGACCTCGGACGAGATCGTCAACCCGGACAACATCGGCCGCCGCCAGTATTTCCAGGGTGGCACGATCTACTGGCGCCTCAACGAGGCCTACTACGTCACCGGGGCGATCCGCGACAAGTGGGGCGAGACCGGGTGGGAAGGCGGCCCGCTCGGCTACCCGACCAGCGACGAGATCCGACTCCCCGACGGCCGGGGCCGCATGAACAGGTTCGAACACGGCGTCGTCTACTGGTCACCCGACACGGGTGCGCATCCGGTCACCGCCGCCGTCCTGGACCAGTGGTCCCGCGCCGGTTACGAGGCGAGTGCGTACGGCTATCCCACAGCCGACCCGGTCACGCACCCGGGCGGCGTCCAGGAACAACGGTTCCAGCGCGACCACATCTACAGTTCGGGCGTGATGGTGCCCGTCGCCCCAGGGGTCTCGTTATCGCTGGGCGTGCCGTCGGCCGGCCCGCTCCAGCCCGCGACGGTGCCCGACGGCGTCGTCCTGAACGGCCCGGGCTTCAGTGCCCGGTTCCGGCGCGTGGCGGATGACGGCTCGTTGGAGATGTCACTGGTCCGGCTGGACAGCAGCGCCCCCACGTCACTGGACGTGCTGGTCGGCGCACCTGCCGGCTACACCCTGCGTGCGACCCCGCAACGGGTGGAACTCGTCGACTCGGCAGGAGCGGTCGTCGCCGGTGTCGGGCTGCCCCTGGGGTTCGACTCGAACGGAGCGGCGGTGCCCGTCCAGGCGGGCTTCGAGGGCAACAGGTTGCGCCTGCGGCTCGGCGACGCGACCGCGTACCCGATCGAGTTCCTCGCGATCGCGGCACGAGGGGGGACCCTCGACCAATGGTGGTCCACCGGCATCCAGCAGCGCAGCGTGTGCGAGAGCGAGCCCTACGACTGCTACCGGGTACACAACGCGCGTGGGCCGGCGTACAACCTGTCGAAGGACGCGTTCCCCGAGGCGACGGAGACCGATGACAACCGGATCGACGCCGCACGGCACTGCATCTGGAACGGTCTGATGACCGAGGGCGCCAACCGGGGCTTCGCCGAACGGATGGCCGCGGCCCATGAGCGGGACGGCAAGGCGAATCCGGACTGGACCCGCAACGCCCAGCTGATGGACGAATACAACAACAAGACCGGCGTCCAGGTCGGCCTGCGGAACGAAGGGGCGCCGGCCGCCATCGAGTCCACGTGTCTCCAGTACGGGCGCGAGGCACGGATCGTGCCCGAACCGGAGACCATCGACCTGACGAACCCGTACGGGACCGACCTCATCGCGTTGCGGCACCCCTGACCGTACGGGGTCCGGCCGCACCGGCGTCCGCAGCTGAGACGGCCGAGCGGCCCCCGGCTGCAGTACGGTCAGTTCCGCAGCGGGGGCTCGGTCGGGTGGTACCGCTCGTGGTCCCAGGGAGCCGGTCGGTGAGGGGTCGGCGGTGTTCGCCCGTACCAGGAATTTCGTATGACTGACACGGACAGGCCGCTGTTCCCTAGCGCCTCACGGAGGTCGGCGTCCATCTCTCCGGGATACATCCCGCAAGCTGCCGCTGCCCGAAGCGGAAGCCGCGATGAGGGTTCGCCGCCTGGTACGTCGCTTCATTATCGCCGGGATGGGCAAAGTGCCCCTGCCATACTGGTGCGATGTGCTTTCGTGGGGGGACACCGAACCGGCATTACGTGTGCTTGCCCTGCCGTTCCTCGTTCAAGAAGCGCGGCGTGTCAGCAAGCCGATGCCCGCGCTGCGGTGGAGAGATGATCGACGCGGGTCAGGACCTCGCTGTGCCGAAGAGGCGCGACACCGCTGGGTGGCGGACGTTGACCGTTCTACTGAAGGCGGGTGTCACGTTCCACTCCGGCTGCTGTGATGGGCCCGGCTGGCGTCCTCGAACACCGCGTCAGGTACGTGAGCGCCTGGCCGCCGCCGCTGGCACCGGTGTGCCGCTGAGCGTGGCGCTGACGACGGTCGACACGGACGAGCTCCGTTCCAGTCGAAAAGGTCCTTGAGCGACCTGAGGTCCTGTCCGGAGCCCTTCGGTCTCCTCGGCACCGATGAGTGTCAGTGCGGACAGAAGCGATAGTGCCCGTCGAAAGCCATGCGACGCGTGGTCACCGCTCGCGCGGTACGCCGCACAGGGCGAGCAGGTCGTCCATCATGTTCTCGAACAAGGGCAGGCAATCGTCGAACGACGAGGCCAGATGTCCGTAGACGGCCATGCAAAGCAGTCCGTAGATCTGTCGCCAGCATGTGATCATCACCATGGCGACACCGACCGGGTAGTCGTGCCCCATCAGCCGCCGGTAGGCCGCCACCTGCGCCCGAAGCCGCGGCTCCAGCTGTTCTTCTGCCGGATGTGGCAGGATGCCCCGACGCCACAGTTGCACGAAGGTCCGTCCGAACAGGCCGCCCAACTCCCGGACCAGTACCTGGTCGACGTAGCTCCCCGAGGCGACCAGCCGTGCGTAGCCGGCGCCCATGAGCAGGTCGAACTCACCGGGGTGGGCGACCGACCAGTCCAGCACCGCCCGGGTGGCCGCGTAGAGCTGGCCGCCGAAATCTTCCGGGTCTCGGGCACCTGCCGCCTCCGCGACGATCGTGACGAAGTCACGTGTGACCGCTTCGTAGACAGCGAGCGTCAGGCCCGCCTTCCCGTCGAAGTACCGATACAACGCCGGTGGAGTGACGCCCACTTTCCGGGCCACCGCGGACAGGCTCAGGGCCTCGGCGCCCTGCGAGGCGATGAGCTCGCGCGCCGCCGTGAGCGCATCGCGCTCCAGTTCGGCGCGCAGCCGCTCACGGCGTGACACGGACCGAGCGGCGTCCCCCTCGGCGGACGGTCGCATACTCACCCACACCTCTCTGGCGCTTGGCACAAGCAACTCGCCGTCTCGATCCGGCAGTTACCGGATCGTATGACTTGCAGTGAGGCTATGTTACGTGGTTAATACTCTTCACTAGGTTTCCGGGTATCACGAATCATCACCCGGAGCCGCGAAGGGACAGCGCATGGCCACGCAGCGCGGAACGGGTCCGGCACCGCGGCGAGCGGAAGTGGAGCCCGCCCCTCGCACACCCGTGCATGACCAGGTGGCGAGGGGCACCCCTCCTCGGTTGCCGGACAGCACTACTCAGGGATGTATCTGCTCGACGAAACGGATGACGCATGGGGGGTGGCCCTTGCCGTTCTTCGGCAGTATCCAGCAGGAGCCGTCGCTGTCGCGTCCCACTACGCGTGAGGTGCCCTTGAGTGAGTCGGGCACGTGGCTCTTGGCCGCCTTGTGCAGCTCGACGAGTGCCTCTTCCCGGGTCTTGTTCCCATGCACCTTCCGAATGATCTCGATCTGCCGATGGGGTGCCGCCCCGTCGGCTATGACGGTCTCCTCAGCGGTGATCAACCATGTAGTCATCCACCTGTCTCCTTGTCACTGGTGCCGGCGGCTCGCTCCGCGCGCGCCGGGAACTGCATCAGGGCTCGACCTGGTCTGCTGGTCAGGCAGAGCAGCGCGACAGTCTCCACGCGCGCCGTCGCCGTCCGCATGCCTGCGAGGGCGAGGGGCAGGGGCTGAAGCCCCTGCCCGCCTGGTTCGGCCGCGCTCAGCCGCGACCGTCACACGCCTTGCAGTCCCCACTGCCTCGGCAGCTGTCGCACTTCCACACGCCCCGGTAGCCGGAGCCGCCGCAGGTGGTGCACTTGCCGTCACCCTTGCATCGCTGGCACATGGTGGTCGTTCCTTTCGTGGTCGGTGTGAGTACCTCGGAGGCGGGCGGAGTCGGTCAGTAGGCGCGGGGCGGCTCCCAGCCCCGCGAGTTGTTCAGCGAGGTGGTGAAGTAGTAGTTGGGCGCCTTGGACTTGCCGTCGGGCAGGTAGGCGCTGGTCAGGGCCGGGCTGTAGCTGCGGAAGATCGCGAGCGACTTGGTGAGGCAGTTGTTGGTCAGCACGGCGTAGCCGTTGGCCTTCATCTGGCGGTACGTCTGCTGGGCGGTCGTGAGATCGCCGTTCGCGGTGTTGATGCATCGGTAGTAGTCGTAGCGGGTCAGGCTGACGCTGCCGCGCAGCTGCGTCCAGCTGCCGCCCTTGATCCAGCTGCCGTTGTTCTTGCCCGGCGCGGTGTAGCTGTCTCCCTCGGCGTTCTCCGTCGCGCCCCAGATCCAGTGGCTGGAGTTCTTCGGGTCGCGGATGGCCCAGGCCACGTGGCCGGCCCCGCGGGCCCCCTCCTTGTCCTGGAACAGGCACACGCGGCCGAGCGGTGCGGCGTTCGCAGGGGTGGGCAGAAGGGCGGGCGTCGCGGAGCCGATCAGCGCCGCCGCCAGGACGGTCAATGCAGCACGACGCGCACGTACGTTCGTTCGAATCATGGTGCGTTCCTCTCTCGGTGTTGCGTGAGTTGTGGGCTTCGGCGACGCGGTGCAGCGCCGCCGGAATCGACAGTGCCAAGGGGATTCGAGAGAGGCCACACGGTCGGAGCGGTGCATGTTGCAGTACAACTTGCACCGCTGTGACCAGCGCTTTCATCGTCACGGTGCAACAAAGAAGGGGTGTTCAGGTGGGGCATTCACCACCATCGTTCGAGAAACTGGCCGAGGACTTCGCTGACGCCCTCGACGCCTGGTCCCAGGAGGTGAAGGTTGCGCTCAACGGACGACCGCAGAAGGTGCTCGCCAACGGGCTGAACGTCAACCGGGGGAACGTCTCCCGGTGGCTCGGCGGCCGGGAGCAGATCTGGAAAGGCGGAGCAGCTCTCCCCGGCGCAAGGCTTACTCAGGAAGTGCTGCGAGTCCTTCAGCGGCAAGAAGGCGAGTCCACCCGCCTGATGCAGTTGGCCGGCCAGGTGGATTGCCTGCAGAGACAGTTGACGGTTCACGGCAGGGACTGGAGGAAGCGAGCGGGAGATCATCTCCAGCGCCTCACCGGGGCACCGTCTGGCACCGTCACCTGTGCAGAGGCACCTGTCGGCGCTACGGAGGAAGGGAACGAAGCTGCCGCCCTGTCCCCCACGGACGGTGACCTGCCTGTTGGTCCTGGTCTCGGTCCCGGCACTTCCGTCTCACCGGTCAAGAGCTCAGCCGGCGGCGGGGAGCCGCACGGCCTTGGCCGGCCCGGTCCCGCCGGCCGTCAACCGGTCACCCAGGACAGCCCGCGACGGGCGCGCCGACGGGATCGCATCCCCAGGAAGGCGAAGATCACTTCCGCTGTTCTCGCGACGCTCTCAGTCGGCGGCGTACTGGGAGCCTGGATCTGGAACGGCGACACGGCCGAAGGGCCTGTTTCGTCGGCCGGTAAAGAGAGCGCTTCCGCGGAGACGGGCGCCACTGCTGCTCCCGGAGCACTGGAAAAGGGAGTCCTCGGCGAGGACAGCCGATGCAGCGCTCCCTTCCACGGTCCGGAGGCGGTCACCTGGAGGGTGTGCGCACGGGTAGAGCCGGAGCGCGTGTCCTTCGCCCTCAAACTCACCAACCAGGGCCGGGCAGCATCCACGGTCAAGATCCGCCTGGAGTATGTGCAAGCCACCGCATTCCACCCCTGTCCGAAGGCGACGAGCGCCCATCCGCTCAGCATCCCGGCGGGGAAGACCGTCATCACGGATCCCGGGCAATGCAGCGTGCCCCGGGAAGAGGCGCCCGCCGCGTATCAAGGCGTCGGCTGGGTACTCGCCGAGCACGCGAACGCGGGCTCGTACGAGCTGTCCCCCACCGCGAACGTCTACCTCGACCGGGTCATCTGGAAGCCGGACCTGGTGGAGGCGCCGCCAATGACCGGGCCGCGTCCTGCAGGGTGACGGCGCCGCGGCGCAGCATCGCGTCCAGGCCCTCGCCGCGGACCAGTTCCATCACCAGGAACGGGACTCTGCTGTCCCCCGTGCCGGTCTCGCCGAGCTGCCGCACCAACCGGTAACGGCGCCCGAGGAGTTGGTCGCGTACTGTCTGCCCTCCCGCTTCGGTGGACCGCCTCCACCGGCGAACCGACACCCCAGGATCATGGCGCGTCCGCGAGCACGGCGCCCCGGATAGGCAGCAACTTGTCACACGGCAGAAGCGTTCCGCACGAAGACCCGAGCGTCGTGCGCGCTTGACACCGAGACCGGGAAGTCCCTTCGGGAGCGGGCGGGACGGTCAGGCAGGTCGGCCGAAGCCGGCGGCGGCCGGATCCAGGCCGCGCAGCGGGGTGAAGTCGACGTCCGGCTTCGGGTCGTACGCCTCCTACGGAGGCCTGGCAGGATTGCGGCTTCGTGGCTTTGAGGGGGCGGAGGTGAGAAGACAAGACCTCGCGGATGCGCTGGACGCGGAACTTATGAGACGGCTGTTGCCGGCGTCTGCGGTTCACGCCATCGGGGGTTGGCTAGCCGAAGGTGGAGCGCGGTACGCGGCTGGCGTTGGTGGTCACGCCGTCGAGTACCTGCCTGCGCAATGGACGGGTGTCGAGCCGTGGCCTCGGGTGTTTCCGGACCGGAGCCAGGGAACTGTGGCGATGGTCAGCCGTACTCAAGTGGTCGCTGCGGTGCAAGCGGCATGTGAACGGCATGAGTGGTCCGAGGCTCTCGTGGCCTCGTATGTGTGGGGCCAGGGCAGGACCGCGTATGGCCCCCACCGCCTCAAGGGAATTCTGGAGGGCGACGCAGTCGACACGGCGGTCGCGCAGGCGGCCTTGGCTCTGCGTGAAGAGGACGCGGTCGCAGGCTACAGGGCTATGCAGGGAGTGGTTAAGGGCTTGGGCCCGGCGTTCTTCACCAAGCTCCTGTACTTCCTCTCTCTGGCGATGGCCTCCTCAGGCGTACCTCGTGCGCTCATCCTCGATCGCAGGGTCGCGCGTGTCCTACGCCGTCACGCAGCGCGGGTCGGGGCGGTCATGGGTCTTCCCTCCGCGGAAGCGATCGCGGCCTGGACTTGGTCGGACGGCGGCTGGACACCGCACCGGTACGACATGTACCTGCAATGGATGACAGCCGCCTCCGCACAGCTCGCCTCGGCCGGTGTCGGGTGGCCCGACTCGCCGAGCCCGGACCTGTTGGAGCTGGCGCTCTTCCATGGGGTCTGGGACCCGACGGCCTGGGCGGTGTCCGCAAAGTCAGGGCAGCCACAGTCGTAGGCAGGCGAGGGTGACCATGGCCTGGTGGTGGCGGGCTCGTTCGTCGTGGCGGGTGGCGAGGGCCTTGTCGTGTTCGAGTTCGTGCAGGCGGCGCTCGACGACGTCGCGGAGCCGGTCGGCGTTCCGTTCGAGTCGGCAAAGGCTAGGGCCTAGCGGAAAGCCGCCGGGCCGACCTCCGCTTCCTGGTGGCTCGGGCCGGCCGCATATGCGAGCGGAGGAGCGATTGCCTGGGCGTCCGCTCCCTCGCCGACCCACAGGGTGATGAACAGCGCGGCGGTCGCTTCCAGGAGTCCCGCACGTTCGAGACCGCCGCCGGATACGGGTTCACAGCCGATGTCCCTCACCAACTCGTACACGTGCGCAAGGGCCGTCGCGTCATCCCCGCAGACCGGCACGGCCAGTGGCCGCCCGTCGAAGACGGGTGGCCGCATGCGCCACACGTCCTCGTGGCAGAGGTTGAAAGCCTTGACGACGTGCGCTTCCGGTACCGCCGCAGCCAGTCGTTGCGCGGCGGAGGGGCCACCTTCCGTCAGCAGCCGGAAGCCCGGCCCGACCGGGTTGGAGCAGTCGAGCAGCACCTTGCCCTCCAGAGCCGCGTGCAGGTCTCGTGCCACGTCCGCTCCCGCCCCGAAGGGCAGCGCGGCCAGCACCACCCGGCCGAACTCGGCCGCCGCACGCAGACTGCCAGACTTCGCGCTGCGGCCCATGCGGGTCGCGAGCAGCTCCGCCTTGTGTGCGTCCCGTCCCCCGATCATCACCTCGTGCCCAGCCCCCACCCAGTGGGTGGCGAGCGCGTCGGCCATGTTGCCCGTTCCCAGCACGCCGATTCTCATCACGTGGTCCCTTTCCGTCCCCTGCTTCGACCGTTCACACCAAGGCTAGGAAGCTGTTCGGGCACCATTTGGTACGTGACGACCGACGCCTTCCTCGCCGACTGCCGCGCCCGCCTCGCCTTCGACCTGCTCTCCAACACCTGGAACGCCGTGGTGCTCTGGGCCCTGCGCGACGGCCCCAGGCGCCCGGCCCAACTACGGGAGCGGATCGGCGGCATCAGCTCCAAGGTCCTCACCGAGACTCTGCGCCGGCTGCAGTTCAACGGACTGGTCGACCGGCAGGCACACCCCGACGCTCCATCGCGGGTCGAGTACCGACTCACGGCTCTCGGGCGGACCTTGCTGGCACCCATCGATGCCGTCGGCGCGTGGGCCTTCGCGTACGGCGATGAGGTGATGGCCGCTCAGGAAGCGGCGTGCGCTCCTGAGCAACGGTCCTCTCGTCCGGCTCGCTAGACGGGTCGACAGCGTGCACAGACGCCGCCGGCTGCGATGCATCGCGTTTCGGCGACAGACACTTCACGTTCTGGGAGACCCCGGACGGCACCACCGTCTCGATGGCGGCCGCGACCTCGGTCGTCGGCGGCATGGTCCGGGTGGATCCCGTCTACACCCCGGCCCACCTGCGGGGCCGCGGCTACGCGGGCGCCGTGACGGTCGGGGCGAGCCGGGCAGCGCTCGCCGCCGGCGCGACGGACGTCGTCCTGTTCACGGACCCGGACAACCCCACGAGCAATGCCCTCTACCAGCGCATCGGGTACGTCCGCATCGCCGACTTCGCCGGCTACACGTTCTCCTGAGGCGCACCACGAACCTGCCGAGTAGCATGATCGACGCAAACGCCCGAGGAATCCCCCTCGAGCTCGCCACCCGCGAGGCACGGCAAGTCCCCCTGGCCGGAACGGCCGAACGCACTTAACCGTACTGTCGAGCCCCACGCTAGGAGCACGCTCTCCGGTGACCGTCGATGTCGATCTCCCCGATCACATACGCGCTCGCTGCACCGAGCTCGGCGACGGTGTCCTGTACGCGGTCAGGACCCTGGCCCGGCAGCTGGCCGACGATCCACGCCTGGGCGAGCGCGCCGGCAGGCTGGGCCTGTACACGGCGACGATCGACAGCGACACCTTCGATGCGTGCCCACCCCTGATCGTGCGCTACGCCTACGGTCCGCCCCTGCTGGAAGCAGACCGGGTCGAGATCCGGGACGTCGAGGCGACCGGGCCACTCCCCCACGCCGGCGAGGAGCAGGCCCCCGCGCCCGCGCCGGATCCCCGTATGCGGCAGATCGCCGCGCGACAGGTGACCGAGGCGTGGCGGCGGATCACCGGCTGGCTCGAGCAGCACGCGCCCGCCACCCATGCGGCACTGCTGCCCGGCGCGTCCACGCACGAGATCGGCGCGCTGGAGCGGGCGCTCGGGGTACGTGTACCGGCGGAGCTGCGGGCGTTGTGGCTGTTGTGCGCGGGGTGCGAGGACGCCCCGGGGGCGGGTGTGATGCCCGGGCACGGCTGGGCGTTGATGCCGCTGGGCACGGTGGCTGCCTCCTACCGGCGGCACAGGGATGACCAGCGGCAGCCAGGCGTCGGGTGGGGCGGTGACGACTCGACGGTTTGGAAGCCCTCCTGGATTCCGTTCTGCTCATGGTCGGTGACCGACATCAGCTTCGGCCTTTTCCTCGACGTCGAGACGGGCAACGTCGGGCACTGGGACGACACGTCTGTGCGCACTGTCGGGGGCCAGACATTGAGCGTGCTGCTGGAGGAGACGGCCGACAAGCTGGAGAATCCGCAGCTGGCCACCGGCTACCTGCCGGGGCTGATCGGCGGCAGGCTGGTATGGGGGCCGCCGCTCGCCGCGGATGAGGCTGCCCTGTGGGAGCGGTTCACCGGCTGACGTGCGGGGTGCTTGCGGATACCGCTCCGGGCATGGCGCCGGCCGGGCCTCGGGGAGGAGCCGGCGGCCTGTAGGAGGGCTGCCGTTTGAACCTGCCTTGTGCGGGCCGGGCGTTGAACCCCGGTCGGCCCGGCCGCGCGAGTCGTTTGGCCTGTAGAGCCGTAGTCCGCCATCCGCTACCGCGCGGGTGAGCCCGTCAGACGACCGAGGGCATTGCCGGACGTGACCAGGTCAGGCCGTGGGAATAAGCCGGACCCGGGAATCCGCCTGGAAGTGCCTCGGAGGGAGCCGTTCTCTTGCGCGGAAGCCGAATGGTGCATTGTTGGTGGCGCAGAAGTGTGGTTTGACTCGGGCGTTCAGGGGGTGGGGAGTTGGTCACCTGTTGGAGAACGTCTGTTTACCGCCATCCTAAAACGGACAAAAAGGGCGGGATGTTTCACGGTATGTGATCACCGCAGGTGATACCGATGGCCTGGCGGCTTTCTGTGCGGCTGATACGTGGTTGCTGCATCCAGGTGGCGCCGGTTCGCGCCTGTAGTGTGATCAATCCAGCCGAACAATCCTGCCCGGAAGGCGAGTACATGGCTGTACTGCGCAACGCTGTCCTTTTCGACCTCGATGGCACGCTGATCGACTCCTACCCGGACGCGGAGGACTGCTGGAACGAATGGGCCGAGTCCGTGGGGCTCGGTGACGTATTCGACCTCGCTCCCTTTTACGGGCAGAAGCGCGCGGATATCATCCGGACGCTGCTCCCCCACCTGTCGCAACAGGAGACGGAAGAGCAGGCGGAGAAGGTGCGACTGGCCGAGCGGGCCAGGGTGGCGAAGGTCGTCGCCCTCCCCGGCGCCGCGGACGTACTGGCCGCGCTGCCTGTCGAGCGCTGGGGAATCGTTACTTCCAACGACACCGAAGTGGCCCGGGCGCGTCTGCTCAGCGCCGGACTGCCGGTGCCCGAGGTGATCGTGAGCGCGGATCACGTGGTTCACCCGAAACCGCATCCGGAAGGTTTTCTGCTCGCCGCCCGAAAGCTGGGGTTCGAGCCCGCCTCGGTCGTCGGGATCGACGATTCCCCCATCGGTATCACCGCCGCACGGGACGCCGGCATGACGGCGGTCGCCGTGCGATTCCGACACGAAGTCAGCGCCCTGAGCAACGCCCACGTCATCGCTGACGGCGTCGGCGCCATCGATTTCTCTGTGCAACCCGGCGGCATCACTCTCAGCATCGGAGGGAAACACGTATGAGCATTCGCATCTCGCCCAGCATCCTGGCCGCCGATTTCACCCGGCTCGCCGACGAGGCGGAGGCCGTGGCCAATGACGCGGACCTGCTGCACGTGGACGTCATGGACAATCACTTCGTACCGAACCTCACGGTGGGATTACCCGTCGTGGAATCCCTCGTGAAGAAAGTGCGCTTACCGCTCGACATCCACTTAGGGGTGGAGGCCCCCGACCGGTGGGCGCCCGATTACGCCGAAGCCGGTGCGGGGAGCGTCACGATCCACGCCGAGGCGACGCACTCCCCGGTACGCACGCTCAGGTCCATACGCGCCGCCGGAGCGCAGGCAGGGCTGGCCCTCAATCCGGCCACTCCCCTGCAGCCGTACGAAGGGCTGCTCGCGGAAGCCGACACCCTGCTCATCATGACGGTCGAGCCGGGATTCGGCAGCCAGCGTTTCCTGGACTTCACGCTCGACAAGGTCCGCCAGGCGCGCCGCATCATCGACCAGCTCCGCCGATTCGGCGGCAGGGACGTGCCCCTGTGGCTGCAGGTAGACGGAGGAGTCAACGAAAGCACGATCGAGCGGTGCGCCGAAGCGGGCGCGGACTCGTTCGTGGCCGGGTCGGCGGTCTACGCGGCGTCGGACCCCGGCGCCGCCGTGCGCGCTTTGCGCCGGCGTGCCGACGCTTCACGCACGGTGGGCGCGCGCGCCTCGTGACAGGCGGCGCCACCGCAGCGGGCGCAGCCGCCGTTCCCGGATCCGGCATGGAGAGGAAGACACACATGGGACGCGTAGAAGGCAAAGTCGTACTGATCACCGGTGCAGCGCGCGGCCAGGGCCGTTCGCACGCCATCCGGCTGGCGCAGGAGGGCGCGCACATCATCGCCTCCGACATCTGCGAGGAGGTCGGCAGCACGCACTACACGCTGGCGACCTCCAAGGACCTGGAGGAGACGCGCCGCCTGGTGGAGAAGGAGGGCGGCAAGATCCTCACTCTCGGCGCCGACGTCCGCCGGCTCGACCAGGTGGAGGCGATGGTGGCCGCGGGCCTGGCGGAGTTCGGCCACATCGACGTGGTGTGTGCCAACGCCGGCATCGGTTCGCTGGGGCGCTCCTGGGAACTGAGCGAGAAGCAGTGGCACGACATGATCGACGTCAACCTCACCGGAGCGTGGCACACCATCCGCGCCACGGTTCCCCACATGATCGACGCCGGCCGCGGCGGCTCGATCATCTTCACCAACTCCGTCGCCGGTACGCTGGGCCGGCCGAACATGTCGCACTACGCGGCGTCCAAGCACGGACTGGTGGGGCTGATGAGGTCCCTCGCGAACGAACTGGCGCCCTACTTCATCAGGGTCAACAGCATCCACCCGGGGAACGTGGACACCGACATGGTGCAGAACCCCACCGGACGTCGTCTGCTCCTGCCCGACGTGGAGAACCCCTCCCGTGAGGAGTTCGCCCGCGCCGCCACGGAACTCAGCCTCATGCCGGTGCCCTGGGTGGAGTCCTCGGACATCAGCAACGCGGTGCTGTGGCTGGCCTCCGACGAGGCCCGCTACGTCACCGGCGCGACCCTGCCCGTGGACGCCGGCGCCGCGATCAAGGCCTGACGACACCAAGGAGCCACTCCCCCATGGCAGGACCCTTACGGCAGCTCAGTGAGGCAGGCGTGTCCGTCTGGCTCGATCACCTGAGCCGCGAGAGCCTCACCTCCGGCAGCCTGGCCGCCGCCCTACGCGAACGAGAAGTCGTCGGCGTCACCACCAACCCGTCCATCTTCCACAAGGCGATCACCGGCCCGGGATCCGCCTACGACGCGGACCTGCGCGACCTCTCGCTGCGGGGCGCCACCCCGGAAGAAGCCGTCCGCACACTGGCGACCGCCGACGTGCGCGCCGCCGCCGACCTCCTGCTCCCCATCCACCAGCGCACCGGCGGGCAGGACGGGCGCATCTCACTCGAGGTCGACCCCCGCTTCGCCCACCACACCGAGGCGACGCTGGCGGAGGCGCGGCACCTGTGGTGGATGGTCGACCGCCCCAACCTGCTCGTCAAGATCCCCGCCACTCCCGCGGGGCTGCCCGCCATCAGCGCGGCGATCGCCGAGGGCATCAGCGTCAACGTCACCCTCATCTTCTCCGTGGAACGCTACCGGGCCGTCGCGGACGCCTACCAGGCCGGCCTGGAGGCAGCGCTGCGCAACGGCCGGGACATCTCCACCATCGAGTCCGTGGCGTCCTTCTTCGTCTCCCGGATGGACACCGAGGTCGACCGCCGCCTGGAGAAGATCGGCAGCCCCGAGGCGCTGGACCTGCGCGGCCGGGCCGGGCTCGCCACCGCGCGGCTCGCCCACCGGGCGTACGAGGACATCACCCGTTCGCCGCGCTGGCAGGCCCTGCGGGCGGCCGGGGCCCGTACCCAGCGCGTGCTGTGGACGTCCACCAGCACGAAGAACCCCGCCTATCCCGACACCCTGTACGTCAGCGGGCTGGTCACGCCGGGCACGGTCAACACCCTGCCTCCCGAGACCCTCGCCGCGGTCGCCGACCACGGCGACATTCAGCCGGAGACCGTACGCACCCACTACGACGAAGCCGCCCGGGTACTGTCCGCGCTGCACGACCTGGGCATCGATCACGACGAGGTCGTCCAGCTCCTGGAGGACCAAGGCGTCGGGGCGTTCGAAGAGGCGTGGGCATCACTCCTCGACAGCGTCGGCGCCTCCCTCGACCGCTTCCGCCACGCGACGAAAACCCGGTGAACACCGTTCCATGACGTCCCCGACTCCCCCCACCGAAGCCGGGCCACGAGTGTCACGTGCCTTCGTGGTCCGGCTCGGCCTGGCCTATCTGGGTCTCTACAGCGCCGTCCTCTCCGTGGCCCTGGTGACCCTCGCGCTGCGCATCGAACACGTCGATCCCGAGCACAAGGAGAGCAGCCTGGCCGTCGCCGCGGCCCTCGGCGCGCTCGTCGCCCTGTTCGCCAACCCGCTGGCCGGACGGCTCTCGGACCGCACCACCGCCGCCTGGGGCCGCCGCCGGCCCTGGCTGGTCGCCGGCGTCCTCGGCGGTGGCGCGGGTCTCGCCGTCGTCGCCCTCGTGCCGTCGGTGCCGGCCATCACCGCCGGCTGGTGCCTGGCGCAGGCCGGGTTCAACGCCTCCATCGCCGCACTCGCGGCCACCGTGCCCGAGCAGGTCCCGCTGCACCAACGAGGCATGGTGTCTGGGGTCATGGGCTTCAGCCAGCGTCTGGCCGTCCCCCTCGGGATGGGCGCCGCCGCGCTCTTCTCGGCCGGGCCCGCCGGCCTGCTCGTACCGGCGGCCGTCGCCGCCGGCTGCATCGCCCTGTTCGCGCTGCCCCTGCAGGACACCCGCGCACCGGAGCGGCAACGGCCGTTCTCCCTGCGCGAGTTCGCCGGAACCTTCTGGACCGATCCGCGCAGCCATCCGGATTTCGGGTGGGTGTGGCTGACCCGTTTCCTGACGTACTTCGCCTCCGTGGCTCCGGTGCCCTACCTCGCCTACTACCTCACCGACCACATCGATCTGTCGGGCGGCACGGTCGCCACCACCGTCGCCCTGCTCACGACGCTCAACTACACGCTGAGCGCCGTGACGGCGGCACTGGGCGGATGGCTCTCCGACCGCATGGGCCGCCGCAAGATCTTCGTCACCGCGGCCGCGGTCCTGCTCGCGGCCGGCCTCGCCCTGCTCGCCGTCGCCGACGCGCTGCCGGCCGTCTACCTCGCGCAGACCCTGCTCGGTGTCGGCTCCGGCTGCTACTTCGCCGTCGACATGGCCCTGGCGACCGAGGTCCTGCCCAGCTCGGAGGACGTGGGCAAGGACCTCGGCGTCATCAACAGCGCCGACGTCCTCCCCCAGTCCATCGGCCCCGCACTCGCCCCGCTGCTCCTCGCCGTCGGCCACGGCCACAACTACACCGCTCTCTACCTGTTCACCATGGTCGTCGGCCTGCTGGCCCTCGTCACCGTCACCCGCATCAGGAAAGTGCGCTGACCCGGCCCGCACGACAACCCCTCGCCGGTCCGGCGGTACCGCCGGGGGCCTGCGAGGCGATCAAGCCCACACGCGAAAGGCAAGGACACACGATGATCTACGAGAACGCCTACCTGTACATCACCCCCGGCCGCGAGGAGGAGTTCGAGCAGGCACTGCTCACAGCCGCTCCCATCCTCAAGTCCGCCGAGGGCTGCGTATCGGTCGACCTGCACCGCGACGTCGAGACGCCCGGCGCCTATCTGCTGCGGGTCGGCTGGGCGTCCCTCGAACACCACGTCGAGATGTTCCCCAAGAGCGAGCAGGCACCCCGTTTCGCCGAGGCCATCGAACACTTCTTCGCCAAGGCGCCGGAACTGCGGCACTTCGCGGCGGACCCGGCCGGGACGCCCGCCGGGGAGTGAGGCACACGGCAAGCGGCGGTCACCGGGGCTCCCCGGTGACCGCGCCCCGCTCGCCGGACCGCCGGTGAGCGGCCGCCATGGTCTCGCCGCCGGGGCCGGCCGGTTCGTCGGCCGGTTCGTCGGCCGGTTCGTCGGCCGGAGGCGGCCGCGGTGTTTCTACGGCTGGTGCGCGGCGCTGGTGAGGAAGTCGAGGACGAGGGGGCCGGCGTGGGCGCGGGCTTCTTCGAAGTAGGCGTGCCTGGCTCCGGAGATGAGGTGGAGGCGGGCACCGGGGATGCGGTCGGCGAGCAGGGGTGCGTTTGCGGTGGGGTTGAGCAGGTCGTCCGTTCCGTGGACGACCAGGGTGGGTGCGCTGATGGCGGGCAGAAGGTCCCAGGCGTTGTGCCGGTTGCTGGCCGTGAGGTGGTGGCGTCGGGAGTGGGCGGGCATGGCGGGGTCGCCGAGGGTGTGGTGCGGACCGGGGTGGTCGGCGAGCCATTCGGGGGTGTACATCAGCTCCAGCAGGGCCTGCCGCGCGGCTCCGGGCCGGGGCTGGGCCAGGGCTCGACGGACTTCGTCGCCGCGTTCGATGCCGTGCGGGCCGCCGGGTGAAGTGCAGCCGAGGACCAGGGCGCCGACCCGGTGCGGGTGGCGGGCGGCGAGTTGCTGGGCCACGCGGCCGCCCATGGACGTGCCGTAGACGTCGGCCCGGTCGATGCCGAGTTCGTCGAGGACGGTGATGACGTCCTGGGCGAACAGTTCGGTGCTGTGGGGGGTGTCGGGCTTGTCGCTGTCGCCGGTGCCCCGGTAGTCGAGGGTGAGGGTGCTGCGGGCGGGGTGGAAGTCGGCGCGGACCGCGTCCCACCAGTGGTGGTTGTTGGCCTGGCCCGCCAGCAGGACCAGCGGCGCTCCCTCGCCTTGCAGCTGGTAGGCGATGCGGGTTCCGTCCGGTGCCGTCGCGTACGTCATCGGCTGGTCCCCTCACTCGTGTGCCGGCGGGCCCAGTATCTCCCGCTCGGGCCCCGCGGCCGGGGCCGGCCTCGTACGTCCACCGGGGTGCGTGGCGATCGGACAAGGGGCCGGCCGGCATGAGGAGCCGGCCTCGGCCACCGTTGACGCCCGGGACGAACGCGTCGTACGGCCGTGGCCCGGCCGGTGCGGGGCCCGCCGCCGGCGGACCGCACGGGGGTTCGCCGCGTCCTCTTTCCGTGTGGTCCCCTGCCTCCCGGCGCGCAATCACCGAGGCCGACGGGCATGTCCCGGGTGACCAGCGTCGCCCCGCGACCGTGGGGCTCCGACCACGGTCCCGTCGGGAGAGGTCATGCAATCCAGCCGAACACCGCACGACACCGGCGCGGAGGCCACCTCCCGCGGCGCCGTGCAGGTACCGAACGCCCGTGCAGCGGCGGGGCCGGACGGTGTGCTCGGCGGAGGCACGTCGGACGAGCCTCCCCGCCCCGTACGGATCATGCCACTGGGCGACTCCATCACCGTAGGCGTGGGCAGTACCGGTATGGCCGGCTACCGCGACGCACTCTTCGACCACCTCCACCGCCTCGGCCAGGACGTGGACTTCGCCGGGCCGTATGTCGACGCCCTCGAACCGCAAGGAGATCCCGACTACGCCGCGATCTCCGGCATCACCATCCAGGCGCTCGCCGAGCTGCTCCCGCAGTGGGTCCCGGCCGCCCGCCCGGACTGGGTGCTCGTCCACATCGGCACGAACAACATGTACGGCCCCGAATACACCGCCGCCCCCGGTCAGCTGCGCGCCTTCGTCGAGACCCTGCGGCGCCTGGCCCCGTCCGCCGGCATCCTGCTCGCCTCGGTCATCCCCTCCCGGGTGCCGCCGTGGCAGGCGCACATCGACGAGTACAACCGCCATGTGCGCCGGATCGCCCAGGAAACCGGGGGCGGGAACCGGGTCTTCTTCGTCGACATGGCCCCTGCGCTCCACGCCTCACCGCAGGGAGGCGACGACCTGTCCGACCTCGTCCACCCCAACGACCAGGGCTACGCCAAGATGGCGGCCGTCTGGCGCGACGCCCTCCACGCCCACCTGCCCGCTCCCGCGGGAGGCCCGATCCTCGACCACAACCCGCACCTCCAGACCCCCTGGCTCTCCGACGCGGTGCAGCAGGCCCGCGGTAACGCCCCCGCCTGCTTCCCGGGCTGGTCGAACCAGGGCGTGAACGCCTGCCACGGGCGTCTCGTCGGCCTCGACAACGGCTCCCACGCGGTCGGCCTCTTCACGGCTCCCGGATTTCTCGGCATTTCCACCCGGCTCGCCACCACCCCCGGCCGTCCGGTCCGGGTCACCTTCCGCGCCCGCGCCAACACGCTCGGCGCGAGCGTGGCCTGCGGCGAGCCCGCCACCCTCGGCAGGACCTTCGGCATCCAGGCCGAGGGGCACCCCCTGGCCACCGTGACCGTCACCGACGACTGGCGTACGTGGACGTACGACTTCACGCCCACCGGCCCGGACACCGACCTCCGCTTCACCCCGGGTGCCCAGCCCGGCTGCGGCCCTGTGTTCACGGACGTCGTGGCACGCGAGAACAGCTCGTGACGGTGGGGGACCCGCTCCCACGCCCGGCGGAGCCGTCCGTCCCACAGGGGCGGCCGGCGCCCGGATCCGAGGGAGCGGGTGAGCGGCGGGCAGTGCCGCTCGTCGGCCGGCGACGTCGGCTCAAGAGGTGGTCCGGCCGTCCCGGGGGCCGAACGTGCGGACTGCCTCGGCGTCGGTGGTGACCGCCCGGACGTAGTGCTCGGCCCACGCGCGGCAGCCGTGGTAGCCCGACTGTCCGGAGACCCGGTCGACGGCGCCGTCGACGTCGAAGCGGGTGTGCCGCAGCTGCACCTGTCCGTCGTGCAGCAGGGCCCAGGAGCTGCCGGCCCTGCCGTACGGCATGCCGATGCTGCCGGAGTTGACGACGAGGCGCTCGTCGACGAGGCGCATGAACGGCATGTGGGTGTGCCCGCACACCACCGTCCGTACGTCGTCGGGCAGTTCGGCGAAGACCTCCGCCCAGCGGTCCAGGCGGGTGTCCACGAGGACGACCTCGTCGTCGTCGCGCGGTGTCCCGTGGCAGAACACCACCGTGCCGAAGCCGTCGACCTCCATGGTCACCGGGTGGGGTAGCTGCGCGAGGAATTCCACGTCCTCGTCCCGCAGTTGTCCGGCGGCCCACAGGTCGATCTCCCACGCCTGGTCGGCCGGGAACTCGCCCCGCGCCATCTCGACCAGTTCCCGGTCGGCGTTGCCGCGGACCAGGACCGCCCTGTCACCGAGGGCGCGCAGCCGGTCCAGTACCTCGACCGGCTGCGGACCGGCCGCGTGGTCGCCGGTGACGACGATCAGGTCGGCCGCCATGACATCGGGTTCGTCCAGTACCGCCTCCAGGGCCGGCAGCACACCATGGATATCGGACAGGACGGCGACACGTGCGACCATCGGGCGGCCTTTCGGAGACATCGGGCGTTCGGGGCTGCCGTCGGCCCTTCGCCCGGGCCGACGAGTACAGGAATCCTAGGGGGGTGCCTAGGCCACCTCCAGCCGGAAACGGGACAGCACCTCAGCCATGCGTTCCCGCACGACACCCGAGTTCTCTCCCTCGATGTGCACGTGGCCGCTGGCGGCGTTGGAGGCGCGCGGTGGGTCGAGCCGGTCGCCCACCGCGGCGGTGAGCTCGCCGCAGACCACACCGGGCAGGGCCAGGAGTTCCGCCAGGGACGAGATGTCCGTGACGACGCCGGGACGGGTCGGCAGCAGCAGCTCGCCGACCGAACGGTCGCGGGTGTACGTCAGTTCCGGTCTGCGGCCCACGTACACGTCCGCCACCGCGGCCAGCATGTCGAATCCGCGGGAGAGCCCGTGGCTGGTGGGCAGTTCCGCACCGCCCGGACGCGCCGCTATCTCCCCCATGACGAACGATCCGTCGTCCCTGATGAAGAACTCGCCGTGCAGATAGCCGGTGCGGAGATCGAGTGCGTCGGTGATCCGCTGCGCCACCGCGCGCCCGTCGACGGGTTCCGGCTCCGACGGAGCCAGCGTGATGTCGCCGTTGACGGCCCCCTCCAGCGTGTCCAGTATGGGAGCCGGGTTGACCGCGATGTAGGCGTCCTGCACCTTGCCTTCGTGTACCAGCGCGCACAGCTGGTGCTCGGTGCCCCGAACGTATTCCTCGGCGATCCACCGCCGGTCCGGGCGGCTCCTCAGCGTCAGGTCGATCGCGGCCAGCCGGTCGGCGTCGACCTTCCAGGTGTCCACCGCCGAACCGGAGACGGCGGGCTTGACGATGACGGGCCAGCCGTGCCGGTCGGCGAACTCCTTCACCTCGGTGGCCGAGGTGACCGGGCGGAAGCGTGCCGCCGGCAGGTCCGCGGCGGCGAACAGCTCCTTCATCGCCACCTTGTCGGTGACCAGCCGCACTTGCCGGGGAGACAGGTGCGGCAGCCCGGCGGCGGCCGCGAACCGGTGGGCGAGGGGCTGCGCCGCCTCGTCGGGGTTGCAGAAGAACGCCGGACGCGGCAGGCCCAGGTCGAAGAGCCAGCGCCGGTAGCGCGCGGCCTCCTCCTCCGCCGGGACGCCGGCGCGCAGGCGGAACGCCGGTCTGCCGTCCGGCACTTCGACCGTGGAGGTCTCCGGGCACAGCAGAACCGTGTCGATGTCCGGTCTGTCCAGCACGTGCCGGGTGAAGCGCCGGCGTCGGCTGATCACCAGCAGCAGCGCGGGGCGTTCCGGACGGGGGCGGGGTGCGCTCATGCCGCGTCCTCCCTCACGTGGGAGTGCTCCGCCAGCAGCCGCGCCAGCGAGCGCACCACCTCCGGCCGCCCCGAGATGTCGATCCGGGTGCGCCTCGGTGACCGTCCGTGCACCACGGTCCGGCCGCTGGCGCGAACCAGGCCGTGGCCCGCTGCCGTGTCCCACCACGGGAGCGCCACCGAGACGTGCGCGTCCAGGGCGCCGGTGGCCACCCGCAGCAGGTCGCACGCCGCCGAACCGGTGCGCGCCACCTCGTAGCGCTGTCCCACCAGATCGAGGATCGCGCGGGCCTCGACGAGCTCGGCGGCACCGTAGGGGAGCGCGACGGCCACCCGTGCGCCCTCGGCCACGGCGGGCGGGTCCTGGGTGAAGTCGCCGTCGAGCGCCCCGTCGCGCAGGGCCATCCACTGTCCGTCGGCGGGCCGGACGATCGCGGCGGCCAGGCACCCGGCCCCGGAGACCGCGGCGACGCTGACCGCGTAGTGCGGCGAGGCACGGACGAAGTTCGCCGTTCCGTCGAGCGGATCGACGATCCAGGTCACCCCGGTGTGGCCGGGCCGGTAACCGGACTCCTCCGCGAGGACCGCGTCACCGGGCCGCGCCGTTCGCAGCAGGTCCGTGATGACCGCCTCGGCCCTGAGGTCCGCCTCCGTCAGCAGGTCCTCCGGACCGCTCTTGCGGCTCACCCGGTATGCCCGGCGGGCCGTGGCGCGGATCTCCGTCGCCGCGCGCTGCGCCATCATGATCGCGAACCGTTCGATCTCCGCCATGGTCACTCACCCCCGCTTCCCGCTCCCGCTGCCCAGCCTGTCCTGGAGCATGGCGATCACCTGGTCGAGACGGGACGTCACCTCCGCCTCGGACCGCCCCCGGACGGTGACCGTGGCCGCCGCCTGGTTCCAGCCCGTGGGCCGCGGCATGACCTCACCGACCTGGAAGCGCAGCTGGGTGTCGATGATCCAGTCGGTGGGGGGCGGCGTCAGGTCGGTCTCCAGGCGGCCTGGCGGGGCGTAGACCAGCGCGTAGCCGGTGAGGTGGTCGGCCGGGGGCGAAGGCCGGGTGATCTCCTCCCCCAGGTGTGCCCGGACGGCCGTCTCGTCGAGGTTGACGCCGGTGCGCGAGTGGAAACCGGGGATGATGCCGCCGCCGCCCGGACGGCCGCCGATCTCGCAGAAGACCACCTCGTCGTCGTTGAGGAACACCTCGTGGTGGGTGACGCCGCTGAAGTGCGGGTAGCAGGCCAGCACCTCACGGTTGAACCGGAGGAGCCGGTCGAGCGTCTCCCCCGGACCGACGGCGACGTCCCGGAAGGCACCGAGGTGCCGGTACGACGTCGTCTCCTCGATGCTCCGGCCGGCGGTCGCGGCGAGTGGCACGCCGTTGCTGACGACGCTGTCGATGTGGAAGAGGGTGCCGTCGATGCGCTCCTCCACTTCGTAGGTGTCGGGGGTGATGCCGGAGCGGTCCGCGCCGGCGAGGAACCGGCTCAGGTCGTCGGGGCCGTCCAGGAAAGCGATCCCGGCGGAGCTCTCGCCGCGGCGTGGTTTCGCCACCACCCGGCCGTGCCGGGCGAGGAGGCGCTGTGCGGCGCTCTCGGAGAAGGGCGCGTAGTCGGGGACGCGGATGCCGTGCTCCTTCAGCCGGTCCTTCATCGTGACCTTGTCGCGGTAGCCCAGGACCTGCTCTTCCGTGGGCCCCGGCACCCCCAGCTTGTCCCGCAGCCTGGCGGCGGCCAGCAGCAGGCCCTCGCTGATGGCCACGACGCGCTCCACGGGGTGCCCGTGGGCGCCGTGGTGGAAGAGCGCCGCGGCCTCCAGCAGTGCGTCGTCGCCGCGGGGAATGCCGACGACCGAGGCCAGTTCGTCACCGCGCGCCTGGTCCAGCTTGCGGATGTCGGTGACGAGGTGGACGCGGTTGCCGTCCGCCGGCAGGAACTTCCGGCCGTCGGTGTCCTGGTAGTAGCGGTACCCGATGTGGTCGATGACGAGTACGTGCCTCGGTCGGCTGCTCATCGCCGGCAGTACTCCGCGTAGCGCGCGGCCAGTTCGTCCGCCGCTTCCTCCGCGTCGGCGAGGGCCAGCTGTTTGCAGGTGTAACCGAGTTCCTCCCGCATGATCTCCACCGACTCGTCGGTGAACTCCACGAGCCCGTCCTCGGCGATGCGGGCGATCCCGTCGTGGCGCTGTCCGTCGCGGTTGATCTCCGTGGCCTCCCGCTCGCCGAGCCGTGGCGGCAGGTCGAGTGCGGTGCCGTCCGGGGTGATCCGGACCGGGAAGCCGCCGGGCAGGCCGTGCCAGCCGGGTACGTGCACCGTGGACTCGGAAGCGGCGGCCAGTGGCTCGAGGACGCCCAGCGCGGACGCCGCGGTCATCAGTTGTCCCTGACGGCCCCCGGTCCTGCGGTATTCGGTGCGCATCGAGTGGAACACGGTGTCCATCGGCAGCCGGTCGGTGACCTCCGTGCCGCCCTGCCAGAAGGTCAGGTCGTAGGCCGCGCCGCCGCTGTCGCCGGTACGGGAGATCCGGTGGCTGACGAAGTGGTGGGCCACGAAACGCGGCTGTACGTCGGCGGGGGCGCACCCCAGGTGCCGGGCCGCGATCATCCTGAGCGCCGGTATGGAGTTCGCCACGTTGCCGATGCCGAGCGCCGGGCTCAGGCCGGCCCCGGCGAGGGCGGGGTGCACCGCGTCCGGGTAGGAGGCGTTCACCACCACCGCGCTGGTGCCCGAGGCGCGTACCGCCTTCATGAGCTTGAGCACCGGGTCCAGGTGCATGGGCAGCCAGGGCCCGAAGTGGGCGGCGCCGACGCGTGCGAAGCGGTCGGCGGGGAGTTCGGAGATGACGTACCAGGACTGCCGGCTGGCCGCCGAGAAGATGATGTCCGGGTCGAACCGTGCGATGGCCTCCGCGGTGCCGGAGGTGTCGGCCAGGTCGTGTACGAGGGGGTCGACCGGGCAGTGCCGGCCCAGCTGCGTCGCGGCGAGCGACACCATGTTCGCGGTGCGTACGACCGCTTCGCCGTCGCGCCCGAGGAGTGCCAGGTGCCGGGGCTGCGAGGTGGCGGTCAGCCCGTGCAGGACACGCACCGACAGATCGCCGCAGCCCACGACGAGGATGCGGACGGGACGGTCGTGGTCCCGCCGGACGCGGTCGTCGAAACCTGTCGTCGGTGTCGCGTTCATGACGCCGCTCCCAGCAGGCCGGGCACGAACCGGGCGGTGTTGGCGGCGAGTTTCTCCGGCGGGCAGAGGCCGGAGAAGCGGGTCAGCCAGCCGGAGGCCTCCACGGTGTCCCAGTGCGGATAGTCGGAGCCGAAGAGCACGGAGTCGGCGCCGAGTTGCCGCACGGCCCAGTCCACGTGCTCCTCGCCGGGGTCCGGTACGACGGCGAAGTGGCGGCTGAAGATCTCGCTCGGGGTGGTCACGGAGCCGGTGAGCCGCCGGGTGTGACTGGTCAGCCGCCCCAGCACACTGGGTATCCAGGCGATGCCGGACTCCAGCATGACGATGCGGAGGCCGTCGGGGAGCCCGTCGGGCCGGGTGACCAGGTCGGCGAGGGCGATCATGTGCTCGCCCATGTGCCCGAAGGCGTGGGTCATGGCGTAGTCGTCGTAGGCGTCGGCCAGCGGGGACCACTGGAAGCAGCCGGTGCCGCCGTGGATGAACAGCGGCAGCCCCAGCCGCGCCGCCGTCAGCAGCAGCGGTGTCACCGCGGGAGAGTTGAGACGGACCGAGGGGGTGCGGCCGGTCGGCCGGACCACCACGGCCACCAGGTTCTGGTCGTGTTCGTCCTCGGCGTACCTGCGCAGGGTCTCCTCGCTCCACCGGGGGTCTTCGACCGAGGCGAGGAAGGCCCACTTCAGGGACAGCGGGGAGCGGGCGCAGGAACGCGCGGCCAGCCGGTTGTAGCCGTCGAACAGCCGGATTCGGGCCGCCTCGTCGTCGACGGCCTGTACCGACAGGCCGACGAAGCCGGGCTGGAGGAGGGCGGCGGCGATGGTGTGCTTGGCCATGAAGGCGGCCCGGTCCTCGTCCTCACCGGGGCCGATGAGGTGGCCGAGGCCCTTGGGGTTGCCGTGCCCGGGGCCGCTCGGCCGGGGAAACAGCCGGTCGCCGAGCCTGAGCCGGGTGGTGCCCGCCTCCGTGACCACTTCGGGGGCCTCCTCGGCGGAGAAGCCGATCTCCGCCCAGAGTTCGGGCAGGTGGTCGGTGAAGTGCGTGTCGCAGTCGTAGAGCTGGGTGTCTGGCATGGCTGACGCCTTCTTTCTCGTTCCGGCGGTTGTCGAAAGGCGTGGGATGCGCATCAGGTCCGGTGGCCGGGGCCCATGTGCTCGCCTGCGGCGAGCCAGCCGAGTCCGTCGTCGACGTCGACGCCCAGGTCGTCCGCGGCCTGACGTACCACGGCCTCGGTCAGCCTGCCTGCCGGCAGCTCGGCCAGGCGCTCGCGTGCCCTGTCGTCGAGGGCGCCGGCCTCGCCGAGCAGGCGTTTGGTGATGGGGTACCAGCGGCCCCGGGAGATCAGCCTGGCGTGGGCGACCGAGGTGGCCGCGGCGAGCACGTGCTCCAGGGCGCCCAGCGGTTCGCCCGCCGTGACATGGTCGATCGCCAGCAGCAGGGCGCAGGAGGCGCGCCCCCGCCACCACGGCACGGCGGCGGCGACGAGCGCCTCGGGGCAGGCCACGGTGCCCACGTCCCCGTGGACGGGTGCGGAGAGCGCGGCCTCGCTCAGCAGGATGTACGAGGGCACGCCGCCCGCCGTCTTGGGGTAGGAGTGCACGGTGAACAGCCCCCGGGCGGCCCGGTCCTCCTCCTGCCGCAGGTGGGCGAGCGGCCGGAGGCAGACGTCGATCCTGGGGGCGACCGGGACGGTGAACTCCGTCTCCTGGAAGGGGTGTCCGGGGTTCGCGGTGTGCGGCTCGGACCGGTTCCCGGTTCCGGCACCGGGCGGCAGCAGTCGACGCAGCTCGTCGCGGTCCGGGAGCGTGTCCGTGTAGGCGAGGATGTCCCAGTCGCTGTCGGGACTGGTGGGTTTGCCCCGTGCGCGCGAGCCGGCGACACGGACCGACCGCACCGTGGGGAGCGCGGCCAGGCCGTCGACGACGTCGCGGACCGCCGGGGGGAGTTCGGGGGCTTTCAGCTCGGCCGTGCTCATGTCTGCGCCTCCTGGACGTGGCCCTGTTCCGTTCGGACGTGCCCTGGTGCGGCCGGGGCCCGGTTTTCTCCGCCCCCGTCGTGGTCCCACGCCTCCACGGGGCCGCTCTCCGCCTCGGCGTAGCCCTGTCCTGCCAGGTAGTCGGCGGCCGTACGGCCGTAGGGGGCGGATCCGAGCCCGCGCAGCAGGTGGGCGGAGCACTCGTCGAAGAGGGCGAACAGCGCCGGGCCGGGCTCCATGCCGTGGCCCAGGAGGCGGACGGCCTGTTCGAACAGGCGTGACTGCCGGGCTCCGGCCGCGCGGACGGCGCCGATGGTGCGGCCGAGGTTCTTCACCTCGTGCAGCACCCGGCCCTCGGCAGCCAGCGCGCTGATGAGGAGGTGTTCGACGGCCAGCCGGAACAGGACGGAGGCGTCGAGCGGCAGCCGGTCGGCGTGGGCCGTCAGGGCCTTGCGGCGGAAGTGGTCGGCGGTGAGGTAGGTGGTGGCGCAGTGGAACGCGGGCAGCCACCGCACCCCTGTACGCAGCCGCCAGCGCTCCACCGTCTCCGGTCCGTGGAGCACCCGGCCGCCGCGGAGCCGGGAGAGGAAGCGGATCTCCAGCGTGTCGAGCACGGGGAGTTCCAGGTCGGGGGTGCCCGGGTCCTGGATCCGGGACATGCCGGAGGCGAGTTCGGCCAGGTCGTGCAGGGGGCGTGCCCGCAGGACGTCCATGTTGACCACGGGGTCGCCGGGGAAGAGGTGGTTGCGGGCCAGGCTCATCGGCCGCAGCACGGATCCGGTGCTCTCGTGGTCCGGTGTCCAGTCGTCCGGCGCATCGAGCACCAGCACGTTCACGTTGGAGCCGCGCATGGCCACGCCTTCGGCGGTGGACCCGGCCAGCAGGACACCGCTCCCCCGGGGCCAGGCAAAGCGCCGGCCGAGCAGCGCAGTGACCTCGTCGGCGGTGGCGCCGGCCGTGCCGTCGCTGGCCCCGGCCGTGCCGTCGGAGGCGGCGGCCGTGGTGAGGTGGGTGTCGTCGCTCAAGGGTTCCTCATCTCCGGTATGCGCCGTGCCTGCCGGACGACCAGCACGGCTGGGACGCAGATCAGCCCGCCCACGGCGGCCACCAGCAGCGTCGTGTCGGTGGAGGTGACCCCCGCGAACGCGCCGGTCAGCGAGTACGAGATCGGCACCAGCACCTGGGACAGCGCCCAGTCGATCCCGAACACGCGTGCCACGTAGGCGCGTGACACGGCGCTCTGGAGGAGCGCTCCCCAGAGGACCGCGGAGATGGCGAGCGCCGCGTTGATCACGAAGCTCCCGATCAGCGCGGGCGCCAGCGAGGCGTCGAAGGCGAAGCCCACGAGCCCGCCGGCCATGCCGCCCCAGGCGAGGTAGAGCCAGAGCAGTGTCCGCCGGTCCAGTGACCTTCCGCCGACGAGGAGCGCGCCGCTGATCTGGCCGACGCCGCCGACGGCCAGCACCAGCCCGTAGGTCTGCGCGCCGTCTGCGGCGGCGCCGTGGAGGATGAAGGGCACGAGGACGTTCCACGGCCCCATCACACAGATCACGGTCACCGCTCCGGCCGCGAACGCGTAGAGCAGCCACTTGTGCCGCCACACGTACCGGAAGCCGTCGAGGCTCTCCGCCAGCAGGCTCCGTGGCTCCTGCTGTTCCAGCGGCTCGCGTTCGGCCCCCACCTTGAGCAGGAAGCCGAACGACACGACGAAGGTCAGCGCGTCCGCCAGGAACACCCAGTCGGCGCCGGACCCGGCGACCAGCGCACCGCCGAGGGCCGGCCCGATCAGCCGCCACATCAGCGGGCGGATGACCTGGTCGACGGAGTTGGCGCCGACCAGGTGCTCCGCCGGTACCAGCGCCTGCACCATGGTGTTGAACGCCGGTATGAACGCGGCCTCCGCGGCGGAGAAGACGGCCAGCCCCACGTAGAGGTGCCAGGTGGTGAGCGCGTCCGCCAGGCTCAGCGACCCGATCGAGGCCAGCACGGCCGCGCGCAGCAGATCCCCCGCGAGCATCACCCTTCGTGCGCCGTACTTGTTCACCCAGGAGCCGGCGAGGAGGGCGGCGGGCAGGGCGGTCACCGCCATCACCACGCCGATCGCGGCCAGCGCCGTGGTGGTGTCGTCCAGCGACAGCACGAGCCACGGCAGGGCGACGAACATCATGCCGTCGCCGAGGAGCGAGACGGCGAACCCGGCCCACAGGTACCGGAAGTCCTTCGCCCTGAACGCCTGGAGCTGCGCCGGCCGCGTGATCCGCGCCGCCAGCGCCGACCGGCGCTCCCGCGTCACTCGGGCCCCCCTGCCTCCCTGGGCAGCTCGAACAGGCAGTGCCAGTGGAACGATCCGGGGGCCGAGTGCTCCTGGTCGTGTGCCTGGAGCAGCGCCGCCGGCTCGTTGAGGGCGATCAGCTCCGCGGCGTCGCAGTAGAAGTGCGGATGCACCTTGTCGTCCGTCGCCTCCGGCTGCACGAAGGCGCCCTGACCCACCTCGATCCCCTTGCCGTGGTTGTGGTTGCGGTGCGAGAGCATGGTCAGCTGGTACAGGCCCCCGGGCCGCAGCACCCGGTGGATCTCGCGTACGTGGCTGCGCACCGCGTCCCGGTCGCCGTGGTAGATGGCGTTGTAGGCCAGTACGTAGTCGAAGTGGTCGTCCGGGTACGGCAGCTGGTGCATCGGTCCGGTCCGGAGGTCGATGTCCACGCCCGCCTCTTCGGCCGCCGCCCGGCTCTGCTCGATCGCGGTGTCACTGGCGTCGACCGCCCAGCACGTGAAGCCGGACCGGGCGAAGAAGACGGCGTGTCGCCCGACCCCGCAGGCCAGGTCCAGCACGTCCCGTACCTTCCGCTCGCGCAGCAGGCCGAGGGTGTCCGCGACCCAGGGGTCGACCCTGGACCAGTCGGCGCGGCCGTCGCTGGTCTTCCACACCTCGTCCCAGTGCTGGTGCGCTGTCGTGCTGCCGCTCGTGTTCGCTGTGGTCATGCCTGCTCCAGGGAACCGGCCGGTTCACGGCCGAGGTCGGTGACGGCGGGGGCCCCGAGGAGGGCCATGGTGTGGTCCAGTTCGGTCAGCAGGGAGGCGAGTGCCTTGGCGGCGCCTTCCCGGCCGCCCGAGGCGAGGCCCCACAGCACCGGCCTGCCGACGAGGACGGCGCTCGCGCCGAGGCTCAGCACGGACGCGATGTGCGCCCCACTGCGCACCCCGGAGTCGAACAGGACGGGCACCCGGTCGCCCACCGCCGACACCACGGCGGGCAGCGCGTCCACCGACGCCACGTGCCGGTCGGACTGCCGGCCGCCGTGCGTGGACACCTGGATCGCGTCGGCGCCCGCGTCCACGGCGCGTTCGGCGTCCGCCGGGTGCAGGATCCCCTTGACGATCAGCGGCAGCCGGGTGCGCGACCGCAGGCTCGCCAGGTCGGCCCAGGACACGGCGGGGTCGGGGAAGAGTTCCGACACCAGGTCCGCCGCGGTGAGCGAGGGCGTGCGCTTCCTGCGGTGTTCGAGGAGGTCGAGGAAGGACGGGTCCCGCACGATGGCGGGCGGTGCCGCGTCGAACCTGCTGAACCGGTTGCGCGCGTCCCGGCTGCGGCGGCCGACGACCGGCACGTCCACGGTGCAGACCACCGCGCCCGCCCCGGCCTCCTCGGCCCTGCGCAGCATCGACCAGCTGACCTCGCGTTCCCGCAGCAGGTAGATCTGCTGCCACAGGCCGGGGGCTGCGGGTGCGACCTCCTCGACGGGCCGCGAACTGAACATCGACAGCGTGAAGCCGAGGCCGAGCGAGTCGGCGGCCCCCGCGGTGGCCACCTCGGCGTCCGGGTGGCACAGCGCCTGGAGCCCCATGGGGGTCACCAGCACCGGCGCGGCCAGCCGCCTGCCGAACAGCTCGGTGACGGTGCTCCGTTCCGAGACGTCGCGCAGGACCCGCGGGGTCAGGGTGAGGGCGTCCAGCCGCTCCACGTTGCGCCGCATCCCCGACTCGTCCCCCGCACCGCCCGCGCAGTAGTCGAAGGCCGCCTCGGCCATCAGCAGCCGGGCTCGTTCCCGGTCGGCCGGCGCGTCCGCCACGGATGTGCCGGCAGGTGCGGCGCCCTCCGTGGCGATGACGGCGCCGCCGGGCCGCCGCTCGTCCACCGGATCGGCCCCGGGCCCCCGCCCGTCCGGTGCCTGCCCGCCGGAAGCCCGCCCGTCCGATGCCCGCGCGCCGGACCCGGGCCCGCGGCCGGCCACACGGGCCCGCTCGGTCAGCTCGAACAGCCGTTCCACGTCGGCCAGTTCCGACGCGACCGAGGTCAGCCGCCGGGAGCTCATCACCTCCCGCAGCACACGGGAGGTCCCCGCCACCAGGTTCCGCATGATGACGTTGGCGAAGAGGACCGTCACCGGGCCGTACTCCGCGAACGCCTCGGCATCGGTGTGGGGCAGCACGGTGGGCGCCAGCACCATGGGGCGCAGCGGAGCGATCTTCTCCACCACCGGGAGCAGCTGGTCGGCGCTGGCCCGGTTCGCCTGTGCGAACAGGGCGTCCGCGCCGGCGGCCGCGTATCGCCGCAGCCGCTCGACCGCCGCGTCCGTGCCATGGCCGGCCACCAGGGCTTCGGTCCTGGCGATGACCTTCAGTGAACGGCGGGCGGCCACCATCGCCGATATCCGGTCGGCGAAGACTTTCGGGTCAAGCAGCTCCCGGCCGCCGAAGCGGTCGTCGAGCGAGTTCCGCTTGGGGAAGAGGTTGTCCTCCACGCAGATCGCGTCGGCGCCGGCGTCCTCGTACAGCTTGGTCGCCAGAACGGCCAGTTCGTCGCTGCCCCGGCCGGTGTCGGCGTCGACGTAGATCGGCAGTGAGGTCACCGCCCGCACCGAGGAGATGATCCCGGCGATCTCGTGTGGCTCCAGGACCTCCTGGTCCGGCACTCCGCGGCTGGTGGACATCTCCAGGCTGCCGAGCCAGAGGACGTCGGCGCCTGCCTCCTCCGCCAGCAGCGCCGTGACGGGGCTGTGCACGCCTATGCCCATGCGCAGGTCGTTCATGAGGTCACCTCGTTTCGTCAGGTGTGACGTGTCCGGTAGCGGGCGGTGAACCGGGCGGTGATGTCCGCCGGGTGGTACGGGACCCGAGGGGGCGGTGGTGCCGAGCCGGCTGCCGTGCGTACGTGGATGAACCCGGGCTGCTTCGCACCGATCGCCTCCGAGAGCGCCGCGGAGAACGCCGCGGGATCCGTCACCGACACGGCCGTGGCGTACCGGGCGGCTCGGGCGAGTCCGACGAAGGAGAAGCCGGGCGCGGGCGACCGCTGCCCGCCTGTGCTCTCGTAGACCTGGTTGTCGAGGACGATGTGCACGAGCGGCCCGCGTGCGGCCGGGGCCAGCGCCATGGCGGACATGCCCATGAGGGTGTTCCCGTCGCCCTCGACCGCGAGCGCGGTCCTGCCCGACCACCGGGAGAACCCGATGGCCAGGGGCAGCGCGAGGCCCATGCTGCCCATCATGTAGAAGTTCTCGTCCCGGTCGGCGATCGCGTGCAGTGCCCGCGGGTTGAGCCCGTTGCCGATGAACACGGCCGCGTTCCCGGCCTCGGCCGTGCGGGCGATCCGGGCGAGGGCGTCGTCTCTGGTCAGCATCCGGTCTCACTCACCTTCCGGGGCGCACAGCACCGCGACGGGGCCGCGGACGAGGGCCGCTTCCTTCAGCGCCACGCGCAGTTGTTCCGCGAGGTCCGCGGTGTCGCCGAACCGGCACCGCAGGGCCGGGATGCCGAGGGCCTGGAGCATGGCGGGGGCCGGCTGGCCGATCACGTTGTGGTGGGGCACGTCGCGGCCGTCGTGTCCGGCCCAGGAGACGAGCAGCACCACCGGGACGCGGTAGACCAGCGCGAGGCTGGTCAGGGCGTCGACGCAGGTGCCGAGCCCGGCGCTCTTCATGAATACCAGCGGTGTGGCACCGGCGAGGTGAGCCCCGACCGCCAGGCCGACGCAGTTGTCCTCGCGTGTCCCGGGCAGGAAGCACTCGTCGGCCCGCTCGTGCGCGGCCAGCGCGTTCAGGAAACCGGCCAGATAGGAGTCCGGCACGCCTGTGATGAAGTCGAATCCCGCTGAGAAGACCTCGTCGATCAGCGCGGAGTTCTCAGCTGCCTGTTGTGTGGTGTCCACGTTCAAGACCGTGTCTCCCGTCGGCCGGCGATGGCTTCGCTCACCCGGCACCGGTGTGCGCGCCGGATGCCGGTGTCCCTTTCGGTCCGCCGCCCCGGGCGGCGGGCCCTCACCACGGGGTGAGGCCCCCGCCGAGGTCGGTGACCCAGATGTCGCGCTGCGCGCCGTGGCACCCCCGCCACTTCTTGCTCTGCTCGTAACCGAGGCCGTAGTCGATCACCCGGACCCCCTCGGTCTGGGCGGCGCGGACCGGGGCGTAGAACATCACGTCGAAGTACGTCCTGCGGGAGGCCGGGTTGGTGTAGTCGAATCCGCACCAGAACACGTGCCACTGGTCGCCGTACACGATGAAGAGACTGAAGGCCACGATGTCTCCGTCGGCCGTGGCACAGCGGAAGAGGCGGAGGCGGTCCGCGGGGAAGAGCGCGACGAGCCGGTCGAGCCTGGACCACTCCACATCCCGGCTGCTGTATCCGCCGTACTTCGCGACGAGGTTCATCCGCAGCCGTACTTCCGTGGCCCCGAGCCCGGCCGCGTCGGCGCGTGTCGTGCGAACCCCGGCGCCCGCCAGGTCGCGCAGGTCCCAGCGGACCTTCTGCCGGCTCGTCTTGCGCAGGCCGGCGACGTAGTCGTCGAAGCCTCCCGCCGGGACGTCGAGAACGGACCGCACCGTGCCGCGTCGCCGGTGCCAGGTCGCCTCGGCGTCCAGCGCCGCGGGCAGCGCGGTGCCGGCCGCGTAGAGCACGGCCGCGCAGACCGCGCCCGCCCGGCGCGCCCACCGGGTGACCTCGGCGAGGAGGCCACGGACCGCTTCCTCCCCGGGCTGCCCCGGGGTGACCACGTCGCAGTCGTAGCCGGGCTGCACGATCGCGAGGAACGGGAAGCAGGCGGCCCGCTCGGGCCCCCGTGCGGGCGGTCTCCCCTGGTCGGGGAAGACGGGAGGGTCCCGCCACAGCAGGTCGTGGATGTTGAAGGACTCGTAGCAGTCGGGGTCCTCGATGAGATAGCCGGTGGTCGCGGCGACGGTGACGCCGTCCTGTACGAGCCGGAAGAAATGGCCGCGGCCGGGCGGCCGGTCGCCCATCATCTTCAGCCACGCGGGCGAGGTGAGGAAGGTGCGGTCGGGCCACTGGTCCGGGAGTTCCTCGTCGACCACGAGAACCGGGGCCTGGGTGCGGACGGCTGCCGTATCGGGTCGTGTCACTGTTTCTCCCAGCGGACAGGGCAATTCCCGCTCAGCGGTTGGCCGTCGACCTCGGGGAAATACTGTTTCCATTTCTCTGCCGTGGAACCCTGGCCGTCCCCGGCGTCCGCGAGAAGGGGAACGTCCTCGTACTCGGCAAGGCTCCGGCGGATACGTTTCTTCGCCGCGCGGCCGGCTGCCGTGGAACCGCTGATGGACGTGAAGACGCTTCTGCACTGCACGCCGATCACCAAACATTCACCCAGCGTCCGGCTTCGGCGTGGGCCATAGGCGGGGCAGGTGCCGAAGGTGAAGAGCGGTTCTCCCGCGAAGGCGAATTCCCATTTCGGGTCCTGCGGGTCGTCCGGAACTCCGGCCGGCCACGGATGCCGGTCGTGTTCGTGCAGGGCCGAGAGCATGCGCCAGAAGCACTCCCGGTACCCGGCGAAATCCCTGTGCGCCTGGGGAGGCCCGGCCATGATGAGCAGGGAGAGACGTTCTTCCGGCAGAGCGCGTTGTTTCTCGACGAACGCTTCGAGATCACGCGCCACGGCCTTCGCCTCGTCCGCGAAGTCGTGGTCCAGATCCCAGTAGGTGTAGTGGTTGGTTCCCTTGTTCTCGCCGATGGACCCGAAGTGGCAGGGGTACGGGGCGGGATGGACGCCGAGGAGGGTGCCGCGCACTCGGCGCCGTTCTTCCACGGCCCATCGCGGGGTGCCGTGCGGCATCGCCCCCTCCGCGCCGGCCCAGAGCCGTGCCGTCGCCGCCTCAGCCATGAGCCGCGGGTTCGGTGCCGGAGTGGGTGAGCTGCGCAGCGACCGCCGAGCGACCGGACTCCCGCGGGTCCTCGACGGGGTCGAGGGGCGGGAAGTACTGGCAGGTCGTGAGCACGGCACGGGCCCAGGGGTCGACCGTGATGCCGTGGCCTTCCAGCGTCCGCCACAGCCTGTCCGTGTCCAGCGGCGGTTCGTCGGGGGTGAAGGACGCGGTGAGCGCCTTCCGGAGCAGGAGATCGGCCGACCCGTCCAGGCTCTTCGCCATCGCGGTGACGAATTCCCCGCTCAGCGGGCCCCCGTCGAGCGCGGCCAGGCGCTGCGCCATGGGTGCGCCCTCCGGCTGAGGCAGGAGTTCCCACAGGTGCGCGACGAGGCCGCGCCTGAGCTGGTCGCGGACCTGGAGGAAGCCCCGGCTCTCGCCGGTACCGGGCGGGCTGTCGAGGAGACCGGCGAGCACGCGCGCCCCAGGGGTGCTCAGGCGGGTGGGGGACTCGGGCAGCTCGCTGGGGCCCGGGTTGTTCCAGTCCCTGACGAAGAAGGTCTGCCAGTCGAGTTCGGCCTCTTCGGGGCTGTCCGAGGCGTGCAGGAGCCCGAGGATCGTGTTGACGGCACCGAAGCGGAGCCGCAAGGAGGAACGGGACGCCTTTTCCAGCGGGCCGGACCCCTTGAGCCGGGTGAACTGCTGGTGGATGCCGGGGGAACCCCGCAGGAGGAGCGCCAGCGAGGGGCCGAGACCGTAGAGTGCGTCGATTGCGCGGTACCGGTAGGTGCCGAAATATATTCGTTTGCGGGCGAGGTCGTCGTAGATGGTGTCCAACAGCAGACTGCCTGGTTGCACGACCCGCGCCGCTAATTCCTCGCAGCCGGAGAGCAGCACTTCGTCCACGATGCGGCGACCCACACCACGAATGAAGGAATCCGGGCTCACCACCACCACGACACTGCGGGACCAGTCCACAGTTCTTCGCATCCTTTCACACTTGCGTGAACGACTTGCAATAGCGCGTGTTCTGCTGGCAGGTGTAGTCGAGGACGAAAGTACGGCCCATCTCGGGCGCGGGCCGGCGCCATGGAATAACGGCGCCCGACGCCGGCTCGTGACACGTGGGGCAGCCGCCGTGCGACGCCCGGGAATTGTGGCGCTGTGCTCCGACGGTGCCGGATTCCCCCTGGGGTTATCCGGTGTACGTGTCACTTATTCACGTAAAGCTAAGTAGTCACATCTGGTTGGTCAACGGGTTTGACAGGTGAGGCAGGGGAGTCAAGCCATCCTGCCCCACAGGCACCTTGCGTTGACTTTGTCCTCTATTATCACGGTGTCAACTGGGGGTTCATCGGGCCGCCGACCGCGATGCGGTGTGATCTTCACGGAGCATCACCCTGAATGTGCGGATTTGGCCAGGCGGACAGTTGACGGCCGAATATGCACGTCGCAACCTTACGGTTTGTTCCGTACGCCCCTTGCGTTTACCTACGGAGCGTTTCGCCGCATCAGCCCTGCCGCAGGACGTCCAGCACGGCCCTCGCGGTGTCGATGTGGCGGTGTCCGGGCTCGAGCGCGCGCTGCGCCTGAGCGAGGATCCGGGTGAGTTCTCCGGCCGCCTCCGCGATACGGCCCTCGGCGATCAGCGTCTGGCACCTCGGGAGGCGGGAGTGCACCAGGTGCGGGTGGCCGGCGCCGAGGACCCGGCTGCGGTCGGTACCAGCCGGGTGAACGCCGCCACCGCCTCGCCCGTCCGGCCTGCCCGGGCGGCGAAGGCCGCCGCGGTGCTCACGATGGCGAGTGTGTGCGGATCGCCCGGTCCGAGGCATCGCTGCGCATCACGAACGCCAATTGGTGCCGGTGTGGTCCGCCACGAGGCCGTACACGGCCGTCCACGCCTGTGATCCGGTGGCGACGTCCACGAGCATCACGCCGGTGCCGGTGGTCATGGCGGCCGCTCCGGTTCCGGTGGCGAGGGGGCCGGTCGTCCAGGTGGCGGCGAGTGCCAGCGCACAGGCTCCGGTCGCGACGGCTGTCAGGTACCTCGGCCAGCCCCGGCCCGGGCCGCTTCCCTGCCGCGGAAATGGCAACACGCCCGCCCCCATCGCGTGATGTGGCTGCCCATTGTTTCCGTACCGCATCGGCGATGTCGGCAGGTCCGCGCGCGCCCGCCCGGTGAGCGCCCGGCACATGGTGCGTACCCTTGTTCCGTGTGCCGAGCGCGCCACCGAGTACGGCGAGGTCGTCGAACCACCGGGCCGGGGCCGGCGCGCTGCCGTCGTCGGCGAAGCTGCACGCCGTCGAGTAACGGAGCATCACATGTGGGACATTCTCCTCGCCGTCGGAGCCGGCCTGCTGGCCACCTGGCTGGCCCTGCTGATCGCCCTGCTCGTGATCCGCCCCAAGGGACCCCTGCTGGCCGAAGCCGTACGCCTCTTGCCGGACCTGGTCCGACTGCTGCGCCGCCTCGCCGCGGACCCGGCACTGCCCCGCGGCGTACGGATCCGCATCGGCGCGCTGATGGTCTACCTGGCGCTGCCCATCGACCTGATCCCCGACTTCCTGCCCGTCATCGGATACGCCGACGACGCCATCATCGTCGCCTGCACCCTGCGCTCCGTCGTCCGCCGAGCCGGCATCGACGCCGTCCGCGCACACTGGCCCGGCACCGACGACGGCTTCGCCGCCCTGGCCCGCCTCGCCGGACTCCGGCGCACAGGGCACGACGCCGGGCCGAGCTGATCACCACCCGGGGTTCCTCCGGTCTCGGTGTCGTACCCGCCTCCTATGCTCCTGCGATGACGTCTTACGAAGGCACGCATCCCACCGTCCCGGTCCGGGTGGGTGACCGCCACGCGCAGATCGACGAACGACTCGCCCCCACGATCCAGGCGATCTGGGAGTGCGGTCTCGACACGTTCACCTGTTGCCAGGACCTGGCCGAGAGCAACGCGAGCTGGCCGGAGAAGCTGCCGCACATGGCGCAGTGGGTGGAGTCCCACCGCGGCTGGATGCTCATCGACTTCCCGGTCGACAGCGGCCTCGCCTTCCTCTCGGCCGTGGCGAACGCCGGTCCGCGGGACGCCTTCTACGTGAGGATGACTCACTGGGCCGCCCCGGACGCCTGGAAGGTGACGATCAAGCCGATGGACGCGGCGATGTTCCGCGCCGACCAGCCCTCGGACTTCGGCCTGCGACTGCTCCAGGTGAGCTTCCCCGGCTACGACCTGCCGGAACTGACCCGGCGCCTTCGCGAACACGCCGCGGGCCGTACGGTGCCGCCGGCCCCCGCCGACTGGAGCACCGTCGGCCGCTAGGTGTACTCGCTGGGTCGACGAGTTTCACGGTGACGGTCGCCACGATCGCGTCGTGTATCAGCTTGAGGAGTTCGTCGCGGTTGGCCACGTGGAGGACCGGCCGAGCTGAAAGCTGCGGTACGGACTGGTGACGGCGGGCGTCGGATCGCCTCGGCGGATGACTTCGATGGCTGGTCCGCGGAGCAGCCGGCGGCAGAGCCGGCCTCATTGTTCACCGTCGTGGTCGGTACAGATGGTGTGCTCCGGCTGGCGCCGCGGCGACGGTACCCGCCCCCTGCCCCGCGGAGCCGCCGGCGAGTCGCCGCAAGGCCGAGCGCTACGCTCTGGGTCGCTCCCCCCGCCCATGCCATTCCCCAGCCCGAGAGTACGTGCCGTGGAAATCGAAGACAGACTGCCCTTGACGGTCGACGCCGATACGGAGCGCCGCCGGTGGACGCTCGGCGCGCCGCCTGGAGTGCTGGGCCGGCCGGTCGTGGCCGGCGGCACCGTCTACCTGCCTGTAGCGGACGGACGTCTCGCCGCCGTCGACCCGGACCGCGGCCGAGTGCTGTGGTGCAGCGCGCCGCTCACCGAGCCGGACAGTGCACGTCCGGTGCCAGTGGGCGAGGTCGTCGTGATCCCCGTACAGAGGGAGCACGGGCGCTGTGGGTATGTGGCCCTGGACGCCGTGACCGGCACGGTGCGGTGGAGGCGCATCAAGAGTGACCTGCACCGCGTCGCGGCCGCCGGTTCGACGCTGGTGCTGTGGAACAACACCTACGACGAGCGCGGGAAGATCGCCGGTGTCGACGCGCTGACCGGCGAAGTGCTGTGGGAGAACGAGTTCGATCGGATCTGGCGCCTGCTGGTGCGCGGGGAGCGGGTGATCCTCGACACCGGGGGCCTGCGCGCGCTGGAGGCCCGCAGTGGTGAGGAACTGTGGCGCGAGGGGTACGGCAGCGGCTACGGCAGCCCCCTTCCCGGACCGGGCAGTCCCCAGCCCGGGCAGCAGGGGACGGACGACGCGGCGGTCTTCCACGCATGGAAGGACGGCACCGAGCCCGAACTGTCCCTGCGTGCGTCGGACACCGGTGAACAGCTCGCTGCCACCCGCTTCCCGCGGCGGGCGCTGCGACACTTCTCCCGGCCGCCCGTCCTGCTCGACGGCGGCCGGGCCCTGTTCGCGCAGAGTTACGGCCGGCGCCTGCAGCTCTACGCCCACTCCGGCCTGACCGCGGCCGAGCCCCTGCTGGAATGGCGGCTCGCCCGCTGGCGCTTCACGTCCTTCTCCGAGGACCCGGTCTGCGTCGCCGACTGGGTGTACGCCGTCGCCGGTCGCCGCGACCAGGTGTACGCCGCCCAGTGCGGTGGCGGGTCCGGCCCGCGGCCACTGCCGGTGACCGCGCCGGACGGCCGGGCGGTGACGCTGCCGCGGACGGTCGCCGGCCCGAGTCACCTCTTCCTCTCCGACGGCCGGACCGTCGCCGCGGTCCGGGACGGCCGGGTGCTGTGGACGACGGCCACGGACATGTATGACAGCTGGCCGGTGCCCCTCGGCTCCGACCGCGTGCTGTTTTCCTCGCGCAGCCGGACCGCGGACAGGTACCGGCTGCACTGCGCGGACGCGGAGACCGGCCGCCGTCTCACCTGACCGCGCTCAGCGCGGCATGACGAAGTCCAGGGCGGCGCAGGAAGCGGTCTCCCATAGGTGACCGCTGACCGTCGTCCGCGCAGAGCGTCGCGACGGGCAGGGGGACGTCCACGAGTGCGCCCGCCATGCTGCGGGGCCGGCGGTCCAGGAGCGGCAGCGTGATGCCCGTCGCCTCGTACTCGTCCCTGGCACCCCCGGCGAGGACGACGGTTTCCCGGTGGCCGGCTGGTCGCAATCTGCCTCGCTCCGCCGGACCACCTGAGAGGCGGTCCGGCGAGGTGGTCGACCGGCTCCGATCGGCGACAACCTGGGCGGCGCGGTTCACCGCGCTGGACGAATCGCTCCTCCGAGCTGTCGGCCGCGGCGACCATGCGCGCTGGGTGCGCCCCGAGGTAGCCGAGGCGTGGCGCCGCCTCGTCGCCGCGCGGGGTTGCGTCCACATTGGTGCGGTCGCCGCGGACCTCGGCTGGAGCCGCCGGTACCTCACCGAGCGGTTTCGCGGTGAGGTGGGCCTGTCGCCGAAGACCTTCGCCCGGGTCCTGCGCTTCGAGCACGCGCACGAACTGGCGGCGGCGCGGGACCCGCTCCCGCGGGGCGATGTGGCAACCGTCTCCGGCTACGCCGACCAGGCCCATCTCGTCCGGGACTGGCGCGAGTTCACGGGCCGGTCGCCGACGGCCTGGCGCCGCAGCGAAGTCCTCCTCGGAGCCGGGTAGCCGCCAACCGTCCGCCCGTCGCCCGCTTTCTCTTCCCTTGTCAGCGGGTCCGTGACGGTCACCCGCGACGTGGACGGGGTGCCCGACCGCGTTCTGCTCGGGCCGGGCGAGGCCGCCATCAACCCGGCCGGGGTGTGGCACGTGGTCGACATGGAGGGGCCGACGTCCCTCCTGGCCATCACCGCGACCCTCGGCACCGACCACCGTTCTCGGACCGACACCCGGCCGACCGAACGCGTCGGCACGCCCAGCCCGGAGGAAGCGCCGTGACGACACGCATCGCGTGCCTCGGCGACAGCCTCACCCGCGCGCAGTTCAGCGTCGACTACCTGGATCTTCTCGGACGACGCCACCCTCCCGGTGACGTGCGGCTTGCCCGTTTCGGCGTCAACGCCGGCTTCGCCTACAACCTCTTGCAGCGCCTCGATGCCGTCGTCACGAACCCGCCCGATGTGATCACCGTGTTGATCGGGACCAACGACGCCCGAGCGAGCCTCGCCGGCTACCCCGTCGAGGCTGCCATGAAGCGCAAGAAGCTCCCCGAACGACCGTCGGCCGGCTGGTTCCAGCAGTGTCTGGAGGCCGTCGTCGCACGGCTGCGAGCGGAGACCGACGCGACGATCGGTCTGCCACTCCGGACACGAACCGCAGCCCGTCCGGTCACCAAGACCTCCGGTTGTGGTGGGCGGGCCTGTGCGTCGCGGGATCTCCGACGGGGTCGGGTCGCCGATGAGTTCTCCGTCCTCGCACGGTCCACCCCAGCGATACGACCGTTCTCGACAGGAGTGCCATGTCCACCATCCAGCCAGTGATCGTGACTGCCCAGCTGGACGTTCTGCTCGGCTTCTATACGGAACTGTTCGGCGCCGAGGAGATCTTCCGGGTCCCGGCGGAAGGCCCGGTCTTCTACCTGGGATTGCGGATCGGCGACACCGACCTCGGGCTGGTGGCCAGGGAGGATGCGGGGTCCGGGGCGGCGTCGCGGATCCTGCTCAGCATCGGTGTCGACGACGTCGAGGAGACACTCGGCCGGGTGGCGGCGCTGGGCGGCTCGGTCCGCAGCGGCCCCAACGACATGCCGTGGGGACAGCGCGTCGCCCACGTCGCGGACCCCGACGGCAACCCCGTCAACCTCACCCAGCCGACGCCGGACGCCGACGACTGCTGACTTCGGCGGCGTGCCCTGTCCCGGTCGTTCCCGCTGCCGTGACCCGGCTGGGCGCCGGCTGACCGGTCGCCTCGCTCAGGGACGGCATCGGGATCTACGCTGGGACCCCTTCCGCCCGTCCAGGGAGCAGCGTGCCGCCGTCCTTCGTCCACCGGATCACCAAGTACGATCCCGCCGACCGTGACGAACACGGCTACTACACCGGTGCCGAAGACACGGTCAGTGAACACGGACCGGTGGAAGCGGCGTACCTGGCGGCGATCTCCGCCTTCGCGGAGGCCTCGGGCATCGACCGGCTGGAGATACGCGATCCCTGGGTCACCGGCTCCGTGCATTTCGGCGTGGAGCCGCCGGTCGACGGGCACGGCCTCGGCGGTCTCTTCCCGCCCGACCTGACCGGCTACCACGACGGGGCCGAGGTTTCCCTTCCGGTCGCTCTGGAGCTGGTCCGGGCCATGCTCCGCGACCAGGGCGCCTGGTGCCGGCTGGAGGCGGGGGACGTCCTGTGGGAGGCGCAGGACGGAACGATCGGCCACGCGGTCGTCGACGACACCGAGTACCAGGAGCTCGCGGCCGTGGTGGCCGGGGCCCGGGCGGCCTGTGCCCTGCCCCTGCACTACGACGAACGCCACCCGCTGTTCTGCGCCGTCCTGCCTGACGGCGACGGCGTGGTGCGTGCCCGGTGGTGACGCGGCGGGCGCGCCGAGCATGCCGCTCGATGTGATGCACGAGGGATTGCCGATGAGGTCAGGTGCCACGCTCCGTCACACCACCCGTGGCCTGGCGCCTCAGGCGGCGACAACCGCGTGCCCCTACCCGGCGGAAGGAATCACGCCATGACCACCCCACAGCCCGTCTTCCCCCTGGAACCCACCGCCCTCCATGTGCCCGACGACGTCCTCGACGACCTGCGCACCCGTCTCGCACGGACCCGTCCGCCGCTGGACGAGGGGAACGGAGACTGGTCCTACGGCGTCCCGGACGGCTTTCTGCGTGAGCTGGTCGCCTACTGGCGGGACGACTACGACTGGCGTGCGGCCGAGGCCGCCCTCAACGTCCACGAGCACTACCAGGTGAGCGTCGCCGGTGTCCCGGTGCACTTCCTGCGCAAGCCCGGACGCGGCCCCCGTCCGATCCCGTTGATCCTCACCCACGGCTGGCCGTGGACGTTCTGGCACTGGTCGAAGGTGATCGACCCGCTCGCCGACCCGGCCGCGTTCGGCGGTGACCCCGCCGACGCCTTCGACGTCATCGTGCCGTCCCTGCCCGGCTTCGGTTTCCCCGGCCCGCTCACCGGCTTCCCGGACGTCAACTTCTGGAAGGTCGCCGACCTCTGGCACATCCTGATGACCGAGACCCTGGGGTACGAGAAGTACGCCGCCGGGGGCTGCGACATCGGCGGTCTCGTCTCCAGCCAGCTCGGCCACAAGTACGCCGACGCGCTGTACGGCATCCACATCGGTTCCGGGCTGCCGCTCGACTTCTTCAGCGGCCCCCGCGCCTGGGACTTCGCCCGCAACCGGCCCCTCGGCGACGACCAGCCCGCCGGCGTCCGCGCCCGGTTGATCGAGCTGGACCACCGCTGGGCGTCCCACCTCGCCGTGCACATGCTCGACGGCGCCACCCTGGCCCACGGGCTGAGCGACTCTCCCGCCGGGCTGCTCGCCTGGCTGCTGGAGCGGTGGAACGCCTGGAGCGACAACGGCGGCGACGTCGAGTCCGTCTTCACCAGGGACGACCTGCTCACCCACGCCACGATCTACTGGGTGAACAACTCCATCGCCACGTCGATGCGTTACTACGCCAACGCCAACCGCTACCCCTGGTCCCCCGCCCACGACCGCACCCCGGTCGTGCAGGCCCCGGTCGGCCTCACCTTCGTCACGTACGAGAACCCTCCCGGCATCCACACCGCCGAGGAGCGCGTCCGGGCGTTCGAGACCGGCCCGCAGGCCCAGTGGTTCAACCACGTCAACGTCAACGCCCACGACCACGGCGGCCACTTCATCCCCTGGGAGAACCCCGACGCCTGGGTGGACGATCTGCGCCGCACCTTCCGGGGCCGCAGGAGCTGAACGGCCCTGCGGGCTCGCCCGGCAACGGAACCGGCGCGCGGGTTTCCCTGGGGGTTTCCCGGTTCCTGCCGCAGTGGGCAACAGGAGGAGCCTCGACAGCCGGTGGTGGCGCCGCTCAGTCTCGAAGTGCCGGCGGCTCGGTGATCCCGGCTCGCCCCGGCAGGTCTCCAGCATTCCCTTCGAGGAGGACTCATGATCGTACGCAGGAAGCTCTCCGTCGCCTTGGCCACCGCCGCGCTGGCCACCGGACTGCTCACCGCCGCCGGGCCGGCATCGGCGAAGCCCGCCGGGCCGGCATCGGCGAAGCCCGCCGGTCAGGCCGCTGCCGAGTGCGGGGTCCGCTCCGACGGCAAGCTGTGGTGCGGCAACCGCGCGGGTGCCAAGGGGTATGAGCACCGCTCGTACAGTTCGGCGGTGCGGGGGCCGCTGAACACGTCGTTCAGCTGGTTCGCGTGCTGGGGTCCCGGTGACTACCACGGCGGCGGGAACAACATCTGGTACTGGACGCAGCTCGACAACGGACAGTGGGGCAACGTGCCGGCCGTGGACGTGTACACGTCCGTCGATCCGGCACCGGGTCTGCGTCAGTGCTGAGCCGGCCTCCGGGCGCGTGCGCGGGGCCCGCCTCCTTCGCGGGGGCGGGCCCCGCCGCGTGGTCACGGCGCGTCGGTCCGGCCGGCCAGGCGGCAGGGGCCGGCATCACACCTGGTCACGCACGAGCGAGTACATGAACATGTCCCGGCGTTCGTCCCCCACCTGCTGCCAGCTCCGCAGCAGTCCCTCACGCCGGAACCCGGCGCGCTCGGCCGTGCGCACGGAGGCCGTGTTCCACGGCTCCACCCACAGTTCGAGCCGGGGGATCCGCAGCTCACGCAAGGCCCAGCGGGTCACCGCGTCGACGGCGGCCGCGGCGGCACCCTGGCCACGCGCCGACTTCACGACCCAGTAGCCCAGCGACGCCCGGCCCTGTTCCAGGTCCCGCAGCCACAGCCCCACCTGTCCGACGGGGCGATCCTCGCACTCGACGACGAACGTGTACCCGGCCCTTGTGGTCGCCCGGCTCCACTGCCGTTCGATGAACGCGACGCCCGCCGGCTCGGAATAGGGCGACGGCACCGTCGTGATCAACGGGATGTACTCGTCTTCGGACGCCTCACGGACCAGCGGGAGATCCGAAAGGCGCCACGAGCGAAGCGTGAAGCCACCGGCAGCGGCGAGTTCGGGCACGTGGAGGGGTTGTTCCATCCGCCCATCCTGCCGGGGTTCCGGAGCACCGTGCACCCGGATTCCGGGCGTCTCCGCGCACCCGCCGCTCCCCCGGAACGAGGTGGACCCGGCCGAAGGCCGTGTCGATGTCGCCGTACGTCCGGCGTCCGGCGTCCGGCGTCCGGCGTCCGGCGTCCGGCGTCCGGCGTCCGGCGATCTCAGTGTCGGCGTACCTCGTAGTGGAAACAGCCGAACTCCACCGCTCGGACGTGCACGAGGGCGACTTCCGGGTCGGCGAAAGCCTCCTCCAGCGCGGTGGCCACGGCGGCCTGCGCTTCGTTCGGGTCCCGTGGCAGTCGCACCAGCGCACCGCCCGCGATGCTTCCCCGGGCGGTGTAGCGGCGGACGACGCGTGCCGCCCCGGTCTCGGCGAAGGGATAGCCGGCCAAGGGATCCGGCCCCGCGCACCGGACGGCGTGGATGAAGACCGGTCCCACCTCGTCGTAGGCCCCCGGCGCAGCACCCGTCCGCGCGGCCCACCGCCGCAGCGGCGCGTACGACACCAGGGCGATCCGCTCGCCGGCACGGCTGCGGCGCAGGCAGCAGCGCAGGGGCGCGCCGTCCGTGTCGTGGACGTACGGGCGGGGAACCGCACCGGCGTCGTCACGTTCGCGGAGTTCCGTGAGCACGTCGGGGGCGATGGCCAACGGCCGAGGGGTCACTGTCGTCATGCGTCCAGGCTGCGCGGCGGCAGCCGTCGTCACCGGCGGGAAAGCGACGTCGAGCTCGGCGGTCGGGCCGGCACCGGCGGCGGTGGGCCGAGTCGGCGGCCGGACCGGCTCGGGAGTCGGTTCCTTCGCGGGCCCCGCCCGCCCGGTGCGGCTCTCGTGCGGTGCGACGCGGACGTCCGATGATGGAGTCATGCGCACACGACCCGTCCTCGTCTACGACGGTGACTGCGGCTTCTGCACGGCCTCGGTGGCCGTCGTACGGAGGTGGATCAGACCGCGCTGCGACATCACGGCCCGCCAGTGGGCCGACCTGGAGGCCCTCGGGGTCACTCCGGAGCGGGCCGCGTACGAGGCGCTGTGGATCACCCCCGACGGGAGGGTGCACGGCGGCGCCCGAGCGGTCGCCAAACTGCTGGCGAGCGCGGGCGGTGGCTGGGCCGTCGCGGGAGCGGTCCTCCAGGTGCCGCCGGTACGGTGGGTCGCGCACGGCGTCTACCGCGCCATCGCGCGCAACCGTCACCGGCTACCCGGCAGCACGCCTTCCTGTGCCCTCCCCGGCGACAGGGGCCCGTAGGGGTCTGGCCTGGTGAGGGCTCGCGCGGGGTTACGAGGCCGTCGGTTCGGGTGCGAAGACGGAGATCCGGTCGGTGACGTCCGCGGGCTTGCGCCGTCTCGACGGGCCGGAGCGCTGCGGGGTGCCGATGTACAGGCAGCCCAGCAGGCGTTCCCCGTGGCCCAGACCCAGCAGGCGGCCGATCCGTTCGGACTCGGTGAAGCCGCCGCTGCGCCAGACGCTGCCGAAGCCGCGGGCGTGCAGCAGCAGTGTCAGCGTGCCGGCCATGGCGCTGGTGGCGGCGAGCTGCTCCCATTCGGGGAGGGAGCCGGCGCCACCGGTGTCGTCCGGGAGGGGGGAGAACACCAGCGCGGCGAGGAGTGGTGCTCTCCAGGGCGCGGCTTTCCCGCATGCCCTGCGCGGCCCGGGCTCCGGGCGCTCCTCGGCGAAGCAGCGTCCCAGGGCCGCGCGGCCTTCGTCGCGCACCAGGATCCATCGCCAGGGCCGCAGCCCGTCGTGGTCGGGCGCGGTGGCGGCCGCGCGCAGCAGGTACGCGAACTCCTCGTCACTTGGGGCGGGTTCGAGAAGACGGTGGTCGCCGCGGCGGGTCAGCACCGCCGTCATGACATCCATGGTTGTTCCTCCTCTTCCTGCCGGGATGGTTCAGGGGCCGCCGGGAGGGACGGGCGGGTCCCTCGCGTGCCCCGGCTTCCCGGCCGGGGTGTGCCGGGAGGTCGGCCGGGGGGGCGGGAGAGGCGGTGGCTGGTGTTCGCCCCGCCCGCCCGGGGGGTGTTCGACCCACCCGGGCCGGGGGGCGCGCCCCGCCTCGGCCGAAAGGCCCCGGCGGTGGATCGCGGTGGTCAGGCCAGGGAGCGGATGACCTTCAGCGCCCTGTCGATGTCCTTGGGGAAGTTGACGATGCCGGCCGACAGGCGCACGTGCGAGACGGCGTACGGGGTGCTGCTGGCGATGACCCGGTTGTCGCGGAGGATCTGCACCACGTCCTGCGGCTTGTAGCCCTCCACGTCGAAGCAGACGATGCCCGCGGACAGTTCGGGGTCGAGCGGCGTGTGCAGCGTGACGTGCTTCATGCGCGCCAGACCCTCCTTGATCTGGCTGTTCAGCTCGGCGATCCGGTTCTGGACCCGGGTGCGCCCGATCTGCCGGTGGAAGCGGAAGGCCTCGACGGTGGCCCACTGGTGTTCGTAGGCGAAGAAGCCTCCCGGGCTGACCCACGCGGCCCGGGTCGGGCCGGCCGGCGGGCGGCCCTGCCGCCAGGCGTCGGTCGTCTCGCTGGCCATCAGGCTGGGGATGGTGGGCTGGAGGAGCGCCCAGCTCTCCGGCTTCCCCCAGACGATGCCGGTGCCGTGCGGCCCGAGGATCCACTTGTGCGTACCGGCGGAGAAGAAGTCGCAGCCCATCTTCGCGACGTCCTCGTCCACGACGCCGAAGCCGTGGACCCCGTCCACCACCAGCAGGATGCGGTCGTCTTCGTCGCGGTGGCGGTTCAGGTCGGCGACGGCGGCCGCGATCTTGGCGATGGGCAGCCGCACGCCGGTGCCGGAGTGCACCCAGGTGACGCCGAGGACCCGGGTGTTGGGGCGGACCGCGGCGCGGATCCGGGCTATGGCCCGGTCCACGGAGAAGTTGAGCGACGACTCGTAGAGCGGGATCTTGCGGACGCTCGCGCCCCACTTGTCGGCCGCCAGCCGCATGGACTCGTGGTGCGGGTAGAACTCGTGCGTGGTGGTCAGGATCTCCTGACCGGGCTTCAGGCGCAGGCCGTTGTAGATGAGGGCGAGGCCCATGGTGGTGCTGCTGGTAAGGGCGATCTCGTCCGGCTGTCCGCCGACGTATTCGGCCGCGGCGGCGCACACCCGGCGCCACAGCATGTCCTCGTCGCGGGCGAACATGTTGTCCTCGAGGAAGCTGTAGGGGTTCTCGTCGAACGCCTTCCGGTATTTCTCGATCGCTTCGCGGACGGGCGTCGGGTTCGAGGCGAAGAAGAAATTCGACAGGTGTGCGAGGTCGGGCCGGAGCCGGAACTGCGCGCGGACGGACTTCCAGTCGCCCGGCACGAAGGGCTGGGATGCGGCCTGGGGCGCGGCCGCGGCGCTCCCGTTGGCCGCGGATCCCAGGGCCAGCGCGGAAGCCGCGACACCGGAGCCGGCCAGGACTTTACGACGCGAAAGAGACACGTGCACTCCTCCGTTGTATTTCACAGGGTGGTTTGGGTATCGCCGGACCAAGACAGCGGCGGTGCATCGAAAGCATTTCCAGAGGCGCGCCGCCGAAATTAACAACGCTTCTTCCGGACCGTCAAGGCGGTTATCCGAAACATTTCCGCGGTAGGGCCGGGGTGCTGAATTGCCGACGATTATGCGTCAGTCGCCAGCGGAAATCGCCGCGTGCTCCGGGGCGGGCGCCGGGGCCCAGTGGGCCAGTTCGGTGCGCAGCAGGTCCAGGCCCATCGGGCCCATCTCCAGGGCGTGCCGGTGGAACTGCTTGAGGTCGAACGCGGCGCCGTGGCGCAGGCGGGCGGTTTCCCGGGCCTCCAGCCACACCTTCTCCCCCAGCTTGTAGGCCAGGGCCTGCCCGGGGCGACCCAGGTACCGGTCGATCTCGAAGGTGACGAAGGCCGGCGGGCCCAGCCCCAGGTGTTCGGTGAGGAACTCGCGGCCCAGGCGGGGCGTCCACCGCTCCCGCTCGTGGAAGGCGGTGCCGGCCGGGATCGGCAGCCGCAGGTGCAGCCCGATGTCGAGGACGATGCGTGCGGCGCGCAACTGCTGCGCGGCCAGCAGCCCCAGCCGGTGCGCGGGGTCGGCGAAGTACCCCAGTTCGTCCATCAGCCGCTCGGCGTACAGGCCCCACCCTTCGCAGTGCCCCGGGTGCAGCTCGCAGGACAGCCGCTGGAAGCGGTTGAGGGTCTCGGTGCCGAGGGTGGTCACGCCCAGCTGGAGGTGGTGGCCCGGAACGCCTTCGTGGAACATCGTGCTCGGCACCGTCCACGTCGGGATCGGCGCGCCGGTGTCGGTCAGCGGCCACCACAGCGTCCCGGGACGCGACAGGTCCTCGCTGGGCGCCAGATAGCAGGCGGGTCCGTCGGTGGCGGCGATGCGGCAGTCGATCCGCCGCAGCGGCCCGGGGATCGCGAAATGCCGGCCGTCGAGGTCGGCGATGGCGCCGTCGGCGAGTTCCTGGAGGAAGTGGTGGAACGCCTCGGCGCCCGTCACCTGGTGGCGCGGGTCGCCGTCGAGCCCGGCCAGCACCGCCGGCACCGGTTCGCCGGGTGCGATCCGGGCCGCGGCCTCGGCCATCTCCCGCTGCACCCGGGCCAGTTCGTCCCAGCCCCAGGCGTATGTCTCCGCCAGGTCCAGCCGGGTGCCGCAGAACTCCCGCACGCCCAGCTGGTAGCGGTCCCTTCCCAGCGCGTCCACCGTGGGTGCGTGCGGCGCGAGTTCCCGCGACAGGTACGCCGCGAAGTCGGTCAGCGCCGCGTTCGCCGCCGCCACGGCCTCCTCCACGGCGTCCCGCAGCGCGCCCTCGCCCAGCCCTGCGGGCAGCCCCGCCAGGTACTGCCGCATGTCCCGGCACTCCCGGGCGTTGCGGACCACCTGGCGGTAGGGCGCGACGCGGCCGCCGCGCCGCGCGGCGGCCAGGCTCTCGCGCAGCCCCGCCAGCGTCGCGGGAACGGCCCGCAGCCGGGCCAGCATCGTCTCCCACACGGTGTGGGCGCCCTGGTCCAGCAGGCCCACCGCGTGCCGCACCCGCTGGACGGGCCCGTCGAGGGTGTCCAGCAGCGTGCCGTAGGCGTCGGCGTCGGCCAGCGCCAGCTCGGTGGCGAGCCGCTCACGCAGCACCGTGGCCGCGATCCGCTCGGCCGGTCCCTCGACCGGTGTGTCGTCGACCGCCTTCAGTGTGCGCCGCGCCAGCTCCGTCCGTGCCTGCGCCGCCTGCGGGCTGAAATCGGTGAGCCGCTCCTCCTGCCCGGCGATGCCCATCACCGCGGCCAGACAGGGATCCAGCTCCGCGAGCTCGTCGACGTACCGGTCCGCGAGGTCGTCGAGGGCGGTCATCGGGTACGACTCGCAGACAGCAGCCGGGCTGCGGCCGGGGCCTCGGTCAGCCGCCTGCCGTACAGCCCGATGACCAGGCCGGTGACGATCAGGGCTCCCGCCACCAGCTTGAGCGGCGGCAGCGGCTCGTCGAAGATCAGCACCGAGCCCAGCACGCCGAAGACCGGGACGAGCAGGGACAGCGGCGCGACGGTCGACACCGGGTACTCGCGCAGCAGCCAGTTCCACACGGCGTAGCCCAGCACGGTGTTGGGGTAGGCCTGGAAGAGGATGGACAGGACGGCCGTCCAGCCGATCTGGTCCTGCAGCTCCGCGTAGCCCGTGGTGCCGTTCACGGCCAGGTCCAGCAGGAACAGCGGGATGGGCGAGAACAGGCTGGACCACACCATGAACGCCAGCGTCTCCTTGGGCGCGGCCTTCTTCATGATCACGTTTGCCACGCTCCACGCGACCGCGCCGAACAGCACCAGGGCGACGCCGGCGACGGTCACCGTGCCGTCGGTGACGAACGTGATGGAGAACAGGCCGGTCAGCGCGACCGCGATCCCCAGGTACTGGAACCGCGACAGCGACTCGCGGAACACCACGGCTCCGAGCAGGATCGTCAGGAAGGCGCTGAACTGGAGCAGCAGCGAGGCGATGCCCGACGACAGCCCGGCCTCGATGCCCAGGTTCACCATGCCCCACAGCCCGACGCCGAACACCAGGCCGTAGCCGACGGTGTACTTCCAGGGCACCTGCGGCCGCTTCAGGAAGAACACCGCGGGCAGCGCGCAGAGCGCGAACCTGATGCCGGCCAGGATGAACGGGTCGACGCTCTTCAGCCCGATCTTGATGATCGAGAAGTTCAGGCCCCAGATCGCGGTGACGGCCACTGCGAGCAGGATGTGCTGTTTCTTCATGCCGGGACCTGTTCCGAGGTGAGGGGGGCGGCCGGGCGGGTGCGCACCGAGAGGGAGTCGAACAGGCCGACCATCCAGTCCCGGGTCTCCTCGGGGGTGTCGCCGGAGACGATCCCGGCGAGGACCGTCTCCCCGGCCTGGTAGGTGATGTGGTCGGGCAGCGGTGCGCCGGGGGGCAGTTCGTGCCAGGCGATCACGCGCGGACTGGTCCGGAACTCGGCGGCTCCCCGCAGGCCGTGGAACGTCCGGCCGGCCAGGTGGTGGCCGGGGTGGACGAACCAGCCGTACCGGCGGCGGCCGGCGGGCGGCTGGGGCAGTGTCCCGGCGACGGGCTCGCCGAGCAGGACGCGCAGTTCGTACGAGGGCAGGTGGACGCCGGTGGCCAGTTCGACGGTCGCCACCACGTCGGCTCCCCCGACGCGGTTGCCGACCTCGAGGAAGACCGGTTCGCCTTCGTGGACGATCGCCTCCAGGTGGAAGCTGCCGTCCTCGATACGCACGGCGGCCAGGGCGCGCGAGACCCAGCTGCGCGTCCGCTCGGTCACGGGGATCTGGAACGATCCCATCGGCAGGCCCTGCGCGTACGTCAGGCAGGTGCCCACGTACTGGCTCGCGGTGAGGACCAGGACCTCGCCGCCCTGCACCAGGCCGTCGTAGTGCCGGACGGGTCCGGACACGAACTCCTCGACCTCGAACTCCTCCAGATGGGTGCCGGCGTCGAGGCCGGCGATGCCGGTACGGCCCTCGGTGATCGCCGCGGCGGCCTGGCTCGGGGTGTCGAAGACGAGCACGTCCTCGCTGGAGGCGCCGCGGTGCGGCTTGAGGACGGTGTGTCCGTGCCAGGGCACACGGCCGTCCAGCTGGAGGAAGCGCGGTACGGGCAGGAAGCGGGGCACCCTCAGGCCGGCCTCGTGGACCGCCTGCTTCATCAGGACCTTGTCGCGGGCGAGCGCGACCTGGTCCACGGGTGCGCCCGCGACGCCCAGGTGTTCGCGCAGCCGGGCGGCGTCGAGCAGTTCGTACTCCGACATCGAGATGACGCGGTCGAAGGTGCGGGGCCGCTGCGCCAGCCAGGTGCGGGCCTCCTCGAAGGCCGGGCGCGTGCCCGGGCGGCTCACGCGTTCACAGCGCAGGTCGGGCGGCAGGGTGGCCAGCGCCCGGTCGGTTCCGAAATAGGTGACCTCGTGCCGGTCGTGGTCGATCCCCCGATGGTATTCGATCTTGAAGTAGGGCACGCGGTGCAGGATGAGGATCTTCATCGGGCCTTCCTGACGGGAGCGGGCAGGGCGAGGGCGCGGTCCAGGGCGTGCGACCAGGCCTCGCGCAGCGCGTGGACGACGGTCCGGATGTCGACGCGGTCGCTGCGCAGGACGACGCAGCCCTGCGCCGCGAAGTCCGCGTTGTCGCGGGCGACCGCGTGCAGGTCGCGGCGCTCGGGCGACAGCCAGGAGAACTCCGCGACCGTCAGCTCCGCGCCGGTCAGGCCGAACCGTTCGGCGGTGGCCCGCACGGCGTCGGCGAACGGGTCGGCGCCCGGTGCGACGTCGTCCGGGCGGAACGAGCGGTCGCTGCCGACGCCGAGCATGACCGTCGCCGCCGAGCATCCGGGGACCAGTCGCTGCGCGCCGACCGCCGTGCCGAAGGCCGCGTCGACCCACCGGTGGTGCAGGTCGACGCCGTAGACCCAGCGGGCCAGCGACCAGATCTTCATCCCGGCCGGCCGCCGGTTGGGCTCCACGATCGCGGCACGCAGTCCGTCGTCGCTCAGCTTGATCTCGTTGTGGAACGGCCCGTCCAACTGGCCGACGAGCCAGTTCGCCAGCCGTCCCGCGCGCATGAGCGTCGCACGTTCGTGGTCGTGCACCTGGGCGGGCAGCACCTGCGCGATCTCGACGGGGTACCGGCCGCTCGCGCTGATCTTCTCGGTGACGAACTCCAGCGGGCCCAGCCCGTCGAAGGAGTACTCACGCCGGTAGGGGATCAGCTCCTCGCAGATGACCCCGCCCTCCAGGTAGGGCAGGACCTCGGCGAACGCCGCCGTCAGGTCGTCGCCGGGGCGGACCACGACGACGCCCCGGTTGTTGCCCTCGGCCGCGGGCTTGATGACGAAACCGTCGGGGTGGTTGTACGCGAAGTCGCCGAGCTGGTCGAGCGAGGCGATCTCGGCGAAGGCGGGCACCATGATGCGCTGCGCCGCCAGCAGGTCGTCCACCCGGCCTTCCTGGAGCCGGTAGCGGTACTTGGAGAACGCGCCCTCGGCCAGGTGCGGCGAGTCGGAGGGTACGCCCAGACGCTCCAGCAGCTCCGCCCCGCTGCGCACGGCGTTGTCGGAGAAGACGATGCCCGCCCTGATGCGCTCGCGCCGGTCGCCCAGCAGCTTCTCGCCCATCTGCGCGAAGTCGTCACGCAGCGGATCGAGGTCGATCACCTCGTCGGCGATGGCGTGGTCGGTCTCGGTGGGATTCGCGCGGATGAGGACCACCGTCGCCGAGTGGCGTCGGCGGGCGTGGTCGCCCAGGTGGCGGACCTCGTCGATCCGGCTCAGGTTGTAGTCGACGATGAGGAGGATCGGCCTGGTCATCCGCGCTCCGTCTCGTACACGATCTCGATGGCCCGCCGGGAGGCGGGCAGCAACTCGGGCAGGACCGCGTCGCGGCCGGCTCGGTCCATGCGCCACAGCACCTGGCCGAGGAACACCTCGCGAGCGGTGGACTCCACGACGTCGCCGGGTTCGAGCAGGACGTGGGAGAGGGCCGGCCGGAGGGGGAGGTCGTCGTTCAGCACCACCGCGCCGATCGTGCCGGGGGCGGCGAAGAAGACCCGGAAGAACGTCGCGTGGCGGCTCGGGGTGGTGCCGTCCGCCGCGAACGACAGGCCCTTGAGCCGCTCGCGGAACGCCGCCGGGCGGCGGGCGGCGAGCAGGCAGTCGAGCCAGAGGTCGAGCAGGCCGGGCCCGCCGGTCAGCGCCGCCACGCTGGGCGAGATCAGGCTGCCGCCGACGCGGGGGTTGACCTCGATGAGGTCCCAGCCGGAGGGGGTGTGCCGCGCCTCGATGTGGAAGCAGCCCCAGCCGAGACGCAGGAGGTCCACGACGTCGGCCACCCAGCGCAGCCCGGCGGCGATCTCCTCCTGCGCGAGGCTCGTGGGCGGACTGACGCAGGCGTTCTCCAGCACGGTGTCCGCCGCTTCCGTCACCTCACACTTCTCGTGCACGGCCACCACGTGCGGCTCGCCGTCGACGGCGATCACCTCGAAGCTGAACTCCCGGCCGGGTACGTAGTCCTCGATGAGGAAGTCGACGCCCATGCCCCCGCCGTCGTGGGCGCGCTCCTCCCGGCCGGCGCCGGTGTCCGGGGCCGGGCGGGCCTCGGGGTGCGCGGGGCCGGCGGGGTCCGGGGCGGTGGTGAAGGCGTCGGCGTAGACCGTGTCGCGGCGGGCCTCGGCTGCGATCCGTTCCAGGTCGGCCCAGGTCACCTCGGGAGTGAGCGGGAACGTGCCGAACGAGGCGATGCCGCTGACCGGCTTCACGAAGTAGCGGCCGGGTGCGCCGCGGCGTTCGGCCAGTGTCCGCGGGGTGAGCGCCACCGCCCGGCCCCGGCTGAGGCCGGCGTCGGCGAGGCGGTTGCGCAGTGTCAGCTTGTCGCGCAGTTCGAGGACCTGTTTGTCCTCCAGGTCCGGTACTCCCAGCCGGGCGTTGGCCAGCGCCATCAGGTGCCGGTAGCCCTCCCAGACGGTGAGGCAGCACTGCACCTCCGCGCCCGCGGCCTGAAGACGGTCGAGGTAGTCCTCGACGTCGTCCGCCGTCAGCACGTGGCCGGCGGTCGTCCGGACGTCGTCGGCGAGGCCGGCCAGCTCGGCGGGCCTTGATCCCTGGTGCGCCGGCTCCGGCAGCGAGCTGAGCACATAGGTCTCCAGCCCGCGCGCCGTGACCGCGCCGACCAGGTCCTCCATGAACGAGAACCCGACATGGCTGAGCAGCAGCACTCCCCTGGCGTTTTCCATGCTCAATCCGGCCTCCTCACCGGGCAGGCGGGGGCGCGGCGCAGAGCCGCGCTGCGCCCCCGCCGGGGACAGGGGGTTTAGGCCGGCTGCTTGTCGGCCTTGGCGAGGGTGTCCTGGTAGAGCTCCTCGAAGTACTGCGCCAGGATCCTCTGGTGCTCGCGCAGGTACCGCTTGAAGGCGGCGATGTCGTCCTCGCTGCGCAGGAGGTGGCGGACGGCCGCCCACACCTCGCCGGGGTGGTCGTCGTTGATGTCGGTGTGGGAGTGGTTGATCTGGCCGCCGATGTTGCCCTCGCCGACCGACTCCTTCAGCGCCTTGAGCTTCTTGGGCTCCAGCTTCACGTTGACGTACTCGACGAGGTAGGAGTACGCCACCACGCCGAGGGGGCCCTCGTGGTCCAGCAGGTAGGAGAAGTAGCCGGTCAGCAGCTTGGTCGAGAGGTAGGGCTCGGTGGCCAGGAACTGTTCGCGGGTCACGCCCACCTTCTCCAGGTCGGCGATGAACAGTTCGTCGTGGAGCATTTCCTCCTGTTCGTAGTTGGCCCACACCTGCGCGGCCTCGGGGCTGCGCTTGGCGATCTCCGCCAGTGCCTTGGCCTCGGCCACGCGCAGCAGCCGGATCCGCCAGGCGGTCTCGATCAGGTTCCGCTTGTAGTACTCGGAGTCGACGTTCTCGCCCTCCAGGTGCGCGGCCTCGGGGACGTTCGCGTACCACTCGAGGACCTGCTGGTCGAGCTGCTGGTCGATCTCCGCGCGCAGTCGGGCCGAGGCGGTCGCGCTGAGGAACGGGGTGCGCTCCCCGTAGCCGACGTTGGTCACACGGTTGGGCATGGTTGACCTTTCTCGTGGACGCTCACACCTTGGGGTGCGGGCGGTTTGTCAGATGTCGTCGGCGACGCGGACGGTCGCGTCGCCCCGCAGCCGGCACTGGCAGGCCAGGCGGTGCGAGCCGCCGGTCCGGCCGAGGTCTTCGAGGAAGTCGAGTTCGTCGTCGTCGGGTTCGCCGAGGCCTTCCAGGCCCTCCAGCACCTCGATGACGCACGCGCCGCACGAGCCGGAGCGGCATCCGAAGGGGATGAGCCGCTGCGAGGTCTCGTACTCGACTTCGGTCAGGGCGCTCCCGGCGGGCAGGAGGATTTCGGTGCCCGCGGGAAGGATCGTCAGTTTCTTCAGGGTCATGACAGCAGCGCAGCCTCGCGGTCGGTGGAGTGCTCGGGTGCGAGGCGGGCGCCGGGGCGCAGCTCGACCGCCGCGTGGTTCACCGCGGTCGCCGCCTCGCCGAAGCCCACCGACAGAAGCGGGACGCGACCCTCGTAGCAGCAGATGTCGCCGACCGCGTACACGCCCGGCAGGTTCGTCCGCATCGCCCTGTCGACCGCGATCTGGCGGTTGGCCAGCCGGAGTCCCCAGTCGGCGATCGGCCCCAGCTGGGTGATGAACCCCAGGGCGGCGACGAGGGCCTGGGCCGGCAGGGTCCGTTCCTCTTCGCCGGCGCGCACCCGCACCTCCTCCAGGCGGTCCGCGCCGTGACAGGCCGTCACCTGCGCGTCGGTCAGCACGCGGACACCCGTGGTGTACAGCTGCCGGACACTGTGCTCGTGTGCGCGGAAGGCCGAACGCCGGTGGACGACGGTGACGGACCGGGCGATCGGCACGAGGGCGAGAGCCCAGTCGACCGCGCTGTCACCGCCTCCGACGACCACCACGTCCCGGCCCCGGTGCTCCTCCAGACGCGGCACGTGGTAGGCCACCCCGCGCCCCAGGTACGGCTCCAGGCAGGGCAGCGTGCGCGGGACCGGGCGGCCCAGGCCGGCCGCGATGACGACGGCTCCGGCACGCACCCGCGCGCCGTCCTCCAGCCCGATCACCCAGCCCGCCGGCTCCCCGGGCGCCAGGGAGACGACCGTCCGGCCGAGCAGGTAGCGCGGAGCGAACGGCGTGACCTGCGCGACCTGCTCGACCAGGTTGTCGACCAGTTCCCGGCCGCGTACGGCCACATGACCGGCGACGTCGTGAATCTTCTTTTCCGGGTACAGGGCCGCTATCTGGCCGCCCGGCTCCGGCAGGCAGTCGACGATCACACTGGAAAGCCCCCTGAACCCAGCGCAGTAGGCGGCGTACAGGCCGGCCGGGCCGGCCCCGACGACGGCCACGTCCACGCTCGTCTCCGCGCCGGACCACGTCGTCTCCACTCGATCCCCCGCTCGATTCATCCTGAACTCCAGGCTCTGTGCGGCGTTCGGTCGAACAGCTCGGCTATCTCGATAAATGTCGCGGCCGGTCACCCGGTCGGGAGACCGAGAATTGCCCATTGATGCCGCCCGGCGTCTTTCACGCCGATACATAAACACCACAGCGAAATCCGCGTCCGGTCAAGGGCGCTCATCACCGAGTGCCATTTCATCATTCACGGACCTGATCGCGTCGTCAAGAAAAGGAGCCCGGAATTCCGTCCGCCCATATACGCAGGACGGAAAAGAGGGTGGGACGCGAATGGGAGTGCAAGAAAGAAGACGGAAAGGGGAAGCGAGCGGGTCTCACACGGCACCGGCCGCGGGTCCGCACGTGCTGCCCGGCCCGGGCGTGCGGGGGACGGGGCCCTCGCCGCCGCGGCGGTCATCGCGCCCTCGACCGGGCGCGTCGCAGCCGCGAGCCCTCCTCCCGGGCACGCTGCGGGGCTCGGTCGCGTCACCGCGGTCCGGTTCGGGGTACTGGTGCGGTGCCCGCACCGCGGGCGGGGGCGAAGTCCGCCGGGACGCTTGGGACGCTCGGTCTCCGGGTGAGCGCTACTCCGCGCCCGCGTCACCGGCCGTCCGGTCGAGCGCACTGGCGAAGTGCTGCCACTGCCGGGCGTAGGAGTGGGCGAGGTCCGCGACCGCGACGGCGCAGTGCGGCGGCACCGCCGCCATCAGCCGCCGCCCCGCCTCCAGGTCGGGTGCGCGCTCGTTCAGCCAGCGCAGCAGCGCGCGCCCCGACTGGGTGAACCTCAGTGACGGGTCCTTCGCCAGGGTCTCGATGACGGACTGCGCGCGCGCATGGGGCGTCCCCCGGGTGCCCTCCGCCGGCCCGGTGGTGCCCGTACGCCTGCCGGCCCCGGCCTCGCGCACGGCACCCCGCCGCGGCGGCACGAGGTCCTGCCCGCCACGCCGTACCCGCTGCCGTATCTCGCACGCGGTGCTGACCGACACCCCCGCGCTGTCGGCGATGTCCTGGAGCGTGGCGTCCGGGTTCTCGGCGAGGAACGCGCGGGCCGTTTCCCGGCGCCGCGCCGCATCCAGCGGGCGGGAACGGCCGTCCGCGCCGACCCGGACCTTCGAGTGAGGAAGTTCCTCACTCGAAGCGCGCCGGACGGCACCGACGGTCTTCGGCGACAGCCTGGTGATGCGCGCGATCGCGCGGTCCGACAGATGGGGGTGCGAGGCGAGGATCCGCTCGGCCGCGGCCTTGCGGTCCGCGAGCGTCAGCGGCAGGCCGTGCAGGACGTTGGCCGCCACGGAGTGGAGGAAGATCTCGCTGGCCGGCCCGTCCAGGTAACGGACCGCGATCAACTCCTCCCCCCGCAGTGTGGCGGCCTGGAGGCGATGCATCCCGTCGACCACGCGCCGGGTCTCCCGGTGCACCAGGATCGGCTCGATGTCACCCTGCGCGAGAACCTTCACGTGATCCCGGCTGGTCCCGCCCAGACGGGGCGAGTCGGCGGCGACCAGGGAGGCGATCGGCACCCAGTGGACGTCGGCACACCGACTCTTCGTCACGGGCTCCGGGATCCGGACCGTTGTCTCCAACCGGTCCGTCAGACGCGTGCGAGGCGAGGTGGTGGAAAGGTTGGAAGGCACCGAGATCTGCTTTCTGTCAGGTCTTCTGAACGTGGGTGTTGCCGGCGTCCAGGAGCGCGCCGTCGGCTGCGACCAGCGCGATCTGCGGCACCGGAACGCCGTGATCGTCCACAAGGGTCGAGTGGGTCTCGCCCGGCGCGAAGGCGTGGCGCTCCCCCCACTGCCGCAGGGCGAGGATCACCGGGAACAGATCACGCCCGACATCGGTGAGCACATACTCCCGGCGACGGCCGGACGGTGCGGTGCGCTGGGCGAGGAACCCCTGAGCGGTCAGCTTCCGCAGCCGGTCGGAGAGAATGTTGCGGGCAATACCGGTACGCCGCTGGAATTCGGTGAACGATCGCGCTCCGTCCATCGCGTCCCGGACCACGAGAAGACTCCACCGGTCACCGACGAGATCCAGCGTGCGGGCGACAGGGCAGTCGGGATCGGTCCAGTCAGGATGGGGGCCGGGCGTGCTGACGCGCGACATGACACCTCCCAATAAGTTGCGGAACGAAACCATCATGCCGTACCGGCAAAATGATCGCGATCCGCTACCCGCGGGAAGAAGCCACGGCCCGCTCCGGCGAGCACGCACGGGCGGCGACCGCGGGGGGCACGGGACATCGGGCGAGCGCGGCCGCCCCGAGCGGTGACGTGTCCGAGGCGGCCGGCGAGCGGAGCGCCGGCGGCGCGCACCGGGCAGCGGAAAGGTTCTCGGCGAACACCCCCGGCGCCGGCTCAAGCAACAGTGCCATCGGGACCGTCCCTCCCACACGACGTGGCCGCCTGTCCCCCGGTCCGTACGCGAACGGCCCCGCCGCCGGTGACCGGGGGATGCACCGACGACGAGACCGAGCCAAGCATAAATAGCGCTATTTATGTACGGCGGGAGGGCAGGTGCACCGCGACTTTGCCAAGTCCGGCGGTGCCAACCCCCTCAAAAGCCGCACGCTGCCGTCTTCGAGACGGTTACCCCGGTCCGACGCGCGGACACCTCATGGGCGGCGAAGCGCCGCGCGCCGGACCGGGGAGCAGTCACCGGGCCTGTCCGGCCCGGTCGGCGTCCGCGGCGTCCTCGGCGTCTTCGGCGTCCTCGCGTGCCGGAGGCGCAACCGCGTCCCGCGGGCGGAGGCCGGCGCCCTCGGGGACGCGCCGCCTGTCGAGTGCCCAGACGACCAGTCCGCAGGCCGCGAACGCCGCGCCCAGCACACTGGAGCCCGTCCACCCCCAGGCGCTGAAGACCGCGGTGGTCGCGGCCGCGCCGAGGGCGGAGCCGAGCGAGTAGAACACCATGTAGCTGCCGATGACACCGCTGATGCGGTCCGGGTGCGCGGTGGTGAGCAGGTGCTGGTTGCTCACGTGCACGGCCTGGACCGCGAAGTCGAGCAGCACGATCCCGATGGCGAGGAGCCACAGCGACCACGGCAGCTGTCCGATCACCGCCCAGGAGAGGATGAGCAGGCCGAGCGCCGCACCGGTGACCGGGACCGCCCGTCCCGCATCCGCCCAGCGCCCCGCGCGCGCCGCACCGAGCGCGCCGGCGAGTCCGGCGATGCCGAACAGGCCGATCTGGCTTTCGCTCAGCTGCCACGGGTCGTCCGCCAGCGGCAGGGACACCCCGCTCCACAGCGTCCCGAAGGAGGCGAACAGGAAGAACGCGATGAGCCCGCGCGTCAGGAAGAGACGCTGCCCGAACAACTGGCCGACGGACGCCACGGCCCGCCCGTACCCGGTGGGCCGCCCCGGACGCTCCTCCGACGGCAGGACCGCCAGGACCAGGAGTGCGAGGCCCAGCGACAGCACCGCGAGCACGGCGTACACGCTGCGCCAGCCCCACACCTCGGCGAGCGTGCCGGTCGCCACCCGTGCGCCGAGGATGCCGACCACCACCCCCGAGGTCACCACGCCGATGTTCCGGCCGCGTTCGTCGGGGAGCGAGACCGATGCCGCGTACGCCACCGTGGTCTGCACCACCACCGCGAACACGCCGGCCGCGGCCAGCCCCGCGAACGCGACCCACGCGGCCGACGCCAAGGCCGTCATGAGCATTCCCGCCGCGGTGACCGCCAGGTGCACCGCGATCAGCCGGCGCCGGTCGACCACGTCACCGAGCGGCACCAGCAGCAACAGCCCCGCCAAGTACCCGAACTGGCCCGTGGCGACGATCCAGCCGGTGAACTGGGCCGAGAGACCCAGATCGTGACCCATCGGCTCCAGAACCGGCTGCGCGGCGTAAATGCTCGCCACCGCCACACCGCACACCACCGCCAGCAGCAACCGCCGCCACGCGTCCATACACGCAACCCCAATCGGTAGCACTTTGAAACCGATTCGACCGTACGGCACGACGGTTTCACTCCGCAACCCACTGCGGCTCGGGCCGGGGCGAGCCCCGCACCGTGATCCGCCATCCGGCTGGCCACTGCGCACCGGCACCGGCTCCTTCTCGGCCGTTTCACAGCACTGAACTTGCCAAAGTCGCCGCACAGGCACCTCCGGCCCGCCAAACATAAATAGCGCTCTCTATGCTTGTCCCGGTCTCGCCGCCCGGGAATCCCCCGTCACGGGCGGCGGGACCGTCCACGCATCGACCGGGGACAGCGGCCACGGCGCCCAGCGACCGGGAGCGGCGGCCGCGTGGTGTGGGAGGGGACAGTCGCAATGGCACTGCTGTGCGAGCCGGCGCCGAGAGCGCTGACCGAAGCCGGCCCGGCCGCCCGGCTCGGACCGTTCGTCGAGACGGTCTTCGCCTGTCTGCCACGGGCGGACCAGCGCAAGTGGGCCGAGCTCTACATCAGGGCACTACTGCTCACACCGGGCAAGAAATCCCTGCGACGCCTGGCCCAATCCGTCACCGATTCCCCCACGGCGCCCCAGGCCATCCACCAGTTCGTCAACGCCAGCCCGTGGGACTGGCTCGCCGCACGCCAAGCCCTGCTGCGCTGGACGGAAGACCTGCCCCGGACACCGGCCGCCTGGACACTGGCGCCCGCGTTCATTCCCAAACGCGGCACCCAATCCGCCGGGGTCCACCGCAGATTCCATCCCGCACGCGGCCGGATCACGAACTGCCAGCTCGGCATCGCCCTGCTCGCCCACAGTCCCCACGGCCCGCTGCCCGTCGACTGGCACTTACACATTCCGCCGGAATGGGCGAGCGATTCACCGCTGCGCAGGAAGGCCCGCATCCCCGACGAAGCCTGCGGGCCCCTGTGGGCCCAGGCCGCCCAGCTCCTGCACCGGGCCGCCGCCTGGTCCGCCCACCGGCGGATCCCGGTCACCGCCGAGCTGTCGTGGCTGCCGGGCCACGAGCCCTTCCTCGCCCACCTCACCCACCGCGGACAGCCCTTCCTGGTGGAAGTGCCCGACACCACACGCGTCAGGCCCGCGGCACCCCTGACAGCCCACACCCGCACCGTCCTCGTCCGGGACCTCATGGCGAGCCACGGCACCGCCGACGTGGAGAAGCGACAACACCTGCTCACCTGGACGGTCACGCTGCCCGGTCATGCGCCGGAGCACGCCCCGCTACGTCTGCTCGCCCAGCACCGGTCCGAGGGCGCACCCCGCACCTGGCTGACGAACCTCGACGACCGCCCCCTGCCCGACCTGCTCCCCCTGATGCAGCAACCGCGGCAGGCGACGGCCGTCATCGACAGCCTCGGCGAGGACTACGGTCTGCTGGACTTCGAGGGCCGGTCCTTCCCCGGCTGGCACCACCACACCACACTCCTGTCCGCCGCCTACACCTACGCGCGCACCCACGGCCGGCCGCGCTGACGAACTCGGCCCCCGTTCGTGCGCCGGGGCCGGCGCGGCACGGTGCGGCCGGACCGGGGGGTGTTCGGACGGGGCACCCCCGGAACGAGCTCAGCACCTCGCCACGGCCAGGCCGCCCAGCACGACGTCCCACACCTCGGCGAAGTCACATGCCGTCGCCACACCCAGAGCCTCGGCACTCCGCGCCTCGGCCACGGCCCCCTGCACCACATGCATCACGAGGCGTACGGCAGCGGCCGGCCGCACCTCCGGAACGAGTTCACCGGTGGTCGAGGCTCCCTCCAGCAGCCGCAGGACCTCCCCGCGGAAGACGCCGGGCCAGCCGGAGTCGACACGCCCCTCCTCGACCAGGCGGGCGGCGGCCCGCGTGAGCACGCTGTTGCGCAGCGACCTCACCACCTCGAGCACGAAGGCGGAGAGGTCGCACAGGGGCCGGCCGGTACCGGAGCCGGCCGAGCGGATGCGTTGCAGTTCGCCGACGCCCTCCTCCACCACCGCCGATGCCAGTGCCGCCTTGGAGCGGAAGTGGAAGGTGAGGGCTCCGAGCGTGACGCCTGCCTCGGCGCAGACGGCTTTGAGTGTCGTACCCTCGTAGCCGTGCTGGTCGAAGTGGCGTGCTGCGGCCAGGACGAGGGTCGCCCGGGTTCGTGCGGCTCGTTCCGTTTTGTTCATGACGGGGCCTTCGAGGATCGCGACGACAGGTCAGGGCACCGGCCGACCCCTGCGCGATGGGATGCTCACGAGGCCGGTCGGGTCGCATCAGGCTCCGGTCAGGGGCCGGGCCGGATGAGCAAGCGCTGCCGACGAGCCCCGCCCGCCGCGGAACACGTGCCACCGCGGGACCGAACGGGTCCTTCCCCTTCCGCTACCCGCACTCGGCCGCCGTTCGCCATGACCTGGCCAGTCAGGTCCCTCACCTACCCTCCCCAGCTTCGACCGCCGTGGCCGCGGGCGACGAGGGCCCGCGGCGGCAGTTCGGCAAGCGGTCCGACCATACGGTGAGCATCGGACGACGAGCATGGGAACGGGAGGATCCCAAAACGTTCTTGGCAAGTCCGTTGGCAGCCCGGTCGTGGCAGGTCCGGGGTGCCGTACGGCTATCGGGCGGTCCACCCCCCGTCGGCCGGGATGACCGCGCCCGTGGTGAACGACGAACGGTCCGAACAGAGCCAGGCAGCCGTCTGGGCGATCTCGACGGGGTCCGCCAGACGCTGCTGGATGGCACGCTCCGTGAACGGCTTCAGCAGCGAGGGGGTGTCGGACAGCACCTGTTCCATCAGCTCGGTCCGGGTACTGCCGACGGCGATCGCGTTGACGCGGATGTGCTGCTGGACGTACTCGTCGGCCGCGGCCCGGCTCAGACCGATGACGGCGTGCTTGGCGGCTATGTACGGGGCGGAGCTGCCGGTCGCGCGCACACCGGCCACGCTGGAGGTGTTCACGATGGAGCCGCCGCCGTGTTCGAGCATCACGGCTATCTGTGCCCGCATCGCGTTCCACACGCCCCGGGCGTTGACGTCCATGATGCGGTCGTACTCGTCGTCGCCCATCAAGTGCATGGGCGTTCCGGTGGAGGTCCACCCGGCGTTGTTGAAAGCGGCGTCGAGGCTGCCGAACGTCTCCAGTGCCGTCCGTACGGCCGCGTGCATGTCCTCGGCGCGGGTGACGTCGGCCACCACGGCGGTGGCCTGCCCGCCTGCCGCGACGATCCTGTCCACGACTTCCAGCAGCCGGTCCTTGCGGCGGGCGGTCAGCACCACGCGGGCCTCCTCCTGGGCGAAGAGCTCCGCCGCCGCCGCTCCGATGCCGCTGCTCGCTCCGGTGATGATGACTGTCTTGCCGTGCAGCAGGCCCCGCGCGGGCATGTGTCTCCTCGACGTGGACATCGCACCTCCCACATAACGCTTGCTCCCGTGTACGTGACCGGAAGATCGTCACGTCGGGACGGTCCGGCGTGCAAGCCGCGCAGGCAGGGCCGGCCGACCTGCCGGGAGCCGGCCGGCCGGCGAGCCGGGCGCCGCGGCCACTGGGCCGCGGGGGTCGCGCGCGGGTCCCGCGCCCGCCGCACCCCCGCTCGCCTCAGGCGAAGCGGTCGATGTGACCGGCCGCCCACTGGGCGAAGGTGGTCGCCGGCCTTCCGGTGAGCCGCTCCACCGTGTCCGTGGTCTGTGCCTTGGCGCCGGCCTCCTGCCGCTCCGCGCCGGCGAGCAGCGCGTCGGCCATCGCCGGCGAGTACCGCCGGGCCCAACGCGCGTGTGCCTCCTGAGGGGAGAGCTCCCGGCAGACGAGGGGGCGTCCCAGCAGTTCGGAGAGGACGGCGGACTGTTCGTGGGCGGAGAGCGACTGCGGGCCGGTGAGCTGATGGGACCGGAAGTGGTGCTCGGGATCGCCCAGGACGCGGGCGGACGCCTGCGCGACGTCCTCCGGTGCGACGCACGCGTTGCGGCTGTGCGCGTGCAGCGCGCACGTGACACCGCTGCTCCGGATGCTCGGCGCCCAGGCCAGCGCGTGCGACATGAACGAGCGTGGCTGGATCATGGTCCACGGGATCCCGCTCGATCTGATGAGCTCCTCGCTGCCGCGCTGCCACTCGGTGATGAGATCGTGCGCCGCGTCGTCGTGCACCGCCGCCGCGGACAGTTTGACGATGTGCCCCACCGACACCTCGACAGCTGCCCGCACGATGTTCCGGTCGTGTTCGGGGCGGGTGGGCTGGTTCGTCACGACGAAGAGGGCGTCGGCGCCACGGAACGCCCGTACGAGGCTGGCGGGATCGTCGTAGTCGCAGGCGACGTGTTCCACGCCGGGACGTCGCAGGTCCGCTCGGGTCGTGCGGCTGGTCAGGGTGAGGCGGTGGTGGGGTGCGAGGTGCCGGACCATCAGGGGGGTGATCTGTCCGGTGGCCCCGGTGAGGACGATCTTCCGGCTGGGCGCTGCCTGCCCGGTCATGACGCGGGCACGCGCTCGGGACTGATGCGGATGTCGGGTACCACCGACTCGGCGGCGACGCTGGGCAGGAGCAGCTCCCACATGTCGCAGACGCGTTCCATGAGGTCGGCGCGGTTGGTGGCGAGCTGGGAGTAGACCTGCATGCCCGTACAGGCGCCGACGATGAAACGGGCCAGCTGATCTGGGCTGACGGCCTCCCGGAGTTCACCGTCGGACCGGGCCACGTCGAGGTGGCTTCGCATGAGCGCCCGCCATTCCTCGAAGGAGGAGGCGTCGTTCATGCCGTGACTGCCCTGTTCGACGGCCAGACGGACTCCGGCGCGCAGGATCGGGTCGCGCTTCATGCGGTCCGCCCACACCAGGGTGATGTCCACCAGCCGCTGCAACCCCGTGGAGTTCAGGTGGGGTTCTATCGTCGTCGGCTGCGCGTTCATCAGCGCTTCGGCAAGACCCTGCTTCGACCCGAAGTGGAAGTAGAGCGCGCCAAGGGTGAGCCCCGCCCGTTCCACGATCTGGGTCACTGCCGCCTTCTCGTAGCCGGTCTCGTCGAAGACCTCGGCTGCGGCCAGCAGGATCCTCTGTCGCGTCCGGGCGGCTCGCTCCGCCTTGACAGTTGACACTCGCAATCACTCCTCGACAGACATAGAGAACGTCCTTTATGTTAGCCACACCGCTGCAAACGAGCCATCCATTCAGGGGGAAAGGGCTGGCATGTCCCACTCTCACGCTCGCGGACACGACCGACCGCAGCTCATACCGAAAGTGCCTCAGGAACTCGTGCACAAGCACGCGTCGGACGAGGTACTGCTCACCGACTGGACCACCCACGGCGACGACCGGCACACCGTCCGCGCCCACTGGCCCCGCTTCCACAGCTTCTACTGGCCCCGCAACCGGCGCTTCGACCCCTTGCTGTTCGTCGAAACGGTCCGCCAGACGTTTCCGCTGCTGTCCCACGTCGCCTACGGCGTGCCCCACGGCAGCCACCTGGTCTGGGACGACTTCGCCTTCGAGATCGAGCCGTCGGCCATGCAGGTCCCCCAGGCCCCGGCCGACGTCGTCCTGGAGATCACCTGCACGGACGTCCGGACCCGCAGGGGCTGCCTCGTCTCGATGTCCATGCACGCGGACGTCCGCGTGAACGGACAGTACGTCGGGAACGCCGGCACCCGCTTCACCAACCACTCCCCCGCCGTCTACCGCCGGTTGCGGGGCACACACGACCTGGCCGGATTACGCGACCGGGTGTTACCCCTGCCGCCCGCCCTGCCGCCCGCCACGGTCGGACACTGCCTGCCGGAGAACGTCGTCCTCGCCGCCACCGAACGCGCCGACCGGTGGCAGCTGCGGGCCGACCTGGACCACGGCATCCTCTTCGACCACCCTGTCGATCACGCTCCCGGCATGCTCCTGCTGGAAGCCCTGCGCCAGGCCGCCCACGCGAACCGCCCCGACGCCCACAGCATGGTGACCGCGATGTCCGTCTCCTTCACAGGCTGGGTGGAACTGGACGCCCCGACCTGGGTCACCGTCGAGCCCCTCTCCCCCGACGTGCTCAAAGCCGTCATAGCGCAGGACCACGGAGTCTGCCTGACCGGCGAGGTCACCATCAAGAGCGTGCCGCCCCCGACGGCGGAAACCGGCCTCCCGTGCCTCGACCCCTCATGCCTTCTCGACACCCCCCACGCGCCTGCCCGGGCGCACCGTGAATCCGCGGGCCTCGTCAGCCGGCCGCCGACAGCCGGTTGCCCGGTCGGCTGATTCCGCCCCGGCCCCGCGAACCCGCGCCCCGCGCCGGCATCCCGGCGCGGGTTTCGCGGTGACGGGGCCGACCAGGGGCTGTCGTCGCGTGCCCAGTCGCGCGCTGCCGGTACGGCGCGGACGCCCAGGCGCTTCGACGGCCCGCCCGAGCGCGGGCAAGGGCCTGCGGCCGTCCGCCGTGCGCACGAAGCCCCTCCCGGGCCTCGTCCGATCCGGCCAGCGCCAGCGACTCCAGGACCTCACACGCTCGGGCACACGCCTCCTCGTCCCCCGCCGGCTGGTCCACGACCGGCGTGGGGGACAACTCCAGGTCCCGGACCAGCCGCGCCAGGTACAGGGACCGGTGGTCGGTCCCGTCCCACCGCCAGTCGCGGCGGATGCCGTCGTACACGTGGGCGGCGGATCCTCGCGGGTCCCGCAGCGCTCGTACCGCGCCCAGGCCACGCCCCCGTTGCAGCAGGCCCTCGACGGTATCGGGGTGGGCGTATGCCATCTCGTACTCTTCGCTCATCACCCGGAACACTGCCCGACACGGGCACCGGCCCGCCACGCGGTATCGGCAGGGTGCCACCGGGAAGGTACTCCGGGCCGGACACGGCCGCGCGTCGGCCCCGCCTCCTGGCCGGCCCTCGGGCACACCGGGATGCCGGAGGGCCCACCCCGGGAGGCGAGCCGGCCCGTCGTGGGGCCGGCCCGGGCACCGGTCACGCGTCGGCGGGCCGCACGCCGAACCACTGCTCCGCGCCGTACTCCTCGTACCGCTCGACTTCGGTGAAGCCGAGCTTCGACGCCAGACGGAGCGCACGGCCGTTGGCGGTCCGGGTGCAGAGCACCACCGGCTCACCGGGAAGCACGCCGGCGCACCAGTCGAGTGCCGCCGCGCACGCCTCGGCGGCGTACCCGCGCCCCCACGCCTGCGGCAGGAACAGGTAACCGAGCTCGATCTCGCCCCCGTCCGGACGGAGGTGACCTGGGCGCTGCGCGTCGCGCCGGACGAAGGTGACCATGCCGATCATCGCTCCGCCGAGATCGACCACGAAAACGCCGGGACGCCGGCCGGGTACCTCGGGTACCGCAGACCGGATTTCGTCACGCGGCCGAGCGCCACCGATGTAGGTGCCCACCTCCGGCGACGCGAACAGCTCGATGAACGCCGGGCGGTCCCGGGCCTCGGACTCGCGCAGCACGAGCCGTTCGGTCGTGATCGGTGCGGGTGGCCAGGTGACGTCTCCGAGCTCGGCCGTCACGGGCGCCTCCGCTCGCGTCCCCAGGCGGCCAGCGGCTGGAGTGCGTCGTTGAGGCGCGCGCCGTCCTCGGTCAGCGAGTACTCGACGCGGGGCGGCACCTCGTCGTAGGAGACGCGGTGGACGACGCCGTCCGCTTCCATCTCGCGCAGGTGCGAGGCCAGCACCTTCTCGGTGATCCCCGGGAGCAGTCGGCGCAGTTCCCCGAAGCGGCGGCAGGGGTGCTCGTGCAGTGCCCAGAGGATCAGCACCTTCCACTTGCCGCCGATCACCTCCATCGCGGTGTCGATGCCGCAGACGTGTCCGTCCGGTGCGCCCGGACGGTTCAGCGTCGTCATGCCCGCCCCCTTCCGACGTGCTTGCTCACCCGCGGGTAACCACCCACTCCGAAGTGCGTACTTGATCACCGCCAGGCCTGCGACCAGCCTAACCGCCATGACACACAACCCTGTTGAGAAGACCCCCGTCACGCTGCTGGGCCTGGGCGGGATGGGCACCGCGCTGGCCCGTGCCTGGCTGGCCGCCGGCCATCCGCTCACCGTCTGGAACCGCACCCCGGCCCGCGCCGCTGCGCTCGCCGCCGAGGGCGCGCACGTCGCGCACAGCGCCGCCGAAGCGGTCGCGGCCAACACCCTCGTCGTGGTCTGCCTGCTGGACGATGCCTCGGTCGGTGAGGTGCTGACCGGTACGGACCTGGCCGACAGGGACGTGGTCAACCTGACCACCGGCACCCCCGCCCAGGCCCGCGCCCGCGCCGCGTGGGCCCTGGACCGCGGCGCCCGCTACCTGGACGGCGGGATCATGGCCGTCCCCGGGATGATCGGCGTCCCCGAGGCCGGCGGCTACGTCTTCTACAGCGGCTCGCCAGAGCTGTTCGAACGGCACCGGACGACGCTGGGCGTCCCGGCGGGAACCACCTACGTCGGCGAGGACGCGGGCTTCGCGGCCCTGCACGACGTGGCCCTGCTCAGCGCCATGTACGGGATGTTCGCCGGAGCCGCGCACGCCTTCGCTCTCGTCCGCAGGGAAGACATCGACCCCGTCGCGTTCGCTCCGCTGCTCGCCGACTGGCTCGTCGCGATGGCGCCGGCGGTCCACCAGACCGCCGACCACCTGCGGACCGGTGACTACACCACGGATGTCGCCTCCCCTCTCGCCATGCAGGTGGCCGGCACACCGACCTTTCTGAGCACCGCCGCGGAGCAGGGCGTCAGCCCGGAACTGCTCAGCCCGTACTTCGCGTTGATGCGCCGTCGTCTGGCGGAGGGCGGCGGCGACGAGGACCTGACCGGTGTGGTCGATCTGCTGGTGCGCTGACCGAGCGGTCGACGGCCGGGCCGGTGCGTTGCCGCGCCGGCCCGGCCGTCAGTGGATCACCGTCAGGCGGTGGTGCGGAACGGTCCGGTCACCTCGTAGGTGATGCCGCCGGAGGAACTGCCGGTGGTGCCGCGCTGGCTGGAGAAGTACAGCCGCCTGCCGTCGGGGGAGAACGCCGGGCCGGTGATCTCCGAGCTGGACTGGCCGGTGACCCTCAGGAAGGGAGCGACGATGTCGTCGGGAGTGATGATGCAGATCTCCATGTTGCCGCCGTCCTCGGCGACGAACAGGTCCCCCGAACGGCTGCCCGTGATGTTGTCGACGCCGGTCAGCGGTGCGGTGCCGTTGGTGACCAGGCTGTCGTCGTAGGCGAGTTCGTAGGTGTTGTCGAGCAGGTTGAGCTGCCAGACGCGGTTGTCGCCCTTGGTGGTGAACCAGACGGTGTCGTTCGCGTAGTGGCAGCCCTCGCCGCCGTTGAAGAGTTTGGCGGCGGAGACCTGGTCGCGGGTGGCGGTGGGTGAACCGTCCGGATCGGGCACGTTCGTCCAGCTGAAGGAGCCGGAGGTCGCGGTGCCGGCGACCAGTACCTGGAGGGTGCCGGAGGACAGGTTGCCCCAGGTGCCGGGCACGAACCGGTAGAAGCAGCCGTCCGGCTCGTCCTCGGTCAGGTAGACGACCTTGCGCACCGGGTCGGCGGCGGCCGCTTCGTGCTTGAACTGGCCCATCGCGGAACGGCGGACCGCGGCGTTCACACCCCACGGGTCCGTCTCGTAGACGTAGCCGCCGCTCACTTCCTCGCAGGACAGCCAGGTGTTCCACGGAGTGGCGCCGCCCGCGCAGTTGTTGCGGGTGTTGGACAGCACGCGGTAGGCGCCCGTGATGGAACCCGAGGAGTTGAACTTGACGGCTCCCACGCCGCCACCAGTGGACACCTCGGAGTTGGAGACGTAGATCCAGCCCGTGCCGTCGGCGAAGCACGCGCCGCCGTCGGGGGCGTTGTGCCAGGTGTACGAGGTGCCGGTGACGGTCTGGCCGGAGCGGGCGATGACTCTGCTGGTGAAGCCACTGGGCAGCATGATTCCGTTGGCGTCGGCGGCCAGCAGGCCACCGTAGGGGCTGACGCCGTTCTGCGCCGGGGCCGCGTAGGCGGCGCCACGCATGAGGGTGCCGCCGAAGACGGCGGCCGAGGTGCCCAGCACGGCACCACGCAGGAAGTTGCGACGTTCCACAGCTACTCCTTCAGCCTGGACAGGGTGAACGGTGACTTGTCGAGCGCCGCCGACTGGTCAACGGGACCCTAGGGCTTGGCCGGAGGGGCGGTAAGCCGCCTCCGGACCAACTTCTCCTGGCCGACTGGTGAGTAGAATTGACGCAGAAAAGACGTCTCTGCGGCGAAATGAACGAACGGCGAACATTCGCGGATCCAGCGGACTGCCGGACGCCGTTGACTACGCGCCGGCCCCCATGGGCCGTGCGCTCCGCGCGCCCTGCTCCGCTCGCGCGGGCGGTGCGGCCGCCGGAAGGTACCGGGCGGCCTCGGCGGCGGAGTGGGAAGAGGCGAAGGTGAAGGCGCGCGGGGAGGGCCCGTGCGCCCGCAGGTGCGCCAGCCGCTCCAGGGCCTCGCCGACGGTCGGGAGGTGGCCGGCGGGGACCCACCAGAGCACCAGGTGCGCCTCGACGTGCCGCTCGAACCATTCGCGGCGCCGCCGCATCGCCTCGAGGTGCCCACTGCGGTAGGTGAAGTCCCACAGGGCTTCCCGGGTCTGCCACACCGTCAGGTTGACGATGACGTCGTCGCCCGCCGGGCGCAGGCCGGTGGCGTCGGCCGTCCCCTCCTCCACGAGCCGCCACACGAAGCCGGGCGCGCCGTCGGCGGCGGAGTTGACCGGGTCGAGCATGTCGACGAACGGCGCCATGCGCGGGTCGTCGAGAGGGTGGCGCAGCGTGGCGACGTTGAGCTGGGCGAGATGGGCGGCGTGCGCGGACGTGGTCATGCCTCATCCCAGCACGGCCCTCATTTCTATGTCAACCAGAATTGTTTTTAGAAGCCTCGATCACCACGCAGCACTCCCCCGGCCGGGCGTCCATGCGGGCGCGGACCGGGCCGTCCGTGCCGAACAGCCCTTCCAGCAGCGCGAGGTTCATGCCGCAGACGAGCGGCGGGAAGCGTTCGGCGACGGCGTGGAAGGGGCAGTTGCGCATGCGGACGGCCCGCGCGGCCGTCCCGCTCGCCCCCTCACCGGCCTCCAGGTACGGTTCGTAGCCGCGGGCGGCCAGCATCCGCGCCGCCTCTTCCAGATCCGGGCAGGGCGCCGCGGCGCCGCGCAGGACCTCGCCCCGGCGGCGTGCCGCCGCGCAGAGCCCGGCGTCCAGCCCGGCCTCCTCGGCCGCCTCGGCGAGCAGTTCGGCGGCCGTGCGATAGTCCCTGGCGGGCAGTGACACCGCCCGCTCCGCCCGTGCCCGCGTGTACACCTTGGCCGGGCGGCCCGCACCCGGCCCCGAGCGGCCCGTCAGGCGACGGCTGCCGCTGTCCAGCAGCCCGGCCTGCGCGAGCTTGTCCAGATGGTGTGCGGCGAGCGTGCGGGCGACCCCGGTCGCCTCCGCGGCCTCGTTGCGGCCGACCTCGCGGCCCTGCCCCACCACGTACTCGTACAGGCGGCGGCGCACCGGGTCCTGCAGCGCCGCGATCGCGTCGATGTCCTCCATCAGGCCATTCTAGGAACAACCCGGATTGTATTTAGAGGACCGGGCCCCGCCCCCGTGCGCGGCGTGGAGCAGGGCGGCCGCGCCTCCGTCAGGCCGCCGAGCCGGCCGACACGCCCTCCCATGCCCGTGTGAACAGTGTGGGCAGGGGGACGGAGGGCACCGCGGCCAGGTGTGACGTCGACCGGTGCTCCCTGGCCAGCGGCAGCCAAGTGAGCTTCGACGCCTCGATCGGCAGGCGCGGCGGCTTGCGCTCCTGCCAGGCGCCCGGCAGGAAGAGGGAGCGGCCCGCTCGCGGCCGGACGGCCCGCAGTACCCGGCCCGAGGCGCCCAGCTCGGCCTCCGCCTCCCGGAAGCGGCGGGGCTTCCATCCCGTCCACACCCTGACGTTGCGGTCCGTCGGATCCGGCAGTGCCAGCAGCATCAGGTACAGCGACGCCGCGTCCTCGCCCAGCCCAAGGGTCCTGGCGCAGTCCTCGACGAGGTGCGGCACCGACCGGACGGGGTGCTGTTCCCAGCCGGGGGGCCGCTCGCCGTCGGTGACCAGGTGCTCCCCGAGCGCGGCGAAGTCGTCGCTCAGCAGCAGCCGCAGGTCGGCGAGGGCGGGCAGGCCGGAAGGGGCGGGCAGCCACTGGGAGGGCAGAACGGAGTCGAGGTAGGCGTCCAGGGTGTCGAGCAGCGGATCACCGGGTCCCGTGAGCGCGGCGGGGTCCACCCGCAGATGACGCATGTCGTGCACCGGGTCCGCCACCTCCGTGACCGCGGGATGAGCGGTGAGCGCGTCCGTGGGAGGGGGTGGTCCCATCAGGTGGTTGCTCTGCAGGGAGAAGAGCGTGAGCGGGCCGGGATCCGCGGCCCGCGCCTCGCACAGCCGGGCTATCGCCGCGCCGACCGCGGGCCGCGAGGGGTCGCCGGCCGCGGTGCGGTAGGCGGCCCAGGCGGCGATCCTCGGCAGGGCGAGCGGCTGCGGTTCGCCCAGCAGACCGGCGTGGTGGGAGGCCAGGCAGTCCGCTCCCGTGGCGAGCCGGCCCAGGAGGGCGGGCAGTCGCAGGTGGGGCCACCGGCGCCCGCGGCCTCGGTGCTGCGACCGGGCGACCGCCGCCTCGCCCGTGGGGGTCAGTGTCTCCTTGGCGGCCAGGGGCAGGAGCGCGGTGGGTACGGGCAGTGGAGCGCCCAGCTCCCCCAGCCACCACTCGGCCGCCCGGTCCACGTCCGGCCCCGTGACCCACAGCTGCTCGGGATCGTCCGGGAGGAGCTTGTCGTAGAAGTCCGTGAAGAACCGGGGGCCGAGCGCGTCGGCCAGTGCGGCCACCGCCTGTTCCGACTCCTTCTGCCGGATCTTCCAGGGCTCCAGGTCGGCGGAGGAGTGGCCGGAGAGGTAGTCGTCCTCCTCGGCCAGCTGGTGCGGCGCGCAGGGAACGCGTGCGGTCAGCAACGCGGTGGCCTCCGCCGGCGAGAGACCCAGCCGCTCGGCGAGGACCGCGGCGAGCTCGGGGCGGGCCGGCGCGGGGCCGTGCTTGCGGTACAGCTCGGCGAAGCGCGTGAACCAGCCGCCGGGACGCACCGGCTCCAGCACATGGGCGCACGTGAGCTTCACGCCCGCGGCAGCCAGCGGGCCGTCGTCGCGGAAGGTGCCGTCCGGGGAGTACTCCCACAACGTACGACGGGGGTCTCGGCCTCTGCTCGTCAGGACGAAGGCGACGGACGTGGCCGTCCGGAAGACCGTCCCGGGAAGCGGGGCGTTGGTGTCGGTGCGGTCCTCGGGGACCTCGCAGTGGACGATCCGCCAGTGGCCCGGTTCACCGGTGACGAAGGGGTGGGCGGCGTACATCATCAGCGACCGGGCCGCCGAGCCGTCCGGCCGCGAGGAGACGGCGCACAGGGCGAGTGCCGCGGCGCACGCGTGCGTGCGGCGGAACCGGCCGTCGCGGGGCATGCGGTCGAACGTGGTGGTGGCCTGCGTCAGATCGCCGCCCCAGACGGCGCCGCCGTCCCGGGCGAGCTCCATCATCTGCCGGCTCACCTGGTCCTCCGGCTCCTCCGGCCGCGCGCCGGCGGTCGTCGCCGCCTCACCCTCGCCGGGGGTGAGGCGGCGGACCAGCCGCTCCAGTCCCGCACGGCAGTTGACGGCCATGACCAGGGAGCGGGCGGCCTGGCTGTGCATCGGCTCGCCCAGCTGCGGCAGCGCTTCCAGGATCGGCCCCCGGTTGGGTCCCCGGACCCCCTCCCGCTCGACGTAGCAGGGCTGGAGCCTTCCCAGCAGCTCCTCGACCTGCGCGCGCGAGACGGTGTCGGGCAGCTCTGCCATCAGCAGCGGCATGACGTCGAGGGCCGCGAACTCCGCGGCCGCGGCCGCGTCCTTGAGGAGCAGCTCCACCGCCACACCCGCGTGTACGAGCCGGCCGAGGAGCAGGACCAGCTCCTGGAAGCCGATCCCCGCGCGCAGCTTCGCCCGCTCGCGGCCGAACCAGGCGCGGATCTCCTCGTGCCCGGCCGGATTGTCGAACGGCCGGGGGATGCTGTCCCAGCCCTTGGTCTCGTGCGGCTGGTACCAGCTGTTGGACGCCAGGTCCTTGGTGGTCATCTCCAGGTCGGCGCGCACCCGTGCCCGCAGCTCCCGGGCGAAGCGCTCGTCCGCCAGGAGGTTGTGCAGCTCCGGCCGGTGGGCGAGCTGGATGTCGTACAGCTGTGCCGGGCCGAGGAGCTCCGGTGGGTCGGCGACCGGCGCTCCGTGCTCCAGGAGCAGGTCGATCAGGTCGAGGGGGGTCTTGCCGTCGGCCCGCTCGCCGATGCGCCGATAACGGAACTCCACGGGCACGCCGTCGGCGGCGAGCTTCGGCGCCATCCTCTCGGCGATCTCGTACATGACGGGCCAGGTGCCGTTCCGGTCGCTGTTGGTCCGGACGCACGCGGACAGCCAGGCGGCGGCCTCGCCCACGGGCAGCCCCGGGGCCTCACCGGTGAGCAGCGCCAGCGCACCGGTGCGTTCCAGCAGTTCCCGCCACACCCTGGGGCTGTCGCCGTAACGGCGGGGGCGCAGGCTCAGCACCCGGCGGACGGCCTGCGGGGTGTGCGTGCCCAGCAGCTCCACGGCCGGGCCCTTGAGGCAGTCGGTCCAGAACTTGTCGTCGGACAAGGTGACACCGCCGGTGGTGAGCATCTCGCCGAGCAGCGTGGACAGTTCCGCCTCGGGTTCGAGACCGGCGGCCCTGGCGAGTCTGCGCACGTCGACGGCGAGCTGCGGGTAGACCTCGGACGACGCCTGGACGCGGCGGATCACCACCCGGCGGAAGCCCGCGAGATCCGCCTCGGTCGCCACCCCCTTGACGGCCAGCTCGCGAGCCCACGCCCGCAGCACCGTGGCGGAGAGGGCCTTGCCCTCGGCGTACTCGAGGTACCGGCCCAGCAGCCATTCCTTGTCGACCTCGCGCGCGTGTACCCGCTCGGCGGTGCGGGCCCGCCCGAACCAGGCGGCGGCCGCCGCGTGCTCGCCCTCCCGCAGCGCGAGGTCGGCCATCTCGTCGAGGAGCGTGGTCAGCAGCGCGGGAGCCGACTCCTCCAGGCCCTGGAGCACGCTGTCGATGTCCGCCTTGAAGACGTAGCTCCAGTCGTGCGTGCGTTTCTCCAGGAGCAGGAGCTTTTCGGTCGCCAGGTCTTCGAACCCGGGGTGGGCGGCGATGACCCTCTCGGGGAAGGGGAGCGCGCCGTCGGAGGTATCCGGTATGCCGGTGGAGAAGCAGCCGTCCGGCTCCCAGTGCCGGCCGCGCATCAGGCGGTCGCGGTACGGCACGGCCTGTTCGGGCATCAGCTGCGTGAGTGTGCGGCCGTCGAAGCCGGCGTAGGTACGGGCCCACAGTCCGCCGTCGCCCCGCTCGTCGGTGAGCTCGGCGGACTCGGCCTCCAGAGCCTCCCGCCACAGCGGGTCCGCGGCGGCCAGGGCGCGGGGCACGCGCACCCCGGCCGCCGCCCACTCGGCCGCCTGCGCACGACAGGCTTCACTGTGCTCGCGCAGACGCCTCCGTGCTTCCAGCAGGGAGACGAGTCCCGGGTCACCCGAGAGCGCGGCGGGCACGTTCTTGAGCCTGCGCCCCTGTGGGTTGCGGTAGACGGCCTCCAGGTCATCCGTCAGTTCCGCGGTGTACCCGTCCCTCTCGACACGCCTGCCCATGCTGCGGCCTTCCCCCGTCACGCTGATCGATGATCACACGTTACGCGGTGCCACCGACATCGCCGTCGCAGGCGAAGCAGCGCAGCGCGCTCTCCGCTCGACGTACTCGACGTACTCGACGTACTCGACGTAGCGGAACGGGCCACGGGCCCCGCACTCGGTGGCCGTCGACGGCTCCGCGTCAGTGCGGGGCGAGGACGCAGAACTCGTGACCCTCCGGGTCGGTCAGGCAGGTCCACGGGACGTCGCCCTGGCCGACGTCGAGGTCGGTGGCGCCGAGGGCCCGCAGCCGGGCCACCTCCGCCTCCTTGTCGTCACCCGGGTACGGCAGCAGGTCGAGGTGGACACGGTCCGGCACGGTCTTCACGTCGGGCGTGCGGAGGAACTCGAGATACGGGCCGGTCCTCTTGGCGGAGCGCAGTACCGCGCGATCGTCGGTCACCTCGTGCAGGGTCCAGTCCGTCGCCCGGCCCCAGAACCGCGCCATGGCACGCGGGTCCGTGCAGTCGACCACCACCGCGGCGATCGGCCCGGTGTCCCGGTGGACCTCCCGGGGCTCCAGCACGCAGAACTCGTTGCCCTCGGGGTCGGCGAGGACCGTCCACGGGACATCGCCCTGACCCACGTGGGCGGGCGTCGCTCCGAGGGCCCGGAGGCGCGCGACCAGCTCCGCGTGGTGGGCGGCGGAGGTGGTGGCGAGGTCGAGGTGCACCCGGTTCTTCGTCGCTGTCCTGGGTTCCGGGACGGGGACGATGTCGACGCAGACGGCGACCGGGTCCGGCCAGACCAGGCCGCCGGCGGGTCCGACATAGGTGGTGACGCCGGGGTGGTAGGCGGTCCAGCCGAGCGCTTGGGCCCAGAACCGGCCGACCGCCGGGCCGTCGAGAGCCTTCATGTTCACCTGAACCGGTCGCAGCGCCATGCCGGTGATCTTATGCGTCCGGTCCACAACGCCACCCGGGTGCGGCGCCGTTGACCACCGGCACGCCTCGCGCCGGAGGCCGCGTCGGCTGTCCGCACGCTCGCCCGCATGGGTCACGGTGATGCGGGCAGACGGTGATCACATCTCGGCATCTCGGGAGGAGAGCACCGTGAAGGGCAAGTGGATCACAGGCAGTGCGCGCAGGGAGCTGGCCGAAACCTTCAGCAAGCAGTACAGCGAGGGGCGTTCCATCCGCGCCATAGCCGAGGAGCATGGGCGGTCGTACGGCTTCGTGCACCGGGTGCTCACCGAAGCACACGTGCCCCTCAGGGCCCGGGGAGGCGATGTGCGTGCCGGAACCGCCCAGGCGACGCGCTGACGGGTGCCGCCGACCGCGTCGGCAGCCGGTCTCACCCGGGGCCGCGCCCACTCCGGGCGCGGCCCTCCTCGGCACTCCTCGAACCAGCACGGAAGCTGCCGCTGACGATGGACGGGTCACCACCGTTCCCACGCGATCGTCACCGGCAGCACACCCCTGGCCATCCGCGGGCTCCGCAGCCGCGCCGCCCCTCACGTGCCGGCGAGGGTGTGCTCGACGCGCTCCACGGCCATGCGAGTCAGCTGTGTGATCTGGTCCTGGTGCGCCGCCAGCGAGCCGAACGGCCAGTAGCTCAGTGAGACCACGACCGTCCCCACACGGACCACGGACCGTGCCCGGCCCTCTCCGCCGTACGCGTAGGCCGTCCTCTGGTTCCCCAGCGGGGGCAGCGGGATCGGTGTGGTGCTGCCAGGGCTGGAGCCCGCCAGGACCGACTCGTTGTCGGCGGTTGCCTGGCCGGCCTTCTCGAACATCTCGGCCGCCTGGGCCGGTGAAGAGCACGCGTAGACACGGAACCAGGCCACCAGGTACGAGCCGCCCCCTGGAAGGTCCTTGGGCGGGTCGTTCTCGAACTCGATGCCGTCCGCGTGGCAGTCGCTCGTCCTGTCGTCTTCGGAGAGCATGTCGTAGTCGAAGAGAGTCCAGCCGGACGGCATGGCCTCCAGGGTGGGCAGGGCCTCGTTGGCCTCTGCCGCTGTCATGATCCTTGGCCTGTCGGTCCCGCCGCTGCCTTTGCCGTCCCGTGGCGTCGGCTGTCCTCCTCCCTGGCTCCCAGTCGCCTGGGGCTGGGCCTTCGGCTCGTTGCCGGCGGTGATGACCTGCACCCCGCCATACACACCGAGGACGACCAGGGCGAGCAGCAGGAGGGCCGCGCAGGCCAGGAAGACCCGCACCCCCGGCGTGTTGTTGATGGTCAGAGGGCCCAGCGCTATCTGGTTGTGTTTCAGCCGGCTGCCCGTGATGACCACGCTTCCGGTGTTCTGCCGGGTGGATGCGTGGAGAAGCACGGCAAGCCGATCAGCGAACTCGGTGTCGCTGCGCAGCTCGTCCATGAGGGCGGCTTGGACATCCTGTTGGGCCGTGGGATCGCCGGGTGAGGCGCTCAAGCCGTCCAGAGCCGCGCGGCCGCGAGCGGAGTGGTGCAACCTGTCTTGTATGAGCTGGGATGTCGCCGTGCTGGCCGCGCCCCCCAGGACGGAGATCAGAGCCTGTGTAGCCATTGCCGCCAGGTCGTTCTGGTTCATCCGGCACCCCCGTGTGTCACCTCAGCCGTGACATTGTCGCCATGTTCGCGACACGCCGCGACTACTTCGCCGGAGGAGCCGACGGCTCCAGACGCGGGTGACGCGGCCCGCCGCTTCCACGAGCCCGTTCCGAACGGGGGGCGTCGGTCCGTGGGGCCGTACGGGTTGACGAGCGGCCGGAAGAGCGTGGTCGGGCCGCGCCGGTCCGCGTCCGAGGCCTTCTCGGTCCAGACCGGTTCGGCGGGAACTTCCGCTCGACGGGTGGTGAGGGCCCGGGTGGCCTGACGCCCGCTCGCGGATCCTCGCAACCCGTCCGGCTCCGGCCGGCCGGCCGGTACAGTCCCGGAATGCATCCGATCGTCCGTCGCAGCGCACGCCTCGCCCTCCGGGAACTCGCCGTCGAGGACGTGGACGCGGTGCTGGCCGTCTACGGCAGCCCGCAGGCGACAGAACACCTGTCGTTCGCACCGCGCAGTCGGGAACAGGTCGGTCACCTCGTCGCCCGATCGATCGCGGCGGCCGGCGAGACGCCGCGCCAGGAGTATGCGCTGGCCGTCCTGGAGCGGGAGACGGCGACCGTCGTCGGGATCGGCCGTCTGGCTCTGGACCCCCATCAGCGGCGTGCGGCCACCCTGGGCTTCGCGCTGCGTCCGGACGCATGGGGTGTCGGCTACGGCGTCGAGACGGTGCGGCTGCTGCTCGGTGTCGGCTTCGACGACTTGGGCCTTCACCGCGTCTGGGGGGCGAGGTCGCCGCTCAACGAGGCGTCGGCCAGGACCATGGCCGCCGTCGGCATGGTCGAGGAGGGCGTGATTCGCGAGCATGTACGCAAGGCCGGGAAGTGGCGGGACTCCGTGGTCCACGCAATTCTCGATCGCGAATGGGCAGCCGTACGTGATGCCTGAGTGCGCGCGGTGCCCGGCCCGGCCTCAACAGGTAATGGCTTAAGTCAAGTTGAAAGAAAAGCCCGCTCACCTTCTTGACCGACGTATGACCGGCAGGCATGGTTCGGGAGAGGGAGGGCGCTTCCCATCGCGCTCCCGCCTTCCGACTCCCGTGAACCGGAGGTGACTTGTGTCCGCGACCGGTACGGCCGGGGTGCCACTCCGCGTGGCCGGACGCCCGGTCTGAGGACGTCGGGTGGATCGGCCGCCCCTCGGCGGCCGGCTCCTCCACCCGGCCCCGCACCGGGGCCGGGCCGCCCGAGGCCGACCCCGGCACCGACTTCCTCCGGGCCGCACCCGCCTGCCCCGCGACCCGGCCCGGAGGAACATCCCCCTCAGCACGTGCGGTGACGCCCGCCCGCGCCCGGAGCGTGGCCGCCGTACCCCCACACGCCGCTGCGCCGGAGCGTGGCCACCGCATCCCCACACGCCACCGACCGGGACGGGACGGCGGAAGACACGCCCCCCGCCGGTGACCACCTCCCCCGCTCGGTGACCCGACCCGTCAGGAGCCCCCGTGCCCAGACCCGCGTCCACCCCCGCCCCGGTCCCCCGCCGTGCGGGCGTGTTCCTCCTCGCCCTCGGCGCGCTGCTCACCTCTGTGTCGACCGTCGCGCTCGCGCCCGGGGCGCACGCGGCCGACACCCTGCTGTCCCAGGGCAGGACCGCCACCGCCTCTTCACAGGAGGGAGACGGCTACGCGGCCGCCGCCGCGGTGGACGGCGATCTCACCGGCACCCGGTGGGCCAGCCAGTGGAGCGACCAGCAGTGGCTCCAGGTCGACCTGGGCCAGGTGTCCGCCCTCAGCCGTGTCGTGCTCAGGTGGGAAGCGGCCTACGGCAAGGACTACGAGATCCAGGCGTCCGACAACGGCACCGACTGGCGCACCGTGCGCAAGGTGACCGGCGGGGACGGCGGCACCGACGACCTCACCGTCTCCGGCACCGGCCGCTACGTCCGCATGCAGGGTCTGGCCAGGGCCGGCGGATACGGATACTCGCTGTGGGAGTTCCAGGTGTACGGCTCCGCAGGCGGCACTCCGCCGCCCGCCACGGGTGCCGTGAAGGTCGAGGGCACTCAGGGCAACTGGCGGCTGACGGTGGGGGGTCAGCCGTACACCGTGAAGGGAGTGACCTGGGGGCCGGCGGCCTCCGACGGGCCCACATACCTGCCCGACGTGAAGGCCATGGGGGCCAACACCATCCGCACCTGGGGCACCGACGCGTCGAGCAAGGCACTGCTGGACGCCGCGGCGGCCAACGGCATCCGCGTGATCAACGGCTTCTGGCTGCAGCCGGGCGGCGGTCCGGGCGCCGGCGGCTGCGTCGACTACGTGGCGGACACGACGTACAAGAGCACCATGCTCAGCGAGTTCGCCAAGTGGGTGGACGCCTACAGGAACCATCCGGCGACCCTGATGTGGAACGTGGGCAACGAGTCGGTCCTCGGGCTGCAGAACTGCTACGGCGGCGCCGAGCTGGAGGCCCAGCGCAACGCCTACACCTCCTTCGTCAACGAGGTGGCGAGGAGGATCCACGGCATCGACCCCTACCACCCGGTGACCTCCACGGACGCGTGGACCGGCGCGTGGCCGTACTACAAGCGCAACGCCCCGGACCTCGACCTGTACGCGATGAACTCGTACGCCAACGTGTGCAAGGTCCGCCAGGACTGGATCGACGGCGGCTACACCAAGCCGTACATCGTCACCGAGACCGGACCGGCCGGCGAGTGGGAGGTGCCCGACGATGCCAACGGCGTCCCCGACGAGCCGACCGACGTGCAGAAGGCGGACGGCTACACCCGGGCGTGGAACTGCGTGACCGGCCACCCGGGCGTGGCGCTGGGTGCCACTCTGTTCCACTACGGCACCGAGCACGACTTCGGCGGCGTCTGGTTCAACCTCGTGCCCGACGGGCTGAAGCGGCTGTCGTACTACGCCGTCAAGAAGGCGTACACCGGCTCGGCGGGCAGTGCCGGCACTCCCCCGGTCATCAGCGGCATGACCGTCTCCCCCGCCTCCTCGGCGCCGGCCGGCGGCGAGTTCACCGTGCACGCCGACGTCCGCGATCCGGACGGCGACCCGATCACGTACCGGATCTTCCTCAGCGGCAACTACGCGAACGGCGACAAGCGGCTCGTCGAGGCGCGGTGGCGGGCGACCGGGAACGGCGACTTCGCCGTCACCGCGCCCCAGCAGCTCGGCGTGTGGAAGGTCTACGTCCAGGCCGAGGACGGTCACGGCAACGCCGGCATCGAAACCGAGTCCGTCAAGGTCGTCGCCCCGCCGGTGAGCGGGACCAATCTGGCACTGAACCGGCCCGCGACCGCCTCCTCCTCCCAGCAGTCCTACGGCGACTGCCCCTGCACCCCGGCGCTGGCCGTCGACGGCCGCACGGACACCCGCTGGGCCAGTGACTGGAGCGACCCGCAGTGGTTCCAGGTGGACCTCGGCGCGTCGAAGTCCCTGCGCAGGCTGCAGCTGGTCTGGGACCCGGCCTACGCCCGGTCCTACGAGGTGCGGGTCTCGGACGACGGTGCCGGCTGGCGCTCGGTGTACTCCACGACCGCCGGAGACGGCGACGTCGACACCGTCGATGTGACGGCCACGGCCCGCTACGTGCGCCTCCAGCTGACGGCACGCGGCACGGGCTGGGGCTACTCCCTGCACGAGCTGGGGATCTACGGCTGACGGCCGTGCCCCGGACGACGGTGGCGAGGTCCTCCGGACGGTCTCGCCACCACCGCACCGATCGCACCACCCGCGCGGCACGCGTGCGTGCGCGCGGGCCCTCTTCCCACCGCACGGGCAGGAGATTCCCATGAGATCGAGTCCGAAGCGACTCCCCGCACTCCTCCTCGGCACCGCCCTCCTCGCCGGCGCCCTCGGCTTCGGCAACCTCGCCCGCGCCACCACCGACAGCGGTCGGGAGGCACCCGCCGCGGCGGCCGTCGTCCACACCGGGCACACCGCGGCCGGGTCCACCCAGGCGTCCGGCGACGATCCGGACGGCGACGGCTACATACCGGCCGTACCGCAGGTCACCGGAGTGGTGCCGTCCACGGCCACCCCGCCCGCGCGCTACTTCCACGAGTTCCAGGCCAACTGCTCGGTCACCCACACCGCCCCGGACGACCCGATCGTCTACCCGGGCCGGCCCGGCGCGTCCCACGACCACACCTTCATGGGCAACACCTCGACCGACGCGGGCAGCACCACGGCCTCCCTCTACGGCGGCGCCACCACGTGCAGGGCACCCGCCGACGCCTCGGGGTACTGGATGCCCTCGCTGTACAAGGGCGACCGCAAGATCCTGCCCGTCGGCCCGCAGACGATCTACTACAAGGCCGGTGTCACCGACTACACCAGCGTGCGGCCGTTCCCCAAGGGGCTGCGGTTCGTCGTGGGCGACCCCCAACAGAACGCCGACGCGTTCCGCCACCACCGCGGCTTCGTCGAAGGCTGGGAATGCGGCGACAGCTACTTCAACGTCGACTTCCCCGCGAGCTGCCCCGACCGGGCCGACGTCCAGCTCAACATCCGCTTCCAGGCCCCCAGTTGCTGGGACGGCAAGTACCTCGACACACCGGACCACAAGAGCCACATGGCCTACCCGGTCGTCAAGCCCGGCACCAACGACAACATGTGTCCCGCCGGCCATCCGGTCGCCGTGCCGATGGTCGAGTTCAAGATGGCGTTCCCGGTCAACGGCGACATGAGCCAGGTGCGCCTGGCCAGCGGCCGCGGCTACTCCTTCCACTACGACTTCTTCAACGCGTGGGAGGAACGCACCCTGAAGGCCATGGTCGGCCACTGCATCGTGGGCGGACTCCAGTGCGACGCCCGCGGCTACGACCAGACGCACCCGGAGGCGGGCGCCGCCCTGAACCAGGACTACCGACTGCCCTGACCCGCGAGCCGGCCCGCCTCCGCCGGTCGTCATTCATGACAGCACGAACCCCGGCGGAGGTGGTGCGCGACGTCCAGCCAGGTGGAGCCGGCGGGGCCGGGGAGGCCGGAGGGGGCGCCGGCCCCGAGGAGGCCGGTCTGCGAGTGGACGATGCCGTCGCGCAGCACCAGGGGGGTGTGCGGGAGGCGGCTGAAGTCGGTGAAGGGGTCGCCGTCCACGATGGTGAGGTCGGCGATCCTTCCGGCCTGGACGGTGCCGAGGTGGGCTTCGAGGCCGAAGAGCCGTGCGGGGGTGGTGGTGGCGCAGTGCAGTGCCTGGGCGGGGGTGAAGCCGTGGAGGTGCAGGGCGCGCAGGGACAGGTGGAGGGAGAGGCCGGCGGGGACCAAGGGCGCGTCGGTGCCCAGGGCGAGGCGGGCGCCGTGTGCGGCGAGCCGGCGGTAGGCGGCGATCTCGGTGGCCAGGGCGTGCCGCTGCTCGTCGGTGGGCGGGGTGCGGGCGCCTTCGCGGACGGTGGCGGCGTCCCAGGGCGGCATCAGGGTCAGGACGCGGGGGTCGTCGGCGAGGGCGGGGTCGGTGCCGAGCAGGAACTGCGCCGTGAACGGAGTCATGATCATCGCGAAGGCGCCGTCGGCGTACTGCTCGACGAGGTCCTGGTGGATGTGGCCGGCCGGGGTGGTGGCGTGGCCGTAGGGCAGACGCTGGGTGGCTTGCAGATGGGTGGTCAGGTCCTGCCCGGCGGCACGGCCCGGCGCGCACAGGTGGCTGCCGCTGGGCACCCCCAGGCGGTGGGCGGCGTCGGCTGCCTGCGCCATGACCTGCCCGGAGGCGCGGACATAGGTCTTGACGAAGTCGACGTCCAGGGCGGTGGCCCGCTCCAGCGTGCGACGTACGCCCGCGCCGGTGCGGTGGGCGCGCCCCATGGAGTAGGCGGTGCGTGCGCCGTCGATCAGTTCGGCGCAGGCCAGCAGGCGGGGGCCGGTGCTGTGTCCGGAGGCGAGGGACTCGCGCAACCGGATCGCCTCGTACAGGGGGGCGCCGAGGCAGGCCGTGGTGGTGATGCCGTAGGCGAGGGCGGTGAGGCTGTGCCGGGCGCCGTAGGTGGCGCTGTAGGGGTGCGTGTGGCTGTCGAACAGGCCCGGCAGGACCGTGTACCCGGAGGCGTCGACGGTCCGGCGGCCCGGACGGCTGCCGCGGTGGGGCTCGACTGCGGTGATCCGGCGGCCGTCGATGAGGATGTCGACGTCCTGCCGCGGGGCGCCGCCGGTGGCGTCCCACAGCTGGCCGGCGTGGACACGCAGTCGCTGCCGGGTGGGAGGCGGGCGGTGGGTGACGGGTACGGGCAGTGTGCGGCGCGGGGACACGGCCGGCCCGGTGGGGTGGTCGAGGAGCCGGAGCCGGCCCGCGGACAGGTAGAGCAGGGTGTTCGTCCGGCGGGCCCAGGTGGGGTGGTCGGCCGGTTCGTCCGTGAGCCGGCGGGCGGGGCCGGCCGGGGTGCCGTCGGTGGTGACCGGCAGCAGCCACAGCGCCGATTCGGCGACCAGTGCCATCCAGCGGCCGTCGGGCGACCACACCGGTCCGGCGGCGGCGCGGTCGGACAGGGACTGGTGGGCGGCCGGCAGGTGCCGTTTGTCGGTGCCGGTGCGGGTGTCGAGGACGCGGATGAGGTGGTAGCCCTCGCGGAAACGGTGGTTGAGCCGGTTGCGGTCGCAGAAGGCCACGTACCGGCCGTCGGGCGACCACGTCGGGGCGCCCGGCGGCCCGTCGGTGGCCAGCGGCCGGGCCAGTACGTGCTCGTCACCGGTGCCGAGGTTGCGCAGCAGCAGGTTCCCGGTGAGGTCCTGGCAGGCGAGGCGGGAGCCGTCCGGGGACAGCGCCGGGTACAGGCGGCCGGGTCCGGTGACCGGCTCGTCGCGCCCGCTGTCCAGGTGCAGCCGGCGTACGGCCGTCAGCCCGTCCCGGTCGGTGCAGTACAGCAGGCTCCGCCCGTCCGGGGCCCACGCGGGCATCTGGACGTGATGGACGGCGGCGGCCTGGACGAGCTTGCGGGGCGCACCGTCGAGGGGCATCAGCCACAGGGCGTTCAGCGCCACGAAGGCCACGCCGTCCCCGTCGGGGGACAGGGCGGGCAGGTGGATACCGCGCACCGGCCCGGCGGCGTCCAGGGAGGGTGACCTGGGGCGCCGACGGGTTCGCGGGACGGGCATCCGCGCGGTGAAGGGGATGTCCCGTACGGATCCGGGCGGGTCGAGGGCGCGGATGCGGATGCGGCCGTCGGCCAGGTACAGGATCCGGTCGGTCCCGAGCCAGCACGGCGGGGCGGCCGCCAAGTCCTCGTCGTCGGTGAGGACCTGACCGTCGATCAGGAGGGCCGTCCGCGCAGGGGGAAGGGACGGGGAGGTGGTGGCGCCTCCGGACAGGTACAGACAGGCGATCCGGCCGGCGGGCGACACCGAGGGGCACAGCAGCCGCCCCTCCCGCACGCGGTGGACGACCTGCTCGCGGCCGCCGTCGACGGGCACGCGGACCAACGTCAGACCGCCGTCCGTGCCGCCGCCGGCGGTGTGGGCGGCCCGGACGCACACCACCGACCGCCCGTCCGGCCACCAGGCCGGATCGAAGTCGTCGAAGGCCCCGCCGGTCAGCCGTACCGGCCGGCCGCCGTCGGCGCCGACGGTCCACAGCCCGTACGACGTCCCCGCCACCGCGTCGCCCCCGCGTTCGGACGAGAACACGAGCCGGTCGCCGTCCGGCGACCAGTCCACGCCCCGGTCGTCCCACGGTCCGTCGGTGATTCGGCGCAGCCCGCTGCCGTCGGTCCGCAGGGTCCACAGGTGGAAGCCGCCGCCCTGGTAGCCGCCCACCGCCAGCCGTTCCCCGTCCGGTGACACGGCCGGGCGGGTGGCTTCCAGCCGCCAGTCCGTGAGGCGCCGCGCCGCGCCGCCCTCCGGGGGCACACGCCACAGGACGCCCTGCACCTCGGCGACCAGCACCGACCCGTCCGGCGAGGACGTCACCGAACCGCCGGTCGACGCGCGGTACTCCAGGACCTCCCGTTCCCCGCCGGCCGAGGCCGCGGCGTCGGGGAAGGTGACCGGGAGCGCGGCTGCCGTCAGTCCGGCGGCGGAGGCCCGCAGGAGGTCACGGCGGCTGAAACGGCCGTAGTCCATCGTCGTCGGCTCCCTCGTCACGTCACCGGGCGACCCGCGTCCACCCTGCCGGCGCTCATGTTCCGTGACTGCCCAGGAGAGGCCCGCACGACGCTCCGGGGCCGTCACACGGTCGTCCCGTGCGGCCGCGGCGGAAAGGGTGACGCCTGGTCGGAAGCCGCGGGGCCGAGGTGAACGTGACACCGGCCGTGGGACCGCCGCCGGGCCTCCACCGCCCTGCGGCGGGCACGGTCGGCGGTGATCGTCGGGCACGACTGGGGCGCGAGCATCGCCGCGGCCTGCGCCCTCGTCCGGCCCGACGTGTTCCGCGCGGTCGGGCTGCTGAGCGTGCCCTACACACCGCCCGGAGGCCCCAGGCCCAGCGAGGTCTTCGCGCGGATGGGCGGTGAGGAGGAGTTCCACGTCTCCTACTTCCAGCGGCCCGGCCGGGCCGAAGCGGAGATCGAGCCCGACGTGCGCGGCTGGCTCGCGGGGTTCTACGCCGCCCTGTCCGCCGGTACGGTGCCCGCGCCCGGCGCCCGGACCCGCACTTCGTCGGCCGTGACGGCAGGCTGCGCGACCGCTTCCCGGCCGGCCGGCTCCCGGCGTGGCCCGGCGAAGGCGACCTCGACGTCTACGCCGGGGAGTTCGAACGCACCGGCATGGCGGGCGCGCTGAACCGCTACCGGCACGTGGACCGCGACTGGGAGGACCTGGCCGGCTTCCGCGGGGCCCCGGTCACCCAGCCGTCGTTGTTCATCGGCGGGAGCCTGGACGCCTCCACCACCTGGCTGGCCGACGCCATCGCGGCGTACCCGACGACCCTGCCCGGCCTCGCCGGCTCGCACGTCCTCGACGGCTGCGGCCACTTCGTCCAGGAGGAACGCCCCCGGGAGACCAACCGGATCCTGACCCGCTGGCTCGCCTCGCTCGGCACCTGACGTACGGCCCGGCGCGCCGCGGATGCCGGCGCGGTGGGGCGGGCGGACGGCGCGTGGCGTCCGGGGCGCGGGATGCGCGCCGGTGTTGCGGCTGTGCGCGCGGGTTGCGCCCGCGGCGTGCGGGTGTGAGCGTGCACACCGGCGCAACCCCGTTGATTATATGAGCATTTGTCCTTTGTCTTTCAGGTGGCGGGAGGTGTGGAAATCGGAGGAGTGAAGGGGCCGATGCGGCAGGAGGCGGTACCGTGCTCGATGTCGAACAGTTGCTTGCCGACTGCCTGCGCGACGCGCGCGACACACCGTTCGGAACGGTGCCGGTCGACTCCCGCAGCCCGTCCTACGCATCGGCACGCCGCACCTTCGTGACGGCGGGGCTGTCCGCGCTGCGCGACGACTTACCGGAGGCGGGCTGGGTACAGATCGGTCTCGCGCCGGGCCCGCCGCCCTGGACGCGGACGTACCAGGTGCTCGCCGACACCGCCCGTGAGCTGATCGCCCGCGGCCGGGCGCGCTCCTTCTTCTTCATGCACAAGCCGCCGGGACTGCGGGTCCGGTTCGAGGTCTCGGCACCGGGGGACGGCGACGCGCTGCGCGAGGAGCTGCTCGGCCGGTTCGGTCACCTGGACGGGCGGCCGGGCCCGCCGCTGTGCGGGGTGTACGAGCCGGAGACGTACCTGTTCGGCGGAGCACGGTCGATGCGGTACGTGCACGAGCTGTTCACGATGGACTCGCTGGCCTGGCTCGACCATCACGTCGGCCACGGCGAGGGCGGTGGGTCCGCCCGGCCGGTGGCCGACTGGCGGGTGTCCCTCGCGCTGTTGAGCGACCTGCTGCGGGGCCTGGGCGTCGTCGGCTGGGAGCACCGCGGGGTCTGGCAGGTGGTGCGGGACGAGGCCGGGCGCAGGCTGGCCGGCCCGGCGCCGGACGACGACACCCGCCGCGCCGCCGCCGGCATCGCCGAGGCGTGGCACGCCGGACGTGACGGTCTGCTCGCGCCCGTGCCACCGGAGCGGCGTGCGGTACTGGAGGCCCACGGGGACGCCGTGTTCCGGGCCGCCGAACGGTGGCGCACCGGGTACTTCGAGTCCGGGCAGGCGCGGGTCGGGCCCCGCCGCGCCGCCGCCCATCACGCCGTCTTCCACTGGAACCGCGGCCGGCTCTCCCTCGCCCGGCAGAGCCTGCTGGTCCACGCCCTCGCCGGTGACGGGACGCCGAGATGAACGGGGTCCGGCAGCCGGGTGGCACGGCGCTGCTGCGCGTGGCCGGGATGCCCCTGCGCACCTGGGCGGCGGCCGGCAATCCGGAGCTGTTCGCCCGGATCGCCGCGCACGCCCGGCAGGAGGAACGGCGTGCCGGACGCGCTCGCGCCCTGGCCGAGGGTCTGGGCGCCACCGTCGTACCGCACCCGGACCTGACGGCCGCCGACCGTCGCGCCGTGCTCGCTCTGCGCCGGCGGCTGCACTCCGGGGCGGCTCCCGGCCCGGCGGACTGCCGGCTGCTGGAGCGTCTGCCGGCCGCGCGGGCCTTCGCCGAGGAGGCCCTGCGGCTGTGCGGCGAGGCGGAGCCGGCGGCGGCCGTCCTGCTCGACCTGGAGCGCGCGGTGGCGAGGGACCGGGAGCGGGTCGCGGTGCTGGGCTGGTCCCTGGTGTGCGCGGACCCGGTCATGCGCGCGCTGGTGGAGGAGGCCGAGCCCGGGTTCACCGCGGACGTGGCCCGGCGGCTGGCCGCGGGCGGCTCCTGGGACGGCAGACCACTGCGCAAGCGGGGAGCGTACCTGTGGCGGGTGCTGGGCCGGGCGGCGGCGAAGACGACCCCGCGGGGCTGGGCCGGGCAGGTCGCCCTGCTGCCGGTCGGCTCCGCGCGGGGCGACGGGGACGCGGCCGACGGTGGGGGCGGGGACGGGGGCGGCGTGCCGCGGCTCGTTCCGGCCGGTACGGTCCTCGGCTCGGTGGCGGCCGAGGCGGTGGAGAACGTCCACCTGCTGCGCGCCCGCCTGAGCGGCACCGACCTGCGGGCGGCCGACCCGGCGACGCCGCTGGCCCTCGCCCCGCTGCACTTCCTGCGGCCGACGGGACCCACGAGCGGCAGCGGTGTGCTGCGCTGCTGGGCGATCGACCCACGGGAGCACGGCCGGATGCGGGAGGTCGTGCTCAGGCGTACCCGCCCGCTGGAGAGCGTGCTGGCCCTGCTGACCGAGGGGCCGCGGCCGTTGGGCGAGATCGAGGCGGCCCTGCTCGGCACGGCGGCGATCCGTGCGGCGGCACCGCGCCAGGCCGTCCTGCGCGGCTTCCTCGCCCACCTGCTCGACCTCGGCGTCCTCCAGGTCTGCGCCGCCCCCCGCCGCCGTACGACGGGCTGGACCACCGCCGAGGAGGTCCGGACCCGCGGCACCCTCCCCCGGCCGGCACCGCGGCCCCGGCCGGAGGCGACGGCGGAGTCCGGGGCGGGGGACCCGGCCGGTGCCTGTCACGACTGGTTCACCGACTCCTACCGCACCGTGACCGCCTCGGTCCCCGCGGCCGCCGCCGGGCGGGTCCAGTGGGCCCTGGGCATCGCCGCGCGGGTGGCCTGGTTACGGGAGGCCGACCGGTGGGCCGCGCCCGACGGACCCCCGCCGTTGCCGCCGGAGCTGGCGGAACTGGACGAGAAGGGCTGCCCGCTCGGCGAGGTCCTCACACGGCACCTGCCCGACGGCTCCGCTCCCCCGCACCCGCCGCAGGCCCCGCGCCGGTACGCCGGCTGGCACCGCGCCGAGACGCCGGGCTCCGGGTACGCGGCGCTGCTGGCCCACCTGGCCGCGCACGCCGACGACGAGCAGGTGGACCTGGACGACGGCCTGCTGGACGCCGTCGGGGCACCACCGGCCGCGACGGCCCTGCCGGCCTGGCCCCTGGACTGCCTCCTGCGTCCGCTCCCGGGCCCCGGGCCCGTGGCGGTGCTGGAGACCGCCTCGCCGGCGGGGGTGCTGGACGCCCGCTTCGCCGACGCGCTGCACACCCTGTACGGCGCCTATCCCGGCCCGGGCGGTCACCGCGCCTTCCTCGCGGCCGTGGAGCGGCTGACGGGGGCCCGGTTCGTGGAGTTGCTGGTGCCGCCGCTGGCCGAGCGTGCCGCCAACGCCGTACGACGGCCCGTCGTCACCGGCTGGTGGACCGGCGACCCGGACTCGGCGCCGTACCAGGGGCCGGCCGGACCGGCGGCCCGCTATCTGCCGCTGGAGCGGATCACCCTGCGGCGGGCGGGCGACCGGGTCCTCGCCGAGGCCGACGGGCAGCGGCTGTTCTTCGTCCACCACGCCACCCGCACCCCGTTGCCCCCCTACGACCTGCTGCTGCGGCTGCTGCTGCCGACCGGTCACCCCGCGGCGTCGCGGGTGATCCGCCTGGACGGGCTGGCCCAGGCGTGGCGCGGCCCGGGCCGGGTGCCGCGGGTGACCGTGGGCGGCACCCTGGTGGTCAGCCCGGCCTGCTGGCGGGTGCCGCGGGAGCGGCTGTGGCGGCCCGGTGACGGCGATCTCGCGAAGGTGCGCGCTCTGAACGGCTGGCGCCTGGACGCGGGGCTCCCCCGCTTCGCGTTCGTCAGGGGCACCTCCCAGGGCAGACCGGTGCCCGTCGACTTCGCCGCGCTCACCGCCGTACCGCTGCTGGAGCGGCTGACCGCGCAACAGCCCGGGCCGGACCTGCTGGTCGAGGAGATGCTTCCCGCCCCGGGCGGGGAGGTACTGCGCGATCCACTCCACAAGGGCGCCGCCGTCGCCGCCCAACTGCTGCTGCGACTCCCGTACGACCGCAGCGCCGAGGAGCTCGCGGCGCTCGCCGCCGCTGCCGTGCGCGGCGGACCAGACGTCCCCGGGACACCCGTCCGCGTAGGCGGGGTCCCGGGGCGGTCCACACCCAACACCACTGGTGAAGGAGAACAACCATGAACGAATCCATCGAATTCGCCGACCTCGACGCCCTGATCGGCGACCTGGACGAGCGCATCACCGAGAGCAGCCTGCCGTCGACGCAGGCCTACACGGAGGGCTGCAGCGGCCTGTGCACGATCCTCATCTGCGCCACGGCGGTGATCTGCTGACGGTCCATCAGGCGGCCTGAGGGCTCAGCTCAGGCAGCTCTGGCCGGCGGTCCGCGCCCGGCGCGCGGCCGCCCCGCCCTGCCCCGCCCCGGTCACCCGGGGCGGGGCTGGGCACCGGTCCCGCCGCTTCGGAGGAGAGACCATGCCGCTCACCCGGGATGACGCCCCGCACACGAACGCCGACGTCGCCGCTGTCGCGGTGCGGCTGCTCGACGCCTGGTCCGCCCGGCGGCGGGAGGGCACCGCCGGGGCCACACCCGGCGAGCACCCCGGTGATCCGGGCGTCCCGGTACTGGCGGCCCTGGTGCACGGCGCCCGCACGCCCGGGGCAGAGGAGTCGGCCGCCCGCGCCGTCGCCGTCTGGGCCGGCACCGCCGGCCGGGGGCCCGGGCACCGCGGCCTGTACGACGGAGGGCTGGCCGGAACCCTGGTGGGCCTGCGGCTCGGCGGGCTGGTGCAGCCGCGGCTGCTCGCGGTCGCCGACCGGCTGGAAGACCACCTGGTGCGCGGCGCGACGGCCGGGGGGTGGCGCCGCGAGCGGGTCACCTTCCCCGACTACGACCTGATCGTCGGCCCCGGCGGCATCCTGCTCGCCCTGTGCGCCGGCGCCCGGCCGGCTCCGCGCCGGCTCCGGCCGTTCACGGAACACCTGGCCCTGCTGTGCGACACCGAACAGCTGCCGCGACTGCGCACGGCGGGCTATGCGGGCCATCCCCACCTGGACTGGCTGAACGGGCGGATCAACACCGGCATGGGCCACGGCGTCGCCGGGGTGACCGCCGCGCTCACCGCGGCGATCCGCCACCTCGGCCCGGCCCCGGTCCCGCCCGCGGACCCCGAGCCGGCCCAGCAGTCACCGCACGCGGACACCGGCCCGGCGCTGGGAACCGGTTCCGGCCCGGCCCTGCGGACCGCGCTGCGGCATGCGACGGGGTGGCTGCGGCGGCAGTCGTTCGTCGACGCCCGTGCCATCCGGACCTGGGACGGCGCCGGGCTCGACGGGCCGCCGCCCGCCGGCCCGCGCGCCCGCCAGGCCTGGTGCTACGGCACACCCGGCGTGTCCTGGGCACTGTGGGACGCGGCGGACGCGACGGGCGACCAGGAGACCGCCGCCTGGGCCGCCGCGGCCTTCACCACCCTCGCCGAACGGTACGACGAGGGCTTCCACCTCTACGGCGACCGGCCGGCCGACGTCCTGGGCCTGTGCCACGGTGCAGCGGGCGTGCTGGCCGTGGCCGACGCCTTCGACCGTCACGCCCGGCTGCCCGCCGCGGCCGGCCTCAAGGAACGCCTGCTCGCCTACGTGCTGGACCGCCTGCCCGCGGTGGAGGCTCTCGGCGGGGAGTCGATGGCACTGCTGGGCGGAGCGGCGGGCTCCCTGTGCGCCGTGCTCACCGCGACCCACGGCGCCTCGCGGGCCTGGCTGCCCTGCCTGGGGCTGCGCTGAACGACGACCGCGCCTGACCGCGCCCGGTGTGGCCGCAGGGACGTGGTACGTGCGGAGGACGGCGGCGCGCACGCGGAGGCCGGTGCGTCGGGTGAAGCCGGCGCGCACGCGTGAAGCCGACGCGCACGCGTGAAGCCGGCGCGTACGCGTGAAGCCGGCGCGTACGCGTGAAGCCGGCGCGCACGCGAGAAGCCCGCGTGCGCACCGCCGCGGGCCCGGCCTCACGCGGAGTCCGGTGCGGGCGGCTGTCCCCAGGGCGCTTCGAGTGCCGCGCGCAGGGCGTCGACGTGCTCCCGGCCGATCCGTCCGGCGAGCTGTTCCTCCAGCCGCCGCAGGATGAGGACGGCCTGCTGGTGGGCGCGCTGCCCGTCCCGGCTGCGCCGGATCAGCCGCTGCCGGGCGGAGGCCGGATCGGGGACCTGTTCGAGGAAGCCCGCCGCGATCAGGCCGTGCACGGCCTGGTGCGCGGTCTGGCGGGTCACGCCCATGCGCCGGGCCAGCTCGGACACCGTGGTGCCCTGGTCGTCCAGGACGGCGAAGAGCTGGACCTGGGTGGGCGAGACGGGTGCGGCCCCGGCCGCCTCCAGGGCCGCGAGCAGCCCGTCGTCGAACCAGCGCCGGGCGTCGCTGAGCAGCTGGGGGAGGTTGCGGTGGGTGGACTGCATCGGTTCCTCGCGATCGGCTTGCCTGCCCACAGCCTCTCATGTCAGGCTACCTGACATAACCTAGGTCGGTCCGAGGAGGAACGAACCCATGACCATCGAGTACGCCACCCGCTACCGGCGGGCCTCACGCATCCCCGCCGAGCCGGGGAAGCCGTATTTCATCGAGAAGGGCGAAGGAGACCGCGCCCATCTCTTCGGCGACCTGATCACCATCTACGCGGGCGGCGAGCAGACCGAAAACACCTTCAACTTCTTCACCGTCGAAGGCCCCAAGGGCGACCTCATCCCGGCGCACCTGCACCCCGACACCCACGAGGTCTTCTACGTCACCCACGGTGCGGTCCGGCTGTTCGTCGAGGACACCGAGGGTGATCAGCAGGAGAAGCTGCTCACCCCCGGCGACTTCGGATTCGTGCCCAAGAACTGCGCGCACGCCTACCGCATGGAGCGGCACCACAGCCAGGTCGTCGGCGTGGCCGCCGGCCCCGGCGGCACCTTCGAGCGGTTCTTCGAGGCCCTGGGTGCTCCCACCGACCGGCTCGGCCTGCCCACCGAACCGGTCGTGCCCGAACCCGGCAGGTTCGCGACCGTCCCGCGCCGGTACGACGTGCGCTTCCTGCCCGACCACCAGTGGCGCACCCGGTGACGGCGACCGAACCCCCGGTGCGGGAACTGATCGTCGCGCCCCACCCCGACCGCGCCGCGCTGCCGCCCGCCGACGAGCGGGAGCCCGGCGTCCGCGAGCTGCGCGGGGTGCCCTACGGCCTCGTCGAGGGCGGCCGCCCGCTGGCACTCGACCTGTGGCTGCCGCGCGCCGACCCGGCACACCCCGCGCCGCTGGTGCTGTTCGTCCACGGCGGCGCCTGGCGCCGGGGGCGCCGGGACGACATGGGCCTGCGCACCCGCTCCTGGCAGCCGGGACCGTTCGCACGCATCGCGGCCGCCGGCTTCGCCGTCGCGTGCGTCGACTACCGCCTCAGCGGCGAGGCCGTCTTCCCCGCCCCGCTCGACGACCTGCGCGCGGCCCTGCGCTGGCTCACCCTGCGCGCTCCCGAACTCGCCGTCGACACCCGGCGGACCGTGGTGTGGGGAGAATCCGCGGGCGGACACCTCGCGTCCCTGCTGGCCCTGACCCACACCACCCCGCCCCCGGCCGCGGCCGTGATCTGGTACGCGCCCAGCGATCTGACCACCCCGCGCGGGCCCTTCACCCCCGAGGACCCGGCCGGCCCCGAAGCCCTCCTGCTCGGCGCGGCCCCGGCCGCCGTCCCCGAGGCGGCCCGCGCGGCCAGCCCCGTGGCCCGGGCCCACGCCGGCGCACCGCCCTTCCTGCTCGTCCACGGCGACCGGGACACCATGGTCGACCACTCCCACAGCCACGCCCTCGCCGAGGCGCTCCGGGACGCCGGCGCGCCGGTGGAGCTGTGGACAGTCGGCGGGGCCGACCACGGCTGGCACCGGCTCTCCGACGCCGGAGTCGAGGACGTCTTCTCCCGCTCGCTGTCGTTCGCCGTACGTCACGTCACCCGGGAGCCCACGGTCAGCGCGGGCCCCACGACCGGCGCGGCTCCCCTGCCGTCAGAGGGGTGACCAGGTGAGGGCGCGCTGGAAGTAGACGTCCCAGAGGCGTCCGGCGAAGAACCGGCCGAAGCGGCCCAGTGCGGCCACCCGGCCACGGGCCGTGTCCGCCCGCACCCGGAAGCTGGCCAGCTCGCGGAGGAAGTCCGGCAGCCGAAGACGCACGACTCCGGTGGCCACCACCTCGGCGTCCGCCTCCTCGGCGGCCGACACCGTGCCGCGCAGGATCCGGGTGTACAGGGTCGTGGTGTCGGCCCACAGCCGGCCGCCGCGGTCCTCGTCCACGGTCTTGCAGCCGCTCAGCGTGAGCGGGTTCCCGGACCTGTCGGTGAAGAACAGCCGGTAGCGCATGCGCAGGTGCTGCGGGTCGCCCTCCTCCACGAGGAGGTGGAGCGTTCCCGACTCCACGTCACGCCGGCCGCCCAGCGCCTCGCAGTGGATCCGCCCCGTGATCGTCGCCCGGTGCTCGGGGTGGGCGAGGAAACGGTCCAGTTCGTCGATGTGCACGGTCAGGTGCACCGACAGTCGCTCCCGGCCCGGCCCCCCGTCGCGCAGCGCACGGGTGCCGGGCGCCCGGGAACCGAAGGTGATCCCGCCGGTCATGGTTTCGCTGAAGCGCAGACGGCTGCCGTCGCCGGCCGGGCACGGCAGCGGGGCGGACAGCGGTATCCCCTGCTCCTCGCACCAGGCCCGGGCCTTGTGCACCCCGAGTTCCACGGCCTGCCGGAAGCGGTCCCGGCTGAAGTTGACCAGATAGTTGAGCGGGACCTCGCACTGGAGCGTCCTGACGGTGATCGCACGGCCGAACTCGCCGCGGCCGCCCTCGCCGATGGCGGCGTTGTTGGCGTCGATCCGCCGCTGCCACTCCTGCAACCGGCTGTTGGCCGCCGTCTCGATGATCTGGAAGTAGTGCGCCACGAAACCGTCGTACCAGCGGCCCCGCCGGCTGACCGTCCAGATCACCCACAGCTCGTCGCAGCCCCGGCGGATCGCCTCACCGATGTTCGCGTCGGTGACGTAGACGGGGTCGATGTAGACCCGGCCGTCGACGGTGACCGGCGGGAACCACATCGGCAGCGACACGGCGGCGGCGAGCAGGTCCTCGTCCATCCGGTCGGCGGTCAGCGCCTCCAGCTCGTTGCGGGAGAAGTCGTAGAGGTTGAAGGTGGCGACCCGGTCGGTCGCCCGGATCTTCTCCCAGTCGAGTCCCCAGTCGCGGAAGACGTTCCGCCGGTACCCGTCGAGCGTGAACAGCGACGAGGCGTAGGGGCCCTTCAGGAGCTGCGGCCAGTTGGGGGTGACGCCCTTCATGGGGCGGATCTCCCGCCAGTTGTCGGCGATCTGGCGCCCGCTCAGGCCCTGGCAGTACATGGCCAGGTTGAACGTGCCGCCGCTCGCGCCGTCCGCGTGATCGAACCGCAGGCCCGCCTCGTCGAGCCACACCTGGAGCACACCTGCCTGGAAGGCGACCTTGACCCCGCCACCGGCGAGGATCAGCGCCCGACGGGTGTCGTCGGTGCCCTGGCCGTCCGTCATCCGTCCGTCACCGCCTTGCCCCCGGTCGTCGTTGTGCGCTGTCCAGGTCCTCGATGACGGCGTCGGCCGCGCGGTCGGCGAGGGCCGCGATGGTGAGCGAGGGATTGGCTCCGACCGGGCCGGGCATGATCGATCCGTCGACGATCGACAGGCCCGGACAGCCGTGCACCCGTCCGTAGGAATCGACCACGCCCTCCTGCCAGGTGCGGCCCATCGGGGCCCCGCCCAGCGGGTGCACGGTGATGAGGCGGTTGAGGTACGACAGGGGGTCCGAGGAGTAGCACCCGCCCAGCGCCGAGGACAGCTCGCGCATCGTGCCGTTCATCCGGTGGAAGTAGGCGTCCGAGGCGGCCGTGTCCACGTCCAGGTCGAGGTATCCGTCCCGTAGCCGCATCCGGCCGGTCGGCATGTCCCGTCCCATGCCGAGCAGCGGCAGCGAGGTGGCCGTGAACAGCCCCTTGCTCATGGCGTCGGACAGCTGGCGTCCGACCGCGCTCCTGGGGCTGCGGGTCAGGTGGGACCAGCCCCTGCGCAGCACGAAGCGCAGGACGTGCCGGGAGGCGGTGAAGGCGTTCTGCTCCACCAGCCAGTTGATGAAGTCCGGGTATCCCGCGTCCTCGATGAAGAACCCGCGTCCGGTGCCGCCGTCGAGCTGGTCCGGGAAGCGGATCGCACTGGTGATGACCGGACCGAAGCTGGGGTGCAGCAGGCGGGGCGCGTGCCGGTCACCGCGTCGTTCCCGGGCCTTGAAGACGAATCCCAGGAAGTCGCCGTTGCCCGAGAAGCGGGTTCCGAGTGCGGGGCCGAGGTCCGGGAGCCGACTGCGGTTGCGCAACAGCAGGTAGGGAGTGCCGAGCGCCCCGGCCGAGAGGACCAGCCGGGTCGCCCGTACGACGCGCGGCACGGGCGTGTCCCGTTCGCCGTCCGCCCGGTCCAACTGCCGGTCGAGGTACGAGACGACGAACCCGTCGGCCGTGGGCGTGAAGGACTTCACCTCACACCCGGTGCGCAGCTCGGCGCCGTACTCCCTCTCGGCGGTGCTGAGGTAGGTGAGATCCAGGGTGTTCTTGCTGCCGAAGTTGCATCCGATGTCGCACTCGCCGACGAGCCGGCAGGTGTAGCGCGGAACTCCGTACCGGTTCTCCTCGCCGCCCGTGACGGGCACGCCGGGCACCGGCTTCTCCTCGGGGTTGCCGAAGGTCACGGCCAGGTTCGGCAGGTCCCAGTCCAGGCCGAGCCGTCGCGCCGCCTCCTGCATCGCCAGGGTCTTCGGCGTGCTCCGGTAGGGCTCGTGGTCGGTGGGGTACTTCTGCACCCCCATCGCCTTCTCGACCCTCTCGTAGTGCGTCACCAGTTCCTTGTAGCCGATCGGCCAGTACTCACCGGACCCCGCCAGAGTGTCGTCCTGCGGGAACCAGTTCTCGGGTTTGCGCAACAGGACGTTGGCGTAGATCAGCGAACCGCCGCCGAGTCCGCTGCAGACGACGGCGTCGAGTTCGGAGAAGCTCCAGACGTCGAACATGCCGTACAGCCCGTGGTCCGGGGCCCAGAAGTTCGACGCGGTCGCGTGCGGCCCGCGGGGAAACGTACCCGGCGCGTAGGCCCTGCCGCGTTCCAGCAGGCAGACACGCCGGTGTGCTTGCGCGAGTCTGGCCGTCACGACCGAGCCGCCGAAACCCGACCCGATCACCACGGCGTCGAAGGATTCCATGCCGGCTGCCTCCGAGAAGCGTCAAGCCCCTGCGCAGGACAGGCAAACGTTCGTGTCCTCCCATTCTGACGCAGCCGGTCACCCGGCGCATGCCGAGGCCGGTGGCCCGGTCCGCGAGGGTGCGGACCGGACACGCGGCGCGTGCACCGGAGTCGGGGGGCCGGGGGTCCGGCCGGCTGGTCGGTGAGCGGCTCAGCGGTTGATCGTGTCCCGGGTCTGGGCGTAGACCGTCGCGTCCGTCATCAGGGCCGTGTGGCTGATGCACGCGGTCTGCGTGTTGGCGGCGCCGGACAGGGAGACGGAACTGTCCGGGTTGATCACCGTGTCGCAGGGCGACCACCAGGTGGCGTACCGGGGTGAACCGGGCGTTTCGTCACCGGAGTTGAGGGCGGCCAGGAAGGCGGAGCCGATACGCATCTCGGTGCAGGAGGTGTCGAAGCAGCTGTTGGCGCTGTCGGTGCCGTGGTTCGGTCCTCCCAGGGAGACCCAGGCGTCGACCTTGGCGGTCCCGCCGAGGTTCTTCAGGTAGTAGCGCGAGGAGAGCCCGCCCATGGAGTGGCTGACGATGTCGACCTTCGAGGCGCCGGTGGCCGCGAGGAGGCGGTCCACCTCGGCGGACAGCTGCTGGGCGGTCGTGGCGTTCGACTGGCGCCAGTCGTAGGACCACTGGTCGAGGTGGGAGGAGGGCCAGCCGTCGGTTCTGAAGCGGTTCGCCATGGTGTTCCAGTTGCTGCCGTCACCGGTGTAACCGTGCACGAACAGGACGGGGTTGCTGGTCGCGTCGTAGCCGGAGCCGCCCGACGCGTGGGCGGGGAGGGACGCCTGCACGGCGAGGAGGGCGACGGCCGCGGCTGCGGCCGTGCTCACGAGGGTTTTCTTCACGAGGGGACTCCCGGGTGGGGTGCGGGTGCGTGACAGTGCTCGACGGCGCGCGGTGGACGAGGGAGGGGAGAGCGTCGCGGCGGCGTCTCCCGGGTGACGGGAGCGGTGCCTGCGGGCGTGCGGTGGCACGCCGAAGGGCCGTACACCGTGGTCGCACATGGGGAGCGGACACCGGCGTCATCGAGGGTGACGTGAGCGTACTGACCAGTAGGTGATGGTGGTCAAGAGGCGTGCGCGCAATTCGTCGGCCCGCCCGGGGGCCGCCGCGCCGCGCGCGGGCGGCCGGGCACTGCGGAGCGGGGCGTGCGCCGTGCACCGGGTGGGCTCCCTGGAGCGGGGCGTGCGCCGTGCACCGGGTGGGCTCCCTGGAGCGGGGCGTGCGCCGTGCACCGGGTGGCGTCCCTGGAGCGGGGCGTGCGCCGTGCCCTGGGCGGGGCCCTCGCAGTGGGGCGTACGCCGGACCGCAGGCCGGCCACCTGGAGCGGGGGCGTACGCCGCGCCGTCCGGGTCCGCTTCGGTGCGCCCCGCCCCGGCGGCCGGCGACGGCGCGCCACTCACCGGGCCCGGGGTGCCGCCCTGCCACCGTGGCGTCGAAGGCGTAGACCGGTGGCGGGCCGGGCGGGCGTGCCACCTCGCGGAAGGAGTGGGCCAAGTGGGGCTGCGGGAGGCTGCGCAGGCGGGTGTCACGGGAACGGACGGCGACGCCTACCGGGAGGCTTTCGACCTGTTCCTCAGGGGCACGGACGAGAAACCCACCACCCACGCGTATCTGCGCGGCGTGGTGCACGGGCTGTCCGCCCGGCGCGTGTTCCTCGACGTCGGTGCCGCCGACGGCACGACGACGCGGTGTCTCGCGCCGCACTTCGAACGCACCGTGTGCATCGAGCCGAGCGAGCCGATGCGGCGCGCGCTGGTGCGGGCCTGCCCGGGGGCCGAGGTGGTGGCCGAACCGGTCGGCGAGGCCCGCGTGGACGCGCAGGCCGATCTGGCGCTGCTGTCCCACGTGCTGTACTACGTTCCCCGCCCGGAGTGGGCCGCGACGACGGCACGCATCATGGAGTGGGTGGCGCCGGGCGGTGTTCTGCTCGTCCTCCTGCAGGATCCCGACAACGCCTGCATGAGCATGGTGCGTCACTTCACCGGCTGCCGCTTCGACGTGCGGGAACTCGTCGGTGAACTGGCCGCCCTCTCACCCGGACTGGTCGGCCGCACGGAGCTGGACGTCGTGCCCGCCCTCTACCGGGGCCGGGATCTCGCGGAGACCGTCACGGTCGCCGACTTCCACCTCGGCGTCGCCGGCACTCCTCCCCCGCCCCGCGAGGCGGTCGAGCGGTATGTGCGGCGGCACTTCGGCGACGGCGACGGCTCGTACGCGTTCCGCCACGACCAGCATGTGCTGCGCCTGGAGCGGCCGGCGTCGTAGGCGGGCACGACGGCGCGCGGACCGGGGGAGCCCCTGCGCGGCGGCGATGGAGCCGGGCGGCCGAGGCGGGCGGCCGAGGCGGGCGGCCGAGGCGGGTGGACAGCGGCGCGTCAGCGCCTCGCCGCCTCCGGCCAGGAGGTGGCGAGGGCCCAGATGACGAACACGTCGATGGCCATCGCGATCACCGACCACACGGGCGCGTACGGCAGGAACAGGAACTGGGCCAGCAGGCTCAGCGAGGCGAGCACGATGCCGACCGCGCGGGCCCAGGAGGCGCCGGAGAGGATCCCCCCGCCGGTCAGGGCGGCGACGACGCCGAGGATCAGCAGGATCCAGCCCCAGCCGGTGAGGTTGATCGCGTACACGTAGTCGTCGATGGCCGCGTAGACGTCGTCCGTGGCGATCGCGGAGATGCCCTGGAAGATGGCCAGGAGCCCGTTCAGCAGCAACAGCACACCGGCGAAGGTGACGCCGCCGGTGGCCAAGGGGCGGTTCCCGGGCGGGACGCTGCCGTAGCCGCCCGAGGGTGGGGTCGAGTGGGGCTGCGCGGTCATGGTGGCGCTCCGTTCTCGTACGGGGGGACGGTGTCGGGACGTCCGTCCGGCTCATTCGACCCTCGCCGCCGCCGCGCCGGCCGGCCACAGACGTTGGGCCGAACGGGTGATGGAGGCGAGGGGCGCCGCGGGCCGCTCCCCGGCCCTGCCGCCAGGCCGTTCACGGTGGTCGGACCCTCGCGCGTCCGGCCCTGGGCATGCGGATGCCGGGCGGCGGCCCTTCACTCGTAACTGACCGATCGAGGCAGTACAGGGAGGCCGCGGCGTGACCGGACACGTGAGACGAGGAACGACGGCGACCGTGCTGGCGGCACTGCTCGCCGTCGGGGCGAGCGGGTGCTCGGACGGGGACAGCCCGTCGGACGCCGCCAGCAAGGCGGCCTCCGCCGCCGAGTCGGTGGGCTCCCGGGCGGCCGAGTCCCTGGCTTCGGCGACCGCGGAGGCCCGCCGCAAGCTCGACTCCGTCAAGGGTGGCGTCGACGCCAAGCCGGACGTGAAACTCGGCAACCCGGCCACGGACGGCGGCGGACGCAGCACCGTCACCGTGACCGCCCGTAACACCACGGACGCGAAGAAGTCCTTCGCCGTCCAGGTCGACTTCCTCGACGACGGAGGCAACCTGATGGACGTGGTCGTGGTGACCGTCCCCGACGTGGCGGCCGGCGAGTCCGGTACCGGCACGGCCCGCAGCACGCGCAAGCTCTCCGGGACGGTGAAGACCGAGGTCGGCACGGCCGTACGGTACTGACGGCGCCGGGCCGCCGGGCCGCCGGGCCGAAAGGAGTGGGCCGGGTCGGCCCCGCACGGTACCTCCCGGCGCGGGTGCGGCGGTCCTGCGCGAGGTGGGTGGAACCGTCGCCCGCGGTCCGTCACCACGCCTCGGACTCGGCCGAGGACGAAGGTGCCCGCTCCCTGGCGCCGCGGCTGCCACGGCCGGCCCGTAGCCGCATCGCGAGCAGCGGCAGCACGAGCACCGAGACCATCGCGGCGCCGACCAGCGCCGCCGCCTCGTTCGTGCGGAGCACCTTCTGGTCCACCCCGATGGTCGTGATGGCGACGACGAGGGGCAGACAGGTGGAGGCGAAGAGCATGAGCGCGGTGCGGTCGCGCCGGGGAAGGCCGCGCGGGGCCAGGAGGTACACCGGCCCGCCGCGTACGACGAGGAACAGCACCAGGAAGACCGGGAGGAGCAACAGGGCCCGTCCGCCGTGCAGCAGGGCGCGCAGGTCGAACTCGATGCCGGTCACGATGTAGAACAGGGGCACCAGGAACCCGAAGCCCAGCGCCTCCACCCTGCCGACGACCTCCGCGCTGTGCTCGGGTGAGGCGCCGTGCAGGACCAGGCGGGTGAGGACACCGGCGGCGAAGGCGCCGAGCAGGATGTCGAGGCCGAACACCGACGCGAGGCCCAGCATCCCGGCCAGCAGCAGCATGACGAAGCGGACGGCGAACTGCCCGCTGCTGTGCAGGGTGGTGTCGATCAGCCGGGAGAACCAGGGTGGCCGCGGGCGCAGGGCCCAGAACACCGCCCCGGCGGTGATCGCCGCGAAGGCGGCCAGCAACGCCGTCGACTCGCCCGGCCTGCGGCCGCTCAGCAGCAGCGCGATCGCGACGACCGGGCCGAACTCCCCGACGGCGCCGAACGCCGACATCACCGTGCCGAAGGAACCGTGCAGGTCGCCGGCGTCCCGCAGGATCGGCAGCACGGTGCCCAGGGCCGTACTGGTCAGGGCCGTACCGATGACGAACGCCTTGAAGGTCTCCCCGCCGCCGACGGCGAAGCCGAGACCGAGGCCGGCGGCGAGGGAGAGCAGCCAGGCCCCCAGGGCGCGGTGCAGGGTGCCGCCCCGGACCTCGGCAAAGTCGATCTCGTACCCGGCGAGGAAGATGAGCATCGCGAGACCGAGGTCGGACAGCGTGTCGACGACCGGGTCGGGATGCGCCCAGCCGAGTACGTCCGGGCCCACGACGATGCCCAGGGCGATCTCGAAGATCACCAGGGGGATGCGGATCCGGCGTGCCGCGCCCTCCGCGAGCAGCGGTGCGAGCACGGCCGCCGCCATGATCAGGACCAGGGTGCCGGGATGGGACATCAGCCGCTCGTCACGGGGAGACGACGGCGGAGTCCGGATCGGGCGCGCCGAGGTGGCCACGGAGTACGGCCGGCTTCCCGGTGTCTCCGGTCACCTCGGCCTCGTCCCGGGCACCCGGCTCCGCCGGCGGCAGGCCGCCGGGCGGAACGGCCCGCGGCCCGTCCTCGGCGCGGGTGACCTCGGCGTGCGGGTCGCCCGCGGCCGGGCCGGTGCCGGTGCCGGACGCGCGCCGCGACTTCGCGGGCATCGTCCGGGAGAGTGTCGTGGAGGGCGCCGGGGGCCGCGTGCCGTGGGACCCCGCTGCCGGCCGACGCCGCGCACCCGGTCGCTGCTCCCACCGCACCGGCACCGGCACCGCCGGGTCCCGGGTGGCGTCGGAAGGGAAGCGGCGCGGCGCGGCTTCGTCGGCCCGCACGCCGGCCGGCTGTCCGGGCCTGGCTTCGCTGTACCGGGGCATCGGGGTCTCCCTCGCTGACGACGGGCCGACGGCCGGCACCTCGACGGCCATGCCCGTGCCACTCTCACCCGGCGCACGCACCGGCACGAGCGGATCCGCACCGTACGGGTGACCGGAGCCCCCTCGCGCCCACCGCCCGGGCGCGTCACACGAGCGGCCCAGGACGGCGTGCCCCGCCGGCCCGGCCGCCCCACGCTCGAAGAGGCAGGAACCCGGTGCCGGAGGACGTGACCGAGGACGTGACCGAGGACGAGAACGAGAACGAGAACGAGGACGAGGACGAGGACGAGGAGACCGATGAGCGCACGGGCCGCAGCGCGGCCGGAACGCGGGCCCGGGCCCGGCCGTCCCAGCCCTGTGCGGCGAACGCCCGGCCCGGCCGCCCCAGGCCGCCCGTGACCCAGACCGTCCACGCCCGGCTCCCCGGTCCCGGCACGGGCGCGCGGCGCGCCCGCCGCGCCCGCAACCTCGGCACCGCCTGGGGCCTCGTGGCCGCCGGGGCCCTCCTCGGCTGGGCGCTGCCCCGGTGGGAACAGCGTCTCGCGGGGCCCGGGCTGCACTTCGACGCGTCCACGGCTCAGGCGACGCTCGCCGCGATCGCCGGCGGCATGATCACCCTCGCCGGATTCGTCGTCACGGCCATCACCCTCGTCGTCCAGACCGTGCAGGCGATGTCTCCCCGGCTGGTGGCCGCCCTCGGCCACTTCAGCCGGTACCTGGTGCTGTTCGGCCTGCTGGTCGGTACCGCGCTGTACGCGCTGGTGGCGCTCAGCCACGTGCGCGGCGACCACGTGCCCCGGGCGAGCGTGACCCTCGCCATCGGCCTGGTGCTGGTCGACGCTTTCACGGTGCTGTCCCTGCTGGCCTCGCTCCGGCACGCCGTGACGGGCGGCGGACTGGCCCGTGCCGTCGGCCACCGGCTGCGCGCCGTCATCGACCGGACCACCGCGGTGGACCCGCCGCCCCCGGTCACCCCTCCCCCGGATCCCGCCCGTCCCGGTGAGGCGGTGCCCGTCGGGCGTCCCGGCGCGCCCGCCGTCGTCCAGGCGGTCGACGAGCCGCGTCTCACCCGGCTCGCGGCACGGCACGGCGTGCGGGTCGTCCTGCTCCACGCCATCGGCGACGTCGTCGCAACGGGCACGGTGGCGGCGTACGTGGCGTCCGACGCCGACCGGTCCGTGGACCGCCGGCTCGTCCGGCGCGTCGCCGCCTGCATCCGCTAGGACCCGAACCGGACCGTGGAGCAGGACTGCGGGTACGGCTTCCGGCTGCTCGCCGACATCGCCGTACGAGCCCTGTCCCCCGCCGTGAACGACCCCACCACGGCGGTCCAGGCACTCGACCAGATCGAGGACGGGCTGCTCCGCCTGGCCAACCGCCCGCTGGGCCCCGCCTGGCTGCTCGACCCCGCCGGGCGTCCCCGCGTCTTCGCGCCCGGGCCGCGCTGGCCCGACCTCGTCTCCGTCGCGCTCGACGAGGCGCTCCTGTACGGCGCCGCGAACCCCCAGACGGCCCGGCGCCTGCACGCCCTGTTCGACCGGCTCCTGGCCGCCGTTCCCGAGGAGCGCGGGACCCCGCTGCTCGAACGCCGCGAGGCATTGCGGCGGCTGGCCGCAGGTGCCGTCCCGGACCCGTTCTTCATCCGCCTCGCGGACCACCCGGACCCCTCGGGGCTCGGGGGGCCGCCCCCCGTGGACCCCGGGGACGGCTGAGCGCCCGGCCGGTCCGGACCCGGCGTGGGCGACCGTGACCGGCGTGCGGTGAGGATGTGGCAGGTCCGGGGGTGGCCGGTCAGGTATGGGGGGCGGGTGACGGGGATACCAGCGAGGCATGACAGTGCGCGCCGATTTTCACATGGTCGATCGGGTCCTCACGCAGCAGGCGGCTTCCCGCGTTCCGAAGGACGTCGGCAAGGTGTTGTCGGCGGTGGAGGAGGCGGCGGAGAGCAGCAAGCTGTGGTGGGGGGCCGCCGTGGTGATGGCCGTGACCGGGGGCCTGCGGGGGCGGACGGCGGCGGTCGCGGGCCTGTCCGCGCTTGCGCTCGCCCAGCTCGTCGCGTGCGGGGTGTGCAAGCAGCTCTCGGACCGGCCGCGGCCGCCCAAGGAGTGGATCCCCCACGACGAGGTGCACGACCGGCCCGACTCCTCCTCGTTCCCCTCCGGGCACACCGCGGGTGCGGTCGCCTTCACCGCCGCCGTCGCTCCTGTGTGGCCCGTCGCGAGTGCGGTGTGCGCGGTACCGGCCGCGATGGTCGCCCTGGAGCGCGTGCAGTCGGGCGCCCACTACCCCAGTGACGTCGCCTCCGGTGCCGTGATCGGCCTGGCGAGCGCCTGGCTGACCCGGCGTGCGCCGTCCCTGCTCCTGCGCCGCCTGTTCTGAGCACCCGCCCCGGCCGTCCGCCGGACGGCGGCGTTCAGCGCGGGGTCGCCCAGCCCGGGACCCAGGTCCCGGCGGTGCCGTGGCCGGCCGCCGTGGCGGCCAGGTGGGCGCGGAGGGTGGCCAGTGCCGGGTGGGGGTTGTCGCGGTGCCACAGGAGGGAGTGCGGGTAGACGGGCGTCGGGTCGGTCACCGGGATGCGGCGCAGCCCGTGGCCGGCGGGCGAGACGGCGGGGGTGCCTCCCGGCGGCAGCCGGGGGATGGTGTGCTCGCCCAGGAAGGTGGCCAGGTCCGGGGTGCCCGCGACGGTGTCGAGGAGGGCGTCGGAGCCGAAGTTCGGCCCGGTCGCCTCGATGGTGAGTCCGAACTCGGCGACGAGGTCGTCGTAGAAGGCGGCCCACTCGGAGCCGGGGACGATGCCGGGCATCCAGATCCGGTGACCGGCGAGCTCGGCCACGGTCACCGACTCGGCGCCCGCCAGCGCATGGGCGGATCCGACGAGGAGCTGGAGCGGTTCGTCGAGCACCCGGACGGACTCGATGTCGTCGGGCAAGGGCCGGCCGGGCGCGGCGACGGCGCGGAAGGACGCGTCGATCGCACCGGACCGGACGGCCGTGACGGCCGCCTCGATGTCGAGCAGCATCACCACGTCGAGCTCGATCCCGGGGTGCGCGCGGTGGAAGCCCTGCATCAGCCCCGACGCCGCGCCACGCGAGGCGATCACGTCGACGCGCAGCGGACGGCGGCCGGGGCGTACGGAGGCGGCCGCGCGCTCGGCGACGCGCAGCAGCTCGCGCGCGTGGGGCAGGAACGCCTGCCCGTCGATGGTGAGCTCGGCGCCGCGCGGGGTGCGGGTGAACAGCCGCACCCCGAGGGTGCGCTCCAGCGCGGCGATGCGCTTGGAGACGGCCTGCTGGGTGACCGCCAGTTCGGCGGCGGCCTCCTGGAACCGGCCCGCGTCGGCGGCGGCGATGAAGGTCCGGACGGTGTCGAGGTCCATGGCGATCACCCTACGACCTGGTACAACCGCTGGTTGTGTCCGACGGGGCCGCGGTTGTTTGATCTGCCGGCGTCGCGCTCGCTTTGATACTCGCGGTCGCTGGGCGGTTGTGCGGGTGAGGGGCTGGCGTATGAGGGGCGGGCACCGGCTGGGACGCCGGTTCGGGTGGCTGTGGGCGGCGTACGGGACCAGCGCGCTCGGCACGTGGCTCGCCTTCGGCGCGTTCCCGCTGATCGCCGTCCAGGTGCTGCACGCCGGACCCGCCGAGGTCGCCGCCCTCTCCGCCGTGGGGTCCGCGGCGGGCGCGGCCGTGGCGGTGCCACTGGGTCCGTGGGTGGAGTTCCGGCGCAAGCGGCCGGTGCTGATCGCGATGGACCTGGTGCGGTGCGGGGCACTGCTGACGGTTCCCGGCGCGTTCGCGCTCGGCGTCCTCACCTTCGTCCAGCTCCTGCTGGTCTCGGTCGTCGTGGCGGCGGCCGACATCACCTTCCGCGCCGCCTCCGGCGCGTACCTGAAGACCCTGCTGCCCGCCGAGGACCTGCTGGTCGCCAACGCCCGGTTCGAGTCCACGGCCTGGACGACCACGATCGTCGGCCCGCCGCTGGGCGGCGCGGCGATCGGGTTCCTCGGTCCGGTGGCGACGGTGCTGGCGGACGCGGTCAGCTATCTGCTCTCGGCCCTGGGCATCCGCGCGACGGGCGGGCGGGAGCCACGGCCCGGTGGCGGGCCGGCCGCGGGCGGGCGGGAGCCACGGCCGGGGCGCGGGCCGGCCGCGCGCACGCGGGCCCGGGACCTGCCCGACGGCTGGCGGTACATCCTCGCCGACGCGGCACTGCGTCCGCTGTTGCTCAACACCGCCTTGTTCAACGGCCTGGTGATGGCCGTCCAGCCGTTGCTCGCCGTCCTGATGCTCGGCCCGCTCGGGTTCGCACCGTGGCAGTACGGCCTCGCCTTCGCCGCGCCCTCGATCGGCGGGCTGCTCGGGTCACGGCTGGCCCGGCCGCTGGTCACCCGGTTCGGGCAGCACCGGGTCCTGGTCGCGGCCGGGGCCCTGCGCGCGCTGTGGCCCGTCGGCCTGGCCTTCCTGGGGCCGGGCAGCGCGGGGCTGCTGCTGGTGACGGGCGTCGAGCTCGGCCTGGTCTTCTGCTGCGGGGTCTTCAATCCCGTCCACGCCACCTACCGCCTGGAACGCACCGCGACCGACCGGGTCACCCGCACGCTGTCCGCGTGGGCGGTGACGACCAAGGCCTCGACCGCGCTGCTGACGGCCGTCTGGGGCGTCCTGGGCGGTCTGCTCGGCCCGCGCACGGCCATCGGCCTGGCCGGCGTACTCCTGCTGGCGACCCCGCTGCTGCTCCCCCGCCGCGCGGCGGCGACGCCGGCCGAACCGGAGCCCGCACCGAGCCGCGCCTGACCGGCGGCCGCGGCCGGCGGCCCGGCAGGGGCCCCTGCCGGGCCGGGGCCCGTTTGCCGCCCTCGCAGGCGGGGGACCCGGCGGCCCATGAGCACGAAGCCATCCCGCCGGACGGGGCCGAACCGGGTGCTGCGGATCCTGGACGGCCTGGAACGACAGACCACAGCGGACTCACTGATCGACGCGGTCGGCCGGGGCGTGCGGGCCCTGCCGCTGCGGCGCGGCCGGGACCTGCTGCACGGCAGGTGGCTGGGCCACCCGGTGCACCCGCTGATGGTGCAGGTGCCGATCGGCAGCTGGCTGTCCGCCGCGGTGCTCGACCTGCGCCCCGGCCGGTCCCGCGAGGCCGGCCTGCTGATCGGCGTCGGCACGGCGGCGGCCGTCCCGGCGGCCCTGGCGGGTGCCGTCGACTGGGCGGAACTGCACCGTCCGCAGCAGCGCGTCGGCCTGGTGCACGCGCTGGCCAACACGGCGGCCGTCGCCCTGTACGCCGCCTCGCTCGCCTGCCGGGCCAGGGGCGCCGCGGGTGCGGGCCGTGCGCTCGGCTTCCTCGGGCTGACGGCGGCCGGGACCGGCGGCCTGCTGGGCGGCCACCTGGCCTACCGGCAGGCGTCCGGCGCCAACCACGCCGAAGAGGTCCCGCACGTCGTCACGGAAGGCTGGCACCGGATCGGCGCCGTGGCGGAGTTCCCCGCCGGCCGGGCGGTACGGCGCACGGTGGACGACGTGCCGGTGCTGGTGGTCCGCGAGTCCGACGGGACGCTGTACGCGCTGGCCGACCGGTGCAGCCATCTCGCGGGACCGCTCTCCGAGGGCACCCTCGCCGACGGATGTGTGCGGTGCCCCTGGCACGGCAGCGTCTTCCGGCTCTCCGACGGCTGGAACGTACGCGGTCCCGCCACCGCCCCCCAGCCCGCCTTCGACACGCGCGTCACCGACGGACAGGTGGAGGTGCGCCTGCGCAAGGAGGCTCCCGGGCGGGCGCCGGAGAGCGGCGGGGAAGCGGGCGGGGCCGAGGAGGCGGCCCGTGGACACGACGGCTGACGACCGCGCCCCCCGCCGGTCGGGAACGCGCGCGCGGACCACGAGGCTGACGGCACCGCCCGGCCTGCCGGGCCCGCTGGTCGTGCCGGTTCCGCCGGGCCTGCCTGGAGCCGGGAGCCGGGAACCGTGAGCCGGCCGGACGCAGCGGCCGCGGACCGGGACCCGCGGGACCGGGCCGCCGAGCTCGGCCGCGTCGCCCGGGAACGTTTCGGATGGAGCGATCTGACGCCCGAGCAGACGGAGGCGATGGGTGCCCTGCTGGAGGGGCGGGACGTGCTCGTCGTCATGCCCACCGGTTCCGGCAAGTCGGCGATCTACCAGGTGCCGACCGTCCTGCTCGGCGGCCCCGCCGTCGTGGTGTCACCGCTGATCGCCCTGCAGCGCGACCAGGTCGCCGGACTGAGACGGAGCGCCGCGCCGGACGCCGTGGCCGTGAACTCGGCGCAGCCGGAGTCGGCGACCGACAGGGGCTGGCGGGCGGTCCGGGAGGGGGAGGCCGAGTACCTGTTCCTGTCCCCGGAGCAGCTGGCCAAGGACACCGTGCTGCGGCGGCTGCGCGAGCTGAACCCCTCGCTGTTCGTGGTTGACGAGGCCCACTGCGTCTCCGCCTGGGGGCACGACTTCCGCCCGGACTACCTGAACCTCGGCGAGGCCGCCGAACGGCTGGGCCGTCCACCGGTCCTCGCCCTGACGGCGACGGCCGCGGCGCCCGTACGGGACGACATCCTCGAACACCTGCGCATGCGCGACGCCCGTGTCGTGAGCACCGGGACCGACCGGCCCAACATCCACCTCACGGTGCGCATCTGCACCGACGACGCCGCCAAACGCGAGACGGTCGCACGCTGGACGACGGGGGCACGCGCCCCGGGCATCCTCTACACGGCCACCCGCAAGGACGCCGAGGCGTACGCGGCGCGGCTGCGGCAGGACGGGGTGGACGCCGCGGCGTACCACGCGGGGATCAAGGCAGCCGACCGGCGCCGGATCCAGGACGGCTTCATGGCCGGGTCACCGTCCGTGGTCGTGGCCACCTCGGCGTTCGGGATGGGCATCGACAAACCCGACGTACGGTTCGTCGCCCACGCGTCCGTTCCCGAGTCGCTGGACTCCTACTACCAGGAGATCGGCCGCGCCGGCCGGGACGGCGAGCCGGCCCGGGCCATGCTGTTCTACCGCCCCGAGGATCTCGGGCTGCAGAAGTTCCTCACCTCGCGGTCGCTGGACACCGACGCACTGCACAGGATCATGACCACGCTGCTGGGTGCGGACGTCCCGCAGAGCCGCGCGTGGGTCGCGCGCACGTGCGGTCTGTCCCGCCAGAAGGCCACCGACCTGCTGAACCTGCTCGAAGAGGCCGGGGCGGTGACCGCCGAGGGCGGGCGCCGCGCGGTGCGGGTGGCCCCCGGTCACACACCGGAGAAGGCCGCCGCCGGGGCGTCCGAGGTGTTCGAGCGGCGGCGCCGCACGGACCGGTCGCGGATCGAGATGATGCGGGGCTACGCGGAGACCCCCTCCTGCCGGCGCCAGTACCTGCTCGGCTACTTCGGCGACCAGCTCGACGAACCGTGCGGGCGGTGCGACGTGTGCGACCGGGACCACGACCACCGCCCCGGGACCGGGCACCGGCAGGCCGCTCCCCCGCCCGGTCACGACGCGCCGTTCGAGCCGAACGACAAGGTCCGCCACGCGGAGTGGGGCGCGGGCACGGTGATGCACACGGAGGAGGACCGCATCGTCGTGCTGTTCGAAGAGGTGGGCTACAAGACGTTGTCCCTGGCATCCGTCCGGGACCACGACCTGTTGACGGGGGCCTGAACCGGATCGCTCTTGACGTGGACCGGGGCCGGACCGGGTCGGTTCACGCGCCGGAGGCCGGGGCGGTGCCGGAGGCGCCGTGGTCGCGCGCCGGGGGACGGAGGCGTACGGCGAGGGCCGCGATGTCGTCGTCGAGTCCACCGCCGCTGTGGAGGAGGAGATCCCGGTGCAGCCTGTCGAGCAGCGCGCCGGGCTCGGTGGGAGGCTGCCGGCGCATCCAGTCCTGGAGGGGGAAGAACTCGCCTCGGTGGTCCCGGCTCTCGATGACGCCGTCGGTGTAGAAGAGCAGCTGGTCACCGGGGGCGCAGGCGATGGTGTCGGTGACGTAGGGGGTGTCGATCAGTGTCGCCAGGTTGAGGATGGGCGAGGCCTCGGTGGGGTCCAGGACCTGGAGCTCGCCCTGACGCAGCAGCAGTGGGGGCGGATGCCCGCAGTTGATGAGCTTGATGTGACTGCCGTGGTCGGGGAACTCGGCGAGGACCACGGTGGTGAACTGCTCCAGCAGGTCCCCGGTGGGGAACGTGCAGCTGTGCCGGGTGCTGCTGACGTCCAGGCGGCGGACGATGCCCTCCAGACTGGGCTCGTCGTACGCGGCCTCGCGGAAGCAGTTGACCACGGCCGCGGCCGAACCCACCGCGGGCAGGCCCTTGCCCCGCACATCCCCGATGATCAACCGCACCCCGTAGGGCGTGGTGACGGCCTCGTAGAAGTCCCCGCCGATGCGGGCCTGCGCGGCGGCCGCGAGATACAGGGACGCCAGCTCCAGGGAGCCGACGCTGCGCGGCAGCGGGCGCAGGAGCACCTTCTGCGCCGCGTCGGCAACGAGGCGGAGCTGCACGAACTCCTGTTCCCGCCGGATCCGGACACGGCAGGCGTACGCGGCGGCGACGGTGACGGCGGCGATGGCTCCCACCGTGAACCAGGTGCCCAGGTCCGGATAGACCAGGCTCAGCGCGACCATGATCAGGACGCAGACCACCCCCAGCAGGACGGTGGGCAGCACGGGCCAGATGGCGGCCGCGAGGGCGGGGGCGGCAGTCAGGAGGCGGCTGAAAGCGATCTTTCGTGGAGTGGAGAACGCCAGGCCCGTGACGACCACGGTCAAGATCACCGGTGAGAGCAGAGCGGGGCTCCACTGTCGGCGGAGAGGATGACGGATGCGCATCCACCCAGTCCAGAGCATGAAACACAGCATATCGGCACATACCGCGCATGCTTCGTTCAAGAGCGCGGGCGGCTTCCGGCCAGGCGCGCCGCTGCTCCGCCCGGACGGCACGGGGGCGCGGGACCGGCCCGGCGGGACCGGCCCGCAGCCCCCGCCGCCTCTTTCCCTCGCCCCCGCCACCTCTTTCCCTCGCGTCCAGGAATAGCCGCCGGTCCGACCCGGGTTGCTGCAAGCATGACAACGAAGACGCCGCGGCCCGAGGTGCTGCGCTACACCGCCTTCTCCAGCACCCCCGACGGCGGGAACCCGGCCGGTATCGTGCTGGACGCCTCCGCCCTGGACGACAGTGACATGCTGGCCATCGCCCACGACCTCGGATACTCCGAGTCCGCCTTCCTGACCGCGCCCCCGGAGGGTCTCGGCGGCCGGGAGGGCAGGGCGTACGGCATCCGTTACTTCAGTCCCAAGGCCGAGGTGCCGTTCTGCGGGCACGCCACCGTCGCGACCGCCGTGGCGCTCGCCGAACGGACAGGCCCCGGGGAGTTCGTCTTCGCAACGCGCGCCGGCACCGTGCCGGTGGAGGTGACCGAGGAGGGCGGGACGTTCCGGGCCACACTCACCAGTGTCGAGCCGTACGTCGAGGAGACCGCCGACGCCGATGTCACGGAGGCGCTCGCCGCGCTCGGCTGGCCGGCCGCCGATCTCGACCCGGACTTCCCGCCCCGTACGGCGTTCGCCGGCGCCCGCCACCTGGTCCTCGCGGCGGCGACACGGGAGCGCCTCGCCGATCTCTCCTACGACTTCGCGCGCCTCGAAGCCCTGATGCACCGGCTGGATCTGACCACGGTCCAGCTGGTGTGGCGGGAGTCGGCCACCGTCTTCCACGTCCGTGACCCGTTCCCGGTCGGCGGCGTCGTCGAGGACCCGGCCACCGGGGCCGCGGCGGCCGCCTTCGGAGCGTACGCCCGGGAACTGGGCCTGGTGCCCGCGGACGCCGTCCTCACCCTGCACCAGGGCGCGGACCTGGGCCGCCCCGGCGAGCTCACGGTGACGCTGCGCGCGGGTGACCGGCGGGTCCGGGTCAGCGGCACGGGAACCCGCATCCGCTGACCCGGCCAGGCGGGGCGCGGTGCGGGGCACGGACATCACCGCGCGGCGCCCTGCGTCTCAGGCCGCGGCCGGCTGGCCGGCCGCTCGCACGGACAGGGCCTGCCGGTAGCGGCGCAGCAGGAGCAGGGCGGTGGCGGCGAGGCCGGTCAGAAGGCCGAGCCAGACGCCCACCGTGTCCAGGCCGGCCAGGTGCCCGAAGAGCCAGGCGGCCGGCAGGCCGATCAGCCAGTAGCCGACCAGGGTGATGCGGAAGCCGCTCCCGGTGTCGTCCAGGCCCCGCAGGAGGCCGACGCCGATGTTCTGCGCGCAGTCGAAGAACTGGAGGACGGCGGCGACCAGGAGCAGGTCGGTGGCGATGTCCGTGGCGCTGCGGCCACCTGCGGCCGACGGGTCCAGGAACGGGCGCAGGACCGGGCCGGGGACGGTCAGGTAGACGACGCCGACGACGGCCATCACGGCCGCCGCGCAGGCCAGTGCCGTGTTCCCGATGCGTCGCGCGGCGTCGATGCGGTCCAGGGCGAGCTCGCGGCTGACGTTGAGGGAGGCGGCGTGGGACAGCCCGACCGCGATCTGGAAGACGATGTAGATCAGTTGGTTGACGGCCGTGTGCGCGGCCAGCGCCGCACTGCCGAAGGTGCCGATGAGCAGGGCGACGACGGAGAAGAAGCCCGCTTCGGAGCCGTAGGTGGCGGCGATGGGCACGCCCAGTCCGGTCAGCCGGCGCAGGGTGGCCGGGCGGGCCTTCCAGATCCGGATGTCGAGCAGGGGGGCGAGCCGGGGGTCGCGGCGGGCGGAGGCGTACAGGGCGGAACAGCTCAGCAGGTGGACGAGCGAGGTGGAGATGCCGATGCCGGGCAGACCCAGCTCGGGTATGCCCCAGGAGCCGTGGATGAACGCCCAGTCGAGGCCCGCGTTGACGGCGACGGAGGCGAGCGTGATGCGCAGCAGGGCCTGGGGGCGGCGCATCCCGACGGTGAACTGGCGTACCGCCTGGAACCACAGGCAGGGGACCAGGCCCGGCGCGAGGGCGAGCAGTACCGGCCAGGCGGCGTCCACGACCTCGGCGTCCTGCCCGAGGTGCGCCACGGCCCGGCCGATCGCCAGCATGACGAGGGCGCCGGCGACGCCGGCCAGGGTGGCCAGCGCCAGCGCGGCGCGCACCACGTCCCGTACCTCCTGACGCGCCGCCGCGGTGAGCTCCTCGGCCTCGTCGGCGCGGGCCGATGCGGCGGAGACCTGGTTGCCGACGGCGGTGACCAGGCCGACGCCCATGGTGCGCAGCTGGTTGAAGACGACCATCGCCAGGCCGCCGCCGGCCAGCGCCTCGGCGCCCATCAGGCCCATCATCACCGTGTCGGTGGTGGTGAGGGCGACCTGGGCGAGCTGGGTCAGGGCGAGCGGGACGGCCAGCGTCGCCAGGGCGCGGCTGTCGCGGAGCAAGGTGGTGAGCGGTGTCCGCATGGGTGTCAGTTCTCGCGGAGTTTGGTCAGCAGCTCGTCGATCTCGCGATCGGCGGCCGGGTCGAGGAGGTCGCGGGCGCTCATCCAGTCGTCGTCGAAGACGGTGTCCAGGTACTTCTCGCCCCCGTCGTTGACGAGCGCGACCACGGTCGTGCCCGGCGGCCAGGACGCCAGCCGGGTCAGCGCCTCGTACACCACACCGCCGGCCGAGCCGCCGATGAGCAGCCCGGTGCGGCGGGCGACGACCCGCGCGGTGGCGAACGCCTCGACGTCGCCGACCTTCAGGCCCTCGTCGATCAGGTCGAAGTCGACCAGCAGGCCGATGCTGGCGCCCTCGGGGGTGCCGGTGCCGGACTGGTAGTAGTCGTGGGCCGGACCGCCGAAGGCGATGGACCCCTTCGGTTCGACGCCCACGATCCGCACGCCGGGCACGATGCGGCGCAGTTCCCGCCCGGTGCCGCACAGCCCGCCGCCGGTGCCGACCGCCCCGATGAGGATGTCGATCCGGCCGCCGAGGGCGGTGTGCAGCTCGTGCGCCACCGGGTGGTAGCCGACCGCGTTGGCCGGGTTGTTGTGCTGTTCGGTGAAGCAGGCGCCGGGGTCCTCCTTGGCCAGTTGCTCGGCGAACTCCTCGCGGGCGGCCGTCGCCAGCTCCTCGTCGCCGTCCGCGGCGACGTAGAGGAGTTCGGCGCCGAGCGCCTTCATGCCGCGCAGTTTGTCCGCGGCGGCGTGGTGGTCGACGACCGCGGTGAAGGTGTAACCGCGTTCGGCGGCGATGACGGCGAGGCCGAGCCCGGTGTTGCCGGAGGTGGACTCGATGATCCGGCCGCCCGGGCGCAGCGCGCCCCGTTCCTCGGCGTCGAGGATCATCTGGCGGGCCATGCGGATCTTCGCGGTACCGGTCGGGTTGAACTGTTCGAGTTTCAGCAGCAGTCGGCTGCCGTTCCCGGTGCGGCACAGTTCGAACAGGGGGGTGTGGCCGATGAGGTCGGAGACCCGGCTGACCACGGTGGGACGCTGCTGCGCCTTGTCCATCGGGCGGCTCCAAGCGAGGGAGGGGAGTCAGGCGAGGGGGTGGCGGTCGAGCCGCCAGCGGGTACGGCCGCCACCGGTGTCGAGGACGACCTTCGGGGGCAGCGGCAGCTCGTGGAAGGGGGACTCGTTGGAGTCCATCTGGTATCCGGCGGTGTTGGGGTAGACGAGCAGGTCACCGGGGTGCGGGCGGGCGGGCAGCACCACCTTGCGCCAGGTGACCATGTCGGATTCCAGGCAGCTGGCGCCGCCGACGGCCGCGGCGTACGGCCCCTCCCCCGCCGGACGGACGGTCGCGGGCAGCAGTACCGGATCCGGCAGGTACTCGCTGTCGAACCACTGCTCGGACAGGCTCAGGCTGGTGCCGTCGACGGTGACGATGCCGTAGTCGCCGCGGTCCTTCACCCCCTGCACCCGGAACACCGTGCACCCGGCCCGGGCGAGCAGTGCGCGGCCCGGCTCCAGCAGGAGCGCCACCCCGGCCGTGCGCAGCCGGTCGGCGAGGTCGTGGGTGGTGAGTACGGCGCGCAGGGCGTCGGCGCCCGCCACGGGTGAGTGGTACGGGTAGAAGTCCGCCGCCTCGAAGGACTTGCCCGCGTGGTACTGGCCGGGCCGCTGGCCGCCGAGGTAGCGCGCCCAGTGCCCGGCGTCGGTGTAGTCGACGGCGAAGCCGCCGCCGATGCTGATCCGGTCGGCCCGCAGTCCCGTGCCCCGTGCCGTGAGGCACGCCTCGACCAGTTCGCACGCGAGTCGTGCGCGCGGCTCGGTGGCGTAGCCGGCGAGGTGGAAGGAGAAGCCCTCCATCACGACCACGGTCTCGCCGGCCGCGGCGCACCGGGCCAGGGCCGCTTCCCACGCGCCGTCCGCGAGGCCGAACCGGCTGTGCGGCTGTGCCGGGGGCAGCCGCCGCAGCAGCACGCGCGCCGGGCGGGCGACGGCACGGGCCTGCGCCAGGAGGCGCTCCAGTTCGTCGAGGGCGTCGACGGCGATCAGGCAGCCCTGGAGAACGGCGACGCGGAGCAGTGCGTCGGCCTTGGCGGGTCCGGTGACCACGATGTGCTCGCCGCGCACCCCGTGGCCGAGCGCGTCCCGCAGCTCACCGCTGCTGGCCACGTCGACGCCCGTTGCGGACAGCGCGCAGCGGTCCATCCAGACGGCGGCCTTGTTGGCCTTCTTCGCGTAGTACACGCGGCCTTCGACACCCGTGTCGCGCAGCACCGCGGTGAAGGAGGCCGCGTTGGCGTCGAAGCGGTCGGGCAGCAGCAGGTGGTACGGGCCGCCGAGCCCGTACGACAGCTCGTGCGGCAGCCCGCTGCCCAGGATCGCGTCGAGTTCCGGGTCCGGATGGGCGGGCAGCGGCGGAGCGCCGGCGGAGGTGGCGGTCACTGCCACAGTGGCACCCGTGTTCCCAGGCCCTGTGCGACGGCCAGTTGCGCGAAGCGGTGCCCGAGGGCGATGTCGGTGACGACGAGGCCGCTGTTGTAGGCGAAGACGCGTTCGCCGGCCGAGCGCCGGCCCTCGGCCCGTCCGGCCAGCACCTGGGGGAACTCCGCGTCCACGGGCGGGAAGCCGCCGTCGGCGCCGGCCATGTCGGTGCCGGTGACCTTCATCTGCGCCTCGCTGGTGGCGATCACGCGGTCGGCCTCGTGCAGGGTCGAGGGCGCGATGCCGTGGCCGACGAGGACGGAGAGCGCGCCCGGCTTCAGGTCGGCCGCCTCGACCGCGGCGGGCGTGTGCCGGCCCGCGGTGGCCACCACCACATCGGCGTCGGCCGCGGCGGCCCGGGCGTCCTCGACGACCTCGGGTTCCCGGTCCGGGAAGTGGTGGCGGAGCCGCTCGCGGACCGCGGCGATACCGTCGGGGTGGGTGCCGTAAACCATGAGGCGGTCGAGGTCCGGGAGGGTGGTGAGGAGGAAGGGCAGGGCCAGCCGGCCCTGGGTGCCGGTGCCGATGACCAGCGCGCTGCGGCTGCCGGGTGCCGCCAGCTCGCGCGCGAGCAGGGCCGAGACGGCCGGGGTGCGCAGTGAGCCGACGCGGCCGCAGTCCATCAGCGCGACCGGCAGTCCGGTGACGTCGTCGTAGAGCGTCAGCGTCGTGTAGTAGTGCTGCTCGTCGCGGGAGCGGTCCAGGCCGTGCTTGTAGGACGTCTTCACGGCGACGACCTCGCGGACGCCGTCACGGCCGAGCATGGCGTACGAGACGGAGTGGCCGTCCTCGGGCTTGACGGTGAGTTTGCGGGGATTGGCCGACGTGCCGTCGGCCAGGGCGCGGTACGCCTGCTCGACCACGTCGACCACGTCGGCGAGGGAGATCTCGAGGCCCGCGAGGTCGCCGGTGCCGAGGACGCGCAGGGTCCGGTCGTCGGCGGGTGGGCCGGCGGGTATGCCGGCCGGGGTGTCGTCGGTGCGTGCGGAGGTGCCGGTCACGGCTCGTCCCTTCGTAGGGGGTGGCGGGCGGGTGGTCGGAGGCGGGCCACGAGCGCGGCCTGGCCGTAGCCGTGTTCGCCGGCCTCGGCCGGCGGCCGGCTGCGGCGGCCCGGCACACGCACCGAGGCGCGCTTGAGCCAGCGGTCGGTGCCGTCGTAGCGCGCCCGGAACGGCACCCGGCCGTGGACGACCACGTCGTTGTCGACGACCAGGACGTCACCGGGCTCCAGGGCGACGGCGACCGACACGCGTTGCAGTTCGGCGGTGAGCCGGCCGTAGGCGGCGCGGTAGCCGGCGGGCGCCGCGTCGAGCGGGGTGTAGGCGGGGTCGTAGCGCAGGGCGGGGCCAGCGGCGGTCCGCCACAGGACGGGGACCTTCGGGGGCTCCCCGGCGAACGACTGCGCCTCGGTGTAGGCGTCGTCGGGAAGGATCGGCAGTACCGGGCGGGACAGCAGTGCGACGTCGTCCGCGGCGAGCCTGACCTTGCGGATGCTGGCGGCGGTGGTGGGAACGGCGTCGTGGTTGCGCATGCAGGCGAGCAGCAGCAGGTGGGCGCGGCCGGGGTGGAAGGCGTCCTCGGTGTGCGGGCTGAGCAGCACGCTGCTGCTCGCGCCGGTCTGCTCCTGTTCGTGGCCGCGGGAGGGCACGATGTTGTGCACGAACCGGCCTTCCTGCTGGCCTTCCCAGGCGATCGGGTGGCCCATGGCGGTGGCGAGCAGGAGGAGGATCACGTCCCACTCGGCCGCGCGGTCACCCGCCGTGGCCCAGCCGGCCGGGGTGGGGCCGATTCCGCCGTCGTCGACCGGCAGGCCGCGCAGGACGAACAGACCGTCGTCGGTGTCGACCGGGCGGCAGTGGTGACGGATCGTTTCATCCAACCGGGTGGCGGAGGCGGCGACCCGGCCGAGCAGTCCGGGCCGGGCGGCCGGACTTCCCGAGTCGGCGAGGATCTTCCGAGCGGTCCGGGTCAGCTCGTCGACGGCGCACGGGGCGAGCTGCCGAAGGGGTGCGGCTCCGGTGGGCATGGCGGAGTCATCCGTTTCGGGTGCGGTGGGGGTGCGAGGACGGCGCGAACCCGTTCCTGTGGGTTCGCTGTGTGTCGGCGCGCCGAACGTAGCACCGCTAATTAGGTAAGGCAATCCTTACCGAGGTGCACGCACCCACCGACGCTCCGCGCGCCCCCCTGGCGCCAACTCGTGCGCCCGTGCGCCTATTTGACACACCGACAGGAGTGCGAGCGGTCACTCCGCACAGCTTGCGCACAGGCTCTACTTAGGGTAGGCAACCCTAAGCAACCTGCTCATCACGGGAACGAGGTCGTACGTGAACTGGAACAGACGCCAAGTGCTGTGGGCCGGCGGCGGGATGGGCGCGGCCGCGTTTCTGGCCGCCTGCGGCGGCGGTGACGAGACCTCGTCCACGTCGCCCGCGAAGGCCGGCGGGAAGCCTCGCCGCGGCGGCACGCTCCGGGTGGGGGCGCTGGGACGCGCCTCCGCCATCACCCGTGACCCGCACGGCACCCAGGCCAACGAGAGCGACTACCTGATCATCTCGCTGGTCCACGACACCCTCACCGTCCCCGGCTCCGGGCCCAATACCGTGCCCCGGCTGGCGGCCTCCTGGAAGGCGTCGGACGACCTGAAGACCTGGCGCTTCACGATCGCCGAGGGAGCGGCGTTCCACGACGGGACGCCCGTCACCGCCGAGGACGTCGTCTGGTCGCTCAAGCGGCTGCGCGGCACCCCCTCGGGCGCCTCCCGGCTGCCCGGCATCAAGGCCGGGAACATCGAGGCCGGGGACGACCGCACCGTAGTCCTGGTGTCCGACTACGCCAACGCCGAACTGCCGCAGCTGACGCGGCTGACGACGTTCGTGCTGAAGAAGGGCACGGCGGACGAGGACCTCGGCAGGGCGCCGGGCACGGGCCCCTTCAAGCTGGACTGGTTCCGCTCCGGCAACGCCCGGCTGGTGCGCAACGCGGAGTGGTACGGCGGTGAGGTCCTCCTCGACGCCATCGAGGTGAGGATCTTCGAGAGCCCCCAGGCGATGGCCAACGCACTGCTGGCCGGACAGATCGACGTGGCCTCCAACGTCGGTGCCGTCGCGGCCCGCACGGCCGAGAAGCGCGACGACATCCAGATCGTGCGGCGGTCCGACGACATGGCGATGCCGATCGTCATGCGCACCACCGACGGACCCTTCGCCGACGCCAGGGTCCGGGAGGCCCTGCGGCTGGCCGTGGACCGCGAGGCCATGGTCAAGCAGGTGCTCTCCGGCTACGGCACGGTCGCCAACGACATCCTCGGCACCGGCGACCCCGCCTACGCCAAGGACATCCCGCAGCGCGGGCGGGATCTGGCCAAGGCCGCGTCGCTGCTGAAGGAGGCGGGCTTCGACCTGTCGAAGACGTACAAGCTGCTGACCACCGAGGACATCGCCGGCCTGGCCGAGGCGGCCACCCTGTTCGCCTCCCAGGTCCGCGAGGCCGGGGTGAAGGTCGAGGTCGTCAAGCAGGAGTCGGCCGCCTTCTGGGAGAAGACCTGGCTCAAGGGCGACCTGTACACCACCTACTGGGGCACCAACGACTCGGTGGTGTTCTTCGCCAGCAAGACCATGGTGTCCGACTCCGGCCAGAACGAGGCCGGCTGGAAGAACGCCGCCTTCGACGCCGCGTACAAGAAGGCGATGGCCACCAAGGACGCGGCGGAGCGCACCGAGGTGCTGCACGAGCTCCAGCGGATCGAGCACGACGAGTCCGGCTACCTGCTGTGGGGCATGGCCGACGGCATCGATCTCGCCGCCGCGGCGGTGCGCGGCCTGCCGACCCTGCCCGGCTACGGACGCGTCCAGCTCGAGACGGCATGGCTGGCTCGCTGATCCAGGCGGCGCACCCCGGACCGGCCGGGGACGACGCGCCCCGGCCGGCCCCGGCGGTGGCGCGTCTCCTGCTGCGCGTGGCCGGGGTGCTCGCACGCCGGGTGGCGCTGCTCGCCGTACTGCTCGCACTCGTCTTCGCCGCCGTGGAGCTGCTGCCGGGCGACGCGGCCACCGCCACGTCCGAACGCGGGGAGAGCGCGGCCGACCTCGCCGAGCGGCGGCGCCTGCTCGGGCTGGACCGGCCGGTGCTCGAACGCTTCCGGGAGTGGATGACCGGCCTGCCCACCGGCGATCTCGGCACCTCCGCCCGCGGCGAGTCCGTCGCCGGCCTGCTGGCCGGCCCCTTCCCCAACACCCTGCTGCTCGGCGGGCTCGCGCTGCTGCTGACCCTGGCCGTCTCCCTCGCGCTCGGCTGCTGGGCGGCGGCCCGGCCCGGCGGGACGGTGGACCGGACGGTCTCGGCGACCGCCACCGGTGTGCTCGCACTGCCGGAGTTCGTCGTCGCGGTGGCGCTGGTGCTGGTCTTCGCCCTGTGGACCGACTGGCTGCCCGCCGTCACCCTCACCGACGCGGAGGGCTCACCCGCCTCCTGGAAGATGCTCGTGCTGCCGGTGCTCGCGCTGGCGATCCCGCAGATCGGCTGGAACGTCCGCATCGTGCGGGCCGCGCTCGCCGACGAGGCCAAGGCGCCGCACATCGAGACCGCCGTGCTCGACGGGCTGCCCAGGCACCGGATCTTCACCCACCACCTGCTGCCCGGCGCCCTGCCGACCATCGCCGCCGGCCTCGCCACCTCGACGGGCATGCTGCTGGGCGGCGCGGTCGTGGTCGAAACCGTCTTCAACTACCCCGGTGCCGGTTCGGTCCTCACCGGAGCGGTGACCGACCGGGACAGTCCCCTCATCGCCGGAGTCGTCGCCGTCACCGGGGCCGTCGTCAGCGGTGTCCTGCTGCTCGCCGACCTGGTACGCGCCTGGGCCTCGGGAGGCCGTTCATGACCGCCGCCGCCCCGCGGCCCCGGCGCGGGACCGTGCTCCGCGTCCTGCCCGCGCTGGTGCTCACCGCACTCGCCCTGGCCGGCCCCTGGCTCGCCCCGCATGCCATCGACACCCCGGTCACCGCACCGTACGCGGAGCCGGGTGGCGACGCGCCGTTCGGCGGTGACCAGTTGGGCCGTGACGTGCTCAGCCGCGTCCTCGCCGGCGGGCGTGAACTGGTCGTCACGTCCCTGCTCGTGGCCGCCCTCGTCACCGGCTCCGCCGCCCTGCTCGGCGCGGTCGGCGCGCTGCGCCCGGCCGTCGGACGGTTCGTCGAACGCTCCGCCGACGTCCTGATGCTGCTGCCCGCCGTGCTCGGCATCCTGCTGGTCACCCTGTCCTGGCCGGACGGCGGACGGCTCGCCGTGGTCGCCGCGTCGGTCGTCCTCGGGGTGCCGTACGCGGTACGGCTGGTCGCGGGCGCGGCCGCGCCCGTGGCCGCTTCCGGGTACGTCGAGGCGGCGGCCGTCGGCGGCGAACGGCTTTGGCACCTCGTCGCACGGGAGGTGCTGCCGAACCTGCGGGCGACGCTCCTCGCCCTGTTCGGACTGCGGTTCGTCGCCGCCGTGTACCTCGTCGCCACCGCCGGGTTCCTCCAGGTCGGACCGCAACCGCCCGCCGCCGACTGGGCGTTGATGATCCGCGAGAACTCGGCCGGCATCCTGCTCAACCCCTGGGCGGTGCTCGCGCCCGGGATCGGCATCGGTCTGCTCGCCATGAGCGTCAACCTGGCGGCCGCCGCCCTCGTCCCCACGACCGGCCGGAAGGCGGTACCCGCGCTGTGAACCACATGCCCGACCGGTATCCCGAGGCCCCGCCGGCGGAGGAAGAGCACGCCGTCGAGGTCTCCGGCCTGACCGTGGCCGGCCCGGACGGCCGGCTCCTGCTGGAGGGCGCCGGGCTCGCGCTGTGCCCCGGCCGGGTCACGGTGGTGACCGGACCGTCCGGCTGCGGCAAGACGACGCTGCTGCGGGCCGTGGCGGGCGCGCTGCCCCCGGGGGCCCGGCGTACGGGCGGCACCGTCACGGTCCTCGGACAGGACCCGCTCGGCCTCCCCCCGGCCGAACTGCGCGCCCTGCGCAGGAACCGTCTCGCATACGTCGGCCAGGATCCCGGTTCCGGGCTCAACCCGCGCATGCGGGTACGGCGCCTGCTCGCCGAGGTCGCCGTCGACCGCACCCGGGAAGCGATCGGGGCGCTGCTCGCCGAGGTGCGGCTGCCCGTCGACGGCGGGCTGGCGGAGCGCAGGATCGGCGCGCTGTCGGGTGGCCAGCAGCGGCGGGTGGGGCTCGCCCGCGCCCTGGCCCGCCGCCCGGCCGTCCTGCTCCTGGACGAACCCACCGCCGGACTCGACCCGGCGCTGCGCGACGAGATCGCCGATCTCCTGCGCCACCTCGCGGAGAGCCACCGCATCGCGATCGGCCTGTCCTGCCACGACCCCGACCTGGTCACCCGGCTCGCCGACGACGTCGTCGACCTGACCCGCGCGCGTCTTCGGCCCGCCGCGCGCACCGCGCCCGTCCCGCCCGCGCCCGCCCCGCCCGCGCCCGCCCCGGGCGACGGCCCGCCCAGGCTCACCGCGTCGGGGCTGCACGCCGCCCACATCCACCGCGGCCGCCGTGTCCCCGTGCTGCACGGCGTCGCCCTCACCCTCGCCGCCGGAAGCAGCCTCGGTGTCGTCGGCGCCTCCGGCTCCGGCAAGACGACCCTGTTGCGCACCCTCGTCGGCCTGCACCGGCCGACCGCCGGCACCGTCACTCTGGGCGGCTCCCGCCTCGCCCCCGCCGCACGCGGCCGCGACCGCGACCAGCGCCGCCGCCTCCAGCTCGTCCCCCAGGACCCTCTCGGCACGCTCAACCCCGCCCGGACCGTCGGGGCCACCTTGCGACGCCCGCTGCTGCTGCACCGCCGGGCCGGACGGGGCGAGGCCCGCGGGCGCGTCCTGGAACTCCTCGACCAGGTCGGTCTGCCCGCCGCCTTCAGCGACCGCTACCCGCACGAACTGTCCGGCGGGCAGCGCCAACGCGTCGCCATAGCCCGCGCACTGGCGGCCGATCCCGACGTACTGATCTGCGACGAGGTGACCTCGGCGCTCGACCCGGACACCACCGTCGCCGTGATGGAGCTGCTGGCCGGGCTGCGCGCCCGGCGCGACCTGTCACTCGTCCTGGTCAGTCACGACCTGCGCCTGGTCGCCGACCACACCGACACCCTGGTCGTGCTCTCCGGGGGGCACGTCGTCGAGTCGGGCCCCACCGGGCGGCTGTTCACCTCACCGGCCCACCCCGTGACCGCCGCACTCGCCATGGCGTCCCCGCTCGGCGGCTGACCGCCGGGGCGGCCTCGCGGACCGAGCGCGGGCGCCCGCCGTCCCCCCGAGCCTTACGGGGGCGCGGCGGGGCCGGGCCGGGCCGGAGTAACCACCCGGCCCGGCCCCGGGGCGGTGAGGACGTCCGCGCGGGCACCACCGGTGTGACCGCCGCACTCGCCAGGACGTCCCCGCTCGGCGGCTGACCGCCGGGGCGGCCTCGCGGACCGAGCGCGGGCGCCCGCCGTCCCCAGGAGCCTTACGGGGGCGCGGCGGAGCCGGGCCGGGCCGGAGTAACCACCCGGCCCGGCCCCGGGGCGGTGAGGACGTCCGCGCGGGCACCACCGGTGCCGGAGCACCACCGGTGCGGGAGCACCACCGGTGCGGGAGCACCACCGGTGCGGGAGCACCACCGGTGCCGGAGCACCACCGGTGCCGGAGCACCACCGGTGCCGGAGCACCACCGGTGCCGGAGCACCACCGGTGCCGGAGCACCACCGGTGCGGGCGCCGCCCTACCGGTTCGACTCGGCCGCGCTGATGTCCCCGAGCGCCGACTCCGCGTCCCGCTCGATCGCCAGGTCGCCGAGCGACAGGATCCCGACCGGGTGCCCCTCCTCCACCACCGGCAGGCGGCGCACGGAGTGCTCGCGCATGAGCTCGACCGCGTGGTCGAGATCCTCGTCGGGGGTCACGGTGACCAGATCATCGCTGCACGCCGAGGCGACGGACCTCTGCTCCAGGTCTCCGCCCTGCGCGAGCGCGCGCACCACGAGGTCGCGGTCGCTGACCAGACCACGCAGCTCGTCGCCCTCGGTGACCAGGACGACCCCGATGTCCTCGTCACGCATCCTCTGGGCCACCGCCGTCACCGATGCCTGCGGTTCCACCGTCACCAGCCGGCTGGTCATGATGTCTCGCACATGCTGCGCCATGGTGCATCCCTCCAGTGTTCTCCACGTTCTCGGTGCGCCGAGTACCCGGCGCACGCCGTGTCCCACCTGCGTGCCGGGACCCGGAGGCCGTCGGAGAGTGCCGGGGCCCGCAGGCGTCGCAGAGGGCCGGGACCCGCAGGCGTCGCAGAGGGCCGGGACTCCGCAGGCGTCGCAGAGGGCCGGGACTCCGCAGGCGTCGCAGAGGGCCGGGACCCCGCAGGCGTCGCAGAGCGCCGGGACCGCGGCGGAGCGGGCAGGTGTCCGCCGGCCGCCCCTGACGCACGGGCGCCCGAACGCAGCCCGGTTCCGTACCCTGGCCGCATGCGGATGCGCCCCACCCTGAGCTGGACCCCCACCGAGGACCTGCCACCGGGCACCACGGATCTCGGACCGGTCACCGACGCGCTGGAGTCCGGCGGTGTGCTGGTGCTCAGCGGGGCGGGGATCTCCACGGAGTCGGGCATCCCCGACTACCGGGGCGAGGGCGGGAGCCTGAGCCGGCACACCCCGATGACCTATCAGGACTTCACGGCCACCGCCCAGGCCCGGCGCCGCTACTGGGCGCGCAGCCACCTCGGCTGGCGCACGTTCGGCCGCGCCCGCCCCAATGCCGGGCACAGGGCCGTGGCCGCGTTCGGACGGCACGGCATGCTCTCCGGCGTGATCACCCAGAACGTCGACGGCCTGCACCAGGCCGCCGGCAGCGAGGGCGTGGTGGAACTCCACGGCAGCCTGGACCGGGTCGTCTGCCTGTCCTGCGGCGCCTCCAGCCCGCGCCGCGAACTCGCCGGACGGCTGGAGGAGGCCAATCCGGGCTTCGAGCCGGTGGCCGCGGGCATCAACCCGGACGGCGACGCCGACCTCACCGACGAACAGGTCGGGGACTTCCGCGTGGTGCCCTGCGCGGTCTGCGGCGGCATCCTCAAGCCGGACGTGGTCTTCTTCGGCGAGACCGTTCCGCCGGGGCGGGTCGAGCACTGCCGCGCGCTGGTCCGTGAAGCGGCCGCACTGCTGGTCCTGGGCTCCTCGCTCACGGTGATGTCAGGGCTCCGCTTCGTCCGCCAGGCGGCCGAGGCCGGAAAGCCCGTGCTGATCGTCAACCGGGACCCGACCCGGGGCGACCGGCACGCCCTGACCCGGGTGGCGCTCCCGCTGGGCGCGGCCCTCACGAGCGTGGCCGAACGGCTCGGCATCCCGGTCGACGACCGCACGGCCGCCTGAGCCGACGGCGGCCTGGGCCGACGGCGGCCCGAAGCGGGGGCGGGTTGAGCCGGGGCCGGACTGAAGCGGGGGCGGCTTGAGCCGACTGCGTCCCGAAGCGGGGGCGGCTTGAGCCGGGGGTGGATTGAAGCGGGGGCGGCTTGAGCCGGGGGTGGATTGAAGCGGGGGCGGCTTGAGCCGGGGGCAGACCGAGCAAACCGCGTGGCCTGAGCAGCTGGCGTGACCGGAGCGGGTGGCGTGGCCTGAACAGATCGCGTGGCCGGAGCGGGTGGTGGACCGAGCCGGCCGCAGCCGCGCACGCCCCCTGCCGGTTCCCGCCGGAGAAGACCGCGACCGGCCGCGCACGCGCCTGCCGCTTCCGGCCGGAAAGAGGCCACGACCGGCCACGACCGCCCGCCCCCGCCGGACCACCGACACGGCCGACGACCCGAGCCCCGTGTGCCCAGTGCGCGCGGGATCGTAAGATCGTGGTTCTCGTGGGGGGAGGTAGTCATGGACAGGCGGCGTCCTGGCACGCCGACGCTGGAGGAGGTGGCCGCCCGCGCCGGTGTCGGCCGGGGCACGGTCTCCCGCGTGGTGAACAACGCGGCAGGGGTGCGGGAATCGACCCGCGAAGCCGTACAACGCGCCATCGCCGAACTCGGCTACGTACCCAATCTCGCCGCCCGCTCCCTGGCCGGCCGCCGCGCCGACGCCGTGGCGCTCGTCATGACGGAGCCGGACTGGCGGATGTTCGCGGAGACCTTCTTCTCCGAGGTCGTCCGCTCCCTCGGGGACGCCCTGGCCGACACGGGCATGCAGCTGCTGCTGACCCTGGTCCGCTCGGACACCGAGCGGCGCCGTTTCCTGGAGTACGCCCGCGGCGGGCGGGTCGACGGGGTGCTGGTGATGTCCGTGCACGCCGACGACCCGCTGCCCGACATGCTCGCCGAGGCCCGGCTGCCGACCGTCCTGCTGGGCCGCCGCTCGGGCGACGAGCAGGTCAGCTACGTCGACGCGGACAACGTCGGCGGCGCCCGTGACGCCGTCGCCCACCTCCTCGCCACGGGCCGCAGGACGATCGCCACGATCACCGGACCGCTCGACATGTACGTCGCCCAGTGCCGGCTGCGCGGCTACCGCGACGCCCTGGCGGCGGCCGGCCTGACGACCGACGATTCGCTGATGGCCGAGGGCGACTTCACCGAGGAGAGCGGGTACCGAGCCATGGCCCGCCTCCTCGAACGGCACCCGGAGACCGACGGCGTACTGGCCGCCTCGGACACCACGGCGGCCGGTGCCCTGCGGGCGCTGCGTGAAGCCGGCCGCCGGGTGCCGGAGGACGTCGCCGTCATCGGCTTCGACGACTTCCCGCTGGCCGAACAGACCGCGCCGCCGTTGACGACGGTCCGTCAACCGGTCGAGGAAATCGGGCGGGCGATGGTCCGGCTGCTGCTGGAGGAGCTGGAGGAGCCGGCCGTGGCCTGGCGGCACGTGATCCTGCGCACGGAACTGGTCGTACGCGAGTCGGCCTGAAACACGAGCCGGCCAGAACCCGAGCCGGCCTGAACGCAAGCCGGCCCCGACACCTCGCCAGTCGGCCCCGGAACCACGCCAATCGGCCCCGGCTGCACGCCGGCCGGTGACGCTCGCCGGTCCGCGGGCCGGCGGCCGGCCCCGGTTCGGGGGCACTGCGGCCTCATCCCCGTATGCCGAGCGCTGCGGCCTCCCCCGGTTCGGGAGCGCTCCCAAACGCCAAGCCACGGCCACCAGTTGAGCGCACCCCCACCCACCTGCGCATTCGAAACCTCTTCGATGCAATCCCTGTCCCAGACCTTGTCAGGGATACGCGCCCCTCCCTACAGTCCCTCCCGGTACCGAGGGATGGGAGCGCTCCCATGTGCAGCATGGGAGCGCTCCCGCCACTGACTCCCCCACTCCTTCGGAGAGGACCCGCATGCGACCGTCACCGCACCAAGTCCGGAGCGTGCGCGGCGTGCTCGGCGCGCTGCTCACCTCGCTCGTCTCGCTCGCCGCGCTGTTCACCACCGTCTCGCCGGCCCAGGCGGACACGTCGATCTGCGAACCGTTCGGGTCGACGACGATCCAGGGCCGCTACGTCGTGCAGAACAACCGCTGGGGCACCAGCGAGACCCAGTGCATCACCGTGACCGACTCGGGATTCCGGATAGCCCAGGCCGACGGGTCCGTCCCGACGAACGGCGCCCCGAAGTCGTACCCGTCGGTCTTCAACGGCTGCCACTACACCAACTGCTCGCCCGGCACCAGTCTGCCCGCCCGGCTCAGCACCATCTCCAGCGCGCCGACCAGCATCTCGTACGGCTACGTGAGCAATGCGGTCTACGACGCCGCGTACGACATCTGGCTCGACCCGACGCCCCGCACCGACGGCGTGAACCGGACCGAGATCATGGTCTGGTTCAACAAGGTCGGCTCCATCCAGCCGGTGGGTTCGCAGGTCGGCAGTGCCACCGTGGCCGGGCGCCAGTGGCAGGTGTGGTCCGGCAACAACGGCTCCAACGACGTGCTGTCCTTCGTCGCGCCGTCGGCGATCACCAGCTGGAACTTCGACGTCATGGACTTCGTCCGGCAGGCCGTCTCCCGCGGGCTGGCGCAGAACGACTGGTACCTGACCAGCGTCCAGGCGGGCTTCGAGCCCTGGCAGAACGGCGCGGGCCTCGCCGTGACCTCGTTCTCCTCGACCGTCAACACCGGTTCCTCGGGTGACCCGGGCACTCCCGGCGGGTCCACGGCGTGCAAGGTGACCTACGCGACGAACGTCTGGCAGGGCGGTTTCACGGCGGACGTCACCGTCGCCAACACCGGCTCCGCCCCCGTCAGCGGCTGGAAGCTCGGCTTCACCCTGCCGTCCGGCCAGCGGATCACCAGCGCCTGGGGCGCGACCGTCTCCCCGGCCTCGGGAGCCGTCACGGCCGCCAACCTGGCCTACAACGGGCAGATCCCGGCGGGCGGCCAAGTCTCCTTCGGCTTCCAGGGCACCTACAGCGGCAGCTTCGCCAAGCCGTCCGGCTTCAGCCTGAACGGCACGGCCTGCACCACCGCGTGACACACGCCCCCCGACTCCGGGTCCCGCCCGCCTTCCCGCGCCGACGAACGGGCGGGACCCGGATCCCACCGGCGCCGCCCCCACCCTGGGACACCCTCCCGGAAAGGCCCGTCCTCATGCGCCCTCTGTCCGCCCGCCGCCCGGTGACGACGGCCCTGGCCCTGTGCGTCGCGGCCCTGGCCCTCACCGCACCGGCACTCTCCGCACCGGCCGTCGCCGCTCCGGAGCCCGTCGCCCCCTCGTCGGCCGCCGGCCTCCCCTACCAGGACGCCTCCTTACCCGTGCCGGACCGCGTCGACGACCTGCTCGCGCGGATGACCCTGGACGACAAGCTCGGCCAGATGACCCAGATCGAGAAGGACGCGCTGGTCCCCCAGTCCGACCTCGCCGCCTACCGCATCGGGTCCGTGCTGTCCGGGGGCGACTCGACGGTCAGCCCCAACAACGCGCAGACCTGGGCCGACACCTACGACTCCCTCCAGCGCACCGCGCTGACGACGCCGCTCGGCATCCCGATGATCTACGGGATCGACGCGGTGCACGGCCACAACGCGGTCCGCGGCGCCACCCTCTTCCCGCACAACATCGGCCTCGGCGCCACGCGCGACGCCGCCCTCGTCCAGCGGGTTGGACGCGCGGTGGCCGAGGAGGTGTCGGGCACCGGCATCGACTGGGACTTCGCCCCCTGCCTGTGCGTGGCCCGCAACGACCGGTGGGGCCGTACGTACGAGTCGTTCGGCGAGACGCCCGAACTGCCCTCGGCGATGACGACGTTCGTCACGGGTCTCCAGGGGGAGACCCTGGGCACCGGTCCGGCCCCGGTGCTCGCCACCGCCAAGCACTACCTCGGCGACGGCGGTACCACCGGTGGTGTCGACCAGGGGAACACCCAGCTGTCCGAGGCCGACCTGCGGGCGATCCACCTGCCGCCGTTCAAGGAGGCGGTCCGCCGCGGCGTCGGGTCCGTGATGCTCTCGTACAGCAGCTGGAACGGCGTGCGGTCCCATGCCAACAAGTACCTGGTGACCGACGTCCTCAAGGGCGAGCTGGGCTTCACCGGGTTCGTCGTCTCCGACTGGGCCGCGGTCGACCAGCTCGACGGGCAGAGCGGCTTCACCGGAGCCGAGATCACCACGGCCGTCAACGCGGGCGTCGACATGGTCATGGTCCCGCACGACTACAAGAAGTTCCTCGGCCTGCTGCGGGGCGAGGTCACCGCCGGCAGGATTTCGCAGGCCCGCGTCGACGACGCCAACCGCCGCATCCTCACGAAGAAGTTCCAGCTCGGCCTGTTCGAACACCCGCTCACCGACCGCTCCTACACGTCCACGGTCGGCTCCGCCGCGCACCGCACCCTGGCCAGGCAGGCCGTACGCGCCTCCCAGGTGCTGCTGAAGAACGACGGCGGCGTCCTGCCCCTGGCCAAGTCCGCCAAACTGTTCGTCGCCGGGAAATCGGCCGACGACATCGGCAACCAGAGCGGCGGCTGGACCGTGGGCTGGCAGGGCCGCAGCGGCGCCGTGACCGACGGCACGACGATCCTGCAGGGGATCCGCTCCGCCGTCACCGACCCGTCCCAGGTCACCTACGACCGCTACGGCAACGGCATCAACTCCGGTTACAGCGCCGCCGTCGCCGTCGTCGGGGAGACGCCGTACGCCGAGGGCCGCGGCGACCGGACGGACGGCATGGGGCTGGACCAGGAGGACCTCCAGACGCTCGCCAGGCTGAAGGCGAGCGGCGTACCGGTCGTCGTGGTGCTGGTCTCCGGCCGTCCGCTCGACATCGCCGCCCAGCTGCCCGACTGGAAGGCGCTGCTGGCCGCCTGGCTGCCCGGGACGGAGGGCGCCGGTGTCTCCGACGTCCTGTTCGGCGCCTACGCCCCCACCGGGAAACTGCCGGTGACCTGGATGAAGAGTGCCTCGCAGCAGCCGGTCAACGACGGCGACGGCAAGAGCCCGCTCTTCCCGTACGGGTACGGGCTGACCTACGACGGCACGAGCCCCACCCCCACCCCCACCCCCACCCCGACGCCGACCCCGACCCCGACCCCGACGCCGACGCCGGCCGCGTGCACCGCGCAGTTCCGCACCGCCTCGTCGTGGCAGGGCGGCTACCAGGCCGAGGTCACCGTCAAGAACACCGGCTCGGGCGCGCTGACGGGCTGGTCGGTGGACTGGGACCTGGCCGGGTCCACCATCACCAGCCTGTGGAACGGCACGCTGACCACGTCCCAGGGCCGGGCCCTCGTCCGCAACGCCGCCTTCAACGGCTCCCTCGCGCCCGGTGCCACGACCACCTTCGGCTTCACCGCGAACGGCACCGCGGGCACCCCCGACCTGCACTGCGCCGGCGGCTGACCACCCACCGGACCGCCCACCGCCGTCACGCACCCGACGTCCCCCGGTTCCACCTCGCACACCCGCAGATCATCACGAGGAGGGCACATGACACACCGACCCGTGCGGGCACCCCACACGTCCGGACCGAGACCCGGCCGCCGACGGCGCAGGGCGCCCGCGGTCGCCGCGGGCCTCACCGCGCTGGTCCTCGGCCTGACCGGCCAGCTCACCGCCGGACAGCCCGCCGCGGCCGCCGAGGCCCACGCCGACAACCCGTTCGCCGGAGCCTCCTTCTACGTCAACCCCGACTACACCGGCCTGGTCGGCACCTCCGCGGCGCAGACCTCGGACCCCACGCTCAAGGCCAGGATGCAGAAGGTGGGCACGTATCCCACCGCGGTGTGGCTCGACCGCATCGCCGCCATCGCGGGCGGGAACGCCAACGCCGGGCGCAAGAGCCTGGCCGACCACCTCGACCTGGCCCTGGCGCAGAAGAAGCCGGGCCAGCCGATCACGGCGACGTTCGTGGTGTACGACCTGCCGGGCCGGGACTGCGCGGCCCTCGCCTCCAACGGCGAACTCCCGCTCACCCAGGCGGGTCTGGACCGCTACAAGAGCGAGTACATCGACGCCATCGCGAACGTCTTCAAGAACCCCAAGTACCAGGACATCCGCATCACGACGGTGATCGAGCCGGACGGCCTGCCGAACCTGGTGACGAACACGGCCGACGCCGAGTGCGCGCAGGCCAAGAGCAGCGGCATCTACGTCAAGGGCATCCAGTACGCCCTGGACAAGCTGCACGCCATCCCCAACGTGTACACCTACCTGGACTTCGCGCACTCCGGCTGGCTCGGCTGGGACACCAACCTGTCCCAGACCGTGCAGCTCTACACGGACGTCGCCAAGGGCACCGCGGCCGGACTCTCCAGCGTCGACGGCCTGATCACCAACGTCTCCAACTACACCCCGCTGGAGGAGCCCTTCCTGACCAACCCCGACAAGACCGTCGGCGGGAACATGGTCAAGTCGAGCAAGTACTACGAGTGGAACCCCAACTTCGACGAGTCGGACTTCACCAGGAACGTGCACCGGGCGCTCGTGACGGCCGGCTGGCCCGCCTCGACGGGCATGGTGGTCGACACCTCCCGCAACGGCTGGGGAGGCAGCGGCCGGCCCACCGCCGAGAGCACCAGCACCACCCTGGAGACCTACGTCAACGACTCGCGCGCCGACCGCAGGGCCCACCGCGGCCTGTGGTGCAACGTCAGCGGCGCCGGACTCGGACAGCCCCCGCAGGCCGCGCCCTCCGGCTACCCCGACTCCCACCTCGACGCCTTCCTGTGGATCAAGCCGCCGGGCGAGTCGGACGGGGCCAGCACCGAGATACCCAACGACGAGGGCAAGCGCGTCGACCCCATGTGCGACCCGACGTACACGGCCCCCAACGCGGGCAACAACAAGACCGGTGCCCTGCCCGACGCCCCGCTGGCCGGCCACTGGTTCCCCGAGCAGTTCGCGATGCTCGTGAAGAACGCCTACCCGGCCGTGCCCACGGACGGCGGCGGCACCCCGGGCGGTGACACCACGGCGCCCACCGCGCCGACCGGTCTGAAGGCCACCGGCAAGACCTCCTCCAGCGTCTCCCTGGCCTGGACCGCCGCCACCGACGACACCGGCGTCAGCGGGTACGACGTCTACCGTGACGGCACCAAGGTCACTGCCTCGCCCGTGGCGGGCACCGCCTTCACGGACACCGGGCTCAGCGCCGGCACCGCCTACAGCTACACCGTCCGTGCCCGGGACGCCGCCGGAAACGTCTCCGTACCGTCCACCGCGCTGAGCGTCACCACCGATACGTCGGGGGGCACACCGGAGCCCACGGGCGGCCTGAAGGTCCGCTACCGGAACAACGACTCCTCCGCCACCGACAACGCCATCCGGCCGGGCCTCCAGATCGTCAACACCGGCACTTCCGCCGTCGATCTGACCAAGGTCACCGCCCGCTACTACTTCACCCGGGACGGCGGCTCGGCCACCGTCAACGCCTACTGCGACTACGCGGCCGTCGGCTGCTCGACCCTCAAGCTGAAGGTCGTCCCCCTCAGCACCCCGGTGGCGGGAGCCGACGCCTACCTGGAGGTCGGCTTCAGCGGCGGCACCCTGGCCGCCGGCAAGGACACCGGCGACCTCCAGCTGCGGATGAACAAGTCCGACTGGTCGAACTTCAACGAGGTCGGCGACTGGAGCCGCGGCACCAACACCGCCTATGGCGACGCCCCGACGATCCCGGCGTACCTCGGCACCACGGCGGCCTGGGGCACCCCGCCCGCCTGAGCCGCCCGCGCCGGGCGGCCCCCGGCGCGGCTCGCACGTCCTCGCCCGCCCGGGTGGCACGGGCCCCGGGCGGGCGGGGATCCCAGCATCTCCCCGACGCACAGCCGAACGGAAAGCGTGCGCAACGCACGACGAAGCGAACGGAAAGGAGAGAACGTTGGCTCGACGCAGCAGACTGCTGTCCCTGGCGGCGGTCCTGTCGACCCTGGCGGCGGCGCTCGGCCTGGCCCTCCTGGGACAGGGCGCCGCGCAGGCCCACGGGGTGGCGATGATGCCCGGCTCACGCACCTACCTGTGCTACCTGGACGCCCGCACGACGACCGGCGGACTGGACCCGACCAACCCCGCCTGCCGGGACGCGCTGGCCAAGAGCGGAGGGAGCGCGCTGTACAACTGGTTCGCCGTGCTCGACTCCAACGCCGGCGGGCGCGGTGCCGGTTACGTCCCGGACGGCACCCTGTGCAGCGCCGGCAACCGCTCCCCCTACGACTTCTCCGCCTACAACGCGGCCCGCTCCGACTGGCCGCGGACCCATCTGACCAGCGGCGCGACCATCCAGGCGCAGTACAGCAACTGGGCGGCGCACCCGGGTGACTTCCGGGTCTACCTCACCAAGCCGGGCTGGTCCCCCACCTCCGCGCTGCGCTGGGCGGACCTCGACCTGATCCAGACGGTCACCAATCCACCGCAGACGGGCTCACCGGGCACCGAAGGCGGCCACTACTCCTGGGACCTCAAGCTGCCGTCCGGGCGCTCCGGTGACGCCGTGCTGTTCATCCAGTGGGTCCGCTCGGACAGCCAGGAGAACTTCTTCTCCTGCTCCGACATCGTCTTCGACGGCGGACACGGCGAGGTGACCGGTATCAGGAACTCCGGCAGCACGCCGACTCCCACGCCCACCCCGACACCCACCCCGACGCCCACGCCCACGCCCACGCCCACGCCCACGCCCACGCCCACGGATCCGCACACCGGTTCCTGCATGGCCGTGTACTCCGTGGTGAACTCCTGGAACGGCGGCTTCCAGGGTTCCGTCGAGGTCATGAACCACGGCACGGCCCCGCTCGACGGCTGGAGCGTGGCGTGGAAGCCGGGGACCGGAACCAAGATCGGCAGTGTGTGGAACGGCACGGCGTCCACGGCCGCCGACGGCACGGTCACGGTCCGCAACGCGGACCACAACCGGGTCGTACCCGCGGACGGCAGCGTCACCTTCGGCTTCACCGCCACCTCGACCGGCAACAACCTGCCCGCCGGCTCGATCGGCTGCGTCACGGCACAGGGCGCCTCCTGAGCCTGACGTCCCTCGCCGCCTCCCCGGATCGCTCCGGGCGGGGCGGCGAGTCCTTTCGCGTCAGAGGGTGAGCAGCCGGACGAGCAGCACCGTCACCGTGCCGGCCGTGAACACCGACCCCAGCACCGTGAAGAGCCGGTCGAGCGTCCTCGTGTCCCAGCCCTCGATCTCGAACCGCTGCGGGGCGTCCGGGTCGTAGCGGACCTTGACGCGCGCCCCCACGCCGAACCGTGCTCCCACCGCCGAGCGGCCCAGCCTGGACGAGTACGCGCACGCCCGGCCGTCCTCGGTCGTCCAGGCCGCCACCGGGTGGTGGTACGTGGCTTTCTCCTCGTCCCGCCTGACCTCGTGGCGGACGATCCGGGCCTCGGCCTCGACGCCGACGCGGTCGAGCACGGCTGCACGGCGCAGACCGTACACACCGAAGGCGAGGAAGACCACGCCGATCGTCAGGGGGATGAGGGAGAAGAGCCATTCACGTTCCATGTGTCACACGACGCGTGGACCGCATCGCCGGTTGCGGGTCACCCCGCCACCGGCCGGCGCCCGCGCGGAGTCCGGCGACGGCCGTGGCGCCGGTGCGGCTGCCGGGTCCGTGCTCCGGCCGCGTCGGAAAATCACGTGCCTCTGGGCGTCCGACGGCCGACAATCCACGCGTGGCCATCATGAGTGTCGACAGGACCGAGCGCGGTCCCTCCCCCCGGTTCTCCCCGACCGCACTGGCCGGGCGCTCCTTCGGGGCCGTGCCGCCGACGGCACTGGTCCTGCTCGGCATCCTCAGCGTTCAGGTGGGCTCGGCAGTGGCCAAGCACCTGTTCGGCGCGGTGGGCAGTTTCGGCACGGTCGCGCTGCGGCTGTTCTTCGCGGCGGCGGTGCTGATGCTGCTGTGGCGCCCGTCGCCGCGCCTTGACCGTCGCACGTGGACCGTGGTGCTCGGCTACGGCGTGACGCTCGGCCTGATGAACCTCTGCTTCTACCTGGCGCTGGCCCGTATCCCGCTGGGCATCGCGGTGACCGTCGAGTTCCTCGGGCCGCTGACGGTGGCGCTGGCCGGGTCGAGACGATGGCTGGACGCCTTCTGGGCCCTGCTCGCGGCGGGCGGTGTCGCCCTGCTGATGGAGGGGCGCGGCGGTCTCGACCTCGCCGGTCTGCTGTTCGCCCTCGCCGCGGGGACGTGCTGGGGCCTGTACATCCTGGTCGGCGCGGCGCTCGGCCGACACACCACGGAGGGCGAGGGGCTGGCGCTGGGCATGGCCGTCGCGGCACTGGTCGCCGTGCCGTTCGGCGTGGCCGAGAGCGGAACGGCGCTGGTGCGGCCGTGGGTCCTGGCGGCGGGGCTCGGCGTGGCACTGCTGTCGTCGGTGATCCCCTACTCGCTGGACCTGGAGGCGCTGCGCAGGATCCCGCCGCGGGTGTTCGGCATCCTGATGAGCCTCGAACCGGCGATGGCGGCCCTCATCGGCCTCCTCGTGCTACGGGAGTCGCTGCGCTGGCCGCAGTGGATCGCGGTGCTGTGCGTGGTGGCCGCGTCGGCGGGCGCCGCACGCGGCGACCGCCCGGACGTCTGACCGCCGGCCCCGGGGGACCGGCGCCGGCGGAACCGGTGGCCTGCGTCCGGCCGGACACCACGCCCGGGTGTTTTCCGCACGGACCGGGCGGTACCCGCGCGGTGCTTCGCTAGGGTCGTGGCACCGGACCCTGTTGTACCGTGCCGCCGTCCCGGTGACCAGGGCGGCCGGCCGTCAGCTTGAGGAGCTCGTATGGACTACTACGACCTCGGCGACCACGGCCGGCGTGTGACGACGTCGTCCTCGGACGCGCAGACGTGGTTCGACCGCGGGCTGAACTGGACCTACGCCTTCAACCACGAGGAGGCCGTCCGCTGCTTCGAGGCCGCCGCCGCCGCGGATCCCGGCTGCGCCATGGCCGACTGGGGCCTGGCCTACGCCCTCGGCCCCAATTACAACAAGCCCTGGGCGTTCTTCGACGAGCGGGAGCTGGGGCGGACGGTGGAGCGTGCGCACGCCGCCGTGCAGCGTGCCCACGCCAAGTCGGCCGGGGCCACGGATGTCGAGCGGGCCCTCATCGGTGCCCTGGCGGACCGTTACCCACGGGCATGGGCCACCGACGCCGAGGACTGCTCCGTGTGGAACGTGGCCTACGCCGACAGCATGCGGACCGTCCACCGCCTGGCCGGCGACGACCCGGACGTCGCCGCCCTGTACGCCGACGCCCTGATGAACCTCACGCCCTGGCAGCTGTGGGACATCCGGACCGGTGATCCGGCCCCGGGCGCACGGACCACGGAGGCCAGGGCGGTGCTGGAGCGGGCGATGGCCACGGAGGCGGGCGCACGGCACCCGGGCCTGCTCCACATGTACATCCACCTGATGGAGATGTCGCCCACGCCGGAAGCCGCCCTGCCCGCCGGTGACCTGCTGCGCGGACTGGTCCCCGACGCGGGCCACCTCCAGCACATGCCCTCGCACCTGGAAGTCCTCTGCGGCGACTACCGCCGTGTCGTCTCCGACAACACCGCGGCCGTCGCGGCCGACGAGAAGTTCCACGCCAGGGCCGGGGCGATGAACTTCTACACCCTCTACCGGTGCCACAACCACCACTTCAAGATCTACGGGGCGATGTTCCTCGGCCGTTTCAAGGACGCGATCGAGACCGCGGACCGGCTGGAAGCGGCCGTGCCCGAGGAGCTGCTGCGCGTGGAGAGCCCGCCCATGGCGGACTGGCTCGAAGGCTTCCTGGCGATGCGGGTGCACGTACTCATCCGCTTCGGCCGCTGGGACGACATCCTCGGCCTGCCCCTGCCCGCCGACGCGCGGCTGTACTGCGTCACCACGGCCATGCTGCACTACGCGCGCGGGGTCGCCCTCTCGGCCACGGGCCGCGTCGAAGAGGCCGAGAGGGAGCGGGACCTCTTCCGCGGCGCGGCCGCCCGGGTCCCGGAGACGCGGATGCTGTTCAACAACACGTGTGCGGACATCCTGGCCATCGCCGCGCAGATGCTGGACGGAGAGCTGGACTACCGCAAGGGCCGGTACGAGGCGGCGTTCGCGGCACTGCGCCGGTCGGTCGAGCTGGACGACAGCCTTCCGTACGACGAGCCGTGGGGGTGGATGCAGCCCACCCGGCACGCCTTGGGCGCGCTGCTCCTCGAACAGGGCCTCGTCGCGGAAGCCGAAGCCGTCTACCGCGCCGACCTCGGACTCGACGACACGCTGCCCCGCCCGCAACAGCACCCCGGCAACGTCTGGGCCCTGCACGGCCTGCACGAGTGCCTGGTGCGGCTCGGCAAGAAGGGCGAGGCGGAGATCCTGGCCCAGCAGCTGAAGATCGCCACGGCGATGGCGGACGTGCCGGTCGAGGCGTCCTGCTTCTGCCGCCTGCCGGCCGGCGCACCCTCTTCTCCCCCGCACCCCTGCCACGACGTCTGACCGGGAACCCGTCGACCGCCGGCGGACACCGGGCGGGGCGTGACGGACCCCGCCGAGCGGGACGCTCGTGCAAGCAGCGCGCGCTCGGACGGGGGCCGCTCAGCTCGTGCAGGGTGGTCCCTGTGCCTCGCTCGACTGGTCCTCGCGGTAGGCGCCGCAGGCGAGGACGGCCTCCGGGTGGTCCCCCGACTGGCGCAGCAGGACGAGGGTCTTGTCGTGGGGCGGGGCGTTGGGTCCGTCGTAGGAGACGAATCCGGTGGCTCCGTTGAAGGAGATGCCGGTGCTGAGGACCAGCAGGACCGACTTGCGGTCGATGTCCGGGTCGCTCAGCCCGGCCTGGCGCACCGCCTGCGACAGGACGTGGAAGGCGTCGTACGAGACCGCGGAGTGGCCGTCCTGCCTCCAGGGGTCGGTGCCGTCGGTGGTGGCCCTCACATAGGCGTCGTAGTCGGTGATGAACTGCCGGGTCCGGTCGCCGGCGGCCGGGTGGTCGCCGGGCAACCGGTGCGCGGAGTAGTACAGGCGCAGCCAGTCCTTGTTGGCGAAGGCTCCGGTCTGCGCCACGTTGGTCAGCTCGTTCCCGCCGAGCACCGTCACGTCACGGGTGGTGCACGTGCCGGCGGTGTCCATGGAGTTGATGAGCGCGGTGAAGTCCTTGGCCCGCGCCGACCAGTACACCACCGAGTCCGGCTCGTTGTTCAGCGCGTCGCACAGCGCGCGTGCCAGCAGGTCGGCGTTGGGCTGGCTGACGGCACCGTCCAGGGGCGTGGGCCCGAACTCGCCCTCCTGGTTGAAGTCGAAGACCTGTTCCGTACCGGGGAACGCGCGGACGAAGCGGCTGGCGAGGCTGTGGCTGTACAGGTCGGCGGAGCTCTCGATCACGATCGCGTGCCGGGCCGGCCGGCACCGGTCCTCGGAGCCGGGCTCGGCCACGATGTTCTGCGTGTGCGCGAAGTCCGCCTCGATCCTGGCCTCGCGCGAGTTGAACGGCGTGGACGGCCAGTACGTGCGTGCGGCCGGGCCGGCGAGCATCTCGTCCGCGGTCGCGGTCGTGCCGATCGAGGGGATCCCCGCCTTGCCGAGGACCCGGAGTGCGGCCTGCGTCTCCTCCCGGCTCTGCGCGAAGCCCAGGACGCCGACGACCCGGCGCTGTGCCGGGACGCTCTTCTCGCGGGCGACCTCCGCGACGAGCTTCTCGGCCTGGTTCTCGGCGTCGCCGAAGGCGACTCCCGCCTGGCGTACGTCCACCCGCAGCGGTATGAGGGAGTCGTCGGCGGCGGCCTCGCGGTTCAGCCTCTCCTGCCACATCGCGATGCCGCGCAGTTCGGGGATCATCCCGTCGAAGCGCGTGTCGTCATCGGACTTCGGCGGGTCGGACACGAAGGCGACGACGGTCCGTACGGCCCGGCCCCGGGCCGCGTAGTCCGCGACGCGCTCGTTCTGCTCGTCGATGGTCTTCCTGGCCGCCTTGTACCAGGCGGCGGCTTCCACCGGTATCGGTTTGGTGGGGGCGGACTCCGCCACCGACCCGGTGCCGCCGAGGCAGTCGCGCTGCGCGGGGACCACGCCCGGGAGCACGAACGCCGCCGTGAGCAGGGTGAGCGCGGACACCCCGCCGACGATCGCGGTCGGAACGTGCCGGCTGAACCTGAACCTCCTCGGCTTGACGGCCAGGACGGGCACGCCGCGCGCCGCCAGGGCGTTGTCGGAGATGGCGACCAGGACCGGGGGCTGATCGGCGGAGCCGTCGTCGGCGAGGCGCACGCTCGCCTCCGGGAAGGTGCTCTCGACCGGATCGCCCAGCTCCCGCAGCAGCGCGTCGGAGGGCACGCCCACGGCCATGACGAGCGGCCCCGGCGGCCGCGCGGTGGACTGGGCCCGGCGCAGGGACCGCAGGAATCGCTCGGCGGCGCGGGCGCCCGGGTGTCCCGCCGGAGGCAGCTCCACGAACAGGACGGGGCGGCTGGTCCTGCGGCGCCGGCCGGGCAGCATCCGCCCGATCGCGGGTCGGCACAGGTCCTCCAGCAGGGCGCGCAGGACGAGCCAGTCGAACTCCTGGAGCGCCTCCTCGTGGGCCTCGTCGTCCATGAGCTGCACGGAGCGCTCCGCGGCCACACGGTCCATCAGCCGGAAGAGGCTCTTGCTGCCCTGGGCCACCTGTTCCGCGCCCAGCCAGCTCCGCATCACCCTGCGGGAGATCCGGCGGGCCCACAGCCAGCGCGGGAGCAGCTGGACGAACGACAGCCAGCTCAGATTGGCCAGGAAGCCGGCGAGCCCGTCGAGGGCCGGCCCCTGCATCCGGGTGAAGCCCAGGACACCGCCGCGATGGGCCCGTCGCTCACCGGCGTGACGGCGCAGTTCCGCCGCCTGGTTCGCGTTCGTCGCCCACTCCTGGGGGTGCGACCTGATGTACTCGACCAGGTCGCACATGACGTGGAACTGCGGGAAGCGGTCGGGAGTCATGTGCGGCGGGGCACTGCGGTACAGCTGGGTCCCCGCGTTGACGGACAGCAGCCTGGAGTCGGCTTCCGCCCTGGTGCCCGCCGGCAGGTGGGCGAACGGCACCCGTTGCCGCAGCGCCCCGGTCAGGGCCGCGACGACACGGTCCACCCCGCTGCGGTACGACGCCTCCGGCACGCGGAGGAGGAACAGCGGCGGACTGGTCCCCAGCTTCGCCCGGTTCTCGTACTCGGGGGCCACGGTGACCCGGAACTCCCGTACGAACTCGATGGCCTGGTCGTTCGGAAATCTGGGGCCGTCGAGAGGTGCAGTCATGCGGAACTCCCCCATGTTCGACCTGATCACCCCACGCCACGAGACGAGACGACTCCGACTCCTGGCCAACTCGACATTGCCCGGCAGAAGTTGAACGAAGCGGGCCGAGATGGGGGAGTTGCAGGGTAACGGCAACGCGGCAGGGGTAACAACGGATCGCCGAAAGCGCTTCAGCGGTCCTCGGGCGCGCCCCCGTCACACCCGTCCCGCAGGCCCCCACCGCCTCGTGCGCCCCTTCAGGTCACCCCGTGCGACGGCGGGAACGGTCAGTGGGTGCACGACCAGACGAGATCGGCCTTGTCGTCGTTGGTGTCACCGACATACCCCGCGGCACTGTTCGGGTTCATGTACCAGAGGGTGTCGAACTTGGGGAACGCCCGCCAGTTGCCGACGCCGACGAAACGGTCCGAAGTCGCGTTGACCCAGGAGGACGCCCGGTCCCGGAAGCCGTAGTCACCCAGCTCGAGGTAACGGCCCTTGGCGCCGGTGTCGCAGTAGAAGCGGCTCCACTTGAGCAGACGTCCGGCCCCCGGCCCCGTCTCCCCGGCAGCCTTGAGGCCGTTGAAGTTCTTGTTCTCGTAGAGGCAGTACCAGTTGACGGGGCAGCCGTACGCGTACCGGGCGGGGTCGTCCTTGACCGGGGACGGTGTCCCGGACGCCGTCGGGAGACTGAGGACGACGGTGCCGGCGCCCTCCGGGTGCCATGTGATCTCGTTGGGGGCGGTCTTCGTGCCGCCGTGCTCCCTCAGCACCTGATCGATCTCGGCGGCGAGCGCCTGCTCGGTCCGCTCGTGGGTGTCCGACCACGCCAGGCCCGGAGTGATCATGCCGACCGACAGGGTCATCGTCACCGTCATGACGAGGGAAACACGCCGGGCCATACCGAACCTCCGATGTATCGACATATGCCGAGAGCATCCTTCCCTCCCGTCGTCGGCGCATCGATCCGCCAAGCGCATGATCCTTCGGACCCGGCCGGGACACGGGGCCCGGCCCCTTCCCCGGCCGGCCCCTTCCCCGGCCGGCCCCTTCCCCGGCCGGCCCCTTCCCCGGCCGGCCGCCTCCCCCGCCCGCTCATGGCCTGGGGTTGGTGCGGTGCCACCGCGGGCGGGCGTCGGGGCCACGGCGTCCGGCGACGGAGGCGCAGCGCGGGCAGACGCGCCGCACGCGGTCCGCCGCGCCTCCCGATTCGGGGAACGTGTCGGCCCAGGTGACGTGCGGGAAGCGGACCAGCTGGGATCGGCTGAGCGACAGGCCGCAGACGGTCTGGTTGAGTCCCGGCTCCCAGGCGTGGACCTCGCCCGCGGGGAGCCGACGACGGCCTTCCTCCTCGTCGGTCCACTGTCCGGAGGCGGCGACGGCGTAGCGCTTGGAGCGAGCCATGGCGTGCGCGGGCCGGCGGTCAGCCGGCCGCCTCGTCGGTGCCGGTCCGCCGGTCCCCCGCCGGCCGTCGGCGCGGGCTCGCGCCGGTCGCGTTCTCGGTCTTGTTCGTGCCTGTGGGGCGGAACGGAGTGGCCGGGCTCATATCGGCACCTTCCCGGGCTCGGACGTGTACACCGTCCCGCGTGCCCGGACGGCCACGGGTCAAGCCTCGCGGGCGGGGACGATCGCGCGGCGCGGGGCGGCTACCGTCGTCGTGACCCTGACCAGGCTGGGCCTGCGGGGCGTGGAGCCGAAGCCGAAGCGCACGGGCGGCGTCACGGCGGTGAGGGGGCCGAGGTCCCGGCCTTCGAGGACGGCGGTCGCCGCCGTGATCGGATGCAGGTCGCGGGCGCCGTACCACTCGTACCGGCCGCCTCCGGCGGTCCCCCGGGTGCGCACGCCCAGCAGCAGCCGGGCGAGCGGGTCCGTCACCGCCGTCCAGCGCGGGTCGGCGGCCAGGGCACCGGGGACCGCCCGCAGCAGGCGCCCCGGCAGGCCGCGCCGGCCGACGGTGAACCGCAGGTCGAGCAGCGGGCCCGTGGTGACCGCCCAGCGGTCGTCGGCGGCACGGACGCGCACGGGTTCGACGCGCACCTCGTCGAAGGCGTAGGTGGACGCGATGAACTCCGCCGTACGGCGGGTGGGGGCCAGCAGCAGCCGGTGGCCGTCGGCCCGTTCGAGCATGACGTCGCTGAACGGCCCGAAGGGTGAGCGGGGCCAGTGGCCGAGGACCAGGCGGGTGCCGGACGTCGTGCCGATCCCGGCGATCCAGCCGTCGAACCGGAGGCGGGCGAGCCGCGCGGACCGCCGCATCAAACCCGCCGCCAGGCCAGGAGCCGGCCGGTCCGCGCGGCCGCGGCCGGCGGGCGGGCCGGGCGGATCCGGCCCGGCGGCACGCGGACCCGGTCGGACAGCCGGAGGGCCCGCGCCAGGAGCACCGGGTTCATCCCTGTCTCCTCCCTGCCGGCCGCACCGGGCGCGAGACGCCGCAGCGGCCGTCGTGGACCCCGTCCGGGACGGCGGGCCCGGTCTCGAAGGCCCGGGCCCGCCGTCCCGCACACCGTGCCGGAGCGCACACACGCCGCTCCGGTCCCTGCGACACCACGCGCACCGACTCCCCCGCAGACCCGCGACGAAACCCGCGGGCGACCGCGGCGCGGCCCGGCGGAGGCGGGGCGGGGAGGACGCCGGGCCTTCCGGGCGGACGCTCCCGGGCCGGGGAGCGCGCGCCCCTGACGTCCCGGGCCGGACGCTCCCGTCCATGGCCGTCGCCCCGACTGGGCCGGCCGGGGGAAACGGTGACGCCCCGGGTGGACGGTGGTGGCCGGAACCTGACGGTGACGCGCAGACTCGATGACGGCCCCGTGACCGCCTTCCCCGGCGGGGTACCCACCGTCCACGATCCACCCTGCCTCAGGAGGGCTTCCCCATGACCTTCGATCCCCTGGAACAGCGGGGCATCCCGTTGGACCGTCAGCTGCGGAGCTGGCGGGAGCTGAACGTGCAGCCGATCGACCCCGACCGGTGCGACCCCTACACCCGGTGCCGGATCATCACCATGAACGGCATCGAGGTGGAGGCGATCCTCTTCAGCCATCAGCTCGCCCGCAACACCGTCGATCCGGAGGTGAAGCAGCAGCTCGCCCGGACCCGCTACATCGAGGCCCAGCAGCAGAAGGTGGTGAACTGGCTGCTGCCCGGCGTGTCCTCGGTGCTGGAGACGACCATCGCCTACGAGCAGGTCGCGGTCGACCTGACGGCCTGGGTGGCGCGCATGGAGCCGGACCCGTACCTGAAGCAGGCCTACCAGTTCGGCGTGCTGGAGGACTTCGACCACCTGTACCGGTACGCCAACCTGTACGAGATGATCGAGCACCGCAAGGCCGAGTCGATCGTCGACGGCCTCGACGAGGTCATGCCGGGCCGGCCCACCAAGTTCCACCACCGCGATCCGGTCGACAACGTCCGCGACCCGTACGACAAGAACGCCACGGATCCGCTGTCGAAGCTGCACGCCCTGACGATCATGTCCGCCGAGCAGCAGACGATGAACTTCTACATGAACACCGGCCCCACCTACATGGAGCCGATCGCCCGCCAGCTCTACCAGGAGATCGGGCTGATCGAGGAGGAGCACGTCACCCACTACGAGTCCCTGGTCGACCCGGGCGAGACGTGGTGGGAGCAGCTGGTCAACCACGAGTACAACGAGTGCTACCTGTACTACTCCTTCATGGAGCAGGAGAGCGACCCCAGGGTGAAGTCGATCTGGGAGCTGCACCTGAACATGGAGCTGGAGCACCTGCACACCGCCTGCGACCTGATGCGCCGCATCGACGGACGTGAGCCGCGGGAGATCCTCGCACCGGAGCTGCCGAACGTGCTCACCTTCGAGCCGAACAAGCAGTACCTGCGCGAGCTGCTGGACACCCAGATGGACCTGACCACCCTCGGCACCGGCTACGTGCGTGAGGCGCACGAGCGCTTCGAGAAGATGCAGGAGCGGATCCACGGTGGCGAGGAGCCGCCCAGCGAGCGGGTCATGGCCGAGCACGACGCGATGTTCGGCCGCGAGTACCGCGTGCAGTCCGAGGGCGAGCACCCCGACCCCGCGATGCGTGAGAAGTGAGGCGGCCGCCCATGTCCGAGACGCGCACCCCGCAGGCGGGCGACGACCAGGCGCAGGACATCGACGTCGTCGCCCTGCTCATGCGTCAGCACGGTGACATCCGCAACCTCTTCGACGAGGTCGAGCAGAGCGGCGGCGAGGAGCGCCGGGACGCGTTCCACCGCCTGGTGCGGCTGCTGGCCGTGCACGAGACCGCCGAGGAGGAGGTCGTCCATCCCTTCGCCCGGCGCATGCTGGCCGGTGGCGAGCAGGTGGTGGCGGACCGGCTGGCCGAGGAGCGGGCGGCGAAGGAGACGCTCGCCGCCCTGGACGAGATGGACACCGAGGACCCGGACTTCCTGCCCCGGCTGCGGGAGCTGCGCACCAAGGTGCAGGAGCACGCCCGGGCGGAGGAGCGCTACGAGTTCGCGCACATCCGTCGCAGCACCGACGTCACCAATGTCGCGGCCATGGCCAAGGCCGTGAAGGCCGCGGAGGCCGTGGCGCCCACCCGCCCGCACCCGGGCGTGGAGTCGGCCGCCGCCAACGTGGCCCTCGGCCCCGTCGCCGCCCTCATGGACCGCACCAAGGACGCCGTCCGCAAGGCCATGGGCACCGACTGAGCCGGCGGTACGGCTGCCGCGCCGCCGTCACCCCGTACCGCCGACGGGCAACGACGACACGCCCTGACTACGCAAGTCGGGTCTGACTGTCACGCGATCGGCCGTACGGGAACCGCGCGAGGTGGCATCGGTGTGCCCCGCGCGGCCAGGATGGCGCCTGACTGGCGACGCGAAACGCGAGCATCGGGAGAAACCCACTAGTGAGCATCCTCAATGAACCCCACGGTGCCGCGGCACCCGAGGACTCGTACGAGAACGAGTTGCCGGTCCGGCGCAAGCAGCCCGGCAATGTCGTGGTGAAGTGGCTGACGACCACCGACCACAAGACGATCGGCACGCTTTATCTGGCGACGTCGTTCGCGTTCTTCCTGATCGGTGGCGTGATGGCGCTGATCATTCGCGCCGAGCTGGCCCGTCCGGGCCTGCAGCTCATCTCGAACGAGCAGTACAACCAGGCGTTCACGATGCACGGCACCGTGATGCTGCTGATGTTCGCCACCCCGTTGTTCGCCGGATTCACCAACTGGATCATGCCGCTCCAGATCGGTGCGCCCGATGTGGCGTTCCCGCGGCTGAACATGTTCGCCTACTGGCTCTACCTGTTCGGCTCGTCCATCGCGGTGGGCGGCTTCCTCACCCCGCAGGGTGCGGCCGACTTCGGCTGGTTCGCCTACACCCCGCTGTCGGACGCGGTGCGCACCCCGGGCATCGGCGCCGACCTGTGGATCATGGGCCTCGCCTTCTCCGGCTTCGGCACCATCCTCGGCGCGGTCAACTTCATCACCACGATCATCTGCATGCGCGCCCCGGGCATGACCATGTTCCGCATGCCGATCTTCACCTGGAACGTGCTGCTGACCGGTGTCCTGGTCCTGCTGGCCTTCCCGGTGCTGGCCGCCGCGCTGTTCGCCCTGGAGGCGGACCGCAAGTTCGGCGCCCACGTCTACGACGCGGCCAACGGCGGCCCTCTGCTCTGGCAGCACCTCTTCTGGTTCTTCGGCCATCCGGAGGTGTACATCATCGCCCTGCCGTTCTTCGGCATCATCACCGAGGTCATCCCGGTCTTCAGCCGCAAGCCGATCTTCGGCTACATGGGCCTGGTCGCCGCGACCGTCGCGATCGCCGGCCTGTCGGCCACGGTGTGGGCGCACCACATGTACGTCACCGGCGGGGTGCTGCTGCCGTTCTTCTCCTTCATGACCTTCCTGATCGCGGTACCGACCGGTGTGAAGTTCTTCAACTGGATCGGCACCATGTGGAAGGGCTCGCTGTCCTTCGAGACACCGATGCTCTGGGCGGCGGGGTTCCTCGTCACGTTCCTGTTCGGCGGACTGACCGGCATCATCCTGGCCTCGCCGCCGATGGACTTCCACGTGTCCGACACCTACTTCGTGGTGGCGCACTTCCACTACGTGGTCTTCGGCACGGTGGTGTTCGCCATGTTCGCCGGTTTCCACTTCTGGTGGCCGAAGTTCACCGGCAAGATGCTGGACGAGCGCCTCGGCAAGATCACCTTCTGGACCCTGTTCGTCGGCTTCCACGGCACCTTCCTGGTGCAGCACTGGCTGGGTGCCGAGGGCATGCCGCGCCGCTACGCCGACTACCTGGCGGCCGACGGCTTCACCGCCCTGAACACGGTGTCGACCATCAGCTCCTTCCTGCTCGGCCTGTCGATGCTGCCCTTCCTCTACAACGTCTGGAAGACCGCCAAGTACGGCAAGCCGGTCGGCGTGGACGACCCGTGGGGCTTCGGCCGTTCGCTGGAGTGGGCGACGTCCTGCCCGCCGCCGCGGCACAACTTCGTCACCCTGCCGCGGATCCGCAGCGAGTCCCCGGCCTTCGACCTGCACCACCCCGAGATCGCCGAGTACGAGCACCAGGCCAACCTCGGCGCCCGCGACGCGGTGGAACCGTCCGGGCACAAAGGCGGCCGGCCTTGACCTCGCCGGGCGCTCATGGAGCCCCGCTGAACCGGCAGAGCGCCGCCTTCGCCAACGAGGTCGAGGGCTACCTCCTGCTGCACGCGGAGCGGGAGCAGGCGCAGCGCGAGGCCGAGGCCCTCTGCGCGTGTCTGCCCTGGCTCACCACCGGGCAGGCCGACGATCTCACCCGGCACTACCTCGAGCAGCGCCTCGGTCTGACACGCCAGGCGCTCCAGGTCACGGCCGACCGGGCGAAGCGCCTGCGGGGCGAGTACGAAGCCCGCTACGCCACGTTGCGCCGCACCCTGCTGAGGCGGCACGCGGTGGTCGCCTGCCTGCTGTTCGGCTGCTCCACGGCGGCCAGTGCGGGTGTCGGTCTGCTGACCCGCTGATCTTGTACCCGTACGGGTACCACTACCCGTACCAGTAGCCGTACCGCCGGGCGTTCGCCCGGCGGTACGGCTTTGGGCACACCCGCGGACGCGTCCCCGCCCCGATCACACCGCCATCATTCTGATCGGATCACGATCAGAACGGATCCATTCCTGAACGCAAATTTTTCTGATGGTCAGCCTGCACGTTTGCGGCCTCCCGAACGCTCTATTGATGGAGGCGTTCGCCTTCCGACGCCGAGGGGGGAGGCGGCGAAAATGAATCCACTTCCAACGGGGAGGGCACGTGCACGACGCTGTTACGGCGTTGCTGCTGACCGCACTGACCGTCCGGGTCTTCGGCCCCGACACGATTCGGCTCTCGAAGCGGATACTCACCGCCTTCGTCCGCGTGGGCATCAGCGGGATGCGCCCGACCGTCCGGGACCAGGAACACACCGCCCCGCACGAGTTGACCGGGAGGGACCGGTGAGCGAGGGCGGAACCGAGGAGTCCAGCGGGGCCGTCGGCCTGCCGAGCCGGCGACGCAAGGCGGTGCCCATGGCCCAGTGGCCGGACGCCGCCCGGGCCCGGTACTGGGCGTTCCACGCCGACCGGCGCCAGAGTTACCTGGGCTTCGCCTATCTCCAGCTCGGCTCGGACGCGGACACCGAGGAGGCGGTGGACGCCGCCTTCGACGCCGTCATGGACAAGTGGGACCAGATGCGCCAGATGGAGAACGCCGAGGCCTACGCCTGGGCCATTCTGAAGAACCGCGTCAGGGACCAGCAGCGCAAGAGGAAACGCCGGCCGGAGCCCATGGACATCGCCGCCTTCGAAGCAGCGTTGCGGGACGACACCGAGGACCCGTACGACGGGCTGGCGGACGCGATCACCCTGTACTCCGCCACCCGGAGGCTGAGCGAACGTCAGCGCGATCTGGTCACGCTCCACTACGGGCTGGGGTACAGCACGGTCGAGGCCGCGGCGCTCCTGGGCCTGGAGGAGGCCACCGTCCGCTCGCACCTGAGCCAGGCCCGTCGGCGTCTGGCCCGTCTCCTGAAGGCCGAGGACTGCGACCGCGCCGACGAGGGGAAGAAGACGTCATGACCCACCCCGCCAAGCCCGCTGCGAGGCACACCCTCGACGAGTGGCTGGCCCGAGCGAGGACGAAGGACCGATACGACACCTACGACCTGACCGCAGCCAGAGCGCGCCTCGTGCGGCGCCGCGATCTCCGCCACCGGTCCGTCTCCCCGCTCCACGGCGGTGACGCCCTCGCCGGCGCGGAGGCCGCGGCCTTCATGCCCGGCGGACCCGCCTGGACCGCCCCGGGCACCCGCACCACCGACGGCATCGGCCGAGCGGACGCGGATCTCCGGGCCGTCAGCCTCCTCGTCCTGCTGTCCGCGGGAGCCGGGCGGGACCTGGCCGCGTTCATCGACCATCACTACGCGCACCGGACCGGCGCCAGGACGTTCGCCTGCATGCTCCACCTGTGGGGCCACTGCGAGGGCGCCGGCTTCTGGTGGCGGTTCGCCGCCGGCGCCGGGGACCGCATCGCCGAGTACTGCCTCTTCCTCGACCACACCCGGCGGGGCGAGCTCCACGACGCCGAGCACTGGGAGGGTCAGCTCGTCGTCCACGGCTTCCAGCCCGAGGAGCAACTGGGCGACCGCGCCGCCGCGCCCGTCCTGACCGAGGACCTGACCAGTTGCATCAACGACTACGTCTTCGAACGGCACCACCCGGACGTCGGCATCGTTCCCTTTCCCAAAGCCCTGCTGCTCCGCCACGTCCGCCGCCTGGCCACCCTCCCCACCCGGCCGTGCGCCACCTGAGCCGGGTGCGGTGTTCCCGGGCGGTCCGGTGCCGGCGTCACGGACCCGCGCTGAACTGGGGGGACGGGTCGCGTTGCGTTTGCCAGCCGCCGTGGACGGCAGGAAAATATACGTGTCAGCGTGGTCCTGCCGCTGCCAACGGGGCTGGTGGCGCCAACGCTTCCCTTACCGGTGCCGCGCCGGCGTACCCGCGCCGGCCCGCCCGTCCGCAGACGAACAGTGCACGCCGAGCCGACGGCGTCGGACCGCTGCCGCGTGATCGTCGACCCCCCAGTGCGGTGAACGGTGACACGGGCATGCGGTGCGGCCGCGCTCGAACGACCGATGGCTTTCCCGCCGCTCCTTTCACGGGAGGCGTTCCATGAGCAGGACCGTCAATTGCATCATTCCCCCGCACCTCCTCGACAAGCTCCTGGAGAGCGACGACAGCGATGTGCGCCAGGCCGCCCTCGACACCATGCTGACCACCACGCGGTTGCGGGGTGAGCGATCCGTCCGGGCGGCCATCGCCGGAGCGGCGGCTCTCGGAAACAGCAGGCGGACGATCTTCGACTGCCAGCAGGGAAGGTTCCTCCCGCTGGCCGTGCTCGTCCGGTCGGAGGAGGGCGCGGCGTCCGGGGACAAGTCCGTCAACCGGGCCTTCGACGGGCTCGGGGTGACGAGCGACTTCTACCAGAAGGTGTTCCAGCGCAATTCGCTCGACGGCATGGGCATGCGCCTGGACGGTTACGTCCACTTCGACAGGAGCTACAACAACGCGTTCTGGGACGGGCGCCAGATGGTCTTCGGCGACGGTGACGGGAGGACCTTCACCGACTTCACCGGATCCCTCGACGTGATCGCCCACGAGCTGGCGCACGGAGTCACCGAGTTCACCGCGGGGCTCGCGTACCACCACCAGCCCGGCGCCCTGAACGAGTCCATGTCGGACGTCTTCGGGTCGCTGGTCAAGCAGTGGTCGGCGGGTCAGACGGCCGAGACGGCGGACTGGCTGATCGGGGCCGAGGTGTTCACCCCCGGGATCGAAGCGGACGCCTTGCGATCCCTGAAGGCTCCGGGCACGGCGTACGACAACGCCCTGTTCGGCAAGGACCCGCAGCCCGACCACATGAGCGGATACGTCAACCTGCCGAACACCGAGAGAGGGGACAACGGCGGGGTGCACGTCAACTCCGGCATCCCCAACAAGGCGTTCTACCTGACGGCCGTACGCATCGGTGGGTTCGCGTGGCAGGCCCCGGGGCTCATCTGGTACGAGTCGCTCAAGGCGTCCAGCATCGAGACCCAGTTCCAGGACTTCGCGGACACCACCTACCAGCAGGCCGAGACGCTGTTCGGGGCCGACAGCGCCGAACAGCTGGCCGTACTGGCGGCGTGGCAGGAGGTGGGCATCCAGATCAGCGGGGTGCCGGTCGGGCTCGCCCGGGCGCGGAGCCGCGCGGCCGACCGGAACGGGGGCGGGGGCCGCGAGGACGGCCTGGCGGCCCTGTCCCAGCAGATCGGGGCGCTGACCACCGAGGTGAGGCAACTCGCCGACGATGTCGCCGCGCTGAAGGCGACCAGGTGACCACGGCCGGCTGACCACGGCCATTGACCACGGCCATTGACCACGGCCATTGACCACGGGCAGGTGACCACGGGCAGGTGCTGCGGGCCGGTCCCCGGGCGATCGTCACGGCACGCGGGAGCGCCGCTCGGTCGGCCGGGAGGTGTGCAGGATGAGGGTGACTCTCGCGAGGCACGGCGGGCTGGCGGCCGCCATCCGGCTCGGCCTTCCGCCCCTGGAGCTGGACACCGATACGCTTCCCGGCGCCGCGGCGGAGGAGCTGGCACGGCTGGTGGCGGCGGCCGCCGCGGTGCCGGCGGAGGACCGGCCCGGCCGTGCCGGGGACGCGATGAGCTACACCATCACGGTGGAGGAGGGCGGCCGGTCGACCGAGCTCACCCAGTCGGACACCACCATGACCCCGGAATTCGCGGCCCTGCTGGGCCGGCTGGAGGAGCATCTCGGGCAGCGGTGACGAGCGGCGGGGCGAGTTGCGCCAGAGGCGGACGGATGCCGGAGGACCATGACGACCAAAGGAGTCGCGTGGCCCGGACCGGGTCGTCGCGCCCACCAGCCGTCCCCGCGAGTGCTTGGAGCAAGCGTGCGCCGACTCGACGTCGTGGTGATCGTCGTCTACCTGGTGGCGATCGCCGTGACCGGACTGCGTCTGGCAGGCCGGCAGAAGACGTCGAAGGACTACTTCGTCGGCGAGGGCCGCATGCCGTGGTGGACCGTCGCGTTCTCCGTGGTCGCCACCGAGACCAGTGTGCTGACCGTCATCAGCGTGCCCGGCGGCGCCTACAGCGGGCAGGGCTTCGGCAACGTCGAACTGGCCCTGGGCTACGTCCTCGGCCGGATCGTCGTGGCCACCGTGCTCATCCCCCTGTACAAGCGGGGCGGCTTCGTCAGCGCCTACCAGTATCTGGGCACGCGGTTCGGGCCCGGACTGCAGGGACTGGCCTCCGTCGCCTTCGTCTTCACCCGTCTCCTCGCGGAAGGCGTCCGGCTGTTCGCCTCCGCGATCCCCATCAAGCTGCTGCTCGACGAGTTCGGAGTGCACGCCGGCTACCGCGCCGTCATCATCGTGCTCACGGTGATCACCGTCGTCTACACCTATCTCGGCGGCATCGCGGCGGTCATCTGGACCGACGCCATCCAGATGGGCCTCTACCTGGGCGGCGCGCTCGTCGCCATCGGCGTTCTCTCCGCGCACGTGGGCGGCGCGGGATTCGCCCGCGCCCTGCACGCGGGCGCGTTCCGGCTGTTCGACACCGACTTCGGTTTCGCGCACATCCTGACCAGTCCGTTCGCCCTGCCCACCGCGGTCGTCGGCGGCGCGATCTTCGCCATGGCCAGTCACGGCTCCGACCAGCTCATCGTCCAGCGCGTCCTGGCCACCCGCTCACTGCGCGACGGGCAGAAGGCCATGATCGCCTCCGGTGTCTTCGTCACCGTCCAGTTCGCGGCGTTCTCCCTCGTCGGCGCGCTGCTGTGGTCGTACCACCAGGGCAGGAGCTTCCGGGAGCTGGGCCTCGGCAGCTCCGACGACCTGTACCCCGACTTCATGCTGCACGGGCTGCCCGTGGTGCTCTCCGGGCTGCTCGTGGCCGGCATCCTCGGCGCCGCCATGGGCTCGCTGTCCTCGGCGCTGAACTCCATGTCGAACTCGACCGTCGCCGACATCATCCACGGCTTGTTCCGTACGGCGCCCTCCGAGGCGTCGCTGCTGAAGCTCGCCCGGGTGATGACGCTGGTGTGGGCGGCGCTCATGGCGGTCTTCGCCTGCGCGTTCAGCACCGGCACCGGCAACGTGTACCTCACCGGCCTGACCATCGCCGGCTACACCTACGGCGCCCTGCTCGGCGCGTTCCTGCTGGGCCGCGTCGTCCGGCGCGCCGACGAGAGCGACTCGGTCGTGGCGTTCCTGGTGACGGTGGCGCTCATGACGTACATCGTGCGGGAGGTGCGGATCGGCGTCGGCACGGCCGGCGGCACCGTGCCGACGCCGATCGCCGCTCAGTGGCTGGTCCCGATCGGCGTGGTGGCCACGCTCGTCGTGGGCGGCGTGATGAGCTTGTCGCACCGGGCTCCCGGTGCCCCGCGGTCGGGGGCGGACGACGGAGAGCGCGGCCCCGGCCGGGAACGGGTCGCCGAGGCCGCTCCCCGGGACTGAACCCCCGCCCCCCGGGGCACGGCACCGCGCCGGTGGCGTGCTGTGCCGACCGACGCGTTCTTCGGAGGCACCATGCGGGTGATCGGCCTGATGTCGGGCACGTCGTACGACGCGATCGAGGCCGCCGCCGCGGATCTCACCCTGGACGGGGACACCCTGCTCATGCGGCCCCTCGGGCACCTGTCCACGCCGTACGCGGAGGACCTGCGCGACCTGATCGCCGCGTCCTTGCCGCCGGCCGCCACGACCACCCGGGACGTCTGCGCGCTGGACAGCGGGATCGGGCGGGCTTTCGCCGGTGTGGCCGTGCGTGCGCTCGGGGAGTTGTGCGCGGGCGAGGCGGACCTGGTGGTCTCGCACGGTCAGACCGTGCACCACTGGGTGGAGGACGGCGTGGTGCGCGGCACCCTCCAGCTCGGCCGGCCGGCCTGGATCGCGGAGGCCACCGGGCTGCCCGTCGTCTCCGATCTGCGCAGCAGGGACGTGGCGGCCGGCGGCCAGGGCGCCCCGCTGGTGGGCCTGCCCGACAGCCTGCTGCTGCGCGCCCTCCCCGGCACCCCCGCGGCGCTGAACCTCGGCGGCATCGCCAACGTCACCGTCCTCGCGCCGGGCGCCGAGCCGCTGGCCTTCGACACCGGCCCCGCCAACGCCCTGCTCGACGCGGCGGTTCGGTCCTTCACGGGCGACGGTGCCGGCTACGACAAGGACGGACGCCGGGCCGCCGCCGGACGGGTCAGTCCCGAGCTGCTCCGCTGCCTGCTGCGGGATTCCTACTACCGCAGGCCCGCCCCGAAGACCACCGGCAAGGAGCACTTCCACCTGCCGTACCTGCGGCGGGCGCTCGACGCCGTGCCCACGCCCGCCCCCGACGACGTGCTGGCCACACTGACCCGGCTCACCGCGGTGACCGTGGCCGACGCCTGCCGTGCCCACGGGGTCACCACCCTCGTGGCCTCCGGCGGCGGCACCCGCAACCCGGTGCTCATGCGCATGATCAAGGAAGAACTCCCCGGTGTGCCGGTGTGCCTCAGCGACGACCTCGGTGTGCCGTCGGACGCCAAGGAGGCCCTGGCCTTCGCCGTGCTGGGGTTCCTCACGGTGCACGGGCTCCCCGGCACCTGTCCCTCCGCCACCGGCGCCTCCCGGGCCACGCTGCTCGGCAGCATCACCCCCGGCCTGACGCCCCTGCGACTGCCCGCACCCGTCGCCCGGCCGCCGCGCCGGCTGCGGATCACGCGCGGCGGCCGGTCCCCGCGGTGAAGGTGACGGGAAGACGCGCGGGGCCGCGGAGACCGGCGGGCCGCCAGCCCAGTTCCTCCGGCGGCACGGCGAGGGCCAGGTCCGGGAGGCGGCGCAGCACCGTCCCGATGGCGATCTGGCCCTCCAGCCGGGCGAGCGGCGCGCCCAGGCAGTAGTGGATGCCGTGCCCGAAGGCCAGGTGGCCGTTGTCGTGCCGGGTGACGTCGAGCGTGTCGGGGTCCGGGAACCGTGCCGGATCTCGGTCGGCGATCGCGGACGCGACGAGGACGGTCGCGCCGCGCGGGATGGTGACGCCCGCGATCTCGACGTCTTCGCGGGCGAAGCGGGCGATGCCCGGGCTGACCGGGCCGTCGTAGCGGAGGAACTCCTCGACCGCGTCGGGCAGCAGCTCGGGGCGGGCCCGCAGGAGGGCCAGCTGGTCCGGGTGGGCGAGGAGCGCGGCGATGCCGCCGCCGATCAGGTTGACCGTCGTGATGTACCCGGCGACCAGCAGCAGGAAGGCCATGGCGACCAACTCGTCGTGGTTCAGCCGCTGCTCCTCGTCGTGGGCGCTGATCAGTGCGCTGAGCAGGTCGTCTCCCGGCCGGTCGCGCTTGGACCGCAGCTGCGTCGTCAGATACGCGTGCATCCGCCGCCACGCCTCGTCGACCACGGCCGGGTCGGGCGGCTCCGCCCCGCGCAGGAGCATGGTGTCGGTCCACCGCTGGAATTCGTACCGGTCGTCCGCCGGTACGCCGAGCAGTTCGCCGATGACGGTGACCGGCAGGGGCAGCGCGAAGTCCCCCACGAGTTCGGCGCGGCCCGCCGGCACCACCGCGTCGAGCAGCCGGTCGGCGATGTCCTGGACGCGCGGCCTGAGCCGGGCGACGCGGCGGGCGGTGAACGCCTGTGACACCAGCCGGCGCAGGCGGGTGTGGTCGGGCGGGTCGGAGCGCAGCATGTTGCTCGTCATCGACTCGCGCTCGAAGCGGGGCAGCTGCTCGATGAGGCGGGGGTCGGCTGCGTCCCGGACATCGCTGCTCAGCCGGGGGTCGGAGAGGGCGGCGAGCCCGTCCTCGTACCGGGTGATCAGCCAGGCGTCCAGGCCACCGGCGATGACCGCGCGCCGGACCGGGCCGTCCTCGCGCAGCTGTCGGTAGAGCGGGAAGGGGTCCGCCACGAAGGCCGGATCGGTGTAGGGGAGGAGGACCGGCTGCTGACTCATCGTGCCTCCCGACGGTGTGCGACCGGACATGCCCTTTTAGGGCACTTAAGGGTCTATACCCAGAATGACCGGAGTGTGCCGGAACGTACGGTTACGTCGGATGGGCCGGGCGGCATGGGGCGGGCGGTGGCCGAGGGTCCGGCGGCGTCGGGAAGTTCAGTCGAGAGGGAGCCGCATCAGCGTCAGGTCGAGCCAGCGGCCGAACTTGAGCCCGGCCTCCCGTACCGTGCCGACGTGCTCGAACCCGAACCTCTCGTGCAGGCGGATCGACGCGGCGTTCTCGGCCTCGATGCCGGCGATCACGGAGTGGTGGCCGGCTTCCCGCGCCGAGGTGACGAGGGCGTCGAGCAGCGCGGAGCCCAGGCCGAGCCCGTGCCGGTCCTCGCGGACGTAGACCGAGTCCTCCACCGTGTGGCGGTAGCCGTCCAGTGCCCGCCACGGGCCGTATACCGCGAAGCCGGCGACCTCGCCGTCCACCTCGGCCACGAACGCCGATCCCCGCTCCAGGTGGGCGGCGAGCCAGGCGGAACCCTCGTCGGCAGTCTGCGGGGTGTCGGTCCACAGCGCCGTCGACCGCTCGATGGCGTGGTTGCGGATGGTGCGGATGGCCTCCGCGTCACCCGGCCGGGCGGGCCGCACTGTCACGCCCATCGCGTTCCTCTCGTATATTGGATCCGTGTCCAACATAGTAGATCCCCTGGTGGGCCGGATCGCCTCCCGGGTCAGGACCGAGCGGGAACGGCGGCGCTGGACCCTGGCGCAGCTCGCGGACGTCTCCGGGGTGTCCCAGGCCATGATCAGCAGGATCGAGCGCGGTGAGAGCAGCCCGACCGCGGTCGTCCTGGGCAAGCTGTCGGCCGCGTTCCAGCTGAGCGTCGCCTCCCTGCTCGCCCTGGCCGAAGGGGATCCGGACGCCCCGGAGGCGGTGGCAGGGGTGCGTCGCCGGGCCGGCACCGCCGAATGGCGGGACCCGGGCACCGGTTACCGGCGCCGCCAGATCACCGGTGCGCGCTTCCCGGCGGAGGTCGCCGAGATCCGCCTGCCCGCCGGGGCCCGCGTGCCGTATCCGGCGGCGGCCTTCGCCTTCGTCCGGCAGGTCGTCTGGGTCCTCGACGGCCGTCTGACCTTCCACGACGGCGACACGGTCCACGAACTCGACGCCGGCGACACCATCGAACTCGGCCAGCCCACCGAGCGCGTGTTCGCCAACACCGGCGAGGCGGAGTGCCGTTACGCCGTCATCCTCGCCCGTACCGCACAGCCGTGACCCGCCCGCTCCGCCGCGGCGGCTCGTTCCTGCTGGCCTGTGTCGCGGGGACAGCCATCGCGAACAACTACGCCATCCAGCCGGCGCTCACCACGGTGGCGGCCGAGCTGGGCGTACCGGCCTCCGTGATCGGTCTCGTCCCGACCGCGGCCCTCGCCGGCTCCCTGACCGGCTACGCCGTCCTGCTCCCCCTCGCCGACCGTCTCGCGCCCGGCCGCCTGGTCGCCGCGCAGCTCACCGCGCTGGCCGCGGCCCTGGTCCTCGCCGCGGCAGCCGGCGGTCCCGCGACGCTCCTGCCCGCCTATCTGCTCATCGGCGCGGCTTCCAGCGTCGCCGCCCAGGCCAGCAACATCGCGGGCCGGCACGCGGCTCCCGAGCGTCGCGGAACCGGCGTCGCCACCGTGGCCGCCGGTATGTCGGCCGGCATCCTGCTCAGCCGCCTGACCGGCGGAACCCTCACCGACGTGCTCGGCTGGCGGCGCATGCTCCTCGTGTTCGCCGCCCTCTGCCTGATCGGCGCGACCGCCGCCGCGACGCTCCTGCCCCGGCAGCGCCCGCAGCCGGGCCCCGACCGCCGCGCCGCCCTGGCTCCGCCGCTCCGCCTGCTGCGCGAGGTGCCGCGGCTGCGACACGCGGTGGCCGTGGGCGGACTGTGGTACTTCGCCTTCAACCTCATATGGGTCTCGCTCGCGCTCGCCCTGGCCAGGCCGCCCCACTCCCTCGATCCGACCGCGATCGGTCTGTACAGCCTGGCCGGACTCCTCGGTCTCGCCGTCCTCCCGTTCACCGGGCGCCTCACCGACCGGCGCACCCCGGCCACCGTGATCACCGCCTGCATGCTGGCCGCGGCGTCCGGGACCGCCCTGCTGGCCACCGGTCTGGACTCGCCGCCCGCCACCGTCCTCGGCCTCGCCCTCTTCGACGCCGGCTGCTTCGCCGCCCAGGCCGCCAACATGAGCCGCGTCATCGCCCTCGACCCGCGCCGCTCCGGGAGCCTCACCAGCGTCTACCTGGTCCTGTACTTCACGGTCGGCGTCCTCGGCACCGCCCTCGCCGCGCCCCTGCTCGGCGCCCTCGCCTGGCCGGGCACCGCCCTCACCGCGCTCGCCGCCCTGCTGCTGGCCGCCTCCCTCGAACGGACGGGCCGCCGGCGCACCCGCGGCGAACCGGCCGACGGCACACTCCGCGACCGCCTGCCGCGTACGCGGACGTGAGTCTGCGGCTTCCGACCCTGCCGACCGGGCCGTTCCGAGATGCCGGGACGGCCCGGCGGTGGCTCCCCGGTCGGGGCGGCCCCGTGCGGACGGGAAGAGCACCGCACGCGACCGACGGCAGGGCAGCTGTCCCCGGGGACAATTGTGTCGCGCCCGGCGAGGCCGAGCCGCTAGCCTCCGGCTGGGCGTGGCGACGCGGTACGGCACCGCGGAGGCAGCCGCGCGAGGGGGCGGAGCGCGTGCGGAGCAACCGTTCGGACTTGCTGCTCGACCAGTTCGACCGCGCCACGGAGATGGCCAGGGTGCGGCTGACAGGGCTCGGCGACGAGGAGTACCTGTGGGAGCCGGCACCCGGCAGCTGGTCGATCCGGCGCCGCGGCGAGGCGGTGACGCCCAGGGCGTTCGGGCCCGGTGACTGGGTGCTCGACCGGGGCGCCCCGGAGATCCCGGCGAGCGAGTACGACGAAGTCGCCCGGCAGGCCGCCGGCGGCATGACCGTCGAGAAGATCGCCGAGGACTGGGGCGTGAGCGCCGAGCGGGTCGAGCAGGTCCTCGGTCACACCGGACCGCCGGAGCCCGACGCGACCGCGGTCACCACGATCGCGTGGCGACTGGCACACCTGCAGGTCGGCTTCGCGGGGCGGTGGGAGTGGACCTTCGGCGAACGTCGGCGGGATCCCCTGCTGCTGGTCGACTTCACACCCCGCGCCGCCCTGGCGGTCGAGCGGTTCCTGGCCCTGACGGACCGCTGGCGCGACAGCGTCGCCACCCTCGCCGACGAACAGCTCGACACGATCGGCCTCTCCCGGTACCCGTACGGCTCCGACCCCGACGACGCGTTCATCGACGTGCTGTGGTGGTGCAACCTCGAACTCATCCACCACATGGCCGAGATCGCGCTCCTCCGCGATCTCTGGCGCGCCCGGGCCACGCGTCAGGGCCAGGGGGACCACGCCGGGTCGTCAGGAGGATGACCGTCTTGCGGGTCGAGTGGTGGTGACGCCGGACAACCCCCGCTAGGATTCTTCCCGTTCTACCGAGAGCTGTGCAGCACTGGCGACGTGTCCGATGGGGGACAGTGCTCCGGTCTCGGCCGGTGACGAGCAAAATGAGTCTCTGATCGTCGCGGAGCCTCAGCGGACCATCGCAAGCGGTGGTCGAGCTGAGGCTGCCCGCCGACTGGTCGACCACCCTCGTGGAAGGGGATCGACTGATGAGGCCGACATTTCCTGTTCAGGTACTTCTGGTGCTCTTGTCTTTCGTGTCGTCGCTGCTGGCCTCGGTCGTGGCGGGCGTGCTCTCGCACGAGGCGGGGACCCAGGTGGCCGGTGCGGTGCTGTACGGCGGCGGCGCCTTCGTCGGCTGGATGACGTTGTGCGTGACCGTGCTGACCGCGCTCGGTTTGCTCGGAACCCCTGCGGAAGGCGGGCGCCCGAACGATCCCGAGTGAGGAACGATCCTGAGTGAGAGCGGCCCCACCGCGGCGAGAGTGACGGCCCGTGACTCGGACGGGTCGCGGGAACCGGCGCGGGAGGAGGCAGCGTCCATCGACGTACAAGATCACTGATGGGCGCGGAGGAGCGTGAGATGACCGGCACGGCCACCCGATACCTCTATCTCGTTCGGCACGGCGAGGCGTCACCGGACGAGAGCGGGCTGACAGAGGGCGGCCGCCGGCAGGCCACGCTGCTCGGGCAGCGCCTGCGGGACATCCCCCTCGCGGTCGTGCACCACGGTCCACTCCCCCGGGCGGAGCAGACCGCACGCCTGATCGGCGACCAGCTGAAGGACGTCCCCCTGCGCGTCTCGGAAGTGGCCGGTGACTACGTGCCCCACATGCCGGCCAGGGAGGAACTCCCGGCGGAATCAGCGGACTTCCCTCTCCGCTTCCTCGACGGTGTCACCGACGAGGAGCGGGTGCGGGGAGCGGAGCTGGCCCGCCGGGCGGTGGATCTGTTCACCGGTCCGGTGAACGGCGATGAGGACCGGCACGAACTCGTCGTCACCCACAACTTCCTGGTCGCCTGGCTCGTCCGGGACGCCTTGCACGCGCCGAAGTGGCGTTGGCTCGGCCTCAACCACGGCAACGCGGCGCTGACGGTCATCCGCTACGCCCCCGGCCGGCCGTCCTGCGTCCTCGTCTCCAACGACATGCGTCATCTGCCGCCCGAGCTGCGCTGGACGGGTTTTCCCCCGGAGTGGCACGTGTGAGTGCCGAGGCGGGGGCCGGTGCCTTGGGTGAACCGCGCCCGGTGGCCCGGGACGACTTCGGCCGGTGTTCCGTGACACGGCGGGCAGCCTGAGTGGGCCGTACCCGGCGGGTGGCCGGCGGTCTGTCGTCGGCGGGTGGTGTCGGCTGCCGTCAGAGCACGCCGCCCGCCTCGTCGTGGAAGACCTCCGGCCAGTACCGGTAGTCGTCCGGGCCTTGCGCGGGGCGGCAGGCGGTCGGGTCGACCGAGGCCAGTACCTCGATCATGGTGTCGGCGAGCTGGTGGTAGAAGTCCTGCGTGAAGTCGTGCTGTTCGTCGAGGACTTGCTCGCGCTGGTGCAGCCAGAGCGTGAACGCCAGTGTGGAGACGTCGGCGTTGACCGGGACGACACGGTCGGCGCCGAACTCCGTGTGGAACAGCGCACCGGTCCGGCCGTCGATCAGCAGGCCGAAGTCGTGCACCAGCCCGCCCAGCACCACCAGGTGTTCCGCGTCCGGTGGCAGCCGCCGGCTGCCGTTCCACAGGTGGGCGTGGCGGGGGTTGCTCTGCGACTCGGCCCACTCCTGCGGGAGCGTGGGCAGCGGGGCCGGCTCGGGGCCGTAGAACATGTACCCGTCGCCGGGCAGGCCCACTTCGGTCAGGAAACGCCGGGTCGGTGCGTGGGTCAGGGCAGGCGGCAGCTGGTCGTCCGTGAGCCGCACCAGGTTGTCCGTCCCGAACGCTTCGTCCAGCAGCCCCTCCGGGAGGTCCAGGGCCAGCTCCCGCCCGGGTCCGGCGATCAGGCCCAGCGGTCGGACCACCGCCGCGATCCGCCAGTAAGCGGGTATCGGGTGCGCCCAGCCGGAGCGCGGGCCGGCCGGGCCCCAGCCCTCCTCGCCCCACTGCTCCTCGGTGAACACCTCGGTCAGCAGCCGCTCCCCTTCCCGCACCGCCTCGCGGCCCGTCCGCCCCGCCAGGGCGGCGAACCCGCCGCGCAGGGTGCGGAACTCGTCGACCGCGGCGAGGAAGCGGAGCAAGGCCGGCACCGACGGAGCCAGCGGGAACAGCTCCGCGTCCTCCGGCGACTTCGCGTAGAGCCACATGCTGAAAACCCGTCCGGTGACGCCGTCGAGGACGACCTCCTCACCGTCGCCCTCTCCCTCGACGACCAGGTGGCCGATCAGCAGCAGGCCGGAGAGACCGGGGTCGAGCTGTGCGGGGTCACCGTCCAGCGCGGCGAGATGCTCGCCGACCGTCGGCAGCGTGGGGCCGGTGAGCGGGGAGAAGTCGACGAGGCCGTGGCCGTCCAACCGCTCGCCCGGGGCCAGGGCGCGGCGGGCCGGCTCGTGGACGATCGACGGATGCGATCCGTTCGCCTGCATGACGACGCTGGTCGCGGACATGGGCTCCCCCGTTGTGCCGAGCTCGAGTGCTGCTGCCACCATAGGGGCGGCCACTGACAACGAAGGAGCCCTTGCCCGGCGGCCGGCCCCGCACGGAAAACCGCTCGCTCCCGGCGGCCGGCCCCGCACGGAAAAACGCTCGCTCCCGGCGGCCGCCCCGCACGGAAGCCGCTCCGGGGCACTCAGGCCTGACCGGGCGGCGTCCACTCCTTCCGCGGGGGCGGCGGGGCTTCCAGGGCACTGCGGAACTTCTCCTTCAGGCTTTTCGCCGGAGCCTCCTCCTCTTCCCTGGTGTGCATGAGCCGGGCGGTGGTCACCCGGACATGGCACTCCCGGTGCCGCTGCCTGAGGAGCACCACCCAGGCACCGTCGCCGGTGAGCAGCGCGTGTCGCGCCGGCTCGTCTCCGGGCCGGGCGTGGCGGGCGAGGAGCTGGGGTGTGTAGTGCAGCGCCGCGTCCTCGGCCGCCGCGACGGCCTGTGCCTCGTCACCGTCGATGCGGTGCGCGCCCACCAGCGCCCACCGGTGCAGTTTCAGTTCGACGCCGTCGACGCGTTCCGTCACTCGCGTGTCCTCTTCGATGAGGACGTACCACTCGCCAGTCATGGCCGGTGCCTATCTGTCCGTTGGGGCCCGGGCGGGCCGACGCTTCCTCCGGCCGGCCACGAACGCGTGTTTCATGTTCGGCTCCGCAGATCCTGTCATGTGGATCATGGACGGTGACCGCCGGGGCAGGCCCTGGCCGCACGGCCGGGACGGGCGGGAACGTACGGTCCGTCAGTGCTCCGCCGGCAGGACCTGGACGGTGTCGCCGACCGCGCGTTCGCCTGCGGCGTCGGACGGCTGGTTGACCAGTGTGCCGTTGACGGCCATCGCCGTGGAGCCGCCGCCGTCGAGGTTCATCGCCTCCACGGCACCGAGCGACCGCATGAACGCGGCGGCCTCGTGGAGGGTGAACCCCTCGCTGCCGTTCTTCAGCCGTCCGTCCACCGTCACGAGGAGCAGCCGGCCCCGGGCGTCGGTGCCGGCCAGGGTCCGGGGCTGGCGGACGTTGGCCCACGCGTAGCCGAAGGAGGTGTACTCGGGGTCGACCACGCCTTCGGCGGCGGCGTCGATGTCGATGCGGCCGTCCTTCACGAGCGTCGGTGCCGCGCTGACGATGGAGTCGTCACCGTCCAGGGTGACGCGCCGGCCCCCGGTGGTGCGGACGACTTCGCCGACCTTGACACGGCTGTGCGGCTCGGCGTGCTCCGTCAGCCAGTCGGCGGCCCGGCCGATGCCCTGCAGCACCTGCCCGCCCTCGGGTACGCGGCCGCCGCGCGCGCCGACGGAGACGACGCGGCCCGACGCGTCGAGCGCGACCTGCACTCCGGGTCCGGTCGGCAGGTCGGCCTGGAAAGCGGCGGTGAAGCGGACCAGGTCGTCGGCCATCCGGCAGGTCACGTCCTGCCAGGGCAGCTCGCTGGGCGTGCTGCCGGGACGACCGCAGTCCCGGACCGTGCCGGGCACGCGGTTGACGCCCTCGACGGGGTGGGTGGCGCTGCCCGCCCGGACGGTGGCGGTGCTCGTCAGGTCCGCGATCCGGATGTCGTGCCCGCCGTCGCCGATGAGCAGCGCGGAGCGGGAACCGACCGCCATCGACTCCAGCTCACCCTGGTAGGCGCCGATTCCGGACATGGTGCCGGGCACACCGTCGCCCGGTGACAGCACGAAGAAGCCTCCGTTGACCGCGACGAGCGAGTTCAGCCTGCGGGCCAGCGCCGAGGTGGTCTCGCGCTGCGCCACGTTGCCGCCGTGGGTGGCTTCGACGCTTCCGTCGAAGACCTTCGGGTCGATCACCGCGACGTGGATGTTCTGCTGGTCGGCCGGCTCCTGGACGTCGTAGCCGGTCCAGGAGAGGGTCGTACGGAACCCGGCCGCGGTGACCGCCGAGGCCGCGGTCCTCGCCTCGCCCTGGGTGGCGAAACGGCCGACACGGACCCGGTACCCCATCAGCCCGTGCGGGGTGTCGGCGTAGTCGGGCCACCGCACGCCCTCCACCCGGGGCGGGAAACCCGCCTCGGTCAGCTTGCGCGAGGTGTCGTCGGCCCAGGCGCGGGTGGAAACCTCGGCCCAGGTCGCGGGGGCGTCGGGATCGTTCGCGGTCCAGCGGGTGCTGCTCGGGGCCTGAACGGTGACCGTCCAGGAATGGTGCACGCCGGGGTGCCGGACGACGCCGGTGCGGAGCGTGACGCCGGGAGCCAGGCTCCGCGTCGTCCACTGCTCGGTCACCGCGGTGTGCCCGGAGCCCACCCGCCCCGCGCCGGACAGCAGGACGGGAGCTGTCACGGCGAGCACCACGACGGTCGCGCGTCTCGCACGCACACGGGCGGGGCGCCGCGCGGCACCCCGGACGCGGGTGGCACCCATGCCCATTCACCTCACCATGGATCCGGGGACGGGCCTGACACCCCGTGCGGCCGTCCCGCACACACCTTGACCGACGGTGGCCCACTTCACCGGCCGCAGGTGACGACCACCGTTCTCGGCGTCAAAGTAACCACGGCACTCATGTGAACTCGACAGCGCCCCCCCTGCTACGGGCACCTCGCCGGCTCCCCCACGCAACCGGCGCTCGCAGGCGACGCCCCCCTCCGGCGCCCGGATCAGTCCTGTTCGCGCAGACCCCAAGGAGAGCCGTACTCGGTGAGCAGGTCGAGGAAGGGGCGGGGCGGCAGGGCCTCGGGGCCGAGGACGCCCCGGCCCGACCAGGCTCCGGTGGACAGGAGCTCGAGGGCGACGACCGGGTTGACGGCGGTCTGCCAGACGACGGCCTGGGAGCCGTACTCGCGCATGGACCACTGGTTGTCGACCACGTGGTAGAGGTAGACCTCGCGCGCGGCACCGTCCTTCGTGCCCTTCACCCAGGTGCCCGCACAGGTCTTGCCGGTCATCCGCTCGCCGAGCGTGGCGGGGTCGGGCAGGCAGGCGGCGAGCACGTCGCGCGGGGAGACCCGCACGGGCCCGTCCTCGCCCGGGACGGTGACCTTCGCGGTGGAGTCCAGACCCAGCTCGTGCAGCGTCTTCAGCTTGGCGATGAAGTCGTCGCCCAGGCCGTACTTGAAGGTCACCCGGCGGGCGTCCACCCAGCGCGGGATCAGCAGCACCTCCTCGTGCTCGACGTTCACGCACTCCACCGGGCCGATGCCCTCGGGGAAGTCGAAGACCTCCGGCTCGCTGAACGGCGCGGTGGTGAACCAGCCGCGGTCCTTCTCGTAGACCACCGGGGGGTTCAGGCACTCCTCGATGGTGGTCCAGATGCTGAAGGAGGGGGCGAAGCCGTAGCCCTCCACGGTCAGGTCGGCTCCGTCCCGGACGCCGATCTCCTCGATCTCGTCGAAGAGTTCGTCCGCGGCGTACCGGGCGAAGACGTCGGACAGGCCGGGTTCCACGCCCATGCCGACCAGGGCCAGGCGGCCGGAGTCGGCCCAGTTGCCGGCCAGCTCGAACTGGCCGTCGCCGAGCTTGACGCCGCACTCCTCGTGCGGGCGCTCGGCGTGCGGGGCGGACAGGGACATCGCCATGTCCAGGTAGTGCGTGCCCGCCGCGAGGGCCGCGCGGAACAGGGGCATCACGAAGCGCGGGTCGGTCGCGTTCAGCAGGACGTCGCAGCGCTCCTCGGTGAGCAGCCGGCGCACGCCGTCCTCGTCGGAGGCGTCCACCCGCCGTGCGCTGAACCGGTCCCCGTGCTCCCCCAGCGCGGCCACGGCCGCCTCGGCCCGGGCCAGTTCGTAGTCGGCGACGACCATGTGGGTCAGGAAGTCGCGGCGGGCCGCTATCCGGGTGACGGCGGTTCCGACGCCGCCCGCGCCCACGAGCAGTACTCGCATGTCACACACCTCTTCTCTGGAGGGCCCACGCCCTGCGCAGGGCCCTGATGCAACGGGATGGCCCGGTGTAGAGTCAACGGTGTTGGCATAAGAGCCGCCGTCGGGCGGGCGGGAGGGAATGGTCCTCATGGCCAAGGACGTGGTGCCCGAGGCGGCCCGGCGCAGGCGGCGGCCGACCCGGCAGGGCACGGTGCTGTCCGAGAGGCTGATCGTGGACACCGCGCTGCGGGTGCTGCGCGAACACGGCGGTGCGGGCCTCACCGCGCGCCGGCTGGGTACCGCGCTCGGCGCCGATCCCAGCAGTCTGTACCGTTACTTCGCGGGTATGGACGACCTGGTCCGGGCCATCGGCGAGGAGTTGCTGGGGCGGGCGCTGGACAGCTGGTCCGCCGCCGGCCGGTGGCGGACCGACCTGCGCGCCCTCGGGCTCGCCATCCACTCCTCGTACCTCGCCGACCCGCAGGCCGCCGCCCTGACCGCGAGCCGGGTCACCGGCCGGCCCCGGGAGATCGCGGTCGACGAGACGATCCTCGGGATTCTGCGGACGGCCGGGTTCCCGGACGCCACCGCCGTGCGCCTCTACCACGCCTTCATCGACCTGACCATGGCCTTCGCCTCGCTCGACGCCGGAGCCCTCGCCCTGGCGGAGGAGGCCAGGACCAAGGACGAGAAGATGTGGACCTCCACGTACGCCCGGCTCCCCGCCGAGTCCTACCCCCACATCGCCGCGACCGCCCCCCTCCTGGCCGCCCGCATGCCCCACAGCGCCTACCCGGTCGTCCTGGACACCCTGCTGGACGACGCCGCCGCACAGCTGGCCGCGGCACGGCCCCCGGCCACGGCCCGCGGCAGGTCCGCCCGGCGGAAGGGCCCGGCCGCCGGAGGGTGAAGCGACATCGCACCAGGCGCGGGCGACACGGCCGGCGGAACCTGGCGACACGGCCTCGTCAGCCGGCGGCACGGTCCTCGGCAGCCGGTAGCCGGCAGTCGTCAGTCGTCAGTCGTCAGTCGTCAGTCGGCAACGCGGTCCTCGTCCGCCGGCGGCACGGTCCTCGGCAGGCGGCGGCACGGGACAGCGCGGCCAGGTGCCCGCCGCCCGGCACCTCATGCGGCGCGGGTGCCGGCCGCCGCGCCGCGACCGCGTCGGCGCTGCGTGGGCAATACGACCGCCGGACGGTCGCGACGTCGGCCTCCGCGGCGGCTGTGCGTCCGTCCGCCCTCCACGGCGTACGCAGCCGTTCGCTCACCACGGCGTACGCGCCCGTTCGCTCCGCACCGAGTGCGCTTCCGGCCATCTCCCACGGCGCGCGAGCGCCGCGCACGCCGGTGTTGCACGTCCTGTTGCGTATGCACCGGTCGGCCTCCCTGCCCGATCCGCTGCTGCTCGACCAAGGAGGCTCTCGCCGGCGCCGGGCGATCCGCTCACGGAGTGACCGGCCGGTGCCTGTGCCGTGCCGGCCGGCGGCGGTCCCTGCGCCTGGTGGACGAGGCGCTCGGTCCCGGCACCGCGGCGACCGCGTGTCCTCCCGGCCGTTCCCCCCGGCGGCGATCCCGTCTCGGCCTCCGGCCGGTTCGCGCGGATGTCTGGGCCCCGACCACCCCGACACCCCCGACACCCTCGCCGCCCTTGCGGACCTCGCCGTCATACTCCGGCAAGCAGGACGCGTCTCGGAAGCCGAGAGCGTACGGCAGCACCTGGGCCCCGATCCCCGACGATGGCTGGGCTCCGGGCCGGGAGCGCCGTTCGCCCGGAGGCAGTGGAACGCCAAGCGCAAGTCCTGATCACCGGGGCGCCACGGCGGTTCCCGGAACGTGCGCGCGCACGCCCGGCCGGCCCGCCGCGCGCAGGACCGGTCCGGCCGCGCCCGCACGCCTCAGCCGCTCACGGCAGGCCGGCGCGTCATGGGCCACCGCCCAGTACGCCTCCTCCAACTCGGGGTAGGCGTCGTCCAGTTCCTCCTCCGTGCGGGCCGCCAGCAGCAGCCGTACCCCGATCGGGTCGCCCTCGATGGGGCGGATCGCGAGGTCGGGCCGGGGAGGGGCGGTCGGCTGGCTGACCGTGACCACCTCGCCGGTGGCGGCCAGCGAGTAGGCGGTGAGGTAGTCGCCGTGCAGGATCTCGGAGTGCAGGCCCGCGGTGCGCAACACCCTTGCCAGGGCGTCCCACTCGCCGTCGACCGTGGCGTCGACCATCCAGCGGTCGCCGGCCAGGTCGGCGAGGCGTACCTCGGGCCGTGAGGCCGCGGGATGGTCCGCGGCGAGCGTGACGAACTGCGGTTCCCGCTCGATGAGCACCCGCAGGCGCAGCCCCGGCGGGACGCGCAGCGGGCTGCCCTCGACCTCGTGCACGAAGGCCATGTCGAGCCGGCCGGTGGCGACCATGCCGAGCAGGGCGTTGGCGGACACGTTCATCTGCAGTGTCGGTTCGATGCGCGGCAGCCGTGCCCTCAGCAGGCGCAGCCAGCCCGGGATGGCCCGGCTCGCCGTGGCGCCGATGCGCAGTCGGAACCCGCCGGCGGCCCGGGCGGCCGCCGCCCTGGTCTCGGTGACGATGGCGGCGAACTCCGCCACCAGTGGCCTGGCCCGGCTGAGCACCGCCAGTCCCAGCGGGGTGGGCCGGCAGCCGGTCCGGTCGCGCACGAAGAGCTGGGCCCCGAGGGCACGCTCGATGCGTCGCAGTTGCGTGCTCAACGACGGTTGTGCCAGGCCGAGTTGGCGCGCCGCTTTGTGCAGACTGCCGGTGTCGGCGATGGCACAGAGAACACGCAGGTGCCTCACCTCCAACTCCATGGCAGGAGCGTAGGACGGCGGGGGTCATGACACCAGATGTTCAAGGTCCAACGAATGTGGACGAGTTGATCGCCGATAGCCTCGTGCTATCCCCGATTGCCATCATCCGCCGCCCCGTTGGCCTGCCCGAGACTCACTGGCAACCGATCGTTCAACCCCACAGGACGAGAAGGAGCCCCCCATGGCGCCGTTCCGCAGCAGCACCGGGTCAAAGGCCCCCAGACGACTTGTGACCCTGGCACTCGGCCTCGGTCTGGCCTCCGCGGCGCTGGGCACCGCGACCCCGGCGAGCGCCCAGAAGACCACCGGCACACCTGCCCGCACGGCCGTCGGCTATGTGGGCACGGCCGAGAAGGCCGACACCAAGGCGTTCTACGACGCCGTACTGAAGTCGGTCGCCGAGCGGCAGGCCGCCCAGCCGTCGCTGAAGGTGGTGACCGTCTACTACAACGCCTCCCAGGCCCCGAGCTTCCGCTCCCAGATAACGAGCGCCGCCTCCATCTGGAACAGCTCCGTGTCGAACGTCAAGCTCCAGGCCACCACGGGTACCGGCGACTTCGCCTACTACGAGGGCAGCGACCCGCGCGGGTCCTACGCCTCCACCAACGGCCACGGCCGCGGGTACATCTTCCTGGACTACGCGCAGAACCAGCAGTACGACTCCATACGGGTCACCGCCCACGAGACCGGTCACGTGCTGGGTCTGCCCGACCACTACAGCGGTCCGTGCAGCGAGCTGATGTCGGGCGGCGGCCCCGGCCCGTCGTGCACCAACCGGTACCCGAACGCCACCGAGCGCTCCCGGGTCAACCAGCTGTGGGCCAACGGCCTCGCCAAGGCCCTCGCGCAGGTCGCCAAGGCCGGCTGACCCGTACCGCCCGGGCCGTTCCGCCGAACCGGGCGGGTGGCCCTCCCCCGCCGCCCAGGACCACCTGCCCCCACACCGGCCGCCCGTGCACCGCGTGACGGACGGCCGGTGTGGCGCGGGTCCGGGCGCCTCCTCCCGGGGTGGTCAGGGCTGTCCGGTGCCTACCTGCGCCACGGGCCGGTCACCGCGAACGTGGTGCCGGGCGTGTAGCAGTTGACGTACATCGTCGCTCCGTCGGGGGAGAACGTGACCCCGGCGAACTCGCCCCACTCGGGTTCCCGGTCGGTCCCGATGTTCTGCCGGCCCCGGGCCATCGCGTACACCTCGCCCCGGCGGGTCACGCCGAAGACGTGCTGGGCGCCGTTGCCGTCCTCGCACACCATCAGGCCGCCGCTGGGAGCGAGGCAGATGTTGTCCGGGGACTCGCCGGGCAGCCGGACATCGGTGTCCGGGCCGAAGACGACGACCAGGGTCAGCCGGCGGCGTGCCGGGTCGTAGCGCCAGACCTGGCCGTAGTGGTCGGCCGCCGAGCCGTCCGCGCTGCGGGCGAAGGACGACACGAAGTAGACGCTGCCGCCGCCCCAGTAGCAGCCCTCCAGCTTCTGCGCGTGGGTGATGCCTCCGGATCCGTATTCCTGGAACCGGGTGGGCGTGGAGGCGGCCAGCGGGTCCGGTACGTCGACCCATTCGACGCCGTCGAAGCGGGCGCCGGTCTCCTGGATCGTCGACAGGTCCGCCACGCCGGGCACCCGCATCGCCTGGAGCCGGCCGCCCGCGCGCAGCGAACCGACGCCGCCCAGCGGTTTGTCCGGCAGGAAGCGGTAGAAGAGGCCGAAGGGCTTCTCGAAGGCGTCCTCCGTCTCGTAGACGATGCCGTGGCGCGGGTCGATCGCGATCGCCTCGTGCTGGAAGCGGCCCATCGCGGTGAGCGGGACCGCGCCGGTGCGGTGCGGGTCGGCGGGGTGCACCTCGAAGATGAAGCCGTGGTCCCGGGTGTAACCGTTGGTGCCCGCCTTGTCCTCGGTCTCCTCGCAGGTCAGCCAGGTGCCCCAGGGAGTCGGGCCGCCCGCGCAGTTGACGGCGGTACCGGCGATGGCGACCCGTTCGGACAGCACCTGGTTGTCGGGGCCGAGCGTCAGGGCCGTACAGCCGCCCTTGCCCGCCGGGTCGTAGGTGAGGCCGCCGACGGCCGGGACGGGGATTTTCGCGGTGACACGGTTCTCGTGGTTGCGGACGAGGTGGGTACGGCCCGCCCTGCCGGCGAAGGCGGCCATGCCGTCGTGGTGGGAGGGGACCGGGCCCTCCCCCGAGCGGAGCTGGTCGCCCTCCCGGGAGAGCACGCGATAGCGGAAACCTTTCGGCAGGTCGAGCAGACCGTTCGGGTCGGTGACGAGGGGGCCGTAGCCGGTGTGGCCGAGGCCCTGCGCGGCGGCGGTGCCCGCGAAGAGCTCGGAGAGCGCCCCGCTGAAGGCGATCCCCGCCCCCAGGGCAGCGGCTCTGGACAGGACCTGTCGACGTGTTGCGGACATGCGGCACCAACCTTCCTGCTGGCGGACAGGAGCTGTGACCTTGCTGTGTCTACCACCTGGTGGGGGTTGCGGGAACCACGCGCGGAGCACGTGTCACCGGCGACACGGGCGTCCCGGAGACGGACGCCGGGGCGAGGTGCCGCCTCCGACGGCCGCCGGGGCGTGACGGCGGCGGCCCCCTGCCCGGACACGCCCTCGCCGTGGTCCCCCGGGCCGGCGACGGGCGGCGCCGAGGTGCCCGAACGGCGGCCCGGCTCGTCATCCGGAGTCACTGGTCGTACGACCACAGGCCCTGAAGGCGCAGGGGCGAGGCCCGGTCCGTGCCCGAGGGCCGCCGTTCGAGTGAACCGTCGTGAACCGCGGGCGGCCGCGGAATCCAAGGGACGTCGACTCATCGCGCACTTCTCGCGCACGTGGAGATCGATTCGAAAGTGGCAGCCTCTTGCCCGCCTGTTCACACTGAAATCGGCGGTTCGTGATCAGAAACATGGCGGACCGTGTCGGCGATCCGCACGTCGTCAGGAGATCCCATGGTGGAGCAGTCCTCCGAGGTTCCCATATCCGGGCCGGACGAACCTGCCGTCACCATGCGCGGAACCGGACCGGCCGGGACGGAGACCGAGCGGAAACTCGCACAAGCGCTGGCCGAGGTCACGGGTGCCGACCGCGTTCCGGTCGACAGTCACTTCTTCACCGATCTCGGTGCCAATTCCCTGGTGATGGCCCAGTTCTGCGCACGGCTGCGGAAAGCACCGGACCTGCCGTCGCCCTCCATCCGGGACATCTACCGGTACCCCACGATCCGCAGCCTGACGGCCGCGCTCGCGCAGGCCGCAGCCGCTGCCGCCCCCGCCGTCACTCCGTCTACGGCATCTACGGCATCTCCCGCCTCGTCCGCCGCCCCCGGCTCCTCAGCCTCCACGGACGCGGCCGGCTCCGCGACGCTTCGGGAGGCCGCCGGCCCGTCGGCTGCGGTGGCGCCCGTGAGCCGGCGGAACCAGCTCCTGTGCGGAGCGTTCCAGCTGCTGATCTTCCTGGGATATTCCCTCGCCTCCGGATTCCTCACGGCCGAAGGCTACGAGTGGGTCGCCGCCGCCTCCGGCCTGGTCGGCATCTATCTGCGGTCACTGTTGTTCGGGGGCGTCGGATTCGTCGCTCTGTGCGCGTTCCCGGTGCTCGCGAAGTGGCTGCTCATCGGCCGGTGGAAACCCGGTGAATTCCCCGTATGGGGACTGAGGTACCTGCGCTTCTGGCTCGTGAAGGTGCTCCTCCACGCCAATCCCATGGTCTTCCTCGCCGGAACTCCGCTCTACGTGCTCTACCTGCGGGCCCTCGGCGCGCGGATCGGCAAGGGGGTCACGATCCTGACCCGCACCGTCCCGGTCTGCACCGACCTGCTGACCATCGGCGCCGGCACGGTGATCCGCAAGGACGCGTACCTGCTGGGCTACCGGGCCTGGGCGGGCCGCATCCAGACGGGCCGGGTCACGCTCGGCCGGGACGTGTTCATCGGCGAGAAGACCGTCCTGGACATCGACACCTCGATGGGCGACGGCACGCAGCTGGGCCACTCCTCGGCCCTGCACCGCGGCCAGGCCATTCCGGACGGGGAGCACTGGCACGGTTCACCGGCGGAACCCACACCCGTCGACTACCTCCGGGTCGAACCGGCCCGGTGCGGCACCGTGCGCCGGGCCTGGTTCGGGCTCGCCACCATCATCCAGCTGGTCTTCCTCTACCTCCCGCTCGCCGTCGGCGGGGTGTACATGCTGTTCACCGAGGTGCCGGCGATCGGCAAGCGACTCGACCCGCAGACGGCCGTGCTGACCCGGCCGGAACTGATACCCGACGCGCTGGCCGTCTCGCTCGCCCTGTTCTTCGGTTTCGTCGCCGCGGGCGGCGCCGCCCTGTACGCCGTGCCGCGTCTGCTGCGTCTGATCGTCCGGGCCGACCGGGTCTATCCGCTGTACGGAGTGCACTACACGCTGCACCGGCTGACGGCCCGCATGACGAACGTCAAGTTTTTCGCCTGGCTGTTCGGCGACAGCTCGTACATCGTGCACTACCTGCAGGCTCTCGGCTACGACCTGTCGAAGGTGGAGCAGACCGGCTCCAACTTCGGCACCGAAGTGCAGCACGAGACGCCTTTCCTGGTCACGGTCGGCAGCGGAACGATGGTCGCGGACGGACTCTCGCTGATGAACGCCGACTATTCCAGTACGTCCTTCCGGCTGTCCCGCGTGTCGATCGGGCCGCGCAACTTCCTGGGCAACAACATCGCCTACCCGGTCGGCGGCCGGACAGGGAACAACTGTCTGCTCGCGACCAAGGTGATGGTGCCCCTCGACGGCGAGATCCGTGAGGGGGTGGGGCTGCTCGGGTCGCCGTGCTTCGAGATCCCGCGCTCGGTGGACCGGGACGCGCGCTTCGACCACCTCCGCGAGGGCGCGGAACTGCGCAGTCATCTCGCCGCGAAGAACCGCTACAACCTGCTCTCGATGGCGTGGATGCTGTTCGTGCGCTGGCTGCACGTCTTCGTGCTGACGCTGCTCGCCCTCGTCTCCGTGGACCTGTACGGCCTGGTCGGCCACGTGGTCATCGGCGTCTTCCTGGCACTGATGCTCCTGTTCTCCACCGCGTACTACATCCTGGTGGAACGCTTCATGACGTCGTTCCGCGGGCTGCGCCCCCAGCTGTGCTCCATCTACGACCGGAACTTCTGGTTGCACGAACGGCTGTGGAAGGTCCCGATCCACTACCTGAACGTGTACAACGGCACCCCCTTCAAGAGCCTCGCCTGGCGGATGCTGGGCGTGCGCATGGGCAAGCGGGTGTTCGACGACGGCTGTGTCGTGACCGAACGGACCCTCGCCGCCATCGGCGACGAGTGCACCCTCAACGCCGGCTGCAAGATCCAGTGCCACTCGCAGGAGGACGGCACCTTCAAGTCCGACCGGATCACGCTCGGCGCCCGCTGCACGCTGGGCGTCGGCGCCCACGTGCACTACGGCGTGACCATGGGCGACGGCTCGGTGCTGGCAGCCGACTCCTTCCTGATGAAGGGCGAGGAGATCCCCCCGGACGCGCACTGGGGCGGCAATCCGGCCATGGACATGCCCGAGACCTGGAGCCGGTCCGACGGCACCGGGCGGGCCGGGGAAACGACCGGCGTCACCGCGGCAGCCACGAGTTGAGGAAGGCCATCCGATGGGAACGCACGTGGAAGCGGACCGGCAGTTCTGGAGCCGTGTGCTGGGCGCCGGCGGCGGCACCGCCGTGCCGCGGTGGGCCCGGGAGCCCGTCGCGGGCGCGCGCGAGCAGGAGGCGGTGGTCCCGGACGACGTGGCGGCCGCGGTGCGCGCCCTGGTGCGCCGCTCCGGTGTGCCGGTCAGCGCGGTGCTGCTGGCGGCGCACGCCAAGGTGCTGGCCGCGCTGTCCGGTGAGCCGGAGGTGGTGACGGGTTACACCGCCGGGGTGCGCGGCGAGCCGCTGCCGTGCCGCCTGACCGTCGCGCCGGGCTCCTGGCGGGCGCTGGTGTCGGCCGCCGAGCGCGCCGAGGCGGAGGTGCTGGCCCACCGGGAGTTCCCGGTGGCGGAGCTGGCGCGGGAGCTGGGCACGGCCGAGCCGGCGTACGAGGTCGTGTTCGGGCCCACGGGCGCCGCGGAGGCCCGCACCGACGACGGCGTCCTGCACGTGCGCTGGAGCGAGCGGGGCGGACGGCTGGTGCTGCGCCTGCGATACCGCACGGACGTGCTGGACGCCGACAGCGCGGCCCGGATCGGCGGCTACCACCTGAGGGCGCTCGCTCTGCTGGCGGCCGGTCCGGACGACGACCACACCCAGCGGAGCCTGCTGTCGGCCGAGGAGACGCGCGAGCAGCTCGAGGGACTGGCGGGACCGCACCGGCCGCTGCCGGACGCACGCGCGCACGAGCTCTTCGAGCGGCGGGTACGGGCGCATCCGCAGGCGGTGGCCGCGGTGCACGGCCCGCGCGAGTGGACGTACGGAGAGCTCAACGCGCGCGCCAACCGGTTGGCGAGGGCCCTGCTGGCCCGCGGGGTGGGCCGGGAGGACGTGGTCGCCGTCGTCACCGAACGCGACCTCGACTGGCTGGCGGCGACGCTGGCCGTGTTCAAGGCGGGCGGCGCCTACCTGCCGATCGAGCCGCACTTCCCGGCGGGACGTATCGCGGCGACGCTGACCCGGGCCGGGTGCCGGCTGGTCCTCACCGAGTCCGGCAGCACCGGGAACCTGGACGAGGCGCTGGCCACCGTGGAGGGTGCCGAGAAGCTGCTGGTGGAGACGGCGTACGCGGAACCGCACGACGACGGTGACCTCGGCGTGCGGGTCGACCCCGGTCAGCTGGCCTACATCTACTTCACCTCCGGCTCCACCGGTGAGCCGAAGGGCGCGATGTGCGAGCACGCGGGCCTGCTCAACCACCTGTACGCCAAGATCGACGACCTGGGGATCGGCGAGGGGTCGGTGGTGGCGCAGACGGCGCCGCAGTGCTTCGACATCTCGCTGTGGCAGCTGGTGTCCGCGCTGCTGGTCGGCGGGCGCACCCTGCTGGTCGGCCAGGACGTGGTCGTGGACGTGGAGCGGTTCCTCGACACGCTGGTGGAGGGCCGGGTCGCCGTGGCCCAGGTGGTGCCCTCCTATCTGGAGGTCGTGGTCTCCTGCCTGGAACGGCGTCCCCGCCGGCTGCCGGACCTGCGGTGTGTGTCGGTGACGGGCGAGGCGCTGAAGCGGGAGCTGGTGCAGCGCTGGTTCGCGGTGCAGCCGGGGATCAAGCTGCTCAACGCCTACGGACTGACGGAGACCTCGGACGACACCAACCACGAACTCCTGGACGGCGTGCCCGACCGCGTCCTGCTGGGGCGTGCGGTCAACAACGTGCGCGTCCACGTCGTGGACGAGCGTCTGTCGCTGGTGCCGCTCGGAGCTCCGGGGCTGATCGCGTTCTCCGGGATCTGTGTGGGCCGGGGGTACGTCAACGATCCCGAGCGGACCCGCGAGGCGTACCGGACGAATCCGTTCCGGCCCGGTGAGCGGCTCTACCTGGGCGGTGACTGGGGGCGCTGGCACCCCGGCGGCAAGCTGGAGTTCCTCGGCCGCCGGGACAGCCAGGTCAAGATCCGCGGCTTCCGCATCGAGATCGGTGAGATCGAGAACACGCTGCTGCGGGTGGACGGCGTGCGCGACGGTGCGGTGGTCGTCGTGGACCGGGGCGGCGGGAACACGCATCTCATCGCCTTCCACACCGGCAGGCGCCATGAGCCGGACGTGCTGCGCGAGGCGCTCGCGGCGGCGCTGCCCGCCTACATGGTCCCGTCCGCCTTCCACTGGCGGGACAGGCTCCCGCTCACCGCCAACGGCAAGATCGACCGGAAGGCCCTGACCGCACAGGCCGAGCAGGCCGCACAGGCCGAGCAGGCCGCACAGGCCGAGCAGGCCGCACAGGCCGAACAGGCGGGGCGGGCCGAGGAGACGGCACGGGCCGGACAGACGGCGCGGGCCGCCGCGCCGGGCGGAGCGGGAGCGGCGGACGCGCTCAGCCCGGCCGAACGGCGGCTGGCGGCCGTCTGGGCCGAGCTGCTGGGCGTGCCCGAGCACCGGATCGGCCGGAAGGACCACTTCTTCGACTCCGGCGGCACCTCGCTGTCGGCCGTCAAGCTCAGCATCGCGCTCGACCGCGCGGTGTCCCTGAAGGACATCACCCGGCACCCCGTCCTCGCCGACCTGGCCGCCCTCCTCGACGGTCCCACCCGGCAGCGGCCGGAACTGCTCCAGCCCCTGTCGGCCACGGACGACACCCCGGACTCCGCCCTGATCTGCTTCCCCTACGCGGGCGGCAACGCGGTCAACTTCCGCCCGCTGGCCAACGCGCTGGCGGGCAGCGGCCCGGCGGTCCTCGCGGTGGACCTGCCCGGTCACGACCTGGCCGCCCACCGTGAGCCGTTCGCGTCGATCGCGGAGGTGGCCGCGCAGGTCGCCGACGAGATCGCCGCGCGCGGTCTCACGCGGGTCATGCTGTGGGGCCACTCGTCGGGCGCCGCACCGGCGCTGGAGACGGCCCGGACTCTGCTGGAGCGGGGCGTGCGGGTGGCACGGGTGTTCCTCGGCGCGCAGCTGCCGGGCACCGCCGCCGGCCGCGGCAGGGCCATCGAGGAACTGACGAGCCTGAGCGACGCGGAGATCGCCGCACAGCTCACCTCGGACGGCGGCTACACGGAGCTCGCCGAACTCGACGAACAGCACGCCGAGCACATCGGTGCGGCCTACCGCCACGACTGTGTGTCCGCCCACCGCCATCTGCGGGCGGCCCTGCTGGCCCCGCCGCCGGTGAAGCTGGCCGCGCCGGTCACGGTGGTCGTCGCCGCGGACGACCCGCACACGGCCGGCTACGCCGAGCACCACCGCGACTGGCTGCTGCTGGCCGAGCACGTGGATCTGCACGAGCTGGCCGACGGGGGCCACTACTTCCTCCGCACCCGCCCGGCCGAGACGGCGCGGGCCGTCCTGACCGCGGCCGTCCCCCTGGCCTCCACCTGAGCCCCGTACCCCACCGACGGGCGACCGAAAGGAACCGAGATGCCGTCCTCATCCCTGGCAGCACCGCTCGATGTCGAGCTGCGGCCGGACAGACCCGCGATGCTGCGCGTCGAGCCGCCGGATGACGCCGCGCGCTGGGCGGCGGAGTACCGGCAGGCGCTGCGCGCACAGGTCACCGAACACGGGGCGCTGCTCGTCCGCGGTCTCGGCCTGGGCGACGGGGACCAGGCCGGTGCCGTCTTCGCGTCGCTGGCCGGCGCGCTGGTGCCGGAGCGGGAGGCCTTCGCCCCTCGTGAGGCCCTCGGCCGGGGGCTGTACTCGTCCACGCCCTGGCCGGACAACCAGCCGATGTGCATGCACCACGAGCTGAGCTACCTGCTGGAGGTGCCCGGCCTGCTGCTGTTCGCGTGTCTGACCGAGCCCGAGCAGGGCGGGGCGACGGCGGTGGCCGACGCCGAGCAGGTCCTCAAGGCCCTGCCCGCCGAGGTGACGGAACGGTTCGAGCGCGACGGCTGGCTGCTGGCCCGCACCTACAACGACGAGATCGGGGCGTCGCTGGCGGAGTCCTTCGGCACCGACGACCGCGCCGCGATCGAGGACTACTGCCGTGCCCACGCCATCGAGTACACCTGGCACCCCGACGGTTCCCTGCACACGGAGCAGCGCCGCGGAGCCGTGGTACGGCACCCGGTCACCGGGCGGCGCTGCTGGTTCAACCAGATCGCCTTCCTCAACGAGTGGACGCTGGCCCCGGAGGTCCGCGAGTACCTGGTGGACGAGTACGGCGAGGACGGCCTGCCGTTCAACACGCGCTACGGCGACGGCAGCCCGATCGGCGAGGACGTCGTCCAGGTCATCAACGCCACCTACGAGGAGCACACCCGGCGCGAGCCCTGGCGGGCCGGTGACCTGCTGCTCGTGGACAACATCCGCACCGCGCACAGCAGGGAGCCCTTCACCGGGGAGCGGCGGGTGCTGGTGGGCATGGCGGAGCCGCTGCGGCCGGCCGACGGCGGTCCGGCCCGGGAGGCGAGCCGGCGATGACCCACATGGTGTCCACCGCCCCGCAGCCGTCCCCGCCCCGCCCGGCGCCGGCGCCCACCTTCGCGGTGATCTCCGGCAAGCAGGTGCAGGAGGCGCTCGGCGGGCGGGAGAAGGAACTCGTGGAGCTGGTCGAGGCCACCTACCGTCTGCACGGTGCCGGGGACTCGGTCAACCCGCCGTCGTACTTCCTGAGGTTCCCCGACCGCCCGACGGCGCGGATCATCGCCCTGCCCGCCTCGCTCGGCGGCTCGGTCCGGGTGGACGGCATGAAGTGGGTCTCCAGCTTCCCCGGCAACGTGCGGACCGGGCTTCCCCGGGCCTCCGCGGTGCTGATCCTCAACGACCACGACACGGGTTACCCCTTCGCCTGTCTGGAGAGCTCGGTCATCAGCGCGACCAGGACGGCGGCGTCCGCGGCTCTGGCGGCCGACTGGCTCAGCCGCGGCCGGACCCGCCCGAGCCGGGTCGGGTTCTTCGGCACGGGCCTGATCGCCCGTTACGTCCACGCCTTCCTGGCCGGCACCGGCTGGACCTTCGACGCCATCGGTGTGCACGACGTGTCCGCCGACAGCGCCGCCGGTTTCCGCGGCTACCTGCGGCGCTCCGGCGCCACCGGGCGGATCACCGTCCACGACGGCGCCGAGGAGCTGATCGGCTCCAGCGACCTCGTGGTGTTCGCCACCGTCGCGGGCCGGCCGCACGTCACGGCACCCGGCTGGTTCGCCCACAACCCGCTGGTCCTGCACGTGTCGCTGCGCGACCTCGGTCCCGAGGTCCTGCTCGCCTCGGCCAACTTCGTCGACGACGTCGAGCACTGCCTCCAGGCGGACACCTCACCCCACCTGGTCGAGCAGTACACCGGCAACCGTGACTTCCTCAACGGCACCCTCCACGACGTGATGCTCGGACGGGCCGCCGCACCCCACGACCGCCCGGTGATCTTCTCGCCCTTCGGCCTCGGCGTCCTCGACCTGGCCGTCGGCTCGTACGTCTACGACCAAGTGGCCCGGGCGGGCGAGCTCCGCCTCATAGACGACTTCTTCCACGACCTGCGCCGGTACGGCTGAGGCCGTCGCCCTCGGCCCTGGCACCAGGAGGCCTGCCGTGCCCGTCATCTCCGCTCCTCACGCCTTCAACGAAGGAAGTCTCTTCATCGACCTGGAGGCGATCTTCGGATGCCGTCTCTTCCTCAAGTGCGAGGGCTTCAACTTCGCCGGTTCCATCAAGCTGAAGGCCGCGAACGAGATGGTGGAGAGCGCCGAGCGGGACGGAACCCTGAAGCCGGATTCCATCCTCGTCGAGTCCTCGTCCGGCAACCTGGGCGTCGCGCTCAGCATGATCGCCGCGAGCAAGGGCTACCGGTTCCTGTGCGTGACCGACTCCCGGTGCAACCTGTCGACCAGACTGCTGATGGAGGCCCTCGGCAGCCAGGTGCACATCGTGGCCGACCTCGACTCCAACGGCGGTTTCCTGGGCACGCGCATCGAGTACGTCCGTGAGCTGTGCGCCTCGGACGACCGGTACGTGTGGCTCAGCCAGTACACCAACGCGGGCAACTGGCGGGCGCACTACCGTACGACCGCGCCGGAGATCGCCGCCCACTTCCCGCGGCTGGACGTGCTGTTCATCGGGACGGGCACCGCCGGCACCCTGATGGGCTGCGCGCGCTACTTCCGCGAGTGGAAGCGGCCGGTGCGGATCGTCGCCGTGGACAGTGTGGGATCGGTGGCCTTCGGCGGCGAGCCGGGCCGCCGGATGATCCCGGGCCTGGGCATGAGCATGCGTCCGCCGCTGCTCGACGAGTCGCTCGTGGACGAGGTGATCCGGGTGGAGGAGGCGGACACCATCCGCACCTGTCACCGCATGGCCCGGCGGGGCTTCCTGTTCGGCGGGTCCACGGGGACGGTGGTCAGCGCCGCGACCGACTGGCTGGCGCGGCACGGCTCACGGGACGTCACCGCGGTCGCCATCGCACCCGATCTCGGGGAGCGCTACCTCGACACCATCTACCAGACCAACTGGTTGCAGGACCTGTACGGCGACCAGCTGCTCGACTCGGGCGAGCTGAACACGGGCTGCTGGGACGAGAACTCCACGTCCCGGGCGCCGGGCCGCCGCCGCAGGTCGTAGCGAACGTATCCGCGCCCCCCGGCGTCACAGTGGTGACCTGGTCGAAGGAGGCCACCATGATCGCTGGACCCGCCCGTGCCCGTATCCTGCCCGCCGCCGTGCTGACGGGCGCGGTGCTGTGCCTCACCACCGCGTGCGGCAACGGCGGCACACCGTCCGCCGAGACCGCCGAGGGCATGGCACCCAAGAACGGAGCTGTGCGTTCCGCGCCGGCCTGGCAGGAACCCCCCGCCTACGCCTACACCCTGACCTCGACCTCCGGAATACTGGCGGGCACCTTCCGGATCGAGGTCCGCGAGGGCAAGGTGACGAAGGTGGCCGGGCTGGACGAGGACAGCCGCCGGCAGGCACGGGACGTGGGCGACCGGGTACCCACGATGGGCGGCCTGCTGGAGAAGCTGGAACAGGCGCGCGGTGACCACGCGGAGATCGCGGAGGCGACGTACGCGGCCGACGGGCATCCGGTGCGGATCTCGCTGGACTGGAGCAGGAACGCGGTCGACGACGAGGCTCTCTACGTCGTCAGCGCCTACGAACCGGCCGGCGCCGGCCGGGCCGACTCGCCGGCGCCCGGCCCGCGGCAGTGAAGGGGCGCTGAAATGGGATCGGTCACTCCGGGTGGGTGACCGCGTCCTTCTGCAGCTGGACCGCCGCCAGCAGGCTCAGTCTCGGCTCCGCCCGGCGCAGTGCCTTCAGTGCCTCGATCGAGGAGACGTCCCCGGCGAAACCGACGGTGGCCAGGCGGGCACGGACCCAGTCGGCACGCACCTGGGACTCCGTGGCGGCGGCCGTGGACTCCACGAGCGCGGCGGCGCGTTCCAGGCCCGGGCGCTCCTCGGGCGCGGCCTCGGCCAGCGCCTGCCGCAGTGCCGCTGTGACCAGGTCCGCGTCCCGGATGAGCAGTATGGAGTCGGTTTTCCTGGTCAGTCCCGTGATCGCTTTCATGATGATCACTATGGCCGCCGCGTTCCGTGCCGCCAAGCGACTTGAGCAGGCTCAGAGCCTCCGCCCGGCGCCGGGCCCGATGCTCGCCCGGGGACGGGCGGGGGTGAGGTGGTACACCGCCGTCCGCTCGGCGCGCGGGAGGAGCAGGCCGCGCAGTTCGTCCGCCGCGCGCTCGACGAGGTGGCCGTCGCGGGCCGCCCGGACGGTCTCCAGGATGAAGGCGACCCGGGTGGAGTCCTCGGTGACGCGGGTGCGGTGGGCGTCGCGGTGGTTCCAGTGGCGGGTCAGGATGCCGGTGGAGTCCGCGTAGACGATCTCCCCCGGCTTGGGGTGCTCGGTGCTGCCGGGTTCGCCGAGCGGGGTGAACTCCTCGCTGCCGTCGGCGCGGCGGATCTCGACGTCGCCGGTGACCTGGTCGAGGTCGAAGGCGCCGGCGGGCAGGCCGTGCCGGACGGAGACGGCGTTGTAGGAGTCGACGGCCGGGTTGATGCGCGGCAGCGTGCCCTTCTTCGCGAGGCGGCGGCCGAGGGCGTCGACGCTGGGGCGGATGCGGCGGGGGTTGGTGCCGAAGGAGCGGTAGGCAGTGTGCCAGGCCTCGATGCGCGGGTCGGTCTCGTCGGCGGGCTGCCAGGTGCCGTCGGCGAGCCGCCGTTCGAGGTGCTCCAGCGCGGCGCTGGTGTCCGGCCAGGGCTCGCGGCCGCGCAGGCCGGTGGCGGTCACCAGGGCGATGAGGGTGTCGGGAAAGGCGTCGGCGACGTCGGGGGCGAGGCGGAAGGCAGTCATGGGCTCGGGTCCGTTTTCTGCGTCGGCGGGAGGGGGGTCCGGCTGCCGGGGGGCGGAGCGGTGGACGGGGCACGGCTGCCGGGGGGCGGAGCGGTGGGCGGGGCACGGCTGCCGGGGGGGCGTAGCGGTGGGCGGGGTCAGGGCTGCCAGGGGCCCATGCGGTCCAGTCGGCGCAGCTGCTGGCGTGCGGTCGGCACGTCCAGGTCCCGGCCGCGTGCGGTGAGCCGGCCGGCGACCGCGGCACGGTGCTCCTCGGGCTTGTGGTCGTCGTACTTGAACTTGGCCCGCACGTCGGTGACCTCCAGCCGCAGGCCGCGGATACCGGGCAGCATGCGGCCGTAGGGCGGCTGGTCGACGGCGACGGGGGCGTGGTCGCCGTCGGGCTGGAAGTGCGCGAGCTGGCGGCGCAGCAGTTCGGCCTTGGCCCCGGGGTCGTCGATGATGTGGGCGCGGCAGGTGAACTGGACGGCCGTGTAATAGCTGGTGGGGACGCCGTCGGCGGGCGGGGTGCCGGGCTTGGACCGCCAGGGGCCGGGGACGAAGGCGTAGTCGCCGAAGACGGTGAACAGGACGTGGGGGTCGTTCTCGATCGCGTGCCAGACCGGGTTGGGGCGGGCGAGGTGGACGAGCAGGTGGCCCGCGTCGGTGGTGAAGTGGGTGGGGACGGCGACCGGCGGGTGGCCGGGCGCGCCGTTGACGCAGAGCTGGCCGAAGTCGTGTCCGTCGGCGATCCAGGACTGCCATTCGGCTTCGTCCAGGCAGGCGTCCCAGGGCTGGATGAACATGCGCTGCTCCTCGGATGAGTGGCGGAGGCGGTGCGGAGGGGTTGCGATGACGGCGGGAGGCGGGCTCAGGTGAGGGCGAGCAGGCTGACGGCGACGGCGGCGGCGCCCAGCCCGAGGAGCTGGCCGCGGTGGACCCGCTCGGCGAGGACACCGCGGGCGAGCAGGACGGTGCCGGCCGGGTAGAGGGCGGTGATCACGGCGACGACGGCGAGGTCGCCACCGCGGGCGGCGAGCAGGAAGAGCAGGTTCGCCACCGAGTCCAGCACACCGGCGGTGGCCGACAGCGCGTAGGCGGGCTTCTCGGGCCCGAGCCGGCGGTACATCAGCCCGGCCGCGGCCAGGGTCACGGCCGAGGAGACCGCCCTGCCGATGATCAGCGGGGCGACGCCACTGTCGTCGGGCGCCTGGTGCAGGCAGACCAGCTGGAGGGCGATGGCGGCGCCCGCGCCGAAGGCCAGCAGCAGCGCGGTGCGCGACGGTCGCGCCTCCCCCGCACCGTGTCCGGCGCTGACCAGCACCACCGCCGCCAGCGCGAGCGGGAGCCCCACGAGTCCGGCCGGGCCGAGGCGCTCGCCCTGGAGCAGGCCCACGCCCACCGGCAGGACGGCGGACACCAGCGCGGTGACCGGTGAGAGCACGTTCATCGGGCCGATCGCCAGGGTGCGGTAGAGCATGGCGAACGCGGCGGCGGAGGCGACGCCGGACGCGGCACCCCAGGCCGCCGCACCGGCGTCGAAGGAAGCGCCGAGGAAGGGCCACAGCAGCAGTTCGACCGCGAGCGAGGCGGGCGCCGCGATCAACACGGTGCGCAGCACGTGGGCCTTGCGGGCACCGAGGCCGCCGAGGAAGTCGGCACAGCCGTAGGCCAGAGAGCTGCCCAGAGCCAGCAGCAGAGCGATCACTGTTTCATCCCTTGACTACCAATGGAACGACCACACCGTACAACGAAACGACCAGGTTGGGTCAACCGAATGACCGTGCGGTACATTCCAGTGGTCCGCGCACGAGGATGGTGATCGAATGGCCGAGACCGAGGCAGCCCTGCGCACGCTCGCCCACAACGTCCGGGCGGCCCGCACCCGGGCCGGCCTGTCGCTGGACGAGCTGAGCCGGCGCGCCCAGGTCAGCAAGGGAGCCCTGGTGGGACTGGAGCGGGCACAGGGGAACCCGAACTTCGCCACCCTGGTACGGCTGGCCGACACCCTCGGCCTCTCGGTCTCCGCGCTCATGGAGGGCGGGTCCGAGGGCCGCGTCCGCGTCGTGTCGGCCGACGCCCTGGACCCGCTGTGGACCGGCCCGCGGGGCAGCGAGGCCCGGCTCATGCTGACGACCTCGGGACCGGCTCCGGTCGAGGTCTGGCGCTGGACGCTCCAGCCCGGCGAGGAGTACCCCAGCCATCCCCACCAGGCCGGCGTCGTGGAGACCGTCAGTGTCACCTCGGGCCGGATGACCCTGGTGGTCGACGGCACGGAGCACACCGTCGAGGCCGGGCAGACCGCCGCGTTCGACGGGGACGCGCCCCACACCTACCGCGGCGCCGGCACCGAGGCCTGCCACCTGGTCATGACCGTCCACCTCCCGCCGGGCCCCGGCACCACGGCCTGACCCACCACCTCCCGGCACGCGGCCGCCGCGCGACGAGCGGGCAGGGCCGGGGCCGGGGCCGGGCCGCCCATGAACGTCCCGGCGGATGCACTGGCGAAGTCCGGGGTTGAGAGACTCCAGCCATGGGATCTTGGGGAACCTTGGGGCCGGCGCTGTTGTCTCTCGCAGGCGTCGCGCTCGGCGCGGGGGGATCGCTGTTCGGCCAGTACCTCGTGTCACGAACGAGCGCCCGACAGCTCGACGTGCAGGAAGCGGCCGCGCACCGCGCCGAACTGAAAGCAGCGGTCCTCAAGTTCCTGAGCATCGCTGCGCAGGTGGAGAAGGCCGCGCTCGCACCCCCGGGCGGTGACGGCACCCCGGACCGGGACGAGCTCGGCCGGCTGGTCGACGGCCTCTGGCTCGCGCAGGCGGAGATCGACCTCGCTGCCAGGCGCGAGCCCTTGCGGGGCGCTGCCTACCGATATGCGTTCGGCCTGGCCGAGGCGGCCCGAGGCGCGACGGCCGACTCCTCGGCACTGCGTGGGCCGCAGGCCGCTTTCATGGACGCCGCGTACGACGACATGTGGCCCGGTCAGCGACGGACCGACGGGGAGCCCCGAGCGCCTCGGTGAGACGATCCCGTGGGGGCCGCCGGGGCTAATCCACACCCGGCGGTACCCGCGTGGCCTGGTGGTAGTACATCCGCCAGCCTGCGGCGCCCTCGCCCTTGCGCCAGATCGAGCTGTGCCGGGTCCTGCGGTCACCGAGCATGGTCTCGAAGGTCAGATGCACCAGGCCCGGCGCGAGCAGCACGCCCGACATCTCCGACGGCTCGTAGACGGGAGCGTCCACCGAACTGCCCGCGACGTCGGGGAGTCTTTCCAGCATGGTCGCGTACGTCCACCGCCGGCCCGACCCGCCGACCTCCACGAACTCGGGGTCGAGGAGCCGGGCGGCGTGTTCCCGCGAGGCACGGACGCGCGGGTCCATGAGCATCAGCTCCCCCGCGATCGCCTCGTCCACGTCGTCTGTCTCGTGATCCATGGGGGAATGGTCGCCGACTCCACCGGTGGCAGCGCAACCGAATTCGGGTGCCGGGCCGCCGACCCGCCCGCCGAGACGCGTCCGGGCCGAGGGCACCCGCGCCCTCACGGACGCAGGATCAGCCGGATCGGGTTGCCCTCCTTCCTCTCCAGTCGCGCGACCGCCTCGGCGGCCTGGCTGAGCGGCAGGACTCCGCTGATGGAGCCCGAGAAGTCGAGGCGGCCCGCCTGGACGAGCCGCAGCAGCTGCGCCAGCGCCACCGGCATGTCCGAGCCGTAGTGGCCGAGGACCCGCTGCTGGAGGTAGCTGAAGCGGGTGCCGTCGGGGATGGTGAGCGGCTGGTCGGTCAGGCCGACCAGGACCAGTCGCCCCTTGGGGGCGAGGACGGACACCGCCTGTCCGCGGACGGCCGGCACGCCCGCGAAGTCGAAGGCCGCGGCGAGACCCGCGCCGCCGGTCGCCGCCGCCACGGCCTCGCGCAGACCCGGATCGGCGGAGTCGAGCGCGAAGTCGGCTCCGGCGGCCAGGGCGCGCTCGCGGGCGACGGGGTTCGGGTCGACGGCGACGACCGGGCACGCGCCGATGGCCCGCAGCATCTGCACGGCGTGCACGCCGAGCCCGCCCACGCCCCACACGCCGACCGCCTCCGCGGCCCGTACGGCACCGGTCTCGGTGATGGCGCCCCACGGCGTGGACACCGCGTCGGGAATGATCGCGCCCTGCTCGAAGGGGATGGAGTCGGGCAGCGGGATCAGGGCGTCCGCCGCGGACAGCGCGTACTCGGCCCAGCCGCCGTCGTAGTCGACGCCCCGCGTGTACGTCCGCCCGTCGCGGGTCTCACCGGCGTACAGCACCACCCGCTGTCCGGGGGTCCACGTGGTCACGCCCGCGCCGGTCTCGGCGATCGTGCCGGAGACCTCGTGGCCGAGCGTGACGGTGTCGTCCCGCAGGAGCAGCGGGGTGAGCGTGCCGTCGATGAGGTGCACGTCGGACAGGCAGACCCCCGCCGCCTCCACCTTGACCAGCACCTCGCCCGGGCCCGGCTGGGGCCTCGGCACCTGCTCCAGACGCAGCGTACGGCTCGGCACGTGCAGGCGGGCGGCAAGCATCCGCTCCATGACATGGCCTCCTTCGGGCGACGACCCTGCCCCTATCGCAGGTCGACTTGCATTGACCGTACACCTATCGCATGTCCGGTTGCTTTAGTCTGGGTCGATGTCCGGTCCGCAGTCCGCCGAGCCCGCCGTACCGCCCCTGCGCCGCCGTGGGGAGCGGATGCGGCGCGCGGTGCTCGGCACCGTGGTCGACCTGCTGTCGAAGGAGGGTCTGGCCGGTACGACGGTCGCCGCGGTCGCCCGCGCGGCCGGGGTGCACGAGACGTCGGTCTACCGGCGGTGGCGGACCCGGGAGAACCTGATCCTGGACGCGCTGACCATGGAACTGGACGCCGCGCTGCCGATTCCCGACACCGGTCTCGTCCGGGAGGACCTGCTGGCCTTCTTCGGCTCCCTGGTCCGGCTGCTCGGCTCGGCGCAGGGGCGGGCGCTGCTGCGGCTGAGTGTGGAGCGGGACGTGAGCCTGGAGGACCGGCGCGGGCCCTACTGGAGCGACCGCCTGGAACGCGCCAAGGTCATGGTCCGGCGGGGCGTGGAGCGCGGTGAGCTGGCCGCGGACACCGACCCCGGCCTGGTGATCGAGGCCCTCACCGGCCCCCTCTTCGTCCGCGTGCTGCTCAGCGGGGCTCCGCTCGACGAGACACTCGTGACGGGTCTGGTCGACCTGGCGCTGGAGGGATCCCGGCCGCGGCCGGATTGACGGGAGCCGCGGCCGACGAGGCCGAGGGGCCGGCAAGGCCGGGAGGATTCGACAGAGGCCGGGTGACCGGCGAGGCCGGGGCCGGCGAGGCCGGGGATGCCTGATGGTCGGCAAGGCCGGGGCGGCGACGGCGCGTCCGGCGGCGCGGACTTGGGAGGGGTCGGGCCGGTCTCCGCCCGTAGGCTCCGGCACTCGCCAGAACGGGCCGCGAGAACGCGTCTCGGGCCCGTTCTTGAGGGTCCGTCAGAAACGGCCCCCGGTCAGGCGGGTGAGCGGCCCCCTGGTCCGGCGCTCGGCCCGGCGGCCCAGGACGTACGACGCCGCCGTCAGGGCGGTGAGGCCCGCCCCCGCGCCGGCGGCGGCCAGCTTGCGGTGGGCGAGCGCCACCCAGGCCGTCTTGGCCGTGGTGGCCACATGGCCCGAGGCCGTGATCAGCGCCCGGCGGCCGGACTCGACGCCCCGGGCCGCCGTGCGGGTGGCCGTGCCCGTCACCTCGGCCATCCGCTCGGTGCCCGTCTTGGCCGCCGACACCGCGTCGTCGGAGGCCGCCACGGCCTTCTTGGCCGCACGGCCGGCCGGTGCCGTCGCCTTCTCCGCCGTACGCCGGGCCTTGGATGAGGTGTCCTGGTCCGCTGCGGTCTTGCGACTCGTCTCGCTGTTCGGTTCGGTCATGGGGTTCGCGTTGCCCGTCACCGTCCGGACAAACGTGCCGCCGTCCCGTGCCCCGCCGGGACGCGTTCCAGGACCCCGCCCGCGAAGACGTCGTACAACGGCAGTGTCTCCAGGTGGACACAGCCGATGTGGCAGTCGCACACGGCCGGGTCCAGCTCCGTCCAGGCGGCGGCGTCCGCGTCGTCGTAGGTGTGGCCCTCGGCGGCGTTCACCCACAGGCAGACGTGGTCGGGCAGGTCGGCGCGGAGCCGGCGGGCGTGGTCGAGGTGGCCGGGCAGGCAGACGGAGCGGTGCGGCGTGCACCGCTGCGAGGAGGGAACGCCGAACTGCGTTGGTTGAAGCCGGAGTTCCACGGCCACGACCGCTGTCCGGCCGACTCGGGGGCGCGCCCGGCGCGACCACGACGAGGGCAAAAACAAAGGCAAGGAGGTCGACCCACTCCTTGCCACTCTCAACTTATAGCGCACCGGGGGGCTTGCGGCAAGGCCCCCGTCGTCCCGCAGAATCGTCGGCCTCAAGCCGGAAGCTGTGGAAACAGGTGATTGACGAAGTGCGTGTGCTGTTGTTGTCGTATGGGTCGCGCGGCGACGTCGAACCGATGGCCGGCCTCGCGTGGGCGCTGCGGGAACGCGGCGCGGAGGTAAGGGTGTGCGCGCCGCCGGACCAGGAGTTCGCGGAGCTGCTGGCGGGTGTCGGGGTGCCGCACGTGCCGTTCGGCCGGTCGGTGCGGGCGCTGGTGACCGGGGCCGCGCCGCCGGCCAGGAGCGCGCCCGCGGTCGCGGCCGAGCTGGTGGCCGAGCACTTCGGGACGGCCGCCGCGGCGGCCGAGGGGTGCGACGCGGTGGTGGCGAGCGGTCTGCTGCCGGCCGGTGTGCGCTCGGTGGCCGAGAAGCTGGGCATCCACTACGTCTGCGCGCTCTTCCAGCCGTGGGTGCTGCCGTCGCCGAACTACCCTCCGGGGCCGCGGCCGGGCCCGCCGTTCCCGCCGGGTGTGACCGACAACCGGGTGCTGTGGGACCTGGACGCCGAGAAGGTCGACGCGCTGTACGGCGCGGCGCTCAACACCCACCGGGCGTCGATCGGTCTGCCGCCGGTGAGCAACGTACGCGACCACACCCTGACCGACGCGCCGTGGCTGGCGGCGGACCCGGTCCTGGCGCCGGGGAAGGAACTGACGGGGCACGACGTGGTGCAGACCGGCGCGTGGGTCCTGCCGGACGAACGCCCGCTGCCGGACGACCTGGTGGCGTTCCTCGACGCCGGCGAACCGCCGGTGTACGTGGGCTTCGGCAGCATGCCCCTGCGGACCTCGCCGGACGCGGCCCGGGTGGCCGTCGAGGCGGTGCGCGGGCGGGGACGGCGCGTGCTGGTCTCCCGCGGCTGGGCCGGGCTGCACCCGGCCGACGACCGGGACGACTGCTTCGCCGTCGGCGAGGTCAACCACCAGGCGCTGTTCCGCCGGGTGGCCGCCGTGGTGCACCACGGCGGCGCGGGCACCACGACGACGGCCGCGCGGGCCGGCGCGCCGCAGGTGGTGGTCCCGCAGATCGTGGACCAGCCGTACTGGGCCGGCCGGGTGGCCGGGCTGGGCATCGGCGTGGCGCACGACGGGCCCGTCCCGACGGTCGCGTCCCTGTCGGCCGCGCTCGCGACGGCGCTGGCTCCCGAGACCCGCCGGCGGGCCCGGGCCGTGGCCGGCGCGATGCGCTCCGACGGGGCGTCGGTGGCCGCGCAGCGCCTGATCGACACGGTCGGCCACGACAGGCCGCGCCCCTCCGCCTGACGCCGGCGACCACCGAGCCGCCCGGCCGCACCCACCACACCCGCATGGAGCTGATCACCCTGAACCCCCTGACCACCAGCGTCTTCGACCTTCCCGACCGGCTTTCCGCCAAGGCCGACCCGGCGCTGATCGGCGAGGACGAGCGGCACTTCGCGGCGATCGCCGTGTGCCTGGAGCAGTCGATCGCCGAGGTGTCCGGCCGCCTCGACGCCGAGCGCAGGGCGCCCGGCGGCCTGGGGAGGCAGGCGATGGACCGGGACGCGGAGATCCACCGGCTGACCGCCCGGCTGCGCGCGCTGCGGCGCCACGGCCTGGACCTGTGCCTGGGCCGCATGGTCGGCGCGGACGGCTCCCCTCCCGTGTACGTCGGGCGGCTCGGCCTGACGGACAGCACGGGCCGCCGGCTGCTGGTCGACTGGCGCTCCCCCGCCGCCGAACCGTTCTTCGGCGCCACGCACGCCAACCCGATGGGTCTGGCGAGCCGCCGCAGGTACCGCTGGTCCGGTGGCCGGATCGGCGACTACTGGGACGAGGTGTTCACCGCGGAGGGGCTCGCCGGGCATGCCGCGCTCGACGACCAGTCCGCCTTCATCGCCGGCCTGGGCGGCCACCGGTCGCCGCGGATGCGTGACGTCCTCGCCACCATCCAGGCCGACCAGGACGCCGTCATCCGGGCGGGGTCCCGCGGTGCTCTGGTCGTGGACGGCGGTCCGGGCACGGGCAAGACCGTGGTCGCCCTGCACCGCGCCGCCTACCTGCTGTACTCCGACCCCCGGCTCGGACACCGCCGGGGCGGCGTGCTGTTCGTCGGTCCGCACCGGCCGTACCTGGACTACGTCTCCGATGTGCTGCCCGGCCTCGGGGAGGAGGGCGTGCGGACCTGCACCCTGCGGGACCTCGTCGCCGAGGGTGCCGCAGCGCCGGCCGAGGCCGATCCGGACGTGGCCCGCCTGAAGTCGTCCGTGGAGATGGTGAAGGCGGTCGAGAGGGCGGTCGCGTTCTACGAGGAGCCGCCCGCGGAGGGCATGACGGTCACCACCCACTGGTCCGACATACGGCTGGAGGCCGACGACTGGGCGGTGGCGTTCGAGGCGGCGGAGCCCGGCACTCCGCACAACGAGGCGCGGGAACAGGTCTGGGAGGAGCTGCTCACGATCCTGGAGGACAAGCACGACGGCGACGCCCCGCCGGAGCTGCTGCGCAGGTCGCTGACGCGTGACAGGGAGCTGCGCGCGGCCTTCGACCGGGCGTGGCCGCTGCTGGAGGCGGCCGACCTCGTCGCAGACCTGTGGTCGGTGCCGGCCTATCTGCGGTTGTGCGCCCCGTGGCTCAGCCGGGAGGAGGTGCGGCTGCTCCAGCGCGCGGACGCCCGGTCGTGGACGGTGTCCGACCTGCCGGTCCTGGACGCGGCACGGCAGCGGCTCGGCGACCCGGAGGCGGCACGGCGCGAGCGGCGGCGCGCGGCCGTCCTCTCCGCCCAGCGCGAGCGCATGACGCAGGTGGTCGACAACCTGATCGACGCCGTGGCGGACTCCGGCGCCGACGGTGACGACGGCGAGGGTTTGGTGCGGATGCTCCGCGGCGCGGACGCCCAGGTCAGCCTGGTGGACGAGGCGGAGGTGCCCACCCGCGATCCGGACCTGCTCGCCGGCCCGTTCGCGCACGTCATCGTGGACGAGGCACAGGAACTGACCGACGCCGAGTGGCAGATGCTGCTGCTCAGATGCCCGTCGCGGAGTTTCACCATCGTCGGGGACCGGGCCCAGGCCCGGCGCGGGTTCCCGGAGTCGTGGCGGGAGCGGCTGGAGCGGGTGGGGTTCGACCGGATCGGGTCGGCCTCGCTGACCGTCAACTACCGTACGCCGCAGGAGATCATGACGGAGGCCGAGCCGGTCATCCGGGCCGTGCTCCCGGACGCCAACGTGCCGGTCTCCATCCGCCGCGACGGCGTCCCCGTCGTCCACGGGTCCGCCGGGGATCTGGAGCCGGTCCTCGACGGCTGGCTCGCCGCGCACGACGAGGGGACCGCCTGCGTGATCGGCGCCCCCGCGTTCCGGGAGCGGCCGCGCGTGCGGTCGCTGACCCCGGAGCTGTCGAAGGGGCTCGAGTTCGACCTGGTCGTCCTCGTCGACCCGGAGCAGTTCGGCGAGGGCGTCGCGGGAGCGGTGGACCGCTACGTCGCGATGACGCGGGCGACCCGCCGGCTGGTGGTGCTGACGAGTCCACCCGCGGTTCAGCGGCGCGCCTGAATCTCCGCCCCGGGGCGCCCGGGGCGGAGCGCTCAGGATGCGCAGGCCGGTACGCCGTCGAGCCAGGCCGGGCCCTGGATGTAGATGTTGGTGACCCAGGCGTGGTAGTCGGGCAGGTAGGACCAGGCGTCGTTGGTGTAGCCCTCGGCCGTGACGACCTCGGCGTGCTTCTGGCAGGCGACGCGGATGGTCGTCGGGCCGGGGAAGGCGTAGACGCGGGCCGCCCGGGTGGAGGGCTGCGCCTTGGTCCAGACGCCGGTGCCCCAGGTGCGGAAGAGGGGGCCCTCGACGGTTCCGGTGTTGACGCGGACGGCTCCGAAGTAGTCGCCGCCGAGGCGGACGTCACTGACCATCAGCCTGGTGCCGGACTGCCGGGCCTCCACCATCTTGCCGGCGCCGAGGTAGATGGCGATGTGGTGCAGGTCCCAGGAGGTGCCGTAGGCGAGCAGGTCGCCGGGGCGCAGCGGGGCGAGCCCGTCCGCCGCGGTGAACCGGCCGGCGGCGCGGTGGGTGTAGTACTGGGCGCTCGCGTCGCCGTTGAGGATGTCGGCGCCGGCGGCCTGCGCGTAGGCGTGGCGGACCAGGCCGGAGCAGTCGAAGCCGAGGCGTTCGGGGTCGTGTTCGCTGGCCGGGTCGGTCGGGTCCACCTGGCCGTAGGTGGGGCCGGGCCGGGGGCCGTGGCCGCCACCCCAGGTGTACCAGGTCCCGGCCGCGACCTGGGCGCAGGCGGCGTCGACGGCCCGTTCGGCCGCCGCGGACGCGCCCGGGGCGAGGACGGCGCAACCGCCGTCGGCCGCCGTGGCGGGCCGGGAGAGCGGGTCGGCGGCGATCGCCGACGTCGTGAGGAAGAGTGCTGTCAGCACGGCGATGAGCGTGCCGATGGCGCCGGTTCGCCGGAACATACCGGGACCCCCGTTTCCTGGTCTGGTCGTTCGATGGGCGTTGGGTGGTTGTTGGGTGGTTGTTGGGTGGCCGCCGGGCGGTCGTGCGGTGGCCGTCGGGCCGTGGTCCGGTGGCCCTCGGGTCGTGGACCGGTGGCCGTCGGGCAGTCGTCCGGCGGGCAGCGAGGTGGTGCGCCCACAGCCTGCCCGGCCGGGGCGGTGCCCGTCCCGGGTGCCGCGCGGACCTTTCCGACGGGCAACGGGAAACACCCGGGAAACCCCGGCCGGCCTGGGCAGCCGCTCAGCGTCCCGGGCAGCCGGAGGCGGCGGGGACGGCCTCGCCGGGCAGCAGGGCGCTGCGGGCCGCCGGGCCCAGGTGCCGGTACAGGCGGCAGATCTCCGCCAGCCGGGTCCGGGCGTCCAGGTTCCACAGGCGGACCGTGCCGTCGTTGCCGCTGCTCGCCACCGTCCGCCCGCCGGGTGCGAAGGCCACGCCCCAGACCGCGTTGGTGTGCCCGCCGAGGGCGGCCCACAGTCTCCGCCGGGGTACGTCCCACAGCCGTACCGTCCGGTCGTTGCCGCTGCTGGCGAGCAGCCCTCCGTCCGGTGAGAAGGCCAGGCCGCGCACCGAGCCGGTGTGTCCGGTCAGCGAGTCGAGCAGCCTGCGCCGCGCCACGTCCCACAGGCGTACGGTGCCGTCGTTGCCGCAACTGGCCAGTGTGCGGCCGTCGGGGCTGAAGGCGACGGCCCGGACCGCTCCGGTGTGTCCGGTCAGCGTGGCCAGCAGGCGGTGCGTGCGCGCGTCCCACAGGCGCACCGTCAGGTCGTCGCCGGCGCTGGCGAGCGTGCGCCCGTCGGGGCTGAAGGCGACGTCGTTGACGTAGTCGGTGTGGCCGGTGAGGACGGCCCGCGTGCGGCGGCGGGGGACGTCCCACAGGCGCAGGGTGCCGTCGGAGCCGGCGGAGGCGAGGGCGCGGCCGTCCGGCGCGAACGCCACCGCGAAGACGGCTCCGCGGTGACCGGTCAGCACGCTGCGCGGGCGGCGGGCCGCGGGGTCCCACAGCACGACGGTGCCGTCGGAGCCGGCGGAGGCGAGGGCGCGGCCGTCCGGTGCGAACGCCACGGTGGTGACGCTTCCGCCCTGTCCGCGCAGCGTCGTGGGCGTGCCGCGCCGGGCCGGGTCCCACAGGCGCACGGTGTGGTCCGCGTCGGCGGTGGCCAGCAGCCGGCCGTCCGGGCGGTAGGTGACGGCGGAGACCTCCGTGAACGGGCGTGCGGCCAGTGTCCGGGCGCTGAGGTCCCACAGGACGACGGACTGGTCGAATCCGCCGGTGGCGAGCAGGGTGCCGGTGGTGTCGACCGCCACGGCCATCACGTAGTCGGTGTGTCCGGTGAGGGTCGTGACGAGCCGCCCGCCGCGGACGTCCCAGAGCCTGGTCGTGCCGTCGCCGCTCGCGGTGACCACGGTGGTGCCGTCGGGGGTGTAGGCCACGGCGTTGACGTCGTCGCCGTGCCCGGTGAGCGCGGCCGTGACCCGGCGGCCGGCGACGTCCCACAGCCGGACCGTCCGGTCCACTCCCCCGCTGGCGAGGCCACGGCCGTCGGGGGCGAACGCCAGGGCGAGCACCTCGTCGGTGTGGCCGCGCAGGACGGCCACCTGCCGGGCCCGGCCCGGGTCCCACAGCCGCACGGTCCGGTCCGCGCCGGCCGAGGCGAGCGTCGCGCCGTCCGGAGCGAACGCGAGGGCGTCGAGCTGGCCGGAGTGGCCGGTGAGGCGGGCCGTCCGGCGGGGGGCTCCGGCCGTGTCCCAGAGCTGGACGGTGCCGTCGGCGGCGGCGACGGCGAGGGTGCGGCCGTGGGGTGCGAAGGCGACGGCGCGGGCCCCGCGGGTGTCCGTCCCCGGCAGGAGGGTGGCGGGGGCGGCACCGCCCGGGCGCCACAGCCGTACCGGCCCCGCGGTCGACGTGACGGCGAGGGTGCGGCCGTCCGGGCTGAAGGCGAGGGCGCGGATCCGCCCGGGGACGGTGAGGGTCGCCGCCGTCCGGTGGTCGGCCGGCCGCCGCAGCCGGACCGTGCCGTCCGAGCCGGCGGTCGCCAGCAGGCGGCCGCGGGGGGCGAAGGCGACCGCGTTGACCGGTCCGCGGTGTCCGCCGAGCCGGGCCGCGAAGGGTCCGGCCTGGGTGCTCAGCAGCGCCCCGCGGGCCGTGGCGGTCGGTTCCGTGCGGTACGCCTCCGCGGCGAGCAGCATGGACGCCTCGGGGTGGCCACCGGCCAGCAGGGTGGACCGCACGGCGAGGGCCTCGGAACGGGCGTGGCGTTCCTCGGCGAGCGCGTCGGTGCGCTGCCGGTAGGCGAGGCCGCCGGCGGCCAGCGCGCAGCCGAGCAGGACGACGAGGGTGGTCACCATCGCCTTGCGCAGCCGTACCTGACGCCGTGCCTGGCGCTGCCCGGCCTCCTCCTCCGCCTGGCTGGCCCGCAGGAACGCCTCCTCGGCGGGGCCGAGCGGGCCGAGGCCGTCCGTTTCCTCGGCCCAGGAGCGTACGGCGTCCAGACGCGTGCCGCGGTAGAGCGCCGACGGGTCGCGGCCCTCGCGTTCCCACGCGGCCGCGGCGTGGGCGAGCCGCTGGCGGAGCAGCAGGCCGGCCCGGTCGGCGTCGATCCAGGCCCGCAGCCGGGGCCAGCTGTGCAGCAGGGCCTCGTGGGTGATCTCGACGCCGTCGCTGTCGACGGTGACGAGCCGGGCCCGGACGAAGACGTCGAGCGCGGTGTCGGCGCCCTCGGCGTCGGCCTGCTGCGCCATGAGCTCGGTACGGCCGACCCGGCGCCGGGTGGCTCCGGCGCCGTCGGAGACCTGGACGAGCCGGGCCAGGATGCGCCGGATGGTCTGCTGCTCGGCGGGGTACAGCCGGGCGAAGGCGTCCTCGGCGGTGCGTGCCACCGCGCCCTGGATGCCGCCGGTGCGCTCGTAGCCGGCGACGGTCAGCGTGCCCGCCTCCCGGTGGCGCCAGGTGGCCAGCAGCGCGTGGGAGACGAGGGGCAGCGCGCCGGAGGGCACGCCCTGCGCGCCGGGCTCGCCGGTCAGGCCGGCGTCCCGCAACAGCAGTGGGACCAGGCCGGGTTCGAGGGTGACCCCGGCGAGTTCGGCCGGGCGGGTGATGGATGCGGACAGCTCCGCCGTGGTCATCGGCGGCAGGACGTACAGGCCGTCGGTGAAGACGGGGGCGAGTTCGGGCAGGTCGAGACATCGGCCGGAGAAGTCGGCGCGCAGACCGAGGACGACCACGGCGGCGTCGTGGGAGGACGCGGGTGGCGGTGCGGCCAGCGCGCACAGCACGCGGGCGAACCGGCGTCGTTCGGTCTCGTCGGAGCAGAGGGTGAACAGTTCCTCGAACTGGTCGACCAGCAGGACGAGCCGGGGCGGCGGTGGCGGCCGGTGCCCGGCCGGGGTCGTGTCCGTGCGGGTCCGGACGGCGGCCAGCAGGGCTTCGGGGTGCTCGACGAGCCGGGCGACGGTCAGGTCCAGGTCGCCGCCGGGGGTCTTGGCCACGCGTTCCAGCAGCTCGTCCAGCGGACGGGCGGTCGGGGTGAGCGTGACGATCGGCCAGCGGTCGGCGCCGGCCGCCGGGAAGCCGCCGGGCCGCCGGAGGGCGGGTACCAGACCGGCGCTGAGCAGTGAGGACTTGCCCGCGCCCGAGGGGGCGACGAGCAGCAGCGGCCCCGCGCCGATGCGGCCGAAGACACGCTCCACGAGTGCGGCGGTGGCCCGTTCCCGGCCGAAGAAACGGTCGGCGTCCTGCGTGGTGAAGGCCGACAGGCCCGGGTAGGGGCAGCCGGGGCCGGTGGCATCGCCGCCGTCGCCGGGTTCGGCCGGGCGCGGTGCCGTGACCAGGCGCAGCAGGGCGCCCTCCGCGCGCAGGATCTGGTCGCAGCGGCGGGCCACGTCGACGGTGGCCCGTTTCGCACCGGTCTCGATCTTGCTGAGATACCCCTTGCTGTAGTGGGTCTGTCTGGCCAGGTCGGCCAGTGACAGTCCGCGTTGTTGCCTCAGTCGTCGTAGCTGGGTGGGGAAGGACGGTGTGGTCGGCACCGGCCGTTCCCCGTCGGTCTCATTCCGGTTGCCGGTGTCGGCACCCTGTCGCGGCTCCCCCAAGGCGGTCCCCCATGGCGAGTGTGCCCAGGCCGTGAGACGGCGGGAGCTCAGGTTACTGCCGGGGTGTGACAGGTGGCCCAGCCATGCGTGCGGAGTGACCGAAAACCAGCTTCCGGAACCGCGGTTGCGGTTCCGGAAGCTGCCCCCGTGTGGTCCCTCGCCCGGCCCGGGTGGGGTCACGGCCGGGCGAGGGGTGCGGACCAGCCGCCCGTGGCGGAGCCGCGTCGGGGCCGGCGGGTCGTGTTCACACCCTGAGCGTTGCGGCCACGGCCCGCCGCGGTCGACGGGTTTCCCGTCGCCTCCCGCCCGCCGCCGGGGGAAACCGTGCCTGACCGGCGCGGACGCGGCACGGCGGGCAACCCGGGCCGAACGCCGTCCGAGGGTGGTGCGGGGCCGCCGAGTGGCACACCCCCGCCGGGGGACGGAGAATTTTTGTGGTCCTGGCCGGCCCGGTGCACCCGTGTGCGGGAGGATGGCATGACCGATCCGCGAGCGATCGTCCGCCAGGCACGCGAAGGTCCCGTGCCGGCGAACTGGCGGGTCTTCACCAAGAGGCGCGGGAAGGTGTCCGGCTTCCTGCACCGGACCTCGCACGATCCGGACCCGCTGCTGGTCATCACCCCCGACGCCGTCATCGAGTACGTCGACGAGCACAAGCCGGTGACGGTCGTCGAGTTCGGCGAGCTGAGCGAGATCGACCTGAGGATGACCGGGCAGAGTTTCTCCGACAGTTCCCGGGTGAGTCTGAGCGTGTGGCTCGACCTCCGGTTCCGCGACGGCGGCTCACGAGGGTGGCGGTCCGTGTCCTTCGCGGACGACCTGCACGTGATCCAGGGCTTCATCGAGGCGTACGGCGCCCACAAGGCGGCCCGGGGGCGGTGACGCCCCGTGCCGGGGGCGTCGGGCGGCCCCGGGGCAGGTCCCGGAGGTTCAGTCCCGGGCCCCCAGCCGCTCCCGCAACTCCCGGTTCTCCTGCTCCAGTCGCGCGATGTGCTGGTACACGTTCTCCAGCGCGCCCTCGATCTCGTCCTGCGTGAACCGGGGAGTGATGTGCTGGGGGCAGTTCCAGGCCAGGCCCTCGACCCGTACGACCAGCAGCCACTCCTCGTGCCCCTCGGTGCGCACGCCGTCCGACCGGTCCCGCACCCCCTTGAATTCGCCAGGGTCCTTGATTTCGGCCCGACCGAACACTTTCAGCCGCGTCCGGCGTGCGTAATCCATGAAGAACAGGGACACCCGGTCATTGCCACGAATGTTTCCGGCCGTAATGTACTGTCGATTGCCGCGCACATCGAGGAAGGCGAGCGTCTCCCCGTCGAGGACGTGCACGAAGCCCGGCGGTCCACCCCGGAACTGGATGTACGGCCAGCCGGTCTCACTCACCGTGCCGAGGTAGAACCCGTCGCGGGCGCCGATGAACGCGGCTTCCTCGGGCCCCAGGCGATCGGCATGCCCGGTGTGTCCGGCGAGCATCCGCTGCATGTACAGCGCGCTGCCTCGTTCCTCCTGGACGCGTCGGACGTTTTCGGTGAAGGCCACGTGGGCGAATCGGCTCATGCGGCGCCGCCTCCATTCCAAGAAATACAAGCTCGGCGAGCGGAAAGAGCAGTAAGCGACAGCTTAGTTCAGAGATCTCGGCGCCATGAGCCCGTTCCGGCCCGCCGGGGGCTTCCGCACCGGCGAAATTCCGTCAGGCTGTCGACAATTGGCCGAGATACCCCCTGCTCCCCCGCTCCGCCGCCCCCCTGAAGCGGGGAGCCCGGCGCCGCGGTGACCGCGGGGCCGGGCCCGGACCTGCGCGCCGGGGAGGCGTCACCCGTGCTGCGACAGGTCGATCGCCCGGTCGACGTCGGCGGGCCGCAGGACGCGCAGGATGCCTTCGAGCAGGTAGTAGTCGGCGTAGGGCAGCGAGATCTCGATCCCGTCCTCGGCCGGGCGGTTGCGGGTGCAGCGGGCCACGACGGCCTCGGCGCGGGCCGAGTTCCGGGTCAGGCAGGTCTCCGCGAGCGCGGTGAGCACCCGCAGTGCCGTGTCCCGGTAGGTGGACCTGCCGGTCGCCGCGTGCAGGTCGAGCAGACCGCAGGCCATGACCGCGCCGGCGGAGGCGTCCTTGATGTCGTAGGGCTGTTGGGGCGCCCGGTAGTCCCAGACCGGGACGTGGTCGGGGCCGAGCGCCCCGATGGCGTAGTCGGCGAGTTTCCGCGCGGTGTCCCGGAACCGCTCGTCGCCGGTCCTGCGGTACATCGTGGTGAAGCCGTAGATGCCCCACGCCTGGCCGCGCGACCAGCAGGAGGCCGCGCTGTAGCCCTGCACCGTGGCCGGGCCGACCGGCGCGCCGGTCTCCGGGTCGAAGTCGTAGACGTGCGGGGTGGATCCGTCGGGGCGGGGGAAGACGCGCTGCGCGGTCTTCGCGTGCTCGACGGCGATGTCCAGGTACCGGTCGTCCCCGGTCTGCCGGCTCGCGAACGCCAGCAGGTCGAGGTTCATCATCGTGTCGATGATGACCCGGCCCGCGTTCGCGGGGTCGCTCAGCGCGCCCCACGCCCGGATGAACCTGCCGCGCGGGTTGTACCGCTGGATCAGGGAGTCCGCCGCGCGTATCGCGCCCGCCCGCCAGACGTCGTCGCCGGTCAGGCGCCAGGCGGTGACCCAGGAGGGGTAGAAGAGGAAACCGAGGTCGTGGGTGCTCGTGTCGTACTGGCGCGGGGCCAGGTTCCGGGCCGACTCGACCGCCCGGTCGCGGAAGGTGTCGTCCCCGCTGTGGAGCCAGGCCATCCACAGGGTGCCGGGCCAGAAGCCGCCCACCCAGTCCCCGGTGCGGGAGTAGGTCCACTTCTCGAATCTCGTGCCGACCGGGAAGCCCGTCACGCCCGGCGCGGTGTCACGGACCTTCTCCACCGCGTAGTCCGCCGCCGCGCGCAGTGTCCGCAGGGCCTTCTGCCGGTCCGTCACACCCGCCGCCGGAACGGCGGAGGCACCTACGGCCGCCGCACCGGCCGCCGTGGCCAGCAGCGTACGCCGGGAAACGCTCATGCTCGCCCTCCAACTCCACTGCCTGGAACAGAAGTCGGCCGAGCTTTGCACAGGGTCCGGACCCATGTACACCCATGTGAGCTTTGTTCATGACCATGAACACCAAGGCCGGTGTCGAGCCTCGCGGTCTTCGTCCGGATGCCCGGTGAGGGGCCGTCCGGGGGCCGGGTTATTCGGTCGAACGACCGGCCGCGCGCTGCTACTTTGCGGCCGTGCATCTCTTCTCACGTGCGTGGAGCGCGTTGCGCGGGGCCGTCGCCGGACTCTCCGACGAGGACTTCGCGCGGCCGTCCGGGTGCAGCGGCTGGCTCGTCCGGGACCTGGTGTGCCACCTGGTCATCGACGCCCAGGACGTGCTGATCACGCTCGTGACGCCCGCCGAGGCGGAGCCCACCCGGGACGCGGTGACCTACTGGAACGTCACCCGCACCCCGCCGACCGGCGAGGACCCGCTGGACGCGCTGACCGTCCGGCTCGCCGCCGCGTACGAGGAGCCGCGGCTGCTGAAGTTCCACCTCGACGACGTCGGTTCGGCCGCCGGGCGCGCTGCGGAGCTGGCCGATCCGGCCCTGCGGGTGAGTACACAGGACCAGGTACTCACCGTGGCCGACTACCTCTCGGCGTACGTGTGGGAGTGGACCCTGCACCACCTGGACCTGATCGCGCACCTTCCGGGCGCGGAACCGCCCCCCGCCGACGGCCTCGCCCGGTCGCGCGCGATGCTGGAGGAGATGGCCGGGGCGGCCTTCCCCGCCGCATGGTCCGACCAGGACGTGCTGCGGGTGGGTACGGGACGACGCGCCCCGACCGACGCCGAGAAGGCCGAACTCGGCCCGCTGGCCGCAGAGATCCCCTTCGTCATCGGGTGATCGGGCGGCGGGACCGGCCGGCGGCGCGGCCGAGGCGGGCGCGGGCGGCACGTGGCGGAGGCGGGAGGGGGCGGCAGCGCGGCCGAGGCGCGCAGGGGCGGTGCGCGGGTGCGGCGCGCACGGGCCGTGAGCGGGTGCGGCGCGCACGGGCGGTGAGCGGGTGCGGCGCGCGCGGGCCGGCGGGGCCGGGTCACCTGGGGGCGTCGCCCTTCATCCGGCCGGCCCCCGTGGGTGGCAGGCCGGGTAGAACGGCGACAGGCCGGAGTGCGGCAGGCGGTCCGTCGGCCGGTACCCGGTGCCGTCCTGGTCCGTGCCGTAGGCGCCGCCGTCGGAGCGGAGACCGGTGTCCTCGTCGCCGAGGCGCGCCACGAACGCGTAGGTGCCGTCGCCGGAGTAGGTGTACGCCGTCACGTCGGGGTGACTGTCGTGGTCGTGGTCGGCGACGACGATGTCCTTCGTCGCCCCCAGATGGAGGGGCACGACCCGCCGGCCACGGCCGGTGTTGGAGAAGGGACCCAGCCGCAGTTCGGCGACGCGCGGCGGGACCGGATCGTCGCCGCGCTGCTCCTGCCCGGCGACGACGAGCAGGTCGCTCCAGCCGTCCCGGTCGAAGTCCGCCACGGCGGCGCGCACATAGGGCTGCCGGCCCGCCGTGCGGTCGGCCAGCTCCCTGGTCGTGACCGTCTCCTGACGAGCCGTCCCGACGCCGAACGTGATGGTCAGCAGGGCACCGCGGTGGGACGGATCGGCGACGCGGTCGGGGTGGCCGTCGTTGTTCACGTCGGCGATCAGGTCCCCCTGCCCCGTCAGGCAGGCGGTGACCGCGGGGGGCCCGGTCGGGCGCAGCGGGGGCCGGCCCAGGGAGTCCTCGCAGCCGGCGAGGAGGAGGAACCCGGCCGGTATCCAGGCCGCGCGGGCGAGCCGTCTCGCTCTGGAACGTCCGCCGGGCACCGCCATGGCCGGAGATCGTAGTCGGCGGGCGGAACCGACCGGACACCGGGCCGCGAACCCTCTCCCGCCCGCGCCGTCGGCACCGGCCACGTGGGGCCCGGCCTCGTCGGCACCGACCACGTCGGGATGCCCGCACCGGTGGTTCGTCGGGGCGGACGGCGGCCGGACGGCCCCCGTGGAAACCCGGCAGAGCGGTGATAACAGGTTGACTCACCCGTATCATCCAGGTGTCGCCCGTCAGGAGCGGAGGAGAAATGCCGGAAAGCGCCGGACCCGTCACCGAGTTGGCTTCCCAGTACGTGAGCCAGGTGACCCACGACCTCGAGCACAACCTCAAGGAGCAGGAACGCGTCACGGCGGAGATCGCCGCTCTGCAGGAGCAGTTGGCCACGCTGCAGCACGACCACGCCATCCTGCTGAACATGCAGCAGGCGCTCGGTGTGTCCGCACCGGGGGCGGGCACGGTCGTACCGTCCCCCCGGAAGAAGAGCGGGGACGCGCGGCGCAAGGCGGCGAAGAAGCCGGCGGCCCGGCAGGCGACTTCCCGGCCGGCCCAGCCCACGCTGGTGGAACTCGTCCGCGGGTACCTGGCCGAGCAGAGCGAGCCGCGGTCCGCCGCCGAGGTCACCGAGGCGCTGGGCCGGGCGCATCCCGGGCGCGGGATCCAGACCAAGGTCGTCCGCACCACGCTGGAGAACCTCGTGGCCCGGAACGGCGCCCGGCGCACCAAGCAGGGCCCGTCCGTCTTCTACACCGTGCGGGACGAGCCGACGCGGACCCCGGCGGACACCCCGGCGGCGGACACCCCTGCGGCGGAGGCCGGCACCGCCGGCTGACGTCCGGCAGCGGGTCCGGTACGGGCGTCCTCAGACGGGCGGCCGGCCGGTGGCGTCGAAGCTGGCGAAGTAGGCGGCGGCCATGTCCTCGTCGGCGTGGCCCTGCGCGGCGGCGCGCTCCAGGCGCCGGGCGCTGGCGGCCGCCACGTCCAGACGCACGCCGTGCTCTTCGCCGGCCCGGACGATGAGCCCGGCGTCCTTCACGGCCGTTGCCACGGCGAACTGGGGCGGGGTCAGCCGGCCGTCGAGGACGAGTCCGGACTTGGCCCGCAGGTACCCCATGTCCAGCGGGCCGCCCGCGATCACGTCGAAGAAGCTCTCCGGGTCCACGCCGAGCGCCTGTGCCAGGGCCAGGACCTCCCCGGTCGCGGCGGTGGCCGCGATGACCCAGCTGTTGGCTACCAGCTTCAGGCGGGTCGCGGTGCCGGCCGCGCCGTCGTCGCCGGTCCACACGGTGCGGGCGCCGATCGCGTCGAACACCGGGGTCACGGCGCCCCGGTGCGCGTCCGACCCCGCGGCGAGGACGACGAGCCGGCCGGTCTCGGCGGGCTCCCGGGTGCCGAGCACGGGAGCGTCGAAGAAGACGAGGCCGTGGTCGCGGGCGAAGGCGGCCAGGTCGCCGACGGCCTCGGTCCCGGCGGTGGTCGACTGCGCCCAGGCGGTACCGGGGCGCAGTCCGGGAGCGGCCTCGCGCATGACGTCCAGGACGGCCGGGCCGTCGTAGAGCATGGTCAGGACGACATCGGCGCCCTCGACGGCCTCGGCGGGCGTGCCCGCGATGCGCGCGCCGTCGGCGGCGAGCGGTTCGGCCTTGGCGCGGGTGCGGTTCCAGGCACGGACGTCGTGTCCGGCCCGCAGGAGACTGCGGGCCATCGCGGCGCCCATGATGCCGGTGCCCAGGACGCTCACGGTGAGTTCGTCGGTCATGACGTCATTCCTTCCTGTCCCTGTGGAGCGCTACGCACCATGATCGGGGTACGCCCCGAACCGTCAGGGGCGGGGACGCACTCTTCACGCGCGGTCCACACCGTCCGCCCCGGCGTCCGGAGCCACGGGTGCGCCCGGTACGGGATGCTGCCCGGGCCACTGCGGAGGCACCGGGGCGCCCGGTACGGGGTGCTGCCCCGGCCACTGCGGAGGCAAGGGAGCGCCCGCGGCCGGATGTTGTCCCGGCCACTGCGGCGGCAGCGGCGCGCCCGGGGCCGGGTGTCCCGGCCACTGCGCCGGGACGGGGGCGCCGTAGGCGTACGGAAAGGGCAGGGGGACGGCCGGCGGGTGCACCGGTGCCGGGGCCGGGGCCGTGCGGTCCAGCCGGCGGCGGCGCAGCCACCACGCCACGGCCGCCGTGTACAGCACGATGCTCGCGACGTCGAGCGCGACGAGCTGCCAGTCGGCGTCCGCCGCGGTCTCCTCGCTGTCGAGCCCGCCGACGACGGCGGCGGACACCCCGAAGGCGAAGAGGTTGTTGACGGTGTGCAGGGCGATGGACGCCTCCAGTCCGCCCGTGCGCCAGGTCAGCCAGCCCGCGGCCGCCCCGAACACCACCAGGTCGGCGAATCCCCAGGGCGTGCCCCAGCCGTGGGCGGCCGCGAACAGGACGGCCTGGGGCAGGAGCGCGGCCCAGGGCGAACGCAGGAACGCCCCGGCGGTCTGCGTGAGCCAGCCCCGGAAGACGTACTCCTCGGCGGCCGCCTGCAACGGCACCAGCACGAGGAGCATGGCCAGGGCCCGCCCGAAGGCCGCCCCTCCCACCCACTGGCCCTCCGGCTCGCCGTCCGCGGGCAGTAGCAGCATGCCGCCCATCGCCAGGGCCAGGATCGGCAGGGCGGTCAGCAGGCACAGCAGCAGCCAGCGCCATCTCAGCCGGCCGGTGACGGAGGAGAGCGAGCCGGCCGGACGGCCGCCGATCCAGCGCGCGGCCAGCAGCACGACCGGTATACCGGCCGCGAGGGTGAGCAGGTCCAGGGCCGTGCCCGTGACGGGGCCGAACTCGGGCCAGCCGTCGTCGTCCTCCGGGTATCCCAGGGCCACGCCCAGAGCCGTGGAGAGGATCATGAGGACGATCAGGGTGATCATGTACGCCACGGCCACGACGAGGGTGCCGAGCAGGGGGCGCCACCACCGGTAGAGCGGTGCGAGGCGGGCCAGGCGGTGGTACGGGAGCGGCTCGGCGAGCTGTGGCTGTGGCTGTGGCTGTGGCTGTGTCATACCGTCAGCCTGTCAAAGAGATCCGCGCGCGCCATCGGCCTGCGGCAGGACCGGTGTCTCTATCTCTGGTTGGGGATCGGCCTCCCCCTCGGGTGCGGTGCCTGCCGCGCGGGCCGGCCTCTACGCTCGTCGCCGACATGGAGACGACACGAAACTGGCTGCTGCCCCTGCTGCTGGCGGGCGGGCAAGGCGCCCTGCTGTGGCCCGGCGTGGGCCCGGACCCCTCCCCCGGGCCGCTCGCCCTCCTCTGCGTGCTGTGCGCGCTCGCCGTGGACGCGGCCGCGCTGGGGCAGCGCCGGACGGCACCGCTGCGCGCGCTCGCCGGCACCCTGGGTGCCGACGTCGTCGGCGGACTCGCCTGGTCGGACGGCTATCTCGGCTTCGGTTCGCTGATCGCGCTGTACTCCGTCGCGGTCCGCTGCCCCGTGCCGGTGACGGTGCGGGCGCTGGTTCCCGCCGTGGGCGTGCAGTGGCTGGTGGCCGCCGTGGAGGAGGACCTGCGGGCCGGGCTGCCGGCCGAGATGGCGATCTCGCTCACGGCCTGTGTGCTGTGCGCGGGACTCGGAGAGGCGCGGCGCCAGTGGCTGGCCGGGCGGCTGAGCGCGGCCCGGCGGCTGGCCGGGGCGGAGGACGCCCGCCGGCTCGCGGGGGACCACGAGCGGCGGCGACTGGCCCGGGAACTGCACGACGTGAGTGCCCATCACCTCACCTCGGTCGTGGTGACCGTCGACGCCGCGCGCAGGCTGCAAAGCAGCCGGCCCGACCTGGCCGCGGAGGCGCTGGCGTTCGCCGAGCGCACCGGCACCGAGACCCTGACGGCGCTGCAACGGCTCGTGGGTGTGCTGCGGGCCGCCGACCACCCGGACCAGCGGCCGATGAGCGGGCGGATCGAGGAACTGGTCGCGGGGTTCGGCCGGCTGGGCCGTCCGGTCACCGCGCGGATCCCGGACGATCTGGCCGGACCGGCGGCCGAGGCGATCCACGGCATCGTCCGCGAGGCCCTCACCAACGCGTTGCGGTACGCGCCCGGTGCCGCCGCCCGGGTGCTGGTCCGGCGGGCCGGCGGCCTGCTCGAACTGACCGTGGAGAACGCGCCGCCGCGCGCCGGTGCGGCACCCGGCGCCGGGAGTCTCGGCGCGGGGCGCGGCATCGCCGGGATGCGGGAACGGGCGGCCTCGGCCGGTGGCCGGCTGACCGCCGGGCCCACCCGGGAGGGCGGCTGGCGGGTCCGTGCGACGCTGCCGGACGGCGAGCCGCGGCAGCGGGACGAGGACGGCCGGCGGCGTGACGTCCTGCGCGAGCAGCGGCTCGCCGACCCCGCCCTGACACTGGCCGCGACGGTCCTGCCCGTCTCCTTCGCGCTGGCGCTCTCGGAGGACTGGCCGGCCGACGGCCGGCGGGCGGCGCTGCCGGCGCTGCTGGTCGTCTGCGGGGTGCTGGTGCTGCACGCGCTGCCGCTGCTGTGGCGCCGGCGCGCCCCGCGGACCGTCCTCCTCGCCGCTTCGGCGACGGCGTGGCTGGGGCCGGTGGCCACCGCGGCGGTGCCGCTGCCGTCGCAGGTGGCGGAACTCCTCGTCGGCGGGACGCTGGTGGAGACGATGGCCGTGTACGCGGTCGCCGCCTTCGGGCAGGGGCCCGCGCGCACCTGGCCGGGGCCGGTGGCGGCGACGCTCGGGGCCGCCGCCGTGGTGACGGCCACGTCGTGCGCGGACGGTTCGGTGGCGGGCGAGCCGACGAGCGTGGGCGAGTGCGTCCTGCTGGCGTTCTTCCTGTCCGTCCTGCTGGCCCCGGTGTTCGCCGCCGTGTGGGGCGCCGGTCTCCTCGTACGGCGCCGCCGGCTGCGGGCCGTGGCGTACGACGACTTCGCGCTGGCCAGCTCGGTGTGGCAGGCGGGGCAGGCCGCGGAGGCCGAACGGCGGCGGCTGGCGCTGACGTTGCGCGATGCCGTACTGGCGCACACGAGTGCCCTGGTCGGTGCCGCCCGGCGGGGCGAACTGGCCCAGGTGGCCGACGCGGCGCGGGCGGCGCTGGCCGCGATGCGGGAGATGCTGCACAGCCTCGGCGGCGCCGACGGGGACGGTGCGGGGCCCGGGGGGCGGCTCGCTCCGTCGCCGACCGCCGCCGACCTCGACGCGCTGTGCCGCGCGCTGCGGTCCCGGGGCCGCGAGGTGCGGTTGCGGGGCCTGCCGCGGGCCGCCCGGGGTCTGCCGCCGTCCGTGCAGGTCTCGGTGTACCGGATCGTGGAGGCGGCGCTCGGCGCGGGCGATCAGGGGCGGGCGCGGGTCACGCTGCGGCGGCGCCGCGGCCGGGTGCGCATCACGGTGACGGGTGTGCGGCTCGCCGTCGTGGGTCCGGTCGCCGAGCGGCTGCGGGTGCAGGTGACCGCCGGTGAGGGGCGGATCGCGTGTGAACCAGCCGGTACGCTACGGGTGTCGTTGCCGGCCGGATCCGCACCGGCCCCCGTCCAGGAGGTGTCCCCGTCGCCGTTCGCGTGATCGTCGTCGACGACCAGGCCGTGGTCCGGGCCGGATTCGCCGCCATCGTGGGCGCCGAGCCCGATCTGACGGTGGTGGCGGAGGCCGCCGACGGGGCGTCGGCGGTGTCGCTCGCCGCCGACGGGAGCGCCGATGTGGTCCTGATGGACATCCGGATGCCGGGCATGGACGGGCTCACCGCGACCCGGCTGATCACCGCTGCGGCGGGCGGTCCGCGGGTCCTGGTGCTCACCACGTTCGACCTCGACGAGTACGTGTACGAGGCGCTGCGTGCCGGGGCGTCCGGGTTCCTGCTGAAGGACGCCCGGCCCGAGGAAATGCTGTCCGCGATCCGGGTCGTCGCGGCCGGCGACGGCATCCTGGCGCCCGCCGTGACCCGCCGGCTCATCGACACCTTCGCCCGCAGCGCCCCGCCCCCGCCCGCGGCCGCCGGGATCCTCGACCGGATCACCCTGCGGGAGCGGGAGGTGTTGCTGAAGATCGCCTCCGGGCTGAGCAACGCCGAGATCGGCGCCGAACTCGGCGTCACCACCGGCACGGTCAAGAGCCATGTGAACGCCCTGCTGTCCAAACTGGGCCTGCGCGACCGGGTCCAGGCCACGATCCTCGCCTACGAGAGCGGCCTGATCAGCCCGCGCGGGGCCGGGCGGACCTGACGCCCCCCGCCCGGCCGCGCCCGGCCGCGCTCCAAGCGCCGAAGTCGATGTCCGTTGCCCGCCGGTGTCGGCGACGGCCGTCGGCTGGGATGGGGTCATGACTTCACGAGGAAACCTGAACGGCAGGACGGCACTGGTCACCGGCGGCAGCCGGGGCATCGGAGCGGCGACGGCACGGCGCCTGGCCCGCGAGGGCGCGGACGTGGCCGTGACCTATGTGCGGGGCAAGGAGGCGGCCGAGGACGTCGTACGGGACATCGAGGCGCTGGGACGGCGGGCGGTGGCCCTGCGCGCCGACTCCGCGGACCCGCAGGAGGCGGCGGACGCGGTGCGGCGCGCGGCGGAGGCGCTGGGCGGGCTGGACGTCCTGGTGGGCAACGCGGCGGTCGGGGTCGTGCAGCCGCTGGAGAGCCTGTCCCTCGCGGACGTGGACCGGGTCCTCGCCGTGAACGTGCGCGGTGTGTTCCTGGCCGCGCAGTCCGCGGCCGCGCTCATGGCGCCCGGCGGGCGGATCATCACCATCGGCAGTTGTGTCACCGCGCGGGTGCCGGGGCCCGGGGCCACCCTGTACGCGATGACCAAGTCGGCCGTCGTCGGGCTGACGAAGGCGCTGGCCCGCGAGCTGGCCGGGCGCGGCATCACGGCGAACGTCGTGCACCCGGGCCCGACCGACACGGACATGAATCCGGCGGACGGACCCCACGCGTCCGGGCAGGCGGCCATGACCGCCTTCGGGCGCTTCGGTACGGCCGAGGAGGTCGCGTCCGCGGTGGCGTTCCTGGCCGGACCGGAGGCGGCGTACGTGACGGGCGCGGAGTTCTCGGTCGACGGCGGCTACGGGGCCTGACGGGGCCGGGGCGGAGCGTGCGCGTCAGGGCTCTTCGAGCCGGCGCACGTCCTCCTCGTCCCACGTCCGGGTGTCGCGCGGCTGGGTGTACGGCTCGGACCGCGGCGGATGGCCGCCGGCGATGGCCCGCTGCCGTACGGTCTCCGCGTCGAACTCCAGGCCCAGCAGGATCGCCAGGTTGGTGATCCACAGCCAGACCAGGAAGACGATGACGCCGGCCATCGTGCCGTACGTCTTGTTGTAGGAGGCGAAGTTGGCGACGTAGAACGCGAAGCCGGCGGAGGCGGCCATCCAGATCAGCAGGGCGAGGAGACTGCCGGGGGTGATCCAGGTGAAGCCCTTCACCTTGGCGTTGGGGGTCGCCCAGTACAGGATCGCGATCATGACGGTGACGAGCAGGACCAGCACCGGCCATTTCGCGATCGACCACACGGTGAGCGCCGTGTCGCCGAGCCCGACCGCCTCTCCGGCGCGGCGGGCCAGACCGCCGGTGAAGACCACGATGAGCGAGCTGGCCACGGCGAGGATCATCAGGACCAGTGTGACGCCGACGCGCACCGGGAGGATCTTCCACACCGGGCGGCCCTCGGGCATGTCGTAGACGGCGTTGGCGGCGCGGATGAAGGCCGCCACGTAGCCGGACGCCGACCACACGGCCAGCACGATGCCGGCCAGCGCCACGATCGAGCCGACACCGGCACCGTTCTGGAGCTGCTGAACCGACCGGGTGATGATGTCCCGGGCCGGGCCGGGTGCCAGGTCGCGCAGGTTGGCCAGCACCTTGTCGGTGACCGACCGTCCGGCGACGGCCAGCAGGGAGACCAGCACCAGCAGGGCCGGGAACAGGGACAGGACGGCGTAGTAGGTGAGGGCCGCGGCGCGGTCGCTCAGCTCGTCGTCCTTGAACTCGCGCAGCGAGCCCTTCAGCACCGCGCGCCAAGCCTGCCTGGGCAGCTTCGAGGGCGTGTCGGGCGCCCGCCGCTCGACGTCCTCGGCCGGCCCCGCCTCGTCCGGCGCCGGGATCCGCGGCTCCGGGGTCTCATCGTGGACTTGCCGGTGGTGCCGCCGTGGTAGGTGCAGTTTCGCCATACCGGCCGGGTATCCCGCCGCGCCGCGCTCAAGCCCCGGCCCGCCGGTTCCGGATTCAGCCCGCGCTCCGCAGCCGCTCGCGTTCCCTCCCGCCCGCGGGTCCGTACGCCGCTCGCGGTCCCTCCCACCCGCGGCCCACACCCCTTCGCGGCCCCTCCCGTCCTCGACCCGTACGCCGCTCGCGGCCCGCGGTCAGCCGCGGCCTCCGCTGAAGTTGCCCCACCGGGGTCCGATCTGCTTCCACTCCTCGTCCCACTCGGCCATGCGCCGCCGGATGAGCCGCTTGCGGACCCCCCAGCCCGCGCCCCAGACCGCGGCGCCGGCCAGCGGCCCGACGAGCGCGCCGGTCAGGGCCGACTGGACGTCGGCCGACGCTCCGCTGACGGGGGCGGGTACGACCCGGTCGTCCTGGTTCGCCCACACCGTCACCCGGGTACCGGCGGGGGCGCCGGGGAGGACCTTGGCCCGGTCGGCGTGCACCGAGCCGTCGCCGTCCGTCCAGCGCACGGCGGCCCACACCCGCCCGTCGTCGTAACCGGTGCCGGCCGGCGGGGTCCGCGCCGAGTCCTCGGTGAGTACGGCGGAGACGGTGTGCACCTGGGCCAGCCGCGCCTCGAAGGCCGCCGCCGAGGCGCGGGCCGCCAGAACACCCGCCAGGACGCCGGCGACCAGGGCCAGTACCCAGGCGGCCAGGACGGTCCATGCCTCGACGACGTCGCTGTGCCGCCTGAGCGGGTTGGGCCGCCACCGCCACAGCCGTACCCGGTTGACCGTCGTGGGAGGTGTCCGGGTCATCGTCACCGCCTCCTCTCGCACACCCGCGGCCGGAGTCGGGACGGTCCCCCCTGCGGACGGCCGCCCCCGGTCACCGAACGGCGTCACCACTCCATCGTGCACCTGTCGGGGCCGGTCGTCCGGTCGGACCAGGGTCTTCCGTTCGGATCCCGGGTGGGTCCGAACGGCAGGCCCTCGCTAGTCGGGGGTCAGCGGGAGGTCGTCGGTGTAGGCGTTGACGGGCTGCGCGACGGGTCTGGCGTCCCTGGCGTCGAGCCCCGCCTCGGCGGTCCGCGTGCCGAGGGCGCCCCGCGGGTGCCAGGTGCCGGTCACCGCCAGCCAGGTGTTCGGCGGCGGCGCCCCGGTGCCGTGGACGCGTACCTTGACCGTCTGCGAGTCCGCCGCGCAGCAGGAGAAGACGATGCGGGTGAGGTACCAGCCGTCGCCGTCGCCGGCCGGGGTGACGAAGCCGGTCAGCCGGACGGTGCGGTTCCTGATGGCGCGTCTGCGGTCCTGCTGGACGCGCCTGGTGAAGTCGGTGAGGGTCAGCGGCAGCGGTGTGGTGGCGGGCAGCGGGGCGAACCCGTGCTGCGCGGTGACCGGCTTGTCGTTCGCGCGGGCCGCGGTGTAGGCGCCGAGCGCCGGCGGGGCGAAGAAGAGCAGGCTGAGCGCCGGCAGGAACAGCAGCCAGGCGATGGCCGGGGTGCCGGAGTGGTCGTGACCGTGGGTGTCCTGCGCGTGGCCGGGTGCCCAAGCGTGTTCCCGGCCGGCACCGGCGGTGTGGTCGGGCCCCCGCTCAGGTGTGTGGCCGGCGCCGTGCGCGTGGGGCCGGCGCCCGTCGCGGGTGACCGCTGACGCCAGGCCGAGCAGCAGCAGGACGATCCCGGACGCGATCAGCGGCGGGCGCAGTCCGGCCTTGACGTAGCGCAGATAGGTGTCGGTGAGCAGTGTCGCGTGCAGCAGGCCCGCGCCGGTCACCGTCAGCAGGAGGGTCTGGACCGGTCGTTTCACAGCAGCGCGCCTCCGGTCAGGACGCTCGCGGCGACCGCCACGACGGTGGTCGCCGCCGAGAACCGCCAGGCGAAGGCACGCCCGAAGGTGCCCGCCTGCAGGGCGATCAGCTTCACGTCGACCATCGGGCCGACCACCAGGAAGGTGAGCCGGGCGGTCGGCGAGAAGCCGGTGAGGGAGGCCGCCACGAACGCGTCGGCCTCCGAGCAGACGGCCAGCAGCACCGCGAGGCCCGCCAGGAAGAGCACCGACAGCCAGGGCGAGCCGGAGAAGGCGTCGAGCACGGAGCCCGGCACGGCGACGTTGAAGGTGGCGGCGGCCATCGCGCCGAGGACGAGGAAGCCGCCGGCGTGCAGGAAGTCGTGCTGGAAGCCGAGCCGGAACTCGCTCCAGCGGCTGTGGCCGTGCTGGTGGCCGGTGTGCCGGTGGCGCAGGAGGGGGCGCAGCCACTCCTCCTTGCCGAGCCAGAGCCACAGCCAGCCCATCACGGCCGCCGTGGCGAGGGAGGCGAGCAGCCGGGCGGCGACCATCGCGGGGCTGCCCGGGAAGGCGACGGCGGTGGCCGTGAGCACGACGGGGTTGATCGCCGGCGCGGAGAGCAGGAAGGCGAACGCGGCGGCCGGGGTCACGCCCCGGCGGATCAGGCTGCTCGCCACCGGGACGGAGGCGCACTCGCAGCCGGGCAGGACCGCACCGGCGACACCGGCGACCGGTACCGCGAGAGCCGGCCGCCCGGGCAGCACCCGGGTGAACAGGTCGGCCGGCACGAAGGCGTTGATCGCGCCGGACAGGGCGGTCCCGAGGAGCAGGAAGGGCAGCGCCTGGACGGTGATGGCCAGGCAGACGGTGCGCCAGGCCTGGACGGCCGGCTGGTGCGGCCACTGGGTGCCGGTCAGCAGGAGCAGGGCCGTGACGCCGGCGGTCAGGGCGAGAGCGGTGCCGAGGGTCCGGGGCCGGACGCGGCGCAACGGTGGGGCGGCGGGTAGGACCGCGGTGCTCTCCGCTACACCAACCAGTTCATCCGTTTTTTTCATAATCACTCCGGATGTCGGTGTCTGGGCGACGATAAGCGAGGGGGGCGGTCCGGTGGCGCGTACACGCCGCCATGCCGGCGACCGGAGGGAACAATGCGCCCCATCGGTGGCTCTTCTCACAATCCGGGCCGAATCGGGGCCCGAGGTGACGGCTGCCACGTCACCGGACGCGTTTTGTGTCTACGTTCGTGACCCATGTCGTCCCACGTCTCGCGTACCGCACGAAGCAAGGCCGGGGCCCTGGTGGTCTCGGCGGCAGCCCTCCTCGGCACCGGCCTCCTGCACCCGGCCCCGGCGGCGGCCGCCGGCCCGGCGCCGTCCGGGACCCCGGCGCGCGCCACGGCGGCGGTGCTCGACCTCGACGGCACGAGCCGCACGCCGGCGATCCACGGCGAGGACGAGGCGTACGACACCGCCAGCATCGTCAAGGTCGACATCCTGGCGGCCCTGCTGCTCCGGGCGCAGGACGAGGGGCGGCAGCTCACCGAACGGGAACGCGAGCGCGCGGAGCCGATGATCCGGCGCAGCGACAACGCGGCGGCCAACGCCCTGTGGCGGCAGATCGGCCGGGCCCCGGGGCTGGCGGCGGCCAACAAGCGCCTGGGACTCACGTCGACGAAGGGTGGTCCCGGCGCGAAGTGGGGGCTGACCCGGACGACCGCGAGCGACCAGATACGGCTGCTGCGGGCCGTGTTCGACACCGGCGGCACGGCACGCGAGGGGTCGGGCGGACTGTCCGCGACGTCGCGCGCCTACATCCGCACCCTGATGCGCCAGGTCGTACCCGAGCAGACCTGGGGCGTCTCCGCGATCGGCGGGGCCGGCTCCGGGCCGGCGCTGAAGAACGGCTGGCTCCAGCGCAACACCACGGGCCGGTGGGACGTGAACAGCGTCGGCCAGGTCACGGTCGAGGGGCACCGGTATCTCGTCGCGGTGCTCTCGGACGGCAGCGCGTCGATGGGCGACGGCGTGTCCCTGGTGGAGCGGACGGCGCGCGCGGCCGTACGGTGAGGGCTCCGTCCGGCGGGTGAGCCGGACCGGGCCAGTGGTTCAAACCAATCCCCCGGCCCCTGTGACACGCCTGTGACAGTCGGCGGACGGGCCCGTGAAGTCCGGCAAGCAATCTGGTGGAACAAGGGCAAACCGCCCTAAACGGACAACTCCCCCAGCCGTTTCGCCGGAGGAACACCATGAGCGCCACTCTCGCCCCGTCGCCCACCGAAGCCCCCGCCCCCGCGCTGGCTCCGCGCGAGCGGGAGACGCTCCGGCACATCGCCGCCGGCCGGACCTACCTGCAGACCGCCCGCCACATGGGACTGTCGACGCACACCGTCGACGCCTACCTGCGCCGCATCCGGGCCAAGCTCAACATCAGCAACACGGCGGAGCTCACCCGGATGGCGATCGCCCTGGGCCTGTGACCCCGGGGCCCGCCGGCACCCGGGCCACCGCCGGCCGTGCCCGGCGGGCATCGCGGCGGGGCGCCGGGACGAACCGGGCTCGCGCGACCGCGACCACGGAAGGCGAGACGGACACGAACCATTGGCATGCGACCGCGGCCACGGAACGCGAGACGGACACGAAACCATTGGCGGGCACCCGCCCGCACCCGTCCCACGCCGCCGCCGGTCCCGGTCCCGGGGCGGCCGCGGGGTGGTGGGAGGATGCCCGGGTGGAGCCGATCTTGCATGGGGCGGGCCGCCTGCTCGGGACCCGACTGTCCGACCCGGCCGACCTGGGCGGCAGCAGCCGCAGCACGGTCCTGCGCTGCCGGACCACGGCCGGCGGCACGGTGATCGTGAAGGCGTACGGCCGCGATCCGGTGGCGCTGCGCTGCTTCGCCTCCGAGGCCGCCGCGCTCTCCCTCGGTCTGGCGGGCCCGGAGCTGCTGGGCGTGGACCCAAAGGCGCCGCTGCTGGTGATGGAGGACCTGGGCGAGGCGCCGACCCTGGCCGACGTGCTGCTCGGCGACGATCCCAAGGCGGCGCGGGAGGGCCTGACGGCCTGGGCCCGGACGCTCGGCCGCCTGGCCGCCGAGGCGGCCGGCAGGCGTGCCGACTTCGCGCGGCTGACCGCCCGGTTCGGCCGGGGCACGCCGTCCTGGTCGGACGACCCGTGGACCGGGCGGAACGCCTCCGCGCTGCCGCCGCTGCTCGAACAGGCCGGCATCGCCGTCCCGCCGGGGCTGACGGAGGAGCTGGCCCGGATCGGCACGGCGGGCGGTGACCGGTACCCGGCGTTCACCCCCGGGGACACCTGCCCCGACAACACCCTGCTGACCACCGGCGGGCTGCGCCTGATCGACTTCGAGGCGGCCACCTACCAGTCGGTCTTCCTGACGGCCGCCTACTGCCGGATGCCCTTCTCCACCTGCTGGTGCGTCTTCCGGCTGCCGTCCGAGCCGGCGGAGGAGGCCGAGCGGGCCTATCGCACCGAGGTCGTGCACGCCTGCCCGGAACTGGCCGAGGACGCGGTGTGGGAGGCCGGGATGTCCCGGGCCATCGCGGTCTGGACGGTCGACGCGACCGTGCGCCTGCTGGGCCGCGCCGGTGAGGACCGGCCGATGCACCCTACCCGGCGCCCGGTTCCCACGGTGCGCGGGCTGCTGCGGCACCGCTGGGAGACGGCGAGCGCGCTGACCGGGTTCCCCGCGTTCACCCGGACCATGGAGCTCCTGCTGCGCGGGCCGGCCCGCACCTGGCAGTCGGCGCCGCTGCCGCGGTACCCGGCCTTCCGAGGCTGAGCGGGTCCGGCCGGAAACCCCGGCCGGGGCTTTTCGCCCGGCGTGGAAGGGGCACGCGGTCGGAGTACGACTTCCGACCGGAGGGGTGGTACCACGATGGCCGAGTACGAACGTTCCCGCACGATGCCCGCACAGCCCGAGCACGTCTTCGACCAGGCGGCCAACGTCTCCCAGCTCGACGCATGGCTCCCGCAGGCCCTGCACGTGGACGTCGAGGACCCGCCCGCCGTGACCGTGCACGAGGACAGCTCCGGGCAGGACATGCCCGCCCTGCTGCGCTCCGAGCCGGACCAGATGCGTCTGGAGTGGGGCACCCGCGAACAGGGCAGCTACGCGGGCTGGCTCCAGGTGGCGGGCATCGGCAGCGGCGCCAGCGAGGTGACCGTGCACCTGTCCTTCTTCGACGAGGGGCACGACCCGGGCGAGCAGGCGGTCTGCTACGCCCTGGACGACAGCCTGATGCGGCTGGAGGAGCAGGTGCGCATGAGGACCGAGAACGCGGCGGGCTGACCTGCCGCCGCCGCGCCGGCTGCCGGCCCCCGGCGCGGCGGCGGCAGCGACGCCAGGGGGCGCCGGCGCCATGCCCCGGCGGCCCCCGGCATGTGATCTCCGACCGCTGCGATGGCCTCCCCGGCGCTCATACGTCGCTCAGACGGTGGTCAGCACATGGTCAGCACCTGGGGTGACAGCTGCTTGATCATGGTGTTGGTCCAGCGGATCTGGCGCAGGGTCCGCGGGTGGCAGTCGCTCGCCAGCGCGAGCAGCCGGGGATCGTGGCCGGCCTGCCCGGCCTGGGCGAGCATCTCCCAGTGCACGGAGTTGCGGGTGGCGGCCAGGTGCAGGTCCAGCAGGTCGTGCAGGAGCAGCGCCCCCGGTTCCGGACGGCGGCCTACCGCTTCCGCGGCCTTGGCCCGCAGGGTGGCGAGGAGGCCCGGCGTGGGGTCGTCGGGCGGGCCGGACAGGTCGAGTCCGTAGTGGTGGCCGGTGTCGGCGAGCCGCGCGCTGTGCTCGTGCGACCAGCGGGCCAGGTCGGTGGCCACATGGTGGATCTCGTGCTCGGCGCGGTGGCGCTCGGCGGTGGCCATGAGGGCCTTCTCCAGCTCCCGTTCGTCGTGGTGCAGGGTGCGCAGGGTGAGGGCGAGGGCGTTCATCGGGCGCCTCCCACGGGGGTGCCGGTGCGGTGCCGCGCGGCCGGTGTGCCGCGTTCGACGAGCGTGACGCGGGCCGCGCAGGTCTTGAACAGGGGCTGCTTGGACACGGGGTCCCAGTCGGTGACGGTGCCCTCGTTGGCGGCCCGGCCGGGGCCGTCGCCGGCCGGCCGGTGTCCGGCGGGGGTGTCCCAGTAGCCGTAGTGGAAGGGCAGGAACACCACTCCGTCCCGCATCGGCGTGATCCGCAGCCGGGCCCGTACCGAGCCGCGCGGGGTGCCGACCTCGACCAGGTCGCCGGGGTGCAGGTCCAGGGCGGCGGCCTCGAGACCGGAGAGCTCGGCCCACACCTCGGGAGCGGCGGCGTTCAGTTCGGGGGCGCGGCCGGTCTTGGTGCGGGTGTGGAAGTGGTGGACGGTACGGCCGGTGATCATCTGGAGCGGGAAGCCGGCGGAGGCGTCCTCCTGCGGGGGCCGGTACTCGGCCGCCTTGAGGACCGCCTTGCCGTCCGGGTTGAGCGACCGGTACTCGGCGGGTTCGTCGACCGCCCCGGTGACGAGGTCTTTGCCGTAGCTCTCGCACGTGTCGGGGTGGGCGAAGGAGATGCCCTCGGTGTACAGCCGGGCGGTGCCGTCGGGGGCGTCGGCCGTGCAGGGCCACTGGATGCCGGTGCCGGCGCGCAGCCGGTCGTAGCTCAGCCCGGTGTAGTCGCAGGGCCGGCCGGCGCTGCACCGCTGCCAGGCCGCGAAGGCCGACTCGGGGTCGTGCCAGGTGATCAGCGGGCCTCCGGACCGGTCGCGGAAGTCCATGCGGCGCGCGAAGTCCAGGAAGATGTCCAGGTCGGCGCGGGCCTCGCCGGGCGGTTCGACGGCCTTGTCGGACAGGTGCACGGTGCGGTCGGCGTTGGTGAGGGTGCCGGTCTTCTCGCCCCAGGTGGCCGCGGGCAGCACCACGTCGGCGAGCTGGGCGGTCTCCGTCGCGAAGAGGTCCTGAACGACGACGAAGAGCCGTTCCTGGCCGAGGATGGAGCGGATCCGGTCGAGCTCGGGCAGGGACACGGCCGGGTTGGTCCCGGTGATCCACAGCATCCGGACCGCGCCCTGCTCGGCGTACCGGAAGATCTGCATCGCGTGCGTCGGCGGCGCGTAGTGCGGGATGCGCTCCGGCGGGACGTTCCACAGCTCGGCCAGCTCGGCGACGTGCCGGTCGTTCTGCCAGTTGCGGAAGCCGGGCAGGTCGCCGTCGGCGCCGCACTCGCGGGTGTTCTCCGCACTGGGCTGGCCGTTCATCTGGAGCAGGCCGCGGCCGGGGCTGCCGAGCATGCCCCGGATCAGGTGGAGGTTGTTGACCTGGACGGCGGCCGCGGTCGCCTGGTGGGACTGGTAGAAGCCCTGGAGGACGGTGGAGGTGAGCCGCTCGGCACCGCCGATGATCTCCGCGGCCCGCTCGATGCCGGGGGCCGGGACGTCGCAGATCCGGGAGGCCCAGCGGGCCGTGCACGGTTCCACCCTGGCCGCCAGCTCCTCGAAGCCGACCGTGTGCGCGTCGACGTAGGCACGGTCCACCCGACCGGTGCGGATGATCTCGTGGAGGAGGGCGTTGAGGAGGGCAACGTTGGTGCCGGGACGCGGGGCGAGGTGGACGGTGGCCTTGCGCGCCACGGGTGTGGTGCGCGGGTCGACGCAGACGAGCGCGGGCGGGTCGCCGCCGGCGAGCCGGTCGAGGACGCGCGCCCACAGCACCGTCTGGGTCTCCGCCATGTTGTGTCCGAACAGGGCGAGCGCGTCGCAGTGGTCGATGTCCTCGTACGAGCCGGGCTGCCCGTCGCAGCCGAAGCTCTCCTTCAGCGCCTCGGCGGCGGTCGCCGTGCACAGCCGGGTGTTGCCGTCGAGGTGGTTGGTGCCGATGCCGGCCCGGGCCAGCACGGCGAGCGTGTAGTACTCCTCCAGGAAGAGCTGGCCGGTGGTGTAGAAGCCGATGGAGCCGGGGCCGCGCTCGTCCAGCAGGTGGCGGGTGCGGGACGTGATCCGGTCCATGGCCGTGTCCCAGTCGCAGGACACCAGCCGGCCGTTCTCCCGGACGAGCGGCCTGGTCAGCCGGTCCGGGGAGTTGTTCGCCTGCCAGCCGTAGAGGTCCTTGGGGCCGAGCCGGCCGTGGTTGACCCGGTCGGTGGCGCGCCCGCGGACGCCGACGATGCGTCCGCCCCGCACGGCGATGTCCATGGCGTCGCCGTTGGAGTGCAGCAGCGAGGCGGACTGCACCCAGCGCTCCACGTCCGCCTCGGTGAGGCCGGGGGCGAGGTGCAGGTCGGTGCGGACCGGCCAGGGGGTCCCGCGGTCATAGGGGGTGCGGGTGCCCCAGGGATCGCCGATGCGGTCGTCGTCGCTCACGATCACACCTCCGGGTGTCGCCTCGGTCGCCGCGCGAGTACCCCGGCGGGGGCCGCCTCTCCCCCGCGTGTGCCCGCTGCGGACGTGGGGGCCGGGCGCGGGAGGTGATCGTCGGGGGCCGGGGACGGAGCGCGGCCGTGGCCCGAAGGGTGAGCGGCGGGAGAACGACCGGTCGGACGGCGAGGGCTTCCCCGGGGGGACGGGGGATCCCTCGCGTGCGGAACGGGAGCCCACGCGTACAACCCTTCCGTCCCGGTGGGAGTCTTCACGTGCGGAACGCACGTTCCCGAAGCGTTCGTTCGTCCGTCACAGCCACGACTTCCAGAGGATTCCATGCCGTTCACCACCCCAGGCCCCCGCGCACTCCGGCAGACCGCCGGTGCGATCGGCGCCGTCGCCCTGATCGCGCTGGGCGCGGCCCCCGCTTCCGCCGACGAAGCCGGAACCGGTCTCGTGCTGGGCACCGTCGCGCCGGTCGACGGCGTCAAGCCGGGCGGCGAGTTCACGGTGCCGGCCACCTTCACCAACACGGGCTCCTCGGCGCTCGACAAGGTCTGGATGTCGTACTCGGTCACCCGCGGGCTCAGCCACAGCGATATGCCGTCCAACTGCCGTCGCTACGACGTCTCCTCGTTCGACGAGGCGCCGAGCACCTCCGACCTGGTCTGCGAGTTCGACCAGCAGGTCGAGCCCGGCGTGGTGTACGCCCCCGAGCGGCCGGCGAAGCTGAAGGCCCTCGACCACGCGCTCCGCGACGAGCTGCGGGTGGTCGTCGACGCCCACGACCCGGCCCCGACGGAGGGCGCCTCGGACCCGGTGCAGGGCACGGGCCCCGCGGTGAAGCTGGCCGAGCGGCCCGACGCGACGCCGGCCGCCCCGGGTTCGGCGAAGCACGACGGCTGGGACGCGGCCGACACCACGGTCACGGCCGACAACACCGCCGACTTCCAGGTGACCGGCGCCCGGTTGCGGGGCCGTGTGGGCGAGACGGTCGACGTCGAGGTGAAGTTCACCAACGCCGGGCCCGGCTGGGTGCTCCGGAAGCTGGACACGCCCGCGACCCGCGTACTGATCGACTTCCCGGCCGGCACGTCGGTGACCAAGGCCGCCGGCTTCTGCAAGAAGGCCGGCGAGGGCAGCTACGACTGCGGGACCGCGCAGCGCTGGGTGGACGAGGGCCGTGGCGGGAGCTACGCGTTCAAGGTGCGGATCGACAAGGAGGTGTCCGGGGCCGAGGGTTCCGTGACGCTCGCGGGTGAGCCCCGTCCGTTCGACCCCGACAAGGCGAACGACACCGCCGCTCTCACCCTGGAGGTGACGGACGGCGGTTCGGCCGGCGGCGGTGACGCGGACGGGGGCGGCTCGACGGCCTCCACCGGCGGCACGTCGAGCACCGGCGGTTCCGGTTCCACGGCGGGCGGCTCGTCGACGGGCGGCACGTCCGGCTCGGCGTCGGCGGCCGGCACGACCGGCGGTGCCGCGTCGTCCTCGGCGTCGGGGTCGACGGGATCCACGGGCGGCGAGATGGCGAGCACCGGCTCGGACGCGGTGCTGCCCGTCACGGCCGCCGCGGCCGGAGCCGTACTCGTCGGCGCGGGCGCGATCGTGGCGGTACGGCGCCGGTCCGCCCGGCAGCGCTGACCGGACGCGGGGACACCGGCCGGCCCGCCCGGCAGCGCCGAGCAGGCACGGGGGCACCGGCCGGGAACCGGGGCGCCTCCGGCCCGCCCGGCCGCCGGCCGGAGTCCGGACCGGCCGGAACCGGCCGGAACCGGTCGGCACCGGTCAGTACCCGGACCCCAGGCTGCGGGTCGAGTAGGCGCACTCCGTGTAGATGTAGCCGGACCTGAGCCTGGCGGTGTCCGACGCCGGGGTGGCGCTGCCGGTGCCGTTCGACTTGTGCACGAAGTACGTGGTGCCGACCGGGAGGCTGATGGTGCGCTGCGGGTAGTGCCTGCCGCTGTCGCTGCACGGCTTGAAGCCGGAGTACAGCGTGTCGGAGAGCGAGTACGCCTTGCAGCCGCCGCAGCCCTTGAGGGTGAGCCTGCCGGTCACGGGACCGGTGTACAGGACGGTGACGTCGTGCGGGCTGTCGTTCTTGACGGTGACGGAGATGTTCCCGCCGGAGGCCGTGGTGGGCAGTTTCCGGCCGGCCGCGGGCAGGGTCTGGGCGACCTCGGCGGCTATGGCGATCTTCTCGGCGCGGGCCCGGTTCCGGTGGCGCTTGTGATCGGCGGCGAACCGCTCCATGGTCTTCTGCGCCGCCTCGAAGTCGCCGTCCTCGTACTGGTCGACGCCGCAGGCGTACTGCCCCGTGTCACCGCTCCGGCCGGCCCGGCTCGCGGCCTTGCCGAGCCGGCCGCCGGGGTCACCGGCCGACCTGGACAGGTCGCCGATCCGGGTGCCGAGGCCGCGCAGCCGCTCGACGGCCGCGCAGGGTTCGTCCCCGTCGACGGCCTTCTCCGCCTTCTTCACCGCCGCGTCGACGGCGGGCGCCACCCTGGCCGCCGCCCCCGATCGCGGGAAGGTGTCCAGCAGATCGCCGAAGCGGCTCACCCAGTCCACGTCGCCGGTGCCGAGGTGCTGTGCGCCGCACTCGTACAGGGCGGTCGCGAGCCGGTCGTCGGGCCAGCGGGCCAGTGAGCCCAGCGGCTCCTCCGGCATGGTGTCGGGCACGGTGCGCAGGTACGTCAGCGGTTCCACGGCGTCGCAGTACTCCCGGTGGCCGAAGGCGGCGCCGACCGTCGTGTAGTACGTCCGCAGGCTGGCCGGGACCTTGCCGGCCGCGCGGGAACCGGCGTGGTGCAGGGCGATGTCGCGGTAGACCTCCAGCGCCTCCCGATAGTCCGACTTCGCGGTCGCGAACGACTGTCGGCCACTGTCGGCCACCAGGTCGTCGGCCTCCTCCAGGCGCCCGAGGAGGGCCTCCTCCACGGCCTCGTCGTGGGCGTCCTCGTACCAGAGGGCACCGCCGGCCGGCACGGCGAGCAGCAGGAGGCCCAGCAGCAGGGCGAGGGGCGTGCCGCCCGGCCGGGCCGACCGGGTGCGCCGCCCGGCGAGCCCGCCGTGCAGGGCCGCCGCGAGCAGCAGGACGGCGTAGCCGGCGACCGCGACGCCGGGGACGCCGTCGGCGTCCGCGGGCAGCGCGAAGAGCAGGAACAGACCGGTCGCGACCCAGCAGGCGGCCGTCGGGAACCAGCGCCGCAGCAGCGCGTAGCCGAGTCCGAGACCGCTCAGGTTCAGCAGGGCGACCGCGACGGCCCGCCAGGCGTCCGGCGGGCCGGGCGGAGTGGACGGCACGGGGGGCGGCCCCGGCGGCATGGGCGGGACGGGCGGCCCCGCGAATCTGTGATCCGGACCGTACGGACCTTCGGACATGACGGCTCCCCCCGGTCAACTGCGCCCGCATGTCTGCGGGTTCGCAGTGTACGGGCGCGGGCGCGGACCCGATAGACACCCGAACGTCCATCCATACCTACACAATCCTTATTTGCCTCATGCCCCATTTGTCCGATTATCCTGGGCGATCGTGCCGGGCCCCGCCGAGCGGCCCGTGGAACACGACGAGGGACAACGAGGGACAACGAGAGACGACGAGAGACGACGAGAGACGAGGAACGGGAGGCGACGGACGGCATGCGCGACGCACGGTGGTGGCGGGTCCTGGTGTCCGCCGGACGCGCCAACGGCGCGGAGGCCGCGCGGGCCACCGCGGCCGCCGGGCTGACCTGGCAGACCTGCACGTTGCTCCTGCACACACCTGATCCGTACGCGGGGGCCGTCGCGGCGCTGCTCATCGTCGAGACCACGGTGGTGCGCACGGTCTCCGCCGCCCTGCGGTACGGAGCGGGATGCCTGCTCGGTGTCCTGGTCGCCGTACCCGGCGCCCTGTACGCCCGCCCCGGCATGGCGGGTCTGGTCCTCGTCGTCTTCGCCTCGGTGCTGCTCGTGCGGCGCGGGTTCCTCGGCCATCACGGTGTGCACGTGCCGACCACCGCGCTGATCACGTTCGCCCTGGTGCGCGGCCGTCACTCCGGTGAACTGGCCTCCCACCTGGCGGAGATCGTGCTGGGCATCGCGTTCGGGCTCGCGTGCAGCGCCCTGCTGTTCCCCGCCGTACGCGTCCGGTCCGCCGAGCGGGCGCTGGAGGAGCTGCGTATGCGGGTCGCCCGGGACCTGGACGGCCTGGCCGACGCGGTCGAGCGGCACGTCCGGCCCCGGGACGTGCTCGGACCCGCCTGGCAGCAGGACCTCGACGCGGCGCTGGAGCGGGCCGGCGCGGCCGTGGACGAGGCACACGAGAGCGTGCGCTGGAACCCCCGGCCGACGGCCCGGCGGCGGCGCTGGCACCTGGACCGGCGGGTGCTGCGCACCCTGACCGACGTCGCGCAGGACCTGGCCGCCACCGGCCGGCTGCTCGACACGCATCCCGAGGCCGCCGGCGCGTCCCGGCCCCGCGCCGCCTTCGCCCAGCCCTACGCGCGGCTGCTGCGGACGACCGCGCTGTGCGCCTACTCCTGCCGGGGCGGCCGGCCGCACCCGGCCCTGCCCGCCGCCCGCCGGGCCCTGTCCCGCCTGGACACCCCCCGCTGCGGCCCGCCGGCCGACAGCCCCGGCACGGACGTCACGGCCGCCGCCCCCGAAGGCGGTCGCCTGGTCCGGCATCTGGACTCGGCGCTGTCGCGCCTGTCCGCGCCGGCGCCCGCCCCGGCCCGCCGGACCCGGCGGGCACCCACTCCGATACGGCCCTCCCTGCGACGATGACCTCCCACCGCACCCGCACCCGCACCGACACACACACCGGCACCGGGCACACCCCCGGCACGGCCGCCGACGCCCCCGCCACCCGTACGGCCGCCGACGCGCGCCGCCCCGCCCCTGCCCCGCGCGACCGGCTCGCCTGCTCCCGCGTGCTGCCGGCGGCGGCGCCCGTGGCGCTGATGGCGGTCGTCGCGGTCACGGATCTGCTCACCCCGGACTGGCTGCACGTCTCTCCGGTGATGGCCGCCGTGCCCGTCCTGGCCTCGGTACTGCTCCCGCTGTGGGCCACGGCCTCCCTCGCCTGTGCCGCACTCGTCCTGACCGCCCTGCTCCAGGCGGACGCGGGGCAGTACGGACAACCCGACTCCGACGTCGTGCTGTTCAGCCTGTTCGTGGTCGGCCTGACCTCGCTGGCCGCCTGCTCCCTGCGCGGCCGCCGGGAGCGCCAGCTGCGCCAGGTCCGCACCGTCGCCGAGACGGCCCAGCGGGCCCTGATGCACCCGCTGCCGCCCCGGATCGGCTCACTGGCCCTGCGCGGCGTGTACCTGCCGGCCGAGTCCGAGGCGCGGATCGGCGGCGACTTCTACGAGGCGCTCCGGACCCCGTACGGCACCCGCGTCCTCGTCGGCGACGTCCGGGGCAAGGGCCTGCCGGCCGTCGGCGCCTCCGCCGCCCTGCTCGGCGCGTTCCGCGAACTGGCCCACCAGGAGCCGTCGTTGACGCAGGTCGCCGAGCGGCTGGACGAACGCGCCCGGCGGCAGATCGCCGCCGTGGACGGCATCCTGGAGGGCGAGCCGGCGGACGGCGGGGCGTCCGGGACGCTGTTCGCGGAGCGGTTCGCGACCGCGCTCCTCATGGAGTTCCCGCCCCACGCACCCGTGGCCCGCGTCGTGCACTGCGGACACCCCGAGCCGTTCCTGGTCCACGCGGGCCGGGTGCACGGCCTGTTCCCCCGCCGGCCCGGCGCCCCGCTCGGTCTCGGCGACCTGCTCGACGTGGCCCCGGCCGCACAGACCGTGCCGTTCGGGCCGGGTGACCGCCTGCTGCTGTACACGGACGGGTTCATCGAGGCCCGCGACCGCCGCGGCCGGTTCCTCGACCTGACCGCCCACGTCGAGGCCCACGCCGGCCGGCCGCTGGAGGCGATGGTGACCTGCCTGCGCCGGGACCTCGTCCGCCATGTGCACGGCGACCTCGGCGACGACGCCGCGCTGGTGGCCCTGGAACGGCTGCCCGGACCGCCCGACGAGCCGTGACGCCGGGGACACCGGCGCGTCCGCCCGGGAGCCGGCCCCGCCCCCGGACGCTCGCCCCTCCCCTGTCCGGGCCAACGACGGTGCGCCGGAGAGGCGGGCGGGCGCGCCGGGTGTGACCGTGGGAGAGCGAACCGCGACGGACGGTGACCGACGGTGACGAGGAGACGGCATGGCAGACGGAGTCGGGGCGGGCTGTGCGCAGCTGAGCGCCGTGGCGGACGCCGTGCTGTACGAGGGGTATCTGCTCTACCCCTACCGCCGGTCGTCGGCGAAGAACCGGGTGCGCTGGCAGTTCGGGGTGCTGCTGCCCCGCGACTGGGTGGAGCGCGACGGGCCGGTCGTGCCGGGGATCTCCGGCTCCGCCGACTCCTGGTACCAGCAGACCGAGTGCCTGCTGCGGGTCCGGCACGCCGACGCCGCCGTACGAGTGCGCGTGCGCTGGCTCCAGCTCCAGTACAAGCAGGTGGAGGCGGCCGACGAGGACGGGCACCACCCCGTCGAGTCGCTGCGGACTCCCGACGGGGTCGCCCACCTGTCCTTCGAGGAGGCGGTGCCGCGCGAGACCGAGCTGGTACTGCCGCTCGCGGAGCTGCTGCGGGGCGGCCGGACGGCCACCGTGGGGGCACCGGCCGGAGCGGAGTACGAGCCGCTGCCCGCGGAGGCCGGGCGGACGGTGCGGCGGCGCCGCGAGGTGCGCGCCGTGACGACGGTCGTCGCCGAGCCGGTGGCCCCCCGGCTGTACCGGCTGCGGGTGCGTACCGAGAACGCCGGTGAGGCACCGGATCCCCGGGCGCCGCGCGCCGCGGTGCTGGGACAGGCGCTGCTGGCCACCCACACCCTCCTGACCGCGGAGGCGGCCGAGTTCGTCTCGCTCGTCGATCCGCCCGCCGCCCTCGCGGAGCACGCGCGCGCCTGCCGCAACGCGTTCACCTTCCCCGTGCTCGGCGGTCCGCCGCCGGAGTCCGGGAGCACCGACGGGCTGACCGGCCCGCTGCTGCTCTCCGCGCCGATCATCCTGCCGGATCACCCGCAGGTGGCGCCGGAGAGCCCGGGCGACCTGCACGACGCGGCGGAGATCGACGAGATCCTCACGCTGCGCACCATGCTGCTGACCGACGAGGAGAAGGCCGAGGCCCGGGCCACCGATCCGCGGGCCGCGCGGATCCTGGACCGGGTGGAGACCATGCCACGGGAGGTGTTCGCCCGGCTGCACGGCGCCATCCGCTCCCTGAACCCCGTGCCCGCGCCAGTCCCCGCCCCCGCTCCGGGCCCCGCGCCGGCCTCGGCACCCACCCTGACTCCGGCCCCTGCCCCGGCTCCGGCCCACGCCCCGGCTCCCCCCGCCGGGCGGCCCGCCTGGTGGCAGGAGGGCGGCGACGACGGCCTGTCCCCGGCGACGGACACCGTGCTCGTGGGCGGGGTGCCCGTCGGCGGCGGCTCCCGGGTGCGGCTGTGTCCGCGCGGCCGGGGCGCCGACGCCCAGGACATGTTCCTGGACGGCCGGACGGCGCAGGTGGCCGGGGTCTTCCACGACGTGGACGGCAGCGTCCACCTGGCCGTCACCGTCGACGACGACCCCGCCGCCGACCTGCACGGCTGGTACGGCCGGTTCCACTACTTCCGGCCCGACGAGGTCGCACCGCTCGGCCCGCCCGAACCGCCGGGTCCGGCCCAACCACCCCGGCCGCAGTCCCCGCGGCCCGCGCGTCCGGCCGACCGGCCGGAGGAGGGACGGTTCGATGGATGCCCTTGAGGTGCTGGCACACGACCACCGCATGGTCGAGCAGTTGTTCCGCGACTACGGCGCGGCGGCCTCCCACCGGCAGCGGCGCGGCGTGGCCGAGCTGCTGGTCCGCGAGCTGTCCAGGCACGCGGCTCTGGAGGAGATGCTCGTCTACCCGCTGGCCAGGAAGGCGCTCCCGGACGGCGACCGGGAGGTGGACGAACACCTGAGCGACCACATGGCGGTGAAGAAGACCCTCCTCGAACTCGACCGGCTCGGTGAGGGCGACCCGCGCGCCGACGACCTGGTGGACCGGCTGCGCCGGGAGGTGGAGGAGCACATCCGCGAGGAGGAGGCCGTCATGATGCCCCGGCTGCGCGAGGCCCTCTCCCAGCAGGACCTGGACGAGCTGGGCCGGGCGATCGGCCGGGCGAAGCAGGGAGCGCCGACCCGTCCGCACCCCAACGCCCCCGCGAAACCCCCCGCCCTGGCCCTGGCGGCCCCGCTGGCCGCGGCCTACGACCGACTCCGAGACCGACTCCAGCGGAGGCCGACGACATGACCACACAGAGCGGCACCACCGAAGTGAGCCGTGAACCCGACCGGTCGGAAGCCCGCGGCAAGGGCTTCGACGAGATCTACATCCTCTGGATCTCGGAAGGCATGAGCTGCGACGGGGACACCGTCTCGCTGACCGCCGCCGGGCAGCCGTCCATCGAGGACGTGGTGCTCGGCCTCATCCCGGGTCTGCCGAAGGTGAACCTGGTCAACAAGGTGCTCTCCCCGAGCCTGGGCGGCGAGGACTTCCTGGCGCCCTACCGGGCGGCGCTGCGCGGCGAGCTGTCCCCGTTCATCCTCGTCATCGAGGGCTCCATCCCGAACCAGAACATCATCGAGGGCGACGGCTACTGGACCTCGTTCGGCAACGACCCGGCAACCGGGCAGCCGCAGACGCTGAACTGGTGGATCGACCAGCTCGCGCCGAAGGCCTGGGCGGTGGTGGCGGCCGGGACGTGCGCGGCGTACGGCGGCATCCACGCGATGGCCGGCAACCCGACCGGCTGCATGGGCCTCGCCGACTACCTCGGCTGGGACTTCAGGTCGCAGGGCGCCCTGCCGGTGGTGAACGTGCCCGGCTGCCCCATCCAGCCGGAGAACTTCATGGAGACCCTGGTCTGGGTGCTCTACCACGCCGCCGGGGCCGCGCCACCGCCTCCGCTGGACCACATGCTGCGTCCGCAGTGGCTGTTCGGCAAGACCGTGCACGAGGGCTGCGACCGGGCCGCGTACTACGAGCAGGCCGACTTCGCGAGGGACTACAGCTCACCCAAGTGCCTGGTGAAGACCGGGTGCTGGGGGCCGGTGGTGAACTGCAACGTGCCCAAGCGGGGCTGGATGGCAGGGATCGGCGGCTGCCCGAACGTCGGCGGCATCTGCATCGGCTGCACCATGCCCGGGTTCCCGGACGCGTTCATGCCGTTCATGGACGAGCCGACCGGCGGCACCCTGTCGTCGATGCTGATCAAGCCGTACGGCGCCGTCATCCGCCGGCTGCGCGGGCTGACCAGCGTCGCGGTCAACCGCGAACCCAAGTGGCACCACAACGGCCCGGAACTGACCACCGGCTACGACCCGTACTGGCGTGCCTGAGCGGCACTCCCGGCGACCCGTGCGTACGACGAACGAGGGGCAGGAAACGACATGACGACCACCGAGGACCCACGCCGGGTCTCGGCGCGCAAGCCCGCGCAGATCGTGGACATGTCCTGGGACCCGATCACCCGCATCATCGGCAACCTCGGCATCTACACGAAGATCGACTTCGCCAACCAGGAAGTGGTGGAGTGCCACAGCACCTCCTCGCTCTTCCGTGGCTACTCGGTCTTCATGAAGGGCAAGGACCCGCGCGACGCCGGGTTCATCACCTCGCGGATCTGCGGCATCTGCGGCGACAACCACACCACGTGCTCGAACTACGCCCAGCAGATGGCGTACGGCGTCAAGCCGCCGAAGCTGGCCGAGCACATCACCAACCTCGGCGAGGCCGCCGAGTACATGTTCGACCACACGATCTTCCAGGACAACCTGGTGTTCGTGGACTTCTGCGAGGCGATGGTCAAGGCCACCAACCCCTCGGTCCTCGCACGCGCCCAGCGCACGGACGCGCCGCGCGGCGACATCCACGGCTACCGGACCATCGCCGACATCATGCAGGCCTTCAACCCCTTCGAGGGCGAGGTCTACAAGGAGGCGCTGAAGGTCAGCCGGGTCACCCGGGAGATGTTCTGCCTGATGGAGGGGCGGCACGTGCACCCCTCCACGCTCTACCCGGGCGGCGTCGGCACGATGCCGCAGCCGAACACCTTCACCGACTACCTCAGCCGCCTGATGCGGGTCATCGACTTCATCAAGAAGGCGGTGGCCATGAACGACGACGTCTTCGACTTCTTCTACGAGGCCCTGCCCGGCTACGAGGAGGTCGGCAGGCGCCGCATCATGCTGGGCTGCTGGGGCGCCTGGCAGAACCCGGACGTCGTCGACTACCGGTACGCGACGATGAACGAGTGGGGCCGGGCGATGTACGTGACCCCCGGCATCATCGTCGACGGCAAGCTGGTCACCAACGACCTGATCGACATCAACCTCGGTCTGCGCGTCATGCTGGGCAGCTCCTACTACGAGGACTGGGTGAACGAGGAGCCGTTCGTCACCCACGACCCGCTCGGCAACCCCGTCGACATGCGCCACCCGTGGAACCAGACGACCGTCCCGGTGCCGCAGAAGCGGGACTTCGACGGCAACTACAGCTGGGTGATGAGCCCGCGCTGGTACCACCCCGAGACCGGGCAGCACCTCGCTCTGGACACCGGCGGCGGGCCGCTCGCCCGGCTCTGGTCGACCGCGCTGAGCGGCCTGGTCGACACCCCGTACGTCAAGGCCACCGGCAGCAGCGTGCGCATCTCCCTGCCCCGGGGCGAGGCGTTGCCGGAGACGACGCTGGAGTGGCACATCCCGAAGTGGAGCAACACCATCGAACGGGACCGCGCCCGGCCGTACTTCGTCGCCTACGCCGCCGCCATGGCCCTGCAGTTCCTGGAGGAGGCGATGGAGATGCTGCGGGCCGGTGAGACGAAGGTCTTCCAGGACTTCGAGGTGCCGGACGAGGCGATCGGCTGCGGCTTCCACGAGGCGGTGCGCGGCGTGCTCTCCCACCACCTGGTGATCCGGGACAAGAAGATCGCCAACTACCACCCGTACCCGCCCACCCCGTGGAACGCCAGCCCCCGCGACATCTACGGCACCCCGGGGCCGTACGAGGACGCCGTCCAGGGGCAGCCGATCTTCGAGGAGAACGGCCCCGACGACTTCAAGGGGGTCGACATCATGCGTACCGTGCGCAGTTTCGACCCCTGTCTGCCGTGCGGGGTGCACATGTACATGGGCAAGGGGAAGACGCTGACGACGGTGCACTCGCCGACGTACGGGGCGAACCATGGCTGAGGCCGGGCGGCTGGCCGACCCGGACGTGGAGGGGCGGCTGGCGCGGCTCGACGAGCTGCTGGCCCGTCTGGAGACCGCTCCCGGACCGATGGGTGCCACGGCCGTGGAGGCGGTACGGGTGCTCACCGAGGTCTACGGCGAGGCACTGGCCCGGGTGCTGGACCTGGCCGGGCAGCCGCTGGTCGCCGGGCTGGCCGAGGACGAGCTGCTGGGGCACCTGCTGGTGCTGCACCAGCTGCACCCGGAGCCGGCGCAGCGGCGGGCCGAGCGCGCGGTGGACCGGCTCCGCCCGGCGGTGCGCGACCGGGGCGGCGACATCGAGCTGGTCGGTGTGGAGGGGCAGGTGGCCCGGGTCCGGGTGAGCGAGGCGCGCGGCTGCGGGAGCGGCTGCGGTGGCGGTCCGACGGTCGCGGACGCGGTACGGGAGGCGGTGCTGGCCGCCGCACCGGAGCTGACGGCGGTCGAACCGCTGCCGGCGCCGACGGCCCCGGCCTTCGTGCCGCTGGACTCCCTGCTGGTGCGGGAGGAGCGGTGAGCGCGGGCGGCGCACTGGCCCGGGTCATCCGCTCCACCGCCGGCCGGGACGGCCCCGAGCGGTGCGACCTGTGCGCGGAACCCGTCCCGGCCGAACACCGCCATCTGTACGCCACCGAGCGCGAGGAGCTGCTGTGCGCCTGCGGCGCGTGCGCGGTGCTGTTCACCGGGGACGGCGCGGGCGGTGGGCGGTACCTGCCGGTGCCGCGCCGGCGGGTACGCCTGGAGCCGGTGGACACCGGGCCGCTCGGGGTGCCGGTGGGGCTGGTCTTCTTCGTGCCGCGTGCCGACGGCACGGTCACGGCGCAGGGGCCCAGTCCGGCCGGTGCGATGCGCTGGGAGGTCGACGCCGAGCGCTGGGCCGGGATGTGCGCCGCCTGTCCACCGCTGGCGACCATGGCGCCCGAGGTGGAGGCTCTGTTGGTGAACACCGTGCGCGGCCTCGACCACCACTGGATCGTGCCGGTGGACGACTGTTTCCGGATGGTCGCGCTGGTCCGCCGGGAGTGGCGCGGCCTGGCCGGTGGCGGCCGGGTGTGGCCGGCCGTCGAGCGGTTCTTCGCGGAGCTGACCGAACGCTCGTGAGGACCTGAGAGGAGAACGACGATGGGCACCATCCGAGTGGGCCGCCCCCAGGTGAGACCCGACACGCCCTGCCACGTGCCCGGCCTGCACCAGGGCAACAGGGGCCCGGGCGAGCGCCAGACCGGACACCACAAGGACGGCACCTCCGACGCGCGCCGTTCCACCGGGATCCACTGGAAGCGGCACGACGCCATCATGAAGATCATGCCGAACATCTCGCCGGGGTGATCCGGATGAGCGAGCGGAAGGGCACCGGGATGAAGCTGAAGCGAGCGGGAGCGAAGGCCGCGGCCGTGGCGGCGGGAGTCCGCGCCGGCCGGGCGGCGGCCGGGACGCGGACCGGGTGGACGGCTCGGCGCGTGCTGGTCGCCGAGGCCGCCGTCGTCGGTGGGCTGGTGCTCACGATGCTCGTCCGGGAGCTCCCGGGCATCCGGCGCGAGGTGCGCATCTGGCGCATGATCAACCTGCGCTCCGGCGCCCGGCGCCCGCGCTGAGACGGCCGTGCACGAACTGTCGGTCGCGACCGCGATCGTGGAGCACGCACAGGAGATCGCCCGCGCGGACGGCGCCGACGGCGTGTCGTCGGTGACCGTCCGGGTCGGTGAGCTGGCCGGTGTGGTCCCGGACGCGCTGCACTTCGCCTTCGAGGTGGCCCGCGAGGGCACGGCGCTCGCCGGGGCCCGGCTCGTCGTGGAGCAGGTGCCCGCGCGCGCCTGGTGCGGCGGGTGTGCCGAGGAGTTCGCGGTCGGCATGCCCCCGTTCTTCTGGTGCCCGCGCTGCGACCGGCCCTCGCGGGAGCTGCGCGGCGGACGCGAGCTGGAGATCACGGGGGTGGAGCCGGTCCCGGCCCCCGCCTGACGGCGGGGGCCGGGGGCGGTTTCAGCAGATGCGGGGCAGCTGCTCGCCCAGCGGCAGGTCCAGTACCCGGGTGCCGCCGAGGCCGGTGGCGACGACGACCATGCCCGGGTGGTCCGCGACGCACTCGCCGATGAGGGTGGCGCCCGCGCCCCGCGGGTGCGCGCGCATGGCCGCGAGGACGGCTTCGGCGTGCTCCGGGGGGACGAAGGCCACGAGCCGGCCCTCGTTGGCGACGTACAGGGGGTCCAGGCCGAGGAAGCCGCAGGCGTTCGCGACCTCCTCCGGGACGGGCAGGGCCCGCTCGTGCAGCCGTACGCCGGTGCCGGAGGCGCGGGCGATCTCGTTCAGGGACGCGCCGAGGCCGCCCCGGGTGGGGTCGCGCAGCACGTGGATGTCCGGGGTGACCGCCAGCATGGCCGCCACCAGGTCCGCCAGGGGCGCGGTGTCGGAGGTGATCTCCACACCGAACTCCAGGCCCTCGCGCACGCTCATGACCGCCACCCCGTGCAGGCCGATGGGGCCGCTGACGATGACGGCGTCGCCCGGCCGGGCGCGCTGGGGGCGGATGTCGACGCCGGCGGGGACGAGGCCGACACCGGCGGTGGTGACGTAGACGCCGTCGCCGTGCCCGGACTCGACGACCTTGGTGTCGCCGGTGGCGACGGTGACGCCCGCCGCCTCGGCCGCCGCCCCGACGGCGCGGGCGATCCGGGCGACGACGTCCAGTGCCACGCCCTCCTCCAGGACGAACGCCGTGGCGAGGTGGGTGGGCCGGGCGCCGCTCATCGCGAGGTCGTTGACGGTGCCGTTGACGGCGAGGTCACCGACGCTGCCGCCGGGGAAGAACAGCGGGCGTACCACGTAGGAGTCGGTGGAGAAGGCCACCCGGACGCCGCCGAGGTCGAGGACGGCGGAGTCGGTGAGCGCGGCCAGGGTGGGGTTGCCGTAGGCGGGTGCGAAGACCTGTTCCATCAGCTCCGCCGACAGGGCGCCGCCCCCGCCGTGGCCCATGACGACGACCGGCTGGTCGCGCAGGGGTGCGGGGCAGGTCCAGTTCGCCGGATCGACGGGCGCCGCACCGGTGGTGAAGAGGTCAGCCAACGGGGTTCATCTCCTCCTGCGGGACGCGCGGTCCCTCGGATGCCGCCGGGGTGTTCATCCGGCGGTACAGGTAGTAGGCCGCGCAGGCGCCCTCGCTGGAGACCATGGTGGCGCCGAGCGGGGTGCGCGGGGTGCAACTCGTGCCGAACGCGGCGCACTCGGTGGGTTTGATCAGCCCTTGCAGGACCTCGCCGGCGCGGCACGCGGCCGGTTCCTCGGTGCGGATGCCGGTGACGTCGAAGCGGTGCTCGGCGTCGTAGGCGCGGAAGGCGTCGGTCAGCCGCCAGCCGCTGTCCGGGATGCGGCCGATGCCCCGCCAGTTGCGGTCGGTGACCTCGAAGACCTCCTCGATCATGCGGACCGCGGCCGGGTTCCCCCGCGGGCGCACCGCGCGGGTGTAGGCGTTCTCCACCCGGTGCTCGCCGCGCTCCAGCTGGTGCACGGCGCGGCGGATGCCTTCGAGGATGTCGAGCGGTTCGAAGCCGGTGACGACGATGGGGACGCGGTGCCGCTCGGCGAGGTCCGGGTATTCGGCGGTGCCCATGACGCTGCACACGTGCCCGGCGGCGAGGAAGCCGCGCACCCGGCACTCGGGGGCGGTCATGATGGCGTCGATCGCCGGCGGGACGCGGACGTGGGACACCAGCAGGCTGAAGTTGGCCAGGCCGAGGCGGCGGGCCTGGTGGACGGCCATGGCGTTGGCGGGGGCGGTCGTCTCGAAGCCGATGGCGAAGAACACGACCTGCCGGTCGGGGTGTCGTCGGGCGAGCTCCAGCGCGTCCAGCGGCGAGTAGACGACCCGGACGTCACCGCCCTCGCCCTTGACCCGGAAAAGGTCCCGGTCGGTGCCGGGCACCCGCAGCATGTCCCCGAAGGAACAGAAGATCACCCCGGGGCGCGCGGCGATCGCCAGGGCCTTGTCGATGACGTCGAGGGGTGTCACGCACACCGGACAGCCCGGGCCGTGGATCAGTTCGACCTCTTCCGGCAGGAGCTGGTCGATGCCGTGGCGGATGATCGAGTGGGTCTGGCCGCCGCAGACCTCCATCAGGGCCCAGGGACGGGTGGCCGTGGCGCGGATCTCGTCCAGCAGCCGGCGTGCCAGCTCCGGGTCGTTGAACTCGTCGATGTACTTCACCGGGCCTCACTCCCGCTCTCCTGCCGCGCCGCCTGCTCCCAGGCGTCGCCGAACTCCTCCTCCAGCAGCCCCAGCCGGCCGAACAGCTCCAGGGACGCGCGTGCCGACTCCTCGTCCAGGCGCTGGAGCGCGAAGCCGACGTGGACGATGACGTACTCCCCGACCCGGATGTCGGGCAGGTACTCCAGGCACGCCTGTTTGCGGACGCCGCCGAAGTCGATCAGGCCGGTGAGCGGGTCGGCGCGGTGGTCGATGGACACGACCTTGCCGGGCACTGCCAGACACATGGGTCACTCCGTCTCGTGGTGGACTGCTGTTCCGGCGACCATCAGCTGGCCGAGCGCCAGACCGCCGTCGTTGGGGGGGACTTCGCCGTGCCGGAGGACCGTGAAGCCGGCCCCGGCGAGCAGTGCGGCGGTCTCCTCCTCCAGCAGGGCGTTGGCGAAGACGCCACCGGTGAGGGCGACGGTGGTGAGGCCGGTTGCCGCTCGGGCCCGGCGGCAGACCCGTGCCACTGTCCGGGCCAGGCCCCGGTGGAAGCGGGCGGCCATGACCGGCACGGGGGTGTGGCGGGCCCGGTCGTCCAGCAGGGCGCGCAGGGCGGGTGCCGGGTTCATCTCCCACCCGGTGGCAGGGCCGCGCAGGGCGGGTGCCGGGTTCATCTCCCACCCGGTGGCAGGGCCGCGCCGGCCCGGACGCCGGCCGGGCGGGGCTGCGGGCAGTGCGGTGAGGCCGAAGGGGTAGGCGACCGCGTCCGCGTCCCTCGCCGCCGTCGCCGCCGCCTCCAGCTCCAGCGCCGCCTGTGCCTCGTACCCGGCGCGCTGGCAGACCCCCACCAGGGACGACACCGCGTCGAAGAGCCGGCCCATGCTGGAGGTCGGCACACAGCCCAGCTGGCGTGTCAGCTGCCGGCGCAGCACCGTCAGTTCGGCCTGGGTGCACGCCTCGACGCTGGGCAGGCCCGGCTCCCAGGGGAGTCCCGCCGCCCACAGCCGGGCCAGTGCCAGCCGGCAGGGGTTGGCCACGCCGGTGTCACCGCCGGGCAGGGGGGCGGGGGTGAGGCGGGCGAGGCGCTGGTAGCCGGCGTAGTCGGCGAGCAGGATCTCGCCGCCCCACACCGTGCCGTCGTCGCCGTACCCGGTGCCGTCGAAGGCGACGCCGATCACGGGTGTGCGCCCGTCGAGGCCGTGTTCGGCCATGGCCGCCGCGATGTGGGCGTGGTGGTGCTGGACCGGCACCGGTCCGGGCAGGCCGAGCCGGGCGGCGCGGGCGCGGGCCCGGCGCGTCGAGTGGTAGCCGGGGTGGCGGTCGGCCGCCGACCGGCGGGGGGTGACGCCGGTGAGGAGGGTGAGGTGCCGCTCGGCCCGCTCGGCGGCTTCGAGGGCGGCCAGGTCGCCCATGTCGCCGATGTGCGGTCCGAACCAGGCGTGCTCGCCCTCGCCCAGGCAGAGGGTGTTCTTCAGGTCGCCGCCGACCGCGAGCGTGGGGCGTACCGGCAGCGGCAGGCGCAGGGGGCGGGGGACGTAGCCGCGCGAGCGCCGCAGGACCTGCTCCGTGCCGTCGGGGCGGACGCGCAGCAGGGAGTCGTCGCACGGCGAGGCGATGGGCCGGTCGTGGCTGAGCCAGGCGTCGGCGAGTCCGGCCAGCCGGGTCAGCGCCTCGGCGTCGTCGGTGACGATGGGCTCGCCGGAGCGGTTGCCGCTGGTCATGACCAGCGCCCGGGGTCCGGGGGGATCGCCGGGCAGTCCGAACAGCAGGGTGTGCACGGGGGTGTAGGGCAGCAGCACGCCGACGTGCGGGCTCCCCGGGCAGACCTCGGGGGCGAGGCGCGGACCGTCCGCCCGGTCGCGTCTGCGCAGCAGGACGATGGGCCGCCGGGCACTGGTGAGCGCGGCCCGCTCGGCGTCGGAGAGCACGGCGACGCGTTCCGCCGTGCCGAGGTCGGCGCACATCACGGCGAACGCCTTGCCGCCCCGCTCCTTGCGGCGGCGCAGCCGGGCGACGGCCCGGGCGTCGGTCGCGTCGCAGGCCAGGTGGTAGCCGCCGACGCCCTTGACGGCGACGATCCGCCCGTCCGCCAGGAGCGCGCGGGCCGTCGCCAGGGCGTCCGCGTCGCGGGCCGGGCGGACGTCCGTACCCGCGGCCGGGACCAGGGTGAGGCGCGGTCCGCAGTCGGGGCAGGCGACGGGCTGGGCGTGGAAGCGCCGGTCGGCCGGGTCGCCGTACTCGCGCGCGCAGGCGGGGCACATCGGGAAGCCGGCCATGGTGGTGACCGCCCGGTCGTACGGCATCCCGGTGGCGATGGTGAAGCGGGGGCCGCAGTGGGTGCAGGTGACGAAGGGGTGCCGGTGCCGGCGGTCGCCGGGATCGGCGAGTTCGCGCAGGCAGTCGGCGCAGGTCGCGGTGTCGGGCGGGAGGTGGGTGCGGCCCGGGGACCGCTCGGTGGAGCGGATGGCGAAGGGTTCGGCGGCGCCGGTCGCGGGGATGTCCTCGCAGCCGACGCCGGTCACGGTCGCCAGTGGGGGCGGCTGCCGGGTCAACCGGCCGGTGAACCGGTCGACTTCGTCCGGCGGGCCCTCCACCTCGATGAGCACGCCGTCCGCCGTGTTGCCGACGAACCCGGCCAGCGCGAAGGTGCCGGCCAGCCGGTGCACGTACGGCCGGAAGCCGACGCCCTGCACCGTGCCGCGCACGGTGATCCGGCGGCGGACCGGGCCGGTGGCGGGCGCGGTCACGCGACGGGGGCGGAGGCGGGGTGGTGGGTGTGCGGGTGCGGGGCGAGCGGCGGGCGGTGCGGCGGGGCACCGTCGCGGGCGGCGAGCGCGTGGTCGAGCAGGGTGGTGACGCCGGCGCCGGTGCGGGCGCAGGACCGTACGATCTCCACGCCCGGGTTGACCCGGTGCACGTTCTCGTGGAACAGGCTCTCGTCGAAGCCGGCCGGTCCGGCGAGGTCGGTCTTGGTGACGACGACCAGGTGGGCGGAGCCGAACGCGGTCGGGTACTTCAGCGGCTTGTCCTCGCCCTCGGTGACGGCCATCAGCACGATCCGCAGGGTCTCCCCGAGGTCGTAGGAGGCCGGGCAGACCAGGTTGCCGACGTTCTCCACGAACAGCACGGAGATGTCCGGCGGCAGCCAGTCCGTCAGCTTGGCGCGGACCTGCCGGGCCTCCAGGTGGCACAGTCCGTCGGTGAGCAGCTGCCGCACGGGCGCGCCGGACCGGGCCAGCCGGACGGCGTCGTTCTCGGTGGCCAGGTCGGCGGTGAGCGCGGCCGCCGGCACGCCCTGCCGCACCGCGTGGGCCAGTACCCGGGCGAGGAGTTCGGTCTTGCCGCTGCCCGGGCTGGACAGCAGGTTGACCAGGGTCACGCCCCTCTCCGCGAGGTCGGCGCGCAGGCTCGCCGCCAGGCCGTCGTTCTTCGCCAGTACGGCCTGCTGGACGTCGGACCGGCACATGGGCGCAGCTCCTCGGGATCGGCGGCGGAACCGGGCCGCGCTTGCGCGGCCCGGGGTCTCACCGATCTTCGGCCGCCCCGCCGCGGAGGCCGGGCAGCGCAGCCGCGCGCGGGTGTCCGGATTCCACCGGGCGGCCCAACGGCGGTACCGGGACGGCCGGATCCGCCAGCAGGGCGGGGACGAGCGCGTGCAGCGCGTCCACGGCCCGGTCGACGGCCTCCCGGACCGGCGTGCTCAGCCCCGGCAGCAGGTCTTCCTCGCGGGCGGGCAGCCGGGCGGGCTCGCAGGCCAGGACGAGGACACGGGGCAGCGGCTCGTCGCCGAGGTGCGTGGCCAGCGCGAGCACCGTGGCCGGGTCCATGCCGTGGGCCTCCGGCGCGGCGGCGCCGTCGGGGGGTTCGGCTTCGAGCAGGGAGAGGGTGCCGGGGCGCCGGCCGCGCGGGGCGGCGTCGACGAGGACCGCGGTGGTGTGGCCGGCCAGCAGGTCGTAGGCGAGGTCGAGGCCGCGGATGCCGTAGTCGTGGACGCGTGCGCCGGGCGGCAGCGGACGGTGGGCGAGGGCGCGGATCACCTCGGGGCCGAACGCGTCGTCGCCGAGGAAGATGTTGCCGACGCCGGCCACCAGCAGCGGGGGCGTCACCGGGGGTCACCGGCGGGCACGGCGAGGGGCCGCGGCGAGCCGCTGGGGGTCTTGCGGACGAAGGCCGAGCGCAGGGCGTGGTAGGGGGCGCCGGGGTCGAAGAAGACGGCGTGCATCCGGGCCAGTTCGGCCTCGCGGTGGTGGGCGAGGGGCCGGTCGCGCTCGTCCGCGGCGCGGGCCGCCGCCTTGGCGGCGAGCCTTCGGTCCAGGTCCGGGTCGGCGGCGAGGCCGGCCGCGAGCCGCTCCACCTCGGCCGGGAAGTCCCCGGGCGCGGCCCGCACGAGCCGGTCCACGAGGCCGAGCCGCTCGGCGGACGCGGCGCTGACCGGCCGTGCCTCGGTCGTCAGCCGGTGGGCCTCGTCCGGGCCGACGCGGCGCGGCAGGGTGTACGTCCAGAACTCGGAGCCGTACAGGCCCATGCGCCGGTAGTGCGGGTTGAGGACGACGCCCGTGCGGCACCACACCTGGTCGGCGGCGAGGGCGAGCATGGCGCCGCCGGCCGCGGCGTTGCCTGCGAGCGCGGCCACCACGAGCCGGTCGGTGGTGCGCAGCACGGCCTCGACCAGGTCGTCCATGGCGTTGAGGTTGGCCCAGGACTCCTGGGCCGGGTCGGGGGCCGCCTCGATGACGTTGAGGTGGATGCCGTTGGAGAAGAAGTCGCGGGTCCCGCCGAGGACGAGGACGCGGGTGGGGCGGGTGAGCGCGTACTCGTAGGCGGCGAGCAGTCTGCGGCACTGGCCGGTGCTCATCGCGCCGCCCGGGAAGCAGAAGCCGAGGAAGCCCACGTCGCCGCGCTGCCGGTAGCGGATGTCGGTCCAGGTGCGCCGGCCGGCGGGGAGGTCGAGGGGGGCGGGGGCTTCCGGGAGCCGGAGGCCGGGCCGGCAGGAGGCCACCACCGACGCGGCCGGCCGGCGGAAGGGCGCCGGGTCGCCGGAGTTCTTGCGCGGCCGCAGTTCGGGGATCCACACGGCGCCGTCCCGGGTGGCCCGGCAGACGGCGCCCGCGCGCTGGGCCAGCAGGGTGCCGGGGCGGCCGCGGAGCCGGTCCTCGGGGTGGCCGCCGTGCAGGAAGACCTCGCGGCCGAGGAGTTCGTCGAGGACTCCCGGCTGGGAGTCCGCGCCGCGCAGTCTGCGCAGCACCGTCTCGGTGTCGTCCCGTTCCCAGTCGATCCGGCGCCGCTCCTGCCGGAAGAAGTCGCGCCGGACGACGGTGACCGAGTCGTCGGCCTGCGCGAGGGGCTTGTGGGAGCCTTCGGCGTAGCGCCGTACGGCCGTGAGGACGGCGGTGACGGCGGCGTCGGAGACCTCGTTGCGGTAGAGGTCGCTCTTGCCGACGGGCGGCACCGGGAACGGCTCGGCCGCCCAGATCGGGCCCGCGTCCATCGCCGCCTCGGCCTGGAGCACGGTCACGCCCCAGTGCGCCGCCCCCCGTTCGATGGCCCAGTCCAGCGAGGACGGGCCGCGGTCGCCCGGCGGGCCGGGGTGCACGATCAGGCAGGTGTGGCGCTGCCACACGTCCTCGGGCAGGGCCGTCCTGAGCATCGGCGCGACGATCAGGTCCGGCCGTAGCTCGTGCACGGCCGCGCGGACCGGGTCGGGGCCGTGGGCGGCGAGCACGACGTCGACCTGGTGGCCGAGGTCGGAGAGTTCGGCGTACACGCGCTGGCAGAGACTGTTGAACGCGCTGGCCACGAGCAGGATGTTCATGACACGGCATGCTCGTCGTTCGCCGGGGTGCCGGGAAGAACCGCCGCGGCGTTTCGCCGGCCGCGGCCGGGCCTCTTCCGCCATCCGGATCGCGTTGCGAGAGCCCGGCCCGGATGCGGGCCGCACCGGCGGTGTGCCGGAGGCCGTGGGCGACCGCGCCGGGTACCGGTGGGCGCCGCAGGCCGTGGGCGGTGTGCCGAAGGCTGTGGGCAGTGTGCCTGGTGCCGGTGGGCGCCGCGGGCCGTGGGCGGCCGGGCGGGCCGCCGGGCCGTGCGGGCTCAGGCCGCGAGGGGCCGTGCAGGCTCAGGCCGCCACGGGCCGTGCAGGCTCAGGCCGCCAGGGGCCGTGCAGGCTCAGGCCGCCAGGGGCCGTGCAGGCTCAGGCCGCCAGGGGGCGTGCAGGCTCAGGCCGCCAGGGGCCGTGCGGGAGGGAGGCGGTCGAGGAGCTGGGCGTGGTGCAGTTCGGCGACCGGGGCCAGCAGGTCGGGGTGGCGGAGCAGAGCCGCGGCGCGGCGGTCGCCCTCGTCGGGGGCGAGCAGCCGGCGGAACTCGACCGGCAGGGCCGCGTGGTGCTCGCTCTCGCCGAGCGCGGCGACGGCCACCGCGGCCAGCTCCGCGTCGACGAGGAGGGCGGCGGCCCAGCTGGCCACGACCTCGTCCACCCAGGTGCGCCAGGCCCACTCCTCGGCGGGGTGGCCGGCGTCCGGCTCCGCGCCGGTGATCCAGTCCAGGCGGGCCGTGCCGCCGGGGCCCGTCATGGTGACCAGGCCCGCGTCGATCTCGGTCGGGTAGCGCAGCCATGCGGCGACCGTCACCGCCTGCCGGGCCTGCGCCTCGCACAGCGCGGAGGCCAGCGCGCCACCGCACGGCGGGTAGGCCACCGTCAGCCAGCGGGCCGTCGCGGCGATCAGGGGGGACAGGTCAGTGAGCACAGCCGGGCCGTCCGAGGTGCGAAGGGGTACAGGAGCTCGACGCAACGGTAGCCCGGCACCGGGCACGCCCGGGAGGGGGTGCGAAACAGGTCATATGTGACCTGACCCACGCCGGGCCGTCACCCCGTGCGGCGCCGCGCTCGTGCGGGCCCGCTCGCCGCCTGCGGAGGGAGCCTGGGGCGCGGCGGCACGCGGGACCGGGCGGGCGCCAGCGCCGCGGCAGGTCAGGTACCGGGACCCGTGCTCCGGGGCGGGGTCCCCTCCCGCAGCCGTTGCTTGTCCGGCTTGCCGGAGGGGGTCAGGGGGATGTGGTCCACCCAGTGCACCACGGCGGGCCGGTGGGCCTGCGACAGGGCGTCGGCCACGAGCCGGCACGCCTCGGCGGCGATCCGGTCGCTGGGCTCGTGCCCCGCCGCCGGCATGAGGAAGGCGTGGATCTCCTCGCCGGTGACGGCGCTCTCGCGGCCGGCCACCGCCGCCTGGGCCACGGCCGGATGCCGGGACAGAGCGGCCTCGACGGGCCCGCAGTGGATGTTGTCGCCCGCCACGACGATCATGTCGTCGACCCGGTCGACCAGATACAGGTAGCCGTCCTCGTCGCGGTGGCCGACGTCCCCGGTGCGCAGCCAGCCGTCCCGCAGCACCTCGGCGTCCAGGTCGGGGCGGTGCCAGTAGCCGGCCATCATCGCCGGCGAGCGCGTCCACACCTCACCGCACCGGCCGGCGGGCACCTCCCGTCCCTCCCCGTCCCGCAGGGACAGCTCGACGCCGGGCACCGGCCGTCCGGCGGAGGCGAGCAGGTGCGGCCTGCCGTCCAGGGCGGCGGCGTGGTCGGCGGGAGAGAGCCGGGAGATCACCGCCGCCTCGTTCGTCCCGTAGCCCTGGCGGAAGTCCGCGCCGTACACGCGCAGGGCCTCTTCGAGCCGCCCGGGGAGGATGCGCGAGCTGCCGTACGACACGGAGACCAGCCCGGGGATCCCGTCGGCGGTGGCGGGGTGGTCGAGCAGCCGGTACAGCGTCGACGGCAGCAGATAGGTGGTCACCGGGGCCAGGCGGGCGCAGACCGCGGCGAACCCCGGCGGGTCGAAGGGGTCGAGGATCTCCGCCCTGCCCCCGGCGAGCAGGTGCTCCAGGCACCGCCCGCCGGCCCGCTGGGCCAGGGAGGTGACCGAGACGAACACCGGCTCGGCACCCTCGTGACGGCGGGTCCGGGCGGCGCGCGCCCGCAGGGCGGCGAAGGTGGACGCCACGCCTTTCGGCAGGCCGGTCGTGCCGCTCGTGTAGGTGACGCGGGCGATGTCCTCCTCCCGCGCGGCCACCGGCACCGGCTCGGCCGGCCGGCCGGCGGCCGACCGCAGCAGGTCGTCGAGGGTGATGCGGCGTGCTCCCGTGTCGGGGACGGGGGTGTCGGCCACCACCAGCTCCGGCCGGCAGTCGGCCAGGATGTGCGCCAGGTGGTGGGTGGCGGACTCGATCACCACGTGGGTCAGCCGCGCCCCGAGCACGTGGGCCGCCAGCCGGACCAGCAGCGTCTCGAGGCGGTTGCCGCTCACGCACGCCAACCCGGTCGCGCGCCCGACGCCCAGTTCCCGCAGCGCCCCGGCCAGCCGCCACACCTCGTCCAGAGCCTGTTCGAAGGTGAGCACGCGGCGCCCGGAGCCGAGGGCCGGCCGGCCGCTGTGGTCCTGGAAGGCCTCGACGAGATCGGTGACGTAGGCAGCGGGCACGAGGACTCCATCCCGGGACGGGCCGAGGCGGCGGCCGCGCCGCGCGGGGCCCGTCACGTCACACGCACCACACCATGCGGCCGCGGGCCCCGGACGGGCAAGCCGCCGACGGGGGGGGACGCACGGGTGCCCGCCGGACCGCGGGGCAAGCCGCCCGCGCGGTGAACCAAGGTGTCCGCCGGGCCGTGAAGCGGGCGGGCGCGCGTCGGCGGGCGGGCTGGGCCGGGAGGAGGACCGGGACGTGTCACACGGCCCTGACCAGGGCGTCCTGGGGGTAACCCCCGGCTGACGGTGGGGGCAGGCGTCGTGTGCCCCCGGTGGCTGGCAGGCTTCTTCGGGCGTACGGCCGTCACGAGAATTCCGGCATGACGATCTCTCCCGACGCCCCCGTGGCAACCCCCTCCGCCGCCGGCCCGGGCGCGCCGAGCCCCGGTGCCGGCAGCGACTTCGCCGTGCTGTCCCGGCGGGTGGCCGCGGCCGGCCTGCTCGAGCGGCGCCCCGGCTACTACGCGGTGCGGCTCGCTCTCGTGACCGGGTCGTACGCCGCCGTGTGGGGGGCCTTCCTCGCGCTCGGCGACACGTGGTGGCAACTGGCCGTCGCCGCCGTCCTCGCCCTGGTGTTCGGGCAGGTCGCCCTGGTGGCGCACGACCTGGCGCACGGACAGGTCTTCCGGCGCCGCCGGCACAGCGAGATCTGGGGACGCCTGTTCGGCAATCTCGGTGTCGGCATGAGCTACGGGTGGTGGATGAACAAGCACACCCGCCACCACGCCCACCCCAACCATGAGGAGCTGGACCCCGACGTCGCCCCCGACATCCTGGTGTGGTCGGCCGGACAGGCCCGCGCCAGCCGGGGCCCGGCCCGCCTCATCGGCGGTCACCAGGCGGCGCTGTTCTTCCCGTTGCTGACCCTGGAGGCCTTCAACCTGCACGTCGCCGGCCTGCGGGCGCTGCGGGCACCGTTTCTGAAGAACCGGCTGCTGGAGGGCACCCTGCTCCTGCTGCACATCGCCGTGGTGTTCGCCGCCCCGTTCCTGGCGCTCTCCCCCGGCAGGGCGGTGGCGTTCCTCGCGGTGAACCAGTGCCTGTTCGGTGTCTACCTGGGCTGCACCTTCGCCCCGAACCACAAGGGGATGCCGACCCTTACCGGTGACGAGCAGCTCGATTTCCTGCGGCGCCAGGTGCTGACCTCACGCAACGTGCGGGGCGGCCGGCTCACCGACCTGCTGCTGGGCGGGCTCAACCACCAGATCGAGCACCACCTGTTCCCGAGCATGCCCGCGGTGCACCTGCGCCGGGCCCGGGTGATCGTGCGGCAGTACTGCGCCGAGATCGGAGTGCCTTACCACGAGACCGGGCTGATCCGGTCCTACCGCGAGGCCCTGACGCACCTGCACCGCGTGGGCGAGCCGATCAGGCAGCGGCGCAGGGCGTGAGGGAGGACCGGACCGGCGGAAGCGGGGCGGCCCGGCCGGTTCTTCAGCTCGTGGGTGTCGAAGTCCGGCGCGGCAGCTTCCAGTTGGGGCGCGGGAAGTGGCAGGTGTAGCCGTTCGGGTAGCGTTCCAGGTAGTCCTGGTGCTCGGGTTCGGCCTCCCAGAAGTCGCCCACGGGCTCGACCTCGGTGACCACCTTGCCCGGCCACAGCCCGCTCGCCTCGACGTCCGCGATGGTGTCCAGGGCGACGCGGTGCTGTTCCTCGTCGGTGTAGAAGATGGCGGACCGGTAGCTGCGCCCGATGTCGTTGCCCTGGCGGTCCCTGGTGGTCGGGTCGTGGATCTGAAAGAAGAACTCCAGGATGTCGCGGTAGCTCGTGACCCCGGGATCGAAGAGGATCTCGATGGCTTCGGCGTGGTCGCCGTGGTCGCGGTAGGTGGCGTTCGGCGTGTCGCCGCCGCTGTACCCGACGCGGGTGGACAGTACGCCCGGCTGCTTGCGGATCAGGTCCTGCATGCCCCAGAAACAACCGCCCGCCAGTACGGCCCGCTCGTTCTCCGATGTCATCGGTTGCTCCCTCACCCTCGGGCCGCTGTCCGGCACGGTCCTCGACGTACGGTTCTCACGTCCGTCCAGCTTATTACTCCGCGCGAGCGGGCATCGAACGGGTCCGGTGCGCACGAGCAGGCACCGGGCGGGCATCGAACGGGTCCGGTGCGCACGAGCAGGCACCGGGCGGGCATCGAACGGGTCCCGTGCGCGCGAGCGCACCGGGCGGGCATCGAACGCGTGCGGCGTCGGGCGGGTCCGGCGGCCCGCCGGCCAAGCTCCCCGGCACCGCGGTCTTGACTCGTGAGGCGGCACTGGCGATTCTCATGGCGCACGGTTTACGCAGACATGACAAATTGGATGCGCGCGTGTCCCGGGGCCCGACCCCGCCGGCCGGTCGCGCATCCCGCCGACCGAGGGACGTGGGCCGTGGCCGTGACCAGCCGCCCGTACCGCCGACGCACAGACGTCACCGTGGTCTCGCTGCTCCTGCTCGTCCTGGCCGTCGTGCTCGGGCCCACCCCGAGTTCGGCGGCCGGGGACGAGTGGTGGGTGCCGGACGCACGGCCGGCGCCGGACTCCCGGATCGACGTCACCGGTGAGCCGTTCACGGGCACCGATGCCCGCGGCGAGGTGCGGGGATTCGTCGACGCGCACGACCACCTGTTCTCGAACGAAGCCTTCGGCGGGCGCCTCATCTGCGGCAAGGTCTTCTCCGAGGCCGGCATCGCCGACGCGCTCAAGGACTGCCCCGAGCACTACCCGGACGGCTCGCTGGCCGTCTTCGACTTCATCACCAAGGGCGGTGACGGCAGGCACGACCCGGTCGGCTGGCCGACGTTCGCCAACTGGCCCGCGCACGACTCGCTGACCCACCAGCAGAACTACTACGCCTGGGTGGAGCGGGCCTGGCGCGGCGGCCAGCGGGTGCTCGTCAACGACCTCGTCACCAACGGCGTGATCTGCTCGGTGTACTTCTTCAAGGACCGCCCCTGCGACGAGATGACGTCCATCCGGCTGCAGGCGAAGCTGACGTACGACCTCCAGGCCTACATCGACAGGATGTACGGCGGCGCCGGCAAGGGCTGGTTCCGTGTCGTCACCGACAGCGCGCAGGCCCGCGAGGTCGTCCGGCAGGGCAAGCTGGCGGTCGTCCTGGGCGTGGAGACCTCCGAACCCTTCGGCTGCAAGCAGGTCCTGGACGTCGCGCAGTGCGACCGCAAGGACATCGACGCCGGCCTGGACGAGCTGTACGCGCTGGGCGTGCGCAGCATGTTCCTCTGCCACAAGTTCGACAACGCGCTGTGCGGGGTGCGCTTCGACTCCGGCGGCCTCGGAACGGCCATCAACGTCGGGCAGTTCCTGTCGACCGGCACCTTCTGGAAGACCGAGAAGTGCACGGGCCCGCAGCACGACAACCCCATCGGCTCGGCCGCGGCGCCCGGGGCCGAGGCCAGGCTCCCGGCGGGCGTGCGCGTCCCGTCGTACGACGCGGACGCCCGGTGCAACGTCCGCGGGCTCACCGAGCTCGGCGAGTACGCCGTGCGGGGCATGATGAAACGCAAGATGATGCTGGAGATCGACCACATGAGCGTCAAGGCCGTCGGCCGCGCGCTCGACATCTTCGAGGCGGACTCCTACCCCGGTGTGATCTCCTCGCACAGCTGGATGGACCTGAACTGGACCGAGCGGGTCTACGGCCTCGGCGGCTTCATCGCCCAGTACATGCACGGCTCCGAGGGGTTCGTGGCCGAGGCGCACCGGACCGCGGCGCTGCGCGACAAGTACGACGTCGGCTACGGCTTCGGCACGGACATGAACGGTGTCGGCGGCTGGCCCGGCCCCCGGGGCGCGGACACGCCGAACAAGGTCACCTACCCCTTCCGCAGCGTGGACGGCGGTTCCCTCATCGACCGGCAGACCACCGGCGACCGCACCTGGGACCTGAACACCGACGGAGCCGCGCACTACGGCCTCGTCCCGGACTGGATCGAGGACATCAGGCTCGTCGGGGGCCAGGGGGTGGTGAACGACCTCTTCCGGGGCGCCGAGTCCTACCTCGACAGCTGGGGGGCGACCGAGCGTCACCGGGCGGGGGACGACCTCGCCGCGGGGGCCCCGGCCGCGGCCTCCTCGACGGAGTGGAACCCCTTCGTCGGTTACGCGGCCGGCCGCGCCGTCGACGGCACCCGGGACACCCGCTGGGCCAGCGGCTGGAGCGACGACCAGTGGCTGCGCATCGACCTGGGCTCGACCCACCGCGTCGCGCGGGTCACGCTCGACTGGGAGCGCGCGTACGGGAAGTCGTACGGCATCCAGCTCTCGGCTGACGGGGTGGACTGGCGGACGGTGTGGGCCACCACGACGGGTGACGGCGGGCTCGACACGGCCCGGTTCGCCGGCACCCCGGCGCGCTACGTCCGCGTCCAGGGGACGGAGCGGGGCACGCGGTGGGGGTACTCGCTGTACGAGGTCGGCGTGTACGGCGACTGACGAACGGGCCCGGTGGTGCCCCCCGTGGACACGGGGGGCACCACCGGGCCCGGGGGGCGCCGGGGACCTACTCGGTGATCTTCAGCAGCTTGTTGGGCGTTCCGCCGCCGGGGTTGGTGATCTTGTCGCTGGTGGCGCCGCCGGTCAGTGCGGCGGCGACCTGAGCGGGAGTGGCGTCCGGGTGCCCGGCGAGGTAGACGGCGGCCGCTCCGGTGACGTGGGGCGTGGCCATGGAGGTGCCGGAGATCGTCTTGGTCCCCTGGTCGCTGTCGTTCCAGTCGGAGGTGATGTCCGAACCCGGCGCGTAAAGGTCCACGATTTTCCCGAAGTTGGAGAAGTCCGACTGGGCGTCGTCCTTGGTGCTGGAGGCGACCGTGAGGGCTTCGGGGACGCGGGCCGGTGAACCCTGCCCGGCGTCGACCGACTCGTTCCCGGCCGCGACCGCGAAAGTGACGCCCGAGGCGATGGCCTTCCTGACCGCCTCGTCGAGAGCCGGGTCGGCGCCACCGCCGAGGCTCATGTTGGCCACCGAGGGACCCTGGTGGTTCCTGGTCACCCAGTCGATGCCGGCGACGACCTGCTCGGTGGTCCCGGATCCGTTGTCGTCGAGGACTCTGACCGCGACGATCTTGGCTTTCTTGGCCACGCCGTGGGCGGTGCCGGCGATGGTGCCCGCGACGTGGGTGCCGTGGCCGTTGCCGTCGTCGGCCTTGTCGTCGTTGTCGACGGCGTCGAACCCGGAGACGGCGCGGCCTTCGAAGTCCTCGTGGCTGACGCGGACGCCGGTGTCGATGACGTACGCGGTGACCCCTTCCCCGGCCTTGTCCGGGTAGGTGTACGTGCCGTCGCCCGCGGTGTCGCCCTGGTCGATGCGGTCCAGGCCCCACGAGGGCGGGTTCTCCTGGCGGGAGTCGATGTGGAACTTCTTGTTCTGCACGACGGTGGCCACCGCCGGGTCCGCGGCGAGGCGCCTGGCCTCCGTCTCGGTGAGGCTGTCGGCGGAGAAGCCGTTCACCGCCGACCCGTAGGTCCGGCTGATCGCGCCGCCGTACTCGGCGGCCAGCTCCTTCTTCTCGGCCGAGGACGTCTTCTCGTCCAGCAGGACGATGTAGCTGCCGGCCACGGCTCCTTCGGCGTTCAGACCGAAGACCGTGCCTTCCGCCGGCTGTCCCGCCCGGGCGACGGGCGACACGTACAGCGCGGTGCCGATGACGGTTACGGTGGCCGCGATCGCGGTGGCGGTCCTGGCCTTGCCCATGCGTTGGTGATGCGCCGACAAGAGGGTCTCCTCGTGGAGTGGGGGGATTCGCGTTCGAACGGCAGCGCTGCGCGTGCCCTGGAGACTGCCGACTTGTCGCGAGCAGATCAATCCCCTGACGTGCCCCTCAGGTCCCACTGATGATCGATCTCCACAGGATTCCCGCACATCCGAGGCAACCCGCGTGCAAACGCGCAGCCTCTCAGGCTGGTTGAATCGCCAAGGAATGATCACGGAAGAACCGTGCCGATTTCTTCACTACCTGCTCACCTGCGGTGGAGCGGCGCGCGCGGGCTCCGTGCAACCGCGTGGTGTGCGGGCGGCCCCCGCGGCTCGCCGGTGCGGGTGCGGGACGGTGGACCGGGCGTGCCCGGTCCACCGTCCCGGCCGGAAGGCCCGCCCCCCGTGACGGTCTTCCGGTCGTGTGCGAGCCGGTCAGAAGGTCCCGGCGTTGAGGGCCTTCTGGAGCGCGCGGGTGGTGTCCGCGTCCCACTCGCCGTCGGCCTTCGCGCCCAGGTGGCTCCGCAGGGCGGCGACCGTCCGGGGGCCGACGACGCCGTCCCCGGTCACCTTCAGGTACCGCTGCAACGCGGTGACGGTGAGCGGCCCGAAGGCTCCGTCCACCTCCAGTCCCGCCTTGCCCCGGCTGTTGAGGGTGCGCTGGAGCGCCGCACAGGTCGCCGGTCCGAACACGCCGTCGACCTCCAGCACTCCGGCGGCGACGACGGCCTTCGGCCGGATCGGCTGCTTGCGGCCGGCCAGGGCCGCCTTCATCATCGCCGCCGACTGCGGCCCGTACTCGCCGTCCGCGCGCAGACCGTGGTGGGCCTGGAAGGTCTTGACCGCCTTCTGGGTGGCCGGTCCGAAGTCGCCGTCCACGGTGAGCCCGGCCTTCTGCACGGTGTTCAGGTTCTTCTGCAGGGTCTTGACCGCCTGCCCCTTCGACCCCAGACGCAGGATGCCGTCGCCGGACGGCATCGGCGCGCCGCCTCCCCCGTAGGCGGGACGGCCGTAGCCCACGATGCAGGCGGAGGTGCGCCGCCTGCGGCGGAAGGCGTCGGAGGTGTTGCCCTCCAAGGTGGTGATGGTGCGGTTGGAGTGCACCGCCTCGACGATCCCGACGTGATCGATGGCACCGATGGACCGCGAGCCGGACCAGTCGAAGAACACGATGTCGCCGGGGCGGATCCCGCCGACGCCGTAGTGCCAGCGGCCCTTCTTCTGGAAGGCGCGGGCGTGGGCGGTGGTGAGGGCGAACTTCCCGCCGATCGCGGACAGGTTGTCGGAGTGGGCGGCCGCGTAGCTGACGGCCATGTCGCACCACGGGCCGGGGAAGCCGTACCACTTGGTGATCACGTTGCGGTTGGACCCGGGCGGGTGCTCGGTGGTGCCGAGCAGCTTGCGGGCGGCGGCGAGCATGCCGTGAACGTTGCCCATGTCAGAACTCCACGTCTTCGGGAAGGGCCTGGATGTCTCCGGTCACCGCGTCGTCGGGGTCCTGGCTGACGCCGGCCTGGTCGGGGTCGACGTCGAAGATCCCCGCGCCGCCCACCGGATAGGGCGGCATCTCAACGGGCTCGGTCATGAGCGCTCCTTCGCTTGCGAGTCGGATGTGCACGTCGGATGTGCACTGAGCCGGACGGTCCGGACGCGGCCGGCCGGCGCTGTGCGGCGTGCCGTGGCGGCGCCGCTGCACACCGAGTTCAGCCGCCGCGGAGTTGATTGACAGCCCTCCTACGTGCACGTAATCAATGAGCCGGACGCCACGCGCCGCCTGGCAGGTGGCCGGACCGGCCCCTAACGTGGGGGCGCGGCGCGGGTTGGCGGCGCCGGCGCGGTCAGGGGGGAGACAGGGGATGGGGCGTCCGGAGAACCCGCTCGATCCGGAGGCGGGACCGGTCCAGCGGTTCGCGGTCGCGTTGCGGGACCTGCGCGCGCGGGCCGGCGGGCCGACGTACCGGGCGATGGCGCAGCGGACGCCGTATTCGCCGGCGGCGCTCTCGCAGGCCGCCGCGGGGGAGCGCCTGCCGACGCGGGAGGTGACCCTGGCCTACGTCACGGCGTGCGGCGGGGACCCGGCCGAGTGGGAGAAGCGCCGGCAGGCCGTCGCCGACGAGCTGGCCGCCCTCCCCCGCGGGGACGAGGACGCGCAGGAGTCGCCGTACCGGGGACTGGCCCGGTTCGAGCCCGGTGACGCGGCGGTCTTCTTCGGCCGGGAGCGGCTCGTGGAGGACCTGTCGGAGCTGGTGCGCCGGCACCGGTGCGCGGTGGTGCTGGGGCCGTCGGGCAGCGGCAAGTCCTCCCTGCTGCGGGCCGGGCTGATACCCCGGCTGCGGCGGCCCGCCGACGCCGGGCTGCGCCTCGCCGCCCTCCGGATCGTCACGCCCGGCGCGCACCCCGCGCGCGGCCACGCGGACCGGCTGCGGCCGGCCGGGGGCCCCGGCGACACGCTGGTGGTGGTCGACCAGTTCGAGGAGGTGTTCACGCTCTGCACGGACCCGCGGGAGCGCGCCCGGTTCATCGACCTGCTGCTGGCGGCCCGCGAGCCGGGCAGCCGGCTGCGGGTGGTGCTGGGCGTGCGGGCCGACTTCTACGGCCGCTGTCTGGAACACCCCGCCCTCGCGCGGGTGTTACGGGACGCCGCGGTGCCGGTGCCGGCGATGGACCGCGAGGAGCTGCGCGAGGCGGTGGTCAGGCCGGCCACGGCACGCGGCCTCACCGTCGAGAGGGCGCTGACCGCCCGGCTGGTGGAGGAGGTGGCCGGCGAGCCGGGCGGCCTGCCCCTGCTGTCGCACGCGCTGCTGGAGACCTGGCGGCGGCGCTCCGGCCGCACCCTGACCCTGCGCGCCTACGAGGCGGCCGGCGGCGTACGCGGTGCCATCGCCCAGACGGCGGAGGACCTGTACGCCGGGCTCTCCGGAAGCCAGGCGTCCCTGGTCCGGCGGGTGCTGCTGCGCCTGATCGCGCCCGGCGACGGCACCGCCGACACCTGCCGGCCGGTGGAGCGCACCGAACTGCGCACCGGTCAACCGCAGTCGGCGGCCGCCGTCGACACGGTCCTCGAACGCCTGGCCAGAGCCCGCCTGATCACCCTCGACGGGGACACCGTCCACCTCGCCCACGAGGCCCTCATCACCGCCTGGCCACGGCTGCGGGGCTGGATCGAGGACGACCGGCACCGGCTGCGGATCCTGCGCCGGCTCACCCAGGCCGCCGACGCATGGCGGGAACTGGGCCGGGACCCGGGCGCGTTGTACCGGGGGACCCGGCTGGCCGAGGCGGCCGAGACCTTCGCCGCGGCCGACCACTACCGCGAACTGACCCCGGTCGAACGGGAGTTCCTGGACGCCAGTACCGCCCTGCGCGCTCGTGACCGGCTGCGGCTGCGGGGGCTGGCGGGCTCGGTGTCCGTGCTGCTGGTGCTGGCCCTGGTGGCCGGTGCCGTGGCCTGGCAGCAGCACCGTACGAGCGAGCGCCAGCACCTCGCCGCCACCGCCCGCCGCGCGGCCACCGCGGCCGCCGGTCTGCGGAGCACCGACCCGAGGACGGCGCTGCGGCTGAGTGTCGCCGCCTGGCGGCTCAGCCGGACCCCGGAGACGCGGTCGGCCCTCATCGGCGCCCTCGCCCAGCACGACCTGCCCACGTTCTCCCTGCCCGCCGGTGCGGACGACGACCTGCTCGGCCCGGACGGGCGGACCCTCGTCAGCCTCGGCGACGGCGGGATCGTCCGCCGGGACCTGCGCACCCGCCGGGTGATCGACCGCATCCGGCTGCCCCGCGCGGCGCGGGAGTCCGCGGCCCCCGGTGACCTCAGCCCCGACGGGCGCTACCTGGCCGTGCCGGTGCCGGAGGAGGACATGCGGCTGCGTCTGTGGGACATCCGGGCCGCCCGGTACCACGGCGGGACCGTGGGCCCCTCCGGCACCGTCCGCCCCCTGCCCCCGGGCCCCGCTCCGGGCGACGGGACGCCGGGCGACGGGACGCCGGGCGGCATGGACGGGCCCGCTCCCCGGCCGGGGGAGGCGCTGCCGTTCCCGCGCGCGGCGTCCTGGTACGGGTTCGGCTCCGGCGGGCGCGCCCTGCTCTTCGTCACCGGCGGGCGGCTGGAGGTGTGGGGCGCCGACAGCGGGCGGCGCCTGTTCACGTGGTCCTCCCCCGCGGTGGGTTCGTCCGACGGCGGCGACACCAGCCCGGACAACCGGCTGGTGGCCCTGTGCACGCCGGAGGGGGTCGCCGTCTGGGACATGCGGGCCGAGCGCCGCATCGACACGGCCTGGCCGAAGCGGCTCCCCTGCCGGCCGGAGTCCGGGCTTCGGTTCTCACCGGACGGACGCACGCTGGCGCTGATGGACGCGACCGCCGTGCGGCGGATCGCGGTCGGCACCGGCCGCCGGCTGCCACCGCTCGAACACACGGCGCCGCGCGGCTACGAGTTCAGCGCCGACGGCAGGCTGGTGGCCACGCTGGGCGGCGACGACATCCTGCTGTGGCGGCTGGACCACCCCGGGGCCCCCGTCCTGCGCCATCCGCTCACCGGCACCCGGCCGGACGACCTCCGCTTCGACACCGCCGCCCGCGTCCTGCGCTACACCACCGACGAGCCGGACGGACGGACCGTCGTCCACGGCCTCGACATCGGCGCCACGCTGGCGGCCCGCTGGGGCGCGCGTGCGGTGGCCGAGGCGGCGCTCAGCGCGGACGGCTCGGTGCTGGCCGTCCTGGACGGCCGTACCCGAGGGGGATCCGGTCCGCGGATCCACGACGGGCGCACCGGACGGCTGCGGTACCGGATCGCCGCCGCCGGGCCGCCCCCGGCCGCCGGCACCGCCGTGGGCAGCGACCCACCGGTGCTGTCCCTGAGCGCCGACGGCACTCGCCTCGCCTTCGGCTCGGGTCCGGCCGGCCCCCTGGGCGAGCCGACACGCGTCACGGTCTGGGACACCGCCCGCAACCGGAAGCTCACCGAGATCGAGCCGTACCACGGCGACGGCCACCTCACCGGACTGGTTCTCGGCCCCGACGGCCGTGAACTGCTGACCACCGGTGACACCGACGACTCGGTGACCGTCTGGAGCGCCGACGACGGCGGCAGGCTCGGGACCGTCCGCCGCCACGGCTCGGGGGACGGGGGCGGTGGCGTCGACCACATCAGCGCCCTCTCCGCCGACGGCAGTGTCCTGCTGACCGCCGCCGGCACGCTGCTTTCGACCGACGGCCGCGACCGGCCACGGGCGACGATGGACTGCTCGTGCGTCGGCGCCCTGAGCCCCGACGGCAGCCGGGCCGCCTTCGCGGACACCGAGGGAGGCATCACCTTGTGGGACGCGGAGCGCGCCACGTCGCTGGGTGTGCTGTCCGGCGGCTTCTACACGAGCGCCACGGGGACGCAGGAGGAGCCGACCGCGCTGGTCTTCTCCCCCGACGGCGGCACGCTGGCCGCGGCCGGCTCGCTGGGCACCGTGCGGTTGTGGGACGTCACCTCCCGCCAGCGACTGGGCACCGACGTCCCCACCGCCGGCGACGCCATCCTCGACCTCACCTTCACGGCCGACGGCAACACCCTGTACGCCGCGGGCGCCTACGTCCCCGTCCAGCACGTCGACCTCGACCCGCTGCACCTCTCCGACACGGTGTGCCGGCGCGCCGGAGGCGGGCTGTCACGTGCGCAGTGGCGGATGTACCTGGCGGACGTGCCGTACCGCGAGGTGTGCTGAGCGGGTGCCCGCGTCGGCGGGGGCGGCGGAACCGGCGGGGGCCACTGGGCGGCGCGGAAGGCGGCGGGGTGTGCGGCGCCGGCTCCCGCAACCCGGTCCGCGAGCACTGCTTCGTCCCGGCCGTCAGCGCCGTCGCCCTACCGAGGTCAGCCGTCGTGGTCCCTCTCGATCGCGGGCACGCAGTGCGTGATGACCACCGGCATCAGGCCCACGACTGACGCTCGGGCAAGAGCAAAGCGTCACGGCGGCGGCGTGGTGAGTCTGGCGGCCACGGCGTCGAGAACCCAGTCCAGGCCGGTCGCGAAGGATGTCTCGGCGTTCACGTCCGTGCCGTCGTACACGGCCTTGGCCAGTGCCGGGAAGCGGCCCGTGGCCAGCATTCTTGTCACATGCGGGCCGTGGGCGCGCTGCCAGTCGTGCTTGGACAGGCCCGTGGCGCGCTCGGCCCGCAGGTTCGTGATCTCGCGCCTGATCGCGCCGGTGATGTAGGCGCTGACCGTCTCCACGGCCCGCATGACGGTGTCGATGTCGGTGAGGCCGACCAGGGCGGCCAGCGTGGTCTCGGTCACGGCGAGGCCGTTCGGGCCCAGGGCCGGACGGCGGCCGAGCAGGTCGGCCAGCCATTCGTGACGAAGGGCTGCCTGCCTGGTGCGGTGGGCGAGGCCACGCAGCGCCTCCCGCCAGTCACCGGGCTGTTCCTCGGGGAGGATTTCGGCCTGGACCTCGTCCACCATGAGGTCGAACAGCTCCTCCTTGGTGGAGATGTATCCGTACAGTCGCATCGGGCCGGCGTTCAGCCGGGCGGCGACCTTGCGCAGCGACACCGCCTCCAGCCCGCCCTCGTCGGCCAGGGCGATGGCGGCGGCGACGATCCGCTCCCGGTCGAGCGGCACGGGGCGACTCGGAGGCTCCGGCCGGTCCCACACAGTCATGGTCACATCGTACTGTTGCGATACACCGTATTGCTTCAATACGGTGTATCGATGAGACATCGCATCGCCGTGGTCGGGGCCGGTCCCGGCGGCCTCACCTTCGCCCGCGTCCTGCACCGCCACCATTGCCCCGTCACCATCCTCGAACGCGATCGCGCCCCCGATGCCCGCCCCCCGGGCGGCGCGCTGGACATGCACGAAGGGCTGGGCCAACTCGCGCTGGACAAGGCAGGGCTGCTGGAGGAGTTCCACAAGCTGTCCCGTCCCGAGGGGCAGGCCATGCGCATCCTGGACACGGCCGGGACCGTCCTGCGCGACTGGCGGCCCCGTCCGGATGAGCGGGCCAATCCCGAGATCGACCGCGGGCAACTCCGTGACATGCTGCTCGGCCCTCTCGACGTCCAGTGGGGACGGGGCGTGACACAGGTGGTGCCGGGGACCCGGGACGGCGTACTGGTCCATTTCGCGGACGGGCGACAGGAGACGTTCGACCTCGTGGTCGGCGCGGACGGCGCCTGGTCCCGGACCCGCCCGGCAGTATCGCCGGTGACGCCGCACTACACCGGCGTCACCACGGTCGAAACCTCCCTCGACGACGTCGACACCCGCCACCCCGACCTCGCCCGACTGGTCGGCGACGGTTCCGTGGCTGTGTACGGCGTGAACCGAAAGCTCGTCGCCCAGCGCAACAGCGGCGGCCACGTCAAGGTGTACGCCCAGTTCCGCGCGCCGCTGGACTGGCACGCGAACCTGGACCTCGCCAACGTCGAGGCCGTGCGATCGAGCCTGCTGGCTCTGTTCGACGGCTGGACCGCTCCCGTCCTCGACCTCCTCCGTCGCGGCACCGCTTTCGTCCACCGCCCCCTCTACGTCCTGCCCGTGTCCCACACCTGGACCCATGTCCCCGGGGTGACGCTACTGGGCGACGCCGCCCACCTGATGCCCCCACTGGGGGCGGGCGCGAACCTCGCGATGCTGGAGGGCGCCGAGCTCGCCGAGTCCATCGCCACCGCCACCGCCCCTGGGGATCCGGATGAGGCCGTCCGCGCCTTCGAGGAACGGATGTGGGAACGGGCCGGCAGGTGGGCGAAGATCACGACGGCCGGTCTGGAACGACTCGTGAGCCCGGACCCCGCCGAAGCCCTCGCCCTCTTCGACCAAGTCCAGCCATCCTGACTGCCCGGCGCGAGAGCACCAGCACCAACAGCTCGGCATGGCTTCAGGGGGCAGTTCGGCACCGCAGCAGTCCCTTCCGGCAAGACCGACGATCTCCGGGAACGCCGGCCCCATTCATGTGCCACGCCTGGAGCGCGGCATCACCCGGCCCGCGTCGACGGAGACCAGCGCCCGGAACCCGTCGTTCTCCAGACTTCGACGTGTTCCTTGAGACAGTCCAGCGGTATGGCTCTCCCATCAGTGACGGCGGGCACAGCCCCGCCCTCACACCGGTTTCGAAACACCCCCACGGCTCAAGGAACCGTGTACTCCAGAGGCTTGGTTTCCGCGCCGGAGCGCTCAGCTCCTGCTCAGGGTGCGGCCGAGAAGGGGCAGCAGACGGTCCCAGTGAAGCTGCAGTGCGGCGGGGTCGAAGGCATCGGTGTCAGACATGGTGAAGCCGTGGACGGTGCCGGGATAGATCTCGGAGGTGTAGGCGACACCCGCCGCGTCCAGGGCCTTGTTGAGCTCGCCGAGGGCCTCGGGCGTCAAGTCGCTCTCGGCATGACCGAAGTGGACCTCGGCGGTGAGCTTGGAAAGGCTGTCGGGTCCATCGGCTCCCACCGGGCCGTGGAATGCCGCGAGGGCGGCGATCTGGCCGGGGTGGGCCGCGGCGGTGCGCGTGGCCAGAAGGCCACCGATGCAATAGCCGGTCACCGCGACCGGTCCGGCGCTGACCTCGGGGTGGGCAGTGAGGAACCTGAGATAGGCGTCAGCGTCTCGCAGGACACGGTCGGCGGTGTGCGCCTCGATCAAGGGCATCAGCTGGGCGAAGACCGCGGGCCGGGCCTCGTCTCCGATGTGCTCGGGAAGTTCGATCACCGGTGCCGGGCCGTGCCGGTAGAAGAGGTTGGGGACGAGCACGTAGTACCCGTGCCCGGCCAGTTCGCGGGCCATTTCTCGCAGCACGGGCCGGATGCCGAAGCCGTCCGCGTACATCAGCACCCCTGGGTGCTGCTCGCCGTGGCCGGGGAAGGCGGCAAAAGCATCGGCCTGGCCGTCCGCGGTGGGAATCTGCAGCGTCTGTGTGGGCATGGATTCTCCTGTCGTGAGTTGATGTCTAGAGCCTGTGATCAACACGACGGAGGCGGAGCCCGCGCGGCAGCGCGAAATCCTCGATCGAACAGCGGGCCCGCACTGGCCCGTACGGCGCTCAGAAGGGCACCGGGTCACCAATCCGTGTGTGGCGCGATGCCGTCCCGGTAGTCATGTGCGCAACATAGCCCACCCAACGAAGCCGCCGCCAACACCGCCCCGCCACAGGGCGGTTCACACGAATGATCTCGGCCAACTCATCCTGCCCCTGGACCAGGTCGCCGAGGGCTACCGGGCGGTGGACGAGCGCCGCGCGGTCAAAGCCCTCCTGGAGCTCCGACCGCGCGGCCGCGGGGGGCTACTGCCCGATCGGGTTGAGGTAGGTGCCCGGGTGGGTGGCGCCGTCCTGCTTCAGGATCTGGCCGCCGAACGGCCAGTTCAGGGTGAAGTGCTTCGTCTCGTTCGGCGGGGTGACCAGGAACTTCGCGGGGACGAACTTCTCCTTCTGCGGCGTGGACGCGGCCACGGGGAGCAGATTGATGCTGAAGTCCGCCGTGTCCCCCTGCCCCAGGGTGATCTCCGTGGGCTTCTTGGAGGAGCGCACCAGGGACCAGGTGCCGTCGGTCCCCTGGGCGCCCACCATGTCGACACCGGCGAAGCCGGACAGGGTGCAGGTGCGGTCGCTCTTGTTGGTGAACCAGATGAACGCCTGCGTCTGCTTCCCGGTCCGCCCCATCTCCGGCTTCGCGTCGTCCCCGGTGGCGAAACCGGCCTTCAGGTCGTCGGTGTGGCAACGCGGCGGCGCGGCCTTGGCAGTGGCGGCCGAGGCCGGGACGGCGGCGACGGCGGTGCCGGCGGCGACAATCGCCGCAAGGGCCACGGTGGTCATTTTGGTCTTCATGACGTGTTTGGTTCCCCTCGAATACGACTCGGTGCGCGAGGTCAGTGCGCACCCACGCATCTGGAGACGCTCGATGTCCGGCGGCGGTTCGGTGCGCCGGGCAACCTTTTCCGCCGCGGTCGGCTCCTGCCGGCTTCTGTGTGGCGCTCCCAAGGAAGCCATCCTGACTGGGAACCCTTCGAGCGCTCGTTCCCCGGCCCCCTTGACCCGGACCGCATCCACCGGGAAGGCCCCTCGTCCCCGCAGCCGTTGCCCTTGAGACCACCGACGTCCCCCTGGTCGGCCAGATCGCCGCAGGCGCACCGATCCTCGCCGCAGGTCCCGCGCCACACCCCGCAGCGCCTCCCCTTCAGCGATCACTGCTTGCAGGTCGTAACCCATCCCAACGCCCCCAGATCGAAGGCCCCATCTTGTCCCAGACGGCGAACGCGCACCCGCGCGGCACTCCCTCGCAGGACCATCACACCCCCAGCGGGTTCTCGCCGGAACACCGTCCAGATCCCTCGAACCCGCTGGTTTCAAGTGCGGGGCGACAGCATGACCCCGCCGGCAGCGGCGGTGCGGGATGGAGGGGGCCCGGCACCCGGGCCCCCTCCACGTAGCAGGGCAGGAGCGGCTTTGTGGGGCGGGGACGTCAGCCGCGGGTGATGTTCTCGGCCTGGGGGCCCTTCTGGCCCTGGGTGACGTCGAATGTGACGTGCTCGCCCTCGACCAGCTCCCGGTACCCGTTGCCGGCGATGTTGGAGTAGTGAGCGAAGACGTCCGGTCCGCCGCCGTCCTGGGCGATGAAACCGAAGCCCTTCTCGGAGTTGAACCACTTCACGGTGCCACTGGCCATACTGCGTCCTTCGATCTCGCCGGGGGTACCGGCCGTATTTGAGTAGCGGGATCTTCCGCGGGAAGACACCCGGCTCCCTTCTACCCCTACCTGGCTTGTGTCATACGATCATCCGCCCACAAGTCGTACTCGGTCTGGGCCGGCGGCGGCGTGGCCGCGAGCCGAGACCCAGTGGTTGCGAGTGGCGAGCTGGCACCCCAGGAGCGGGGGCACGTCCACATGGCGAAGACCGTGCTGGAGAACGCCGGCCTCAGCCTGCGTGGGCGCAGGAGCGCGACCGGCGAACCGAGCGCGCACCGCCGCGCTTCCGCCGGCGCGGCGTGTGCACGGCACCGCCGGTGTCTTCCGTGCCCTGCTCGCTGCTCACGGCGCCTCCTGGTCCGGCTCGGCGCAATGAGCCGGGGTGCGGGTACCGGTCAGCTGGGTGATACCGACGCGGACACCGGCCGTGAGGAGCCGGTGGCATACGCGGACCACATCCGGACCGAAGACCCGGAGACCAAGCGCGATCTCGAACGTCCGGCCGTGCGGCCCGGGTGGGTGGTTCCGCCGTCCGGGCGAGGCGTCCGCGTCAGGCCGGTCGTTGCGTCGGTTCACGGCGGCGGACCGCCGCGGCGGGCGGGCGTTCCCTGAGGGCGCCGTAGGCGATGAAGTACGCGGGCAGGCGGCGCAGCCAGGGTGAGCCGGTGACCAGGCCGGCCAGGCGCCGGGCCCGCTCGGCGCCGCCCAGGGGCGGCCGGCCGCCGAGGACCGGTTCGATGAAGCGGGCGTGCGCCGCCCGCTGGAGCGTCTGTGTGGCGACCGTGGTGGGGCGGCGCCGGCGCTGCACCGCGCGTACGTCGCGCAGGCCCACGGTCCCGCGGCGCAGCGGCTCGGCCAGGTGGCGGGCGGCGGCCACGGCGTCCTGCACGGCGAGGTTGATCCCGATGCCGAAGACCGGGGACATGGCGTGCGCGGCGTCGCCGACGCACAGCAGACCGGGGCGGTGCCAGCGGCGCAGGCGGTCCAGGTGGACGTCGAGGAGCTTGACGTCGTCCCAGGACCGCAGGGCGTGCGTGCGGTCGGCGATCCAGGGGACGGCGGCGCCGAACTCGGCCAGGAAGCTCTCCAGACCGGCCGCGCGGCGCTGCGTGTCGGTGCCCTTGGGGATGAGCGCGGCGCACTGCCAGTAGTCGCCGCGGTCGATCATCGCGGTCAGGAAGCCGTCCCCGGCGCCGCCGACCAGCCCGGAGGGGTCGCCCGCCCGCCGCGGCAGCCGGAACCACCAGGCGTCCATCGGGCAGGCGAAGCGGTGCAGGCCCAGTTCCGGCAGCGAGCGGGCCAGTGAACCGCGGCCGTCACACGCCACGGTGAGGACGGCGCGGAGTTCGCCGGTGCGGCCGTCGGAGGTGCGGTAGCGCACCCCGGTCACCCGCCCGGACTCGACCAGGAAGCCGGTCGCCTCGGTGTTCATCCGCAGTTCGAAGGACGGCTCGCGCCGGGCCTCGTCGGCGAGCAGGTCCAGCAGGTCCCACTGGGGGACCATCGCCACGTAGTTGTAGGGGCCGGGCAGCACCGAGAGGTCTCCGACCGTGACGGCCTCGCGCCCCCTGCCGACGGGCAGCTGGACGGTGCGGACCCGGCGCTGCGGCAGCCGGGCGAAGCGCTCGGCCAGACCGAGGTCGTCCAGCAGCGCCAGGGTCGACGGGTGGACGGTGTCGCCCCGGAAGTCGCGCAGGAAGTCGGCGTGTTTCTCCAGGACCGTGACCGCGATCCCGGCCCGCGCCAGCAGCAGCGCGAGCACCATGCCCGCGGGGCCGCCTCCCACGACACAGCAGGTGGTCTTCTCCATGACGTGCTGCCCTTCTCCCGAGCAGTAATTCATCAACTGATGAATACCATACCGCGTCCGGCCGTCGTCCGATACGGCCGCGCGGGACGCGAGGGCGGTCGTCGGCGCGTCGTCCCGTACGGCGGCGCGGGACGCGCCCCGCGACCGGTGGCGTGTGCGGGAACACCGACCCCGTGACCGGTGGCGTGTGCGGGAACACCGACCCCGTGACCGGTGGCGTGTGCGGGAACACCGGTCCCGCGACCGGTGGCGTGTGCGGGAACACCGACCCCGTGACCGGTGGCGTGTGCGGGGTACCCGGCCGGTGCCCTGCGCCCACGGCACGGGCGTACCTCGGCACTTCGTGCGGAAGGGACGGGTCTCATGCGGCACGACGAGATGATCGGAAAGGTGCAGGCGCTGGCCCAGCTGCCCGACCGGGGCACGGCCGAGCGGGCCGCGCACGCGGTCGTGAGCACGCTGTCGGAGCGGCTGCCGTCCGGGCTGGCCCGGCACGTGGCCGCCCAGTTGCCGCCGGACATGGCGGCCGCGATGCGGGAGGCGCTCGACGCGTCCGCCGTCCACGACTCCGGCACGGCGAGCGAGCGGTTCGGGCTGACCGCCTTCGCCGGACGCATCGCCGCCCGGGCCGGCACCGACGAGGACACGGCCCTGCGGGACGCGGCCGCCGTGCTGGAGGTACTGGACGCCGCCCTCGCCCCGGAGCTGACGGAGCGCATGGCCGGGGCGCTGCCCGCGGACATCCGCGAACTGCTGCCGGTGGGCCGCGCGACCCAGGACACGTAGCGCGGCGTGCCGCTCCGACCGTTTGTCCTCGCCTACGCCCAGGGCGGCACGCTCCCCGAGCCCGAGCGGGGCGAACCCGGAAAGGCGGGCGTCCGCCACGGCCCAGGCGGCGGGGCGTCCGCGGCGCTCAGCGGCGGCCCGCCCGCGTCCGCCGGCGATGCCGGGGGCGCCGGGCAGCCGGGCGCCGCAGCACCCACCGGTCCTCGACCTGGTCCAGCCCGTACAGCACGAGGCTGAGGACCGGGAGCAACAGGAGCGCGACGGTGATCACTGGAGGTTCCCCCTCCCTGCCGACGACGTCGTGGCGAGTGCCCCAGTCCCCTCGCCTCGACCCGCCCCGCGTGTGAATGTCCTGTGACCGCACGGCGCGGCGCGGACACGGGCCGTACGCCGGTCGTCCGGCGCGCCCCGCACAGCGCCGGGGTGACATCGCCGCCCCCCTCCTGGGCAGGTCTGCCGCTCAGCGCAGCGCGGCGGCGACGAGCCCGTGGAGCTCTTCCTCCCGGACCGCGCCGCCGTGCACCAGGCGGTCGAAGACCAGCCCGTCCACGCAGCTCAGCAAGGTCACCGTACGGTCCTCCGGATCCGCCACCCCCTGTGCGGCGAGGAACGCGCGCACGATCCGCCGCCCCTGGTTCTCGCGCGGCACGAGGATCTCGCGCAGTTCGGGGTGGTGCGCGCTCTCGACGGCGCAGGCGTAGCGCGCCAGGGACCGCCGCCGGCCCTCCCCGGTGAGCCGCAGTCCGACCAGCCCGGCGATGCCCGCGACCAGCTCGCCGGCCGTCCGGGGCACCGGCGTCCGCGCGCCGGCCTCCTCCAGCTCGGCCTGGTCGAGCGCCACCAGGCGCCGCACCAGTGCGGTGAGCAGGGCCTGCCGGGTGCGGTAGTACGCGGACGTGGTGCCGGGCGGCAGTCCCGCCGCCCGGTCCACGGCGCGGTGCGTCAGCCCCCGCATGCCGGCGTCGGCGAGCACGGCGATCGCCGTGTCGGCGAGGAGAGTACGTCGGTCTGTGGCCACCACCTCTTTCTACACCCCGCCTTCTACATCTGTAGAGAACGGGGTGTACGTTGCTTCTACAGATGTAGAAGACTTTGGACGGAGGAGCCGGCATGCGGGGTACGGCGGTGGTGGTCGGGGGCGGCATCGGCGGGCTGGCGGCGGCCCTGGGGCTGCGCCGGATCGGCTGGGAGGTACGGGTCGTGGAGCGCGCCGCCGTCCTGGCCGACGCGGGCGCGGGCATCTCCCTGCACGCCAACGGGCTGCGCGCGCTGGACGCCGTCGGTGCGGGCGCGGCGGTCCGCGCGGCGGCCCGACCGCAGTACACCGGAGGCACCCGCACCCCCTCGGGCCGGTGGCTGTCCCGGATGGACGGCACCGTGCTGGAACGGCGGCTGGGCACCCCCATCGTCGGCATCCCGCGCGCGGAGCTGCACCGCCTGCTGCGCGCGGCGCTGCCCGCCGAGTGCCTGCTCACCGGCGTCACCGTGGACACGCTCGACCTGTCCGCGGCGGACCGGGCACGCGTGCCCGTCGGGGACGGCGCCCTGGACGCGGACCTGGTCGTCGCGGCGGACGGGGTGCACAGCAGGCTGCGCGGGCTGCTGTTCCCGGACCACCCCGGCCCGGTGTACGCCGGGTCGACGGTGCTGCGGGCCATCACCGAGGGCCCGCTGGAGACGGGCACCGACTTCGCGCTGACGTGGGGCGAGGGGGCGGAGTTCGGGCACATCGCGTTCGCCGACGGCCGGGCCGAGTGGCACGCGGTGCTCACCGCGCCGGCCGGGGTCCGCCACACCGACCCGCTCGCCGTGCTGCGCCGCCGCTTCGCCGACTGGCACGAGCCGGTCCGCGCGCTGCTGGCCGCCACCCGGCCGGAGGCGGTGCTGCACCACGACATCCACGAACTGCTCACGCCCCTGCCGTCGTTCGTGGCGGGACGGGTGGCGCTGCTGGGCGACGCGGCACACGCCATGACCCCACACCTCGGCCAGGGCGCCTGCCAGGCCCTGGAGGACGCCGCCACCCTGGCGGCCGCGCTGGCCGGGGAGTCCTCGGTCGGCGCGGCGCTGGCCCGGTACGACGCCGAGCGCCGCCCCCGGGCCCAGGCGGTCGCCCGCGCCGCCCGGCAGGCCGGCCGGATGGGCCAGGGGCTGTCCCACCCGCTGGCCGTCGCCCTGCGCAACACCGGGCTGCGGCTCGCCCCGTCCCGGGCCACGATGGGAGCGATCCTGCGCCACGCCGACTGGGCACCGCCGAGCCTGGTGTGACGGGGACTGGCCACCATCGGACCGGACCTGGTGTGACGGGGACCGGCCACCATCGGACCGGACCTGGTGTGACGGCAGGGGCGCCGCCGAGCCTGGGTGACCCGAGGGCGGCGCCGAGCCCGGTGTGACGGGGACCGGGCACCGCCGGGCGTGCTGTGGCGGACGGGGCCGCCGCCCAGCCTCGCTGGAACGGGAACGGGAACGGGAACGGGCACGGGAACGGGAACGGGCACGGGCAGCGGCCGCCCGGCCCGGCGTGACACGTGCGGGGGCTCCATCGTGCTTGGGCGGCGGCCGTCCGTGACGGCGGTGCAGGCGAACGGGTGGCATGAAGGGTGCCTGTGGTGGCACCCGGGGCGCCGTGCGTGGGATACGAGTGACCTGGCGGGACCTGCGGCGCGACCTGGCGGCCGCGGCGCGGGCGGCACGGCGGGCCTGGGCGGGGCCGTGCCGGGAACGGGACCTGGCCGTCCAGGCGGTCAAGGCGGCGCTGGCCGCGTGGGTGGCCTGGGCGGTGGCGGGCTGGTGGCTGCGGGCGCCGGTGGCGTTCGTGGCGCCGTGGGTGGCGGTGGTACTGGTCGAGTCGACCGTGTACCGGTCGATCGCGCACGGTCTCCAGCAGCTCGGGGCGATCGCGGCCGGCACCGTCGCGGCCACCGCCGTCGGATTGGTGCTGCACAGCACGGTGGCCGCGATGGCGGTCGTGCTCCCGCTCGCGATGCTGCTGGGCCAGTGGCGGCGCCTGGGCAGCCAGGGCATCTACGCGGCGACCGGCGCCCTGTTCGTTCTCACGGGCGGGTCCGTCAGCGTGGCCACCTCCGCCGCCCGGCTCACCGAGGCCCTGTTCGGAGCGGTGGTCGGCATCGCCGTCAACGCGCTGGTCCGGCCGCCGCTGTACCTGCACGACACCCGTGCCGTGCTGCGGGACGCGACCGAGGAGGCGCACGACATCCTGCGGGCCGTGGCCGACGGGCTGGCCGGGGGACGCTGGGACACCGAGGAGGCCGGTGCCTGGCACGAGCGGGCCCTGCGGCTGCACCGGCTGGTGGACCGGGCCCGCTCCGCGGTCGAGTGGGGCCGGGAGAGCCTGCGCGCCAACCCGCGCCGCCGCCGTACCGGCGCCCCGCTGTCCGGCAAGGGGTACGACGACGCGATCGTGGTGCTGGACTACGCGGCCGTGCACACCGCGGGCGTGACCCGCACGGTGCTGGAGGCGGCCGCCGAGGACCGCTCGGCGCCCCGGCCGCATCCCGGACTCGCCCGGCGGTACGCGGAGTTCCTCCGCCGGACCGCCCGCGCGCTGCGGCTCTACAGCCACAGCCGGTTCGGCGACGACCGCGAGGACGAGCTGCGCGCGGCCGTCGAGGACCTGCGCGGCACGCTCGCGGAACTCCGCAGGGACCTGGCCCGCTCCACGACCGACGATCCCGACGAGGTCGCCACCTACGGCGCCCTGCTCGCGCAGGCCCACCGGCTGGCCGACCAGCTGGTGGCCTCCGGCACCTGAGCGGGCCCGTCCCGCAGCGGGCATGCTGTCACGCGGCGGCGCCGGCCACGGCCGCGCCGGCGCCCGCCAGGAGCGGCAGTGCCGGCGCCCGCCAGGACCGGCGGTTGCGCGAGCCCGGCCACCAGCCGCCGCGCCCGACACCGCGGCGGCGGCGACGGGCGCGCCATAGGGGAGGGCGTCGGCGTCGTCATGCCGTGAAGCTGCCGCGATCTCCGGCCGGCGGCGCCCGAGTGGCCGTACTCCTCAGGTGTGCTTCGTGTCCTCGGGCTCCCGGACGCCGAAGAGGGCGGGCCCCACGGTGAGAACGCCGTCGGTCAACGGCCGGCAGCGCACTCCCCCGCCGCCGCGCAGCGCCCGCTGGGCGCCGGGGCCGAGGGTGGTGTCCATCCAGGCGCAGGGCCGGGCGGCGCTGCGCACCTCCAGCTCCACCGGTCCGGCACCGCAGTCGAGGAAGACCGTCCTGCCGACGCAGGCGTCGATGTCGATCCCGCGCAGCAGGACGTTGCGCCGGGTCCGCAGCAGGTCGGCGGCGTACGGACCCGACGGCGGCAGCCGCTCGGCCGCCATGAGGGTGATCGACGCGTTGCGGTGGGCGGGGTGGTTGAAGTACCGGTCCCCCACGATGCCGAGGCCCGCCCGGACCTCGGCCGTCGTCACCAGGTCGCCGGGCGGCAGTTCGGGCAGGCCGTCGCCCGGCCGGCCCGCGAGCCGGTGCACCGGGGAGACCAGCAGCTGGAGAATCTCGACGTGCGGCACACCCCGAGCCTAGGCCGGCCGTCCCGGACGCCCGGTCCCGAGGTACGGCGACGGCGCGGTCGTGCTGCCCGGCTGCCGTGGGTGCCGCCCCGGAAGGCCGCGTGCGCCGGTGCCCCTCTTCCGGCAGGAGCCGGTCACCGACGCCGCCCGCGGCGGCTCAGTGGTCCGGCTGCCATTCGACCATCAGGATCGTGGCGTCGTCCCGGAGCCGGCTGTCCCGGGAGTCCAGCAGCGAGTGGATCAGGCGTCTGAGCGTCTCCGGCGCGATCTCCCCGGTGGCGCTGGCCCGGATGACGTAGTCCGCGAACCGTTCGAGGCCGAGCAGCCTGCCGTCGGCCATCCGGGCCTCGATGACCCCGTCGGTGTAGAGCAGGACGCGGTCCCCGGGCTGGAGCCGTGTCTCGTGCACCCGGCGGTCCCGCGAGGACAGCAGGGAGCGCAGCCCCATCGGCGGGTCGGCCTCGCGGGCCAGGGCGTCGACGACCAGCCGCTGGTCGCGGATGAGCAGCGGCGTGGGATGGCCGCAGTTGCTCCATTGCAGGACGCCGGTGGAGAAGTCGAGCTGGGCGAGGATCCCGGTGCAGAACTGGTCCGGCAGCCATTGGGTGAGCGCCTGGTCCACGGAGTCCACGAGGGAGCGCAGGTCGGCGTCGGTGCGCCGGGCGTTGCGGCAGGCCGCCAGGGCGACCGCGCTGGTCAGCCCGGACAGCAGGTTGTGGCCCATGGCGTCCAGCACCACGGCGTGCAGGTGGTCGGCGGTGAGGGCGTGGTCGAAGGCGTCGCCGCCGATGTCGTAGGCGGGTTCGAGGACGGCCGTGGAGACGACGCGCCCGTTGCCGATGGTGCGCGGCGGCAGGAAGGCACGCAGCATCTCGGCGGGCAACTGCATCGGAGCGGTGCGGGTCCGCCGTACGAAGGTTTCCTTGTACGCCCTCTTCGAGGTGGTCATCATGGCGAGGAGGGCCGCCAGTGCCCGGCCCTGGCGCAGGGACGACGCGGTGAGCGTCTGGGCGTGGACGGCGAGGACACCGAGCCGTTCGGCACCGTCCAGCAGCGGGAACCAGGCGGTCATCCCGTCCCGGTCCGACTCCTCCACGCGCAGGGACTGGGTGCGGTAGCACCAGCCGGCGAGCGAGGCGTCGATGAGCAGGCTCGCGGTCACGTCGGTGAGCGGCACGAGGTGGCGCTGCTGGAGATCGGCGAGGTAGACCACGGCGTGCCGCAGGCCCAGCGCCTTCGCGCAGCGCGCGACGAACGTCGCCAGGTCCAGCGTGCAGTTGGCGGGGTCGGCGAGGAAGTCCTCCAGCGTCGTCCCGCCCGGCTCCGCCGTCATCTGACCCTCACCACCCTGGGACCTGTCGTCACCCCAGCAGTCTCCCCTCGCACCCCGCGCCGCGCAGTACCGGTGCACCCGCCCGGGTCGGACGGCCCCCGCCCGGACCGGACGGAGCGCTCGCGGAGGCAGTCGAGCGGGCTCTCCGCATCCGCCGGTGTCCACCGGGCCGGGCGGTGCGTACCGGGCGTCGCGGCGGACGTTCGGAAAGTCTTCGAAGGGTGTTCGCCCACGGAGGCCGCGCCACAAGACTCGTCCGTGCCGGCCGAGGACCGCATCAGCTCGCCACCCCATGGGTGTGAGGCAGCATCCGCCCCCGCACGCGAGGAGCACAGCGACCATGCGCGGACGGCCTGCGCGCCGGACCCGGAAGCCGACGGGTGCCGGCGCCGGTCCTCACGCCAGCTGGTCCAGGAAAGCGCGGAGTTCGGCGTTGAAGCGGGCCGGGTTCTCCATGTTCGGGTAGTGGGCCGTGCCCGGTACCTCGGCGGTACGCGCGCCCGGGACGAGGTCCACCAGGCGGGCGGCCATGGCGAGGCTGTCCGCGGAGTCCAGGGCGCCGTTGAGGGCGAGCAGCGGGACCTCGATGCCCGGCACGCGCTCCCAGGTCTGCGTGACGGGCACGTGGTGGTCGGGCTCGTCCGGCGTGTGCTTGCCCAGGGTGCCCAGGCCCATCTCGCGCAGGGCGCGCACGGTGCCGGGGTCGAGGTCGGCCACCTCGCGGTGCGGACCGGCGGCGACCCGCACGAACGCGTCGGCCCAGCCGGCCAGGTCCGCGCGGGCCAGGGCCCGCTGCTGCTCGGCCACCACTTCCAGCACCCACGGGTCCTCGAAGACGGGTTCGCTGGTGCCGACGCCGCTGACGACGAGCGCGCGGACGAGTTCGGGGTGTTCCAGTGCGCAGTCGACCGCGATGCCCCCGCCCATGGACAGACCGACGAGCACGGCGGGTGCGGCGTCGAGCCCCCGCAGCAGCGCGGCGAGGTCGTCGGCCTGCCGGAAGGGCGCGGTGGCGTTGTCGGAGGCGCCGTGGCCGCGGGCGTCCCACGCGATGACCCGGTGGGTCGGTGCGAAGGCCCGGATCTGCTCCTCCCACATGCGGTGGTCGGTGAAGCCGCCGTGCAGGAGGACGAGGGGCGCACCGGAGCCCGCCTCGCGGTAGGCGAGACAGCCGTCGGCGGTCGGGAAGGAGCGGACGGGCGTGGACGCCAAGTCGAGAGTCATGACAACTAAGGTGTCATTATTTGGCGAAGTTGGCAACCAGGGTGTCATCCTGGTCCCATGGACGACGATCGCACCTCCCCCGACACCTCCGAGGACGAGCTGGCCGAACGCCTCACCGAGGTGTTCGACCTGGTCGGGCCGCTCTACCGGCGGGTGCAGCGCAAGGTGGAGGAGGCCGCGCCGATCGAGGGCCTGTCGGTCGGCGTGCGCGCGGTGCTCGATCTGCTGCGCGCCCGGGGCGCCCTGACGGTGCCCCAGATGGGCCGGACCCTGGCTCTCAGCCGGCAGTTCGTCCAGCGCATGGTGAACGACGCGGCCCGCCAGGGCCTGGTCGAGGCCACACCGAACCCCGCACACCGCCGGTCCTCGCTGATCCGGCTCACCGGCCCGGGCCGGGCGGCCATCGGCGCCGTACGGGCCCGCGAGCACGAGCTGCTGCGCCGCGTGGACGGCGAGCTGACCATGGCGGACGTCGACACGTGCCTGCGGGTGCTCGGCGCGATGCACACGCTCTTCGCCGATGTGGACGTGGACTGAGGGACGACCGGGACACCGCCCGTCAGCCGGTGGCCAGTTCCTTCAGCCGGGTCTGGGAACCGTCGAAGCGGTCGTGGTCACCGACCGTCGGGCCGGTTGAGGTGTACTGCCACATCGTGTACGCCGGCCAGCCCGCCGGGAGGGGCCCGACCGTCGCGGCGTAACGGGCGATCCACAGCGGGTTGGTGGCGCCGAAGCCGGCGTGGTTGCCGGTGCAGTCGGCCCACCAGCTGGTGGCCGTGTAGATGACCGCGTCCCGGCCGGTGCGGGACTTGTAGCGGTCCAGGAAGTCGCGGATCCAGCTGACCATGCCGCTCGGGGACTTGCCGTAGCAGGCGTCGCCGTACGGGTTCCACTCGATGTCGAGGGCGCCGGGCAGGGTCTTGCCGTCCTTCGACCAGCCGCCGCCGTGGTCCACGAAGTAGTCGGCCTGGGCGGCGCCGCCGGCCGTGTCCGGGGTGGCGAAGTGGTAGGCGCCGCGGACCATGCCGACGGCGTACGAGCCGTCGTACTGCTGGGTGAAGGAGGGGTTGGTGTAGTACGTCCCCTCGGTGGCCTTCGTGTAGGCCCACTGGACGCCGCTGTCCCAGAGGGCCGGCCAGTCGACGGAGCCCTGGTGGCTGGAGACGTCCACGCCTTCGATCTGGGAGGCACGGTCGGCCGGGGGCAGCGCGCCGGTGGTGCCGTCATGGGACAGCACGCCGACGCCCATGTAGGCGCTGCCGCGCGGGGGTACGCCCCCGGTCGGGTCGGAGACGGCCCGGGGGCTGGACAGAAGCAGCAGGAGGCCGGCGAGGGCGCCACTGAGGCACAGGCGGGACCGGCCGCGGAAGTCGGATAGACGCACGGATCCATCTGACCCGGGGCCGGGTCGTCCCGCACCCCGGGTACCGCCCAACGAAGCAGTCCGCGGCCGGTGTCTCGCCCATGCGGGTGTCCGTCAGCCCTCGATGCGGTGCAGGTTCCAGAAGGAGGTGAGGTCCGTGCTCGTGGCGGCCTGGGCCGCTGCCTTGAACTCGGCCGTGGTGGACACGCCGTACCAGTGCGCGGTCGCGTACTCCTTCAGCAGCCTGGCCATGGCGGTGTCACCGAGGACGCGCCGCAGGTCGTGCAGGGCGCACTTGCCGTAGCCGTAGACGACGGTGGAGTACCGGGAGGGGTGCGCGTCCCAGTACGCCATGGAGTTGGTGATCCGCTCGGCGCCGGAGGCCCAGGAGACGCCGCTCCAGCAGGCGCCGCCGGTCTTGCCGAGGGCGAGGTCGGTGGCGTAGTCGGTGAACGACTCGTCCAGCCAGGGGGCGGTGTACTCGTCGTCGCCGACGATGCCGTACCACCACTGGTGGGCGATCTCGTGGGTGAGCGCGGTGGTGCTGACCACGGCGAGGACGAACCCGGGGTACTCCATGCCGCCGAACCAGTAGTCGTTGTCGATGACCGCGTCCAGTTCGCCGTACGGGTAGGCGCCGAACCGGGAGGCGTGGGCGTCGACCGCGGCCCTCGCGGTGCCGAGCATCGACCGGGCGCTGGAGGAGCTGACCCCCGAGACGGAGTACACGTTCACCGGGACACCGGCCGCCGAGGTGCCGGAGATCCTGGTGAAGGGTCCGGCGGCCCAGGCGAAGTCGCGGACCTTGGTGGCAGTGGCCGTGGTGACCGTACGGCCGCTGCGGCCGGGCGTGTCGGTGGAGGTGCCGGTGGCCGGGACGAGCAGGGTGCTCGGGTGGTCGAGGCCGACCGTGAAGTCGGCGGCCAGGGAGTAGAAGGACTCGCCGTTGTCGGTGTACGGGTCCAGGTGCCAGCCCGCGCCGTCGCGGACGGCGAGGACCGGCAGGGCGTTGCCGAGGAAGCTGAACGCTCCGTCGTGGCCGAAGCGGTCGGCGCCGCTGGGCACCGTGATGCCGAGGTCGAAGCCGATGGTGGCGCTCCGGCCCCGGGCGAGCGGGGCCGGCAGATCGATCTTCAGTGCGGTGCAGCCGACGGAGAGGGCGCCGGCCGTGCCGCCGGTGACGTTGCCGACCCTGATCGGCATCGCGTCGCAGCCGCCGTGGTGGTTGTCCCACAGCCGCAGGTAGACCTCGCCGAGCGGGGTGGCGGAGGCGTTGGTGAAGGTCACGCTCTCGTGCCCGGTCCAGACGGTGCCGCTGGTGTCGCTCGTGAGGTTCACGGTGTACGCGGGCGCGGCCGGGGTGCGGGCGGCCGCCGCGGACGCCGGGGCGCTGCCGCCGGAGGTGTCGGCGGCGATGCCGTCCCGGACGGTACCGGTCCGGAGGCAGCCGCCGTCGCCCACCACCTGGGCCGGGGCGCAGGCGGCGGCCACGGGCCCCGGGGCGGTCCGGGCGGCGGCGGGGGTGCAGGGGAGGAAGAGGGCGGCCAGCACGGCGACGGTGACGGCACCGGCGTGCAGGGCCTTGTGGGGGGTCGGTCTCACACGCTGCTCCTTTGCGCCCGGCCGTGGTCCGGCCGGCTCGATGCCCGCCCGCCCCCGCCGGGGTGCGCCGGGGGCGGGCGTGGACGGGGTCCGCGCGATCGGTGTGCCGGGCGTCAGCCGGCGTGGAGCGACATGAACACGGCTCGCAGACGCGTGTCGTCCGGGCCGGGCCAGCCACTGGCGACATGACCGACCGCGTCCGCCGGGGCCGGCGGCGCCTCCTCCGCGACCGGCCGCAGCACCCGGTGCACGTGCAGGGTGGTGCCGTGGGGCGCGGGCAGGCGGGTGCCGTCCCCGTCGTCGGACGGCGCCGGGCGGAAGCCGTCCGGGTCGAAGGGGGCACCGGTGTACGAGCGGGTGACCTCGTGGTCGGGGGTGTCGGAGATGCTCTGGGCCATCGCCTGCGCCCTGCCCGCGATCAGCGACAGCAACTCGGCGACCAGCACGGGGTCGTGGCAGCCGTCGTACGCCCAGCGCTTGCCGAGCACGCCGTGCTCCATGGTGCCGACGAGAGCGTGCTCGGCACCCTCCAGCGGCGCTCCCCGGTAGGTGAGCGGCACGAGGTAGGCCGTCCGCTCCGGGCCGCCGGTGTCGGTGACCACCAGGAACTCGATGCCCACCTCGCCCTCCGGGTCGTCCAGCCGGAAACCGCCGGACCGCTCCAGCACCGGGGCCGCGCCGCCGCGGTACCACGGCCGCGTGGGCAGCCACTGGGTGAGCAGTTCGACCTTGGTCGGCTTGATGGTGGTGCGGTGGATGATCGCCATACCGGTGGGCCTCTCCCGTTGTGCTCTTGCCTTCCTGGCAGCTTTTCATATGACTGCGCGTCGGACCTGCTGGCCGGGGAGTGCCGACGGCCGCTACGGGAGAGGACTCAGACCGTGAGCGCGGGGCTCAACGCCGCCCAGGGGTTGGGCGGTTCGCCCGTCACCGGCCCGCACACCGCCGCACCCCGCTCGTGCGCGGTGCGCACGGCGAGCGGGACGAGGGCTTCCGGAACGCCGTAGACCAGGTGGCAGAACCGGTCGGCCGGGTGCCGGACGGCCCAGGGCGGACGGGTGAACGCCGAGACGTACGTGGTCCAGTGCCCCTCGAAGGTGACCGTCAGGTCGGCGAGGCGCGCGTAGCCGGGGGCCGGGTGGACGCCCGGGTTCAGGACGACGGTCCCGGCGCCGGCCCGCCGCAGCTCCCGGACCAGCCGGCGGCAGCCGGACAGCCCCTCGGCGGTCGCGGTGACCCGGTCCAGGAAGCAGCCGTCGGCCGCGTACCAGTCCTGGTGCCGGCGCACCTCCTCGGTGATCCGGGCCCGGTCGCGGACGCCGTAGTCGGTGTCGACGTAACCGAGCAGGCGGGCGCCGGCCGCGCGCAGGGCGCGGGCGGCGGCCGCGAAGGCGGGGTCGGGTGCCGTGCCGGGCCCGCTCGCCGGGTTGAGGACGACCGCGTAGGTTCGGGCCGCCGCCCCGATGAGCCGGTGCCAGGCGCCGGGGTCCTCCGCCGGGTGCACGTAGAGCGGGACCAGCAGGCTCACGGCACCGGCTCCGCCGTGGCCGCCCACAGCGCGCCGAGGGCGTCGTCCAGGGTGTGCACCGGCCGCCAGCCCAGCGCCCGTGCCGCGGCGTCGATGTCCGAGCACTGCCAGGACACCTGCGCCGAGCGCGCCGAACCGCCCGGACTCTCCGCCAGCGTTCCCCGGAATCCCGCCCGACGGGCCAGCCCGTGCGCCAGCTCCCGCACCGGAACGGCCGTTCCGCCGCCGACGTTGAGGACCGGCGGCAGCGGGGCGGCGGCGGTGACGGCCGACTCCACCGCGCGGGCCACATCGCGTACGTCGACGAAGTCCCGGTGGGCGGAGAGGTCCCCGAGGCGCACTACCGCCTCCGCGTCCCGGCCGGCCGAGCGGAGCAGCGCGGCCAGCCGGCCGGGCAGGCTCGCCGCGGGCGCGCCGGGGCCGACCGGATTGCCGACCCGCAGCACCACCGCCTCCAGCGCGGCGGAGGTCACCGCGACCGTGCCCGCCAGTTTGGTCGCTCCGTACGGTGTGACCGGGCAGGCCGGTGCCGACTCGGTGACCGGCACCCCCGGGGTGCCCGGCCCGTACTCGGCGGCCGAGCCGAGGTGCACCAGGCGGGCCGTCGGGGCCGTCTCGCGCAGCGCCGCGCACAGGGCGGCGGGGCCGCGGGCGTTGACCTCGGCCAGCGTCACCGCGTCGCCGCCGGTGGCGCCCGCGCAGTTGACCACGGCGTCGGGGGCCGCCGCCGCCAGCGTCTTGGCGATGCTCTCCGGCCGGTCGGCCGCGAGGTCGAGGCGGTACTCGGCGCGGGCGGAGCGGCCGGCGGCGAGGACCTGCGCGCCCGGCAGGTCGCGCAGCCGCTCGGCCACATGACGGCCCAGGTACCCGGTGCCGCCGAGGACGAGAATGCGCATGCTTTTCTCAGGCTCCCTTGAGCAGCAGGGACTTGCGGGTGGTGAACTCGGCGTTGGCCCGGTCGTAGTCGTCGGGGCGGCCGATGTCCAGCCAGTATCCGTCGAAGTCGTAGGCGTGCGGGGGGTTCTGTGCCTTCAGCAGGTCGAGGACGAGTTCGTCGAAGCCGAGCGGCAGGCCCGGCGTGTAGCCCTCCAGCGTCGCCCGGCTGAGCCCGTACACGCCCATGGAGACGCGGTAGTCCATGCTGGGCTTCTCGGTGAACGCGACGACCTTGCTCGCGTCGGTGGTCAGGACACCGAAGTCGATGTGCACCTTGCGGGCGTAGGTGGCGATGGTGAGCGGCGCGCCCGAGGAGCGGTGGTGGCGCAGCACGTCGGCGTAGTCGAGGTCGGTGAGGATGTCGCCGTTCATCACGAGGAACGTCTCGGGCAGCCGGTCCCGCAGGTTGAGCAGCGGGCCCATCGTGCCGAGCGGGCTCTCCTCCGTGGCGTAGTCGACGCTCATGCCCCACTGGGAACCGTCGCCGACGTAGGCGCGGATGATCTCGCCGAGGTGGCCGATCGCGATGGTGCAGCGGGTGAAGCCCGCGGCCGACAGCTGGCGCAGCACGATCTCCAGGATTGCGTGCTGGTCGCCGATCGGGACGAGCGGCTTGGGCAGCGCGGTGGTGTACGGCCGCAGCCGGACGCCCTTGCCTCCCGCCAGGATCACTGCGTGCATGGGGCTCCTCCTTCGTTGGGTGGGGGCCGTGCCGGACGGGTCAGATGTTGTAGATGCCGGTCTTGTAGCGGGCCAGGTTGGCCGGGTCACGGAAGAAGTCCACCGTGGCGGCCAGGCCCTGTTCCAGGGTGTGGGCGGGCTGCCAGCCGGTGGCCCCGGCGAGCCGGGTGGCGTCGGCGACCAGGCGCATCACCTCCGAGGCGGCCGGCCGGATGCGCGCGGGGTCCGCGCGGACGTCCAGGGCGGTGTCCATGACCTTGCCGATCAGGGCGACCAGGTCGCCGACGGAGATCTCGCCGCCGGTGCCGGCGTTGAAGGTGCGCCCGACGACCTTCTCGGCGGGCGCGGTGCCGACGGCGAGGAACGCCTGCGCGGTGTCCTTGACGAACGTGAAGTCCCGGGTGGGGCGCAGGTCGCCGAGGGTGATGGTGCGCTCCCCCGCGGCGACCTGGCCGATGACGGTCGGGATGACCGCGCGCATCGACTGGCGCGGGCCGAAGGTGTTGAACGGCCGCAGGGTGACGACCGGGGTGCCGAAGCTGGCGTGGTAGCTGTCGGCGAGCCGGTCCCCGCCGGCCTTGGAAGCCGCGTACGGGGACTGGGTGTTGATGGGGTGGTCCTCGGTGATGGGCACGGTCCGCGCGGTGCCGTAGGTCTCGCTGGTGGAGGTGTGCACCAGCCGGGGCGTGCCCAGGGCCCGCACCGCCTCCAGCACGTTGAGGGTGCCGGTGACGTTGGTCTCCACGTAACTGTGGGGCGCCTGGTAGGAGTACGGGATCGCGATCAGGGCGGCGAGGTGGTAGGCGACGTCCGCGCCGTCGAGCAGGGCGCGGACCGAGCCGGGGTCGCGGACGTCGCCGAGGACGATCTCCACCTGGTCCAGGACGTCCGGGGCGAGCGTCTCCAGCCAGCCGTAGGAGGAGAAGGAGTTGTACTGGGCCATGGCTCTGACCCGGTGCCCGGAGGCGACCAGGGCCTCGGTGAGGTGGGAGCCGATGAAGCCCTCGGCCCCGGTGACGGCGGCGAGCGGTGCGGAGGTCAACGTGAGTGTCCTTCCGGTGGGTTGGTCGAGCGGGGACGGCATCAGGCGTGCCGGGCGGGCCGGCCGAGCAGGCGCAGCGCGTACACCGCCAGGGCCGTCGCGGCGGCGCCGCAGCACAGCGGCAGGGCGGCGGGGCCCGGTGGCAGCCGGAGCAGCGGGACGGCGCCGGCGACCGCGGCGGCGGCCAGGCAGATCACGGCCGGCGGCCAGGCGACCGAGAACGCCTGGAGGAGCAGCGCGGTCCACAGGGTGGCCGCGAGGAGCAGCAGCGGGACCGGGTCCGCGCCGGTCAGGTGGGCGGCGGGGAGCAGCGGCAGGAGGTAGGCGAGCAGACAGCCGCCGAGGACGGCGGCGGAGCGCAGCAGGAAGGCGGCGGGGGTGGCGGTGGCGCGCAGGGCGGCGACGGACAGCCCCCGGTAGCGGTACAGCAGCCACTCGGCCGGGCCCATGCTGACCGTCAGCGCGATCACCGCGTACGGCTCGCGCCGCCCCTCCAGCAGCACCAGCACGCCCGCGGCCAGCCCGAACAGGCCGTACGGCAGGGACCACAGCAGCCGGGGCCGGGTGGCGCCGGCTGCCGCCGGGGCGGCGAGGGCCCCGCGCAGGGCGTGGCCGGCGCCGGCGAGGGTGGCCAGCAGTGCCAGCAGCGGCAGTCCGGTCCGCAGCACGGCGCCCGGTTCCCACCAGGGCAGCGCCGCGGCGCCCGCGATCAGCGGGGTGAGCCCGGCGAACAGCAGCCACTCGCGGGCCATGACCAGCAGCACCCCGGCCGCCGCCAGGTACAGCGACTGGGCCGCGACCGCGGGCAGCACCGGGCCTTGGGGGGCGAGCGGGGCGGCGACGGCGGTGGCGAGGAGCGCGCCCAGCGGCGCACCGGTCAGCAGGGTGCGGGCGGCCTCCCGGCGGCCGGTCGCCATCCGCAGGTGCGCGCGGTGGCCGAGCCCCTGGCCCCACGCCCAGGAGGCGAGGCCGGCGACGATCAGCGCGGCGGCGTGCCGGCCCGGGTGCCACAGGGGTGCGGTGAGCAGGTAGGCGAGGCCGGGCAGGGCGAACAGCACCCCGCGCAGCAGGGAGCGGACGGTGTCGGGGCGCCAGGGGTCGGCCGCCGGGGCGGGCTCGGGGAAGGTGCGGGGCACCTGCGCGTAGAGCGCGGTGGCGAGGGAGAAGAGGTCCGGGTGTCCGTACCGTTCGGTGATCTGTTCGGCCGTGAGCCCCTCGGCCTCCAGCAGGGCGGCCACCTCGTAGGGGTGGACGGCGGGTCCGATGCGGTCGGCGAGGTCGGCGGCCAGCCGGCTCACCGCCTCCGGGTCGGGGCCGCCGCCCGGCAGCCGCAGGGTCAGGGTGCGGTCGTCGCGGCGGGCGGGCGTACCGGCCAGCCGCAGGGCGAGGGTGTCCTGTTCGGTGCCCCCCGGTTCGAGCGCCATGGGTCCGCTCATCCGGCCAGGCTCCCCGCGGCGATCCGCAGGCCCTGCCCGGACGCGGCCGGTGCGGTGGACGGCCGGGTGTGCGTGGGCAGTTCGAGGTAGATCGAGCGGAAGGTGTCGATGGTCTGGCGGAGCGTGAACTGCTCGATCACGCGCAGCCGGGCCGCCTCCCCCATCGCCCGGCGCCGCTCGGCGTCGGCGAGCAGTTCCAGCGCGGCCGCCGCCATGCGGGCCGGGTCGCGCGGCGGGACGACGAGGCCGGTGTCGCCGACGGCCTCCCGTACGCCGCCGACGTCGGTGGAGACGGTCGCCCGGCCGCAGGACATGGCCTCGATGAGGGTGAACGGGAAGCCCTCGCTGATGCTGGAGAGCATGACGACGTTCCCGGCCGCGTAGGCGTCCTTGATGTCGTCGACCCGGCCCTCGAAGGTGACGGCGCCGGCGTGCCCGAGTTCGGCGGCGAGGGCCGCGCAGCGCTCCCGGTACGCCTCTCCGCCGCGGGGGGTGCCGCCGAAGAGCCGCAGCCGGGCCTCGGGTATCTCCTCGCGGACCAGGGCGAAGGCGCGGATGAGGGTCTCCAGGTCCTTGATGGGGTCGACGCGGCCGGCCCAGCTCAGGGTGGGGACGCCCGGTTCGGGTCCGGCGGGCGGGAAGGCGGCCGGGTCCACGCCGTTGTAGACGGTGCGGATGGCCCCGGGGTCGGCGCCGCCCTGCTCCTCCCACAGCCGGTTGTAGCGGTTGCCGGGGGTGATCAGTGCGGCCCGCCGGTAGCTCTCCTCGGCCAGCAGCCGGAAGAAGCCGAGGACGACGGCCTTCACCGGCCAGCGGTAGGGGGCGGTGCGGTAGCCGAGGTAACGTTCCCTCAGATACACGCCGTGCTCGGTGAGGAGCAGCGGTACCTCGTAGCGCTCCAGTCCGGCGAGGCCGGGCAGTACGGCGACCCCGCCGCTGACCGCGTGGGCCACGCCGTGCCGGGGCGGGGGCGTGGCGAGCGGGCGCAGGGCGTGTTCCAGCAGCGCGGTCGCGGTGACCGCGTCGTGCAGGGTGGGCCGGGCCTCCCGGACGGCCAGCCCGGGGCGGTTCCACACCCCGGCGAGGATGGCGACGGCCCGGTCGCCGCGCAGGAACGGGCTCAGCGTGCCGTCGGCGGCGGCCCGGGCCATCGTGTACAGCGCGGGCGGGAAGTGCTCCTCGGCGTGCGGGTCGAGCAGCGCGGTGAGGAACCGCTCGTAGCCGGCGGCGAGCCGGTTCAGGGCCCGGCCCCGGGGCGGGCGGCCCTCGGGCGGTGCTCCCCACATGGGTACGGAGAGCACGCCGCGGACGTGGGCGGGCAGGTCCCATACGACGGGTTCGCGTCCGGTGCCGGTGACGGCGATGACGTCGAAGTCGAAGTCGGGCATGCCCTGGACGAGTTGGTCGCACCAGACGCTGACGCCGCCATGGCTGTGCGGGTAGGTGCCTTCGGTGAGCAGGGTGACGTGCGCCGCGCCGGTCCGGCGCGCGCCGTGCTGAACGTGCATCGATGGGGCTCCACGGCCGAGGTGTGGGGTGGTCGCGCGGGTCCCGGCCGCCGCTGGACGGCCGGGACCCGTGGTCGGTGCGCGGTCAGCTGTCCGGGGTGTACGGAACCTGCCGGGTCACACCCGCCGGCGTCGTGGTGCGCGGGGCCGGGGCGGTGGCGGCCGCGGTGCGCTCGGTGCCCGCGGCGGGCGCGGCGGCGGCCGCGGACGGGAGGGTGAAGGTGAGCGCGTTGCCCGAGGAGGCGGTCCAGCCGGACCGCGCGCCCGCGTAGGCCGTGCCGAAGGCGGTGCCGGCGGTGGTGGTGCCGGCGGGCAGGGTCGCGGGGACGGCGGTGCCGTCCGGGCCCTGCACGGTGACGGTGTCACCGATGCGGTAGGCGGTGACCTGGCCGGCCTCGACGGCGCTCTGCCAGGCGGCACGGCGCCGGAGTTCGACGCCGATGTCCTTCATCCGCAGGTTCACCACGGGGGTGTCGTCCGCGAAGAGGGCGCCGTAGCCGTCCAGGACGCCGTCCAGGACAGGGTAGGCGATGCGGTCCTCGGCGAGGTTGGACTGGTGGATGAAGTGCGGCTTGGGATCGTTGGACAGCACGTGCCCGAGGGCGATCCGGGTCTCCAGCGGCACGATGTAGTCGCCGTAGCCGCTCGCGGTGTCCAGCGGGGCCGGCAGACAGGTGGTGGTCGCGGGGTTGTCCTCGCAGATGCCGCTGCCGCCCTGGGCGCGGCTGGTGTAGAGCCAGTTGTACTCGTCGACCTGCTCGGCCGCCTTGCCCGCGTTGTAGAAGACGTTCATCGGGTAGCGGGCGACCGTGGTGGCGGGACCGACCGTGCGCTGCCGGGGATCGCGGGAGTTGTCGGAGGCGAGCCAGGTGACGCCGTTGTCGGCGAGGGCGAGCGCGAGGTTGGGGTTGTCCGTGGGCTGCTGCGGCAGGAGCTTCAGTCCGGAGTGCTCACCGGTGACCAGTTCGTCGTCGTCCAGCGGGAGCCCGGCGGCCCGGCCCCAGGCGCGGTTGGTGGCGATCTCGTAGTCGATGGTGCTGCGGCTGACCCATTTGGTGCCGCCGTCGCTGCCGGTGGCGCAGGTCCACGGTACGGCGGTGACGTTCTGCTCGCAGCCGAGGAAGGCGTGCGTGTAGGTGTGGTTGACCCAGCGGAACCGGTTCCGGTCGGCGATCAGCTTGTCGGCGAGGTGGTCCGCACCGTTGTTGTCCTCGCGCTGGTCGACGCTGCCGGCGCCGTTGTAGACCAGGTCGAGGGTGAAGCGGTGGCTGCTCTGCCAGGCGGTGGCGTGGTCGACGTCCGCCGCGGTCATCCGGATCGGGCTGGGCGTGCCCGCGCCGTTCGTGCAGTCGACGTCACCGGGGGTGCAGTTGAGCTGGGTGTCCCAGCGGTCGTCGGCGGCGAACACGTCGTCCACGTGGACGGCGAAGTAGTTGCGGGAGGCACCGAGGTGCACTCCGCCGGTCATCCACTCCACGATGCCGCGGGCCAGCAGCCGGAACTGCTGCTGGTACTGGTTGTAGACGAAGGTGACGACCAGTTCGCGCCGCCCGTCGTGCCGGTACTCGCCGACGAGCGAGCCCTGCTTGGTGGTGCCCGGTATGGGGGCCTGGACGTAGGGGGTGAAGTCGGCGCCGGGGGCCGGGGTGGCGAGGTAGGCATAACTCTCGCCCACGGTGGGCGAGTTGTCCTCGAACGGCACCGCGCCGTTCAGGTATCCGAAGGGGCCGGCCCGTCCCGCGGCGGTGACCTGGGCCCCGACGCCGTCGACGCTGCCCGAGTAGCCGCCGTAGGCGGGGACCTGCAGGCCCGCCTGGGGGCGGGCGTAGGTGTAGGCGTCGACCTGCGGGATCGCGTACGTCTTCTCGTAGGCGGCGAGCGCGCTCATCTCCGCGCTGCCGGCCGCGAACGGGTTGTCGTTGGGCAGGACGACGGCCTGGAACCTGGCGCGCGGCCGGCCGTCGACGGTGTCGGCGAGGAAGGCGGCGTCGATGGTGGGCCGGTCGGAGCGTGTGAGGTCGACCGTGGTGTACGGAGTTCCGGCGGTGTCGAGTTCGGCGGCGATGGCGTCGGTGGCCGGACCACCGTCGCTCACCACCAGGACTCTGAGGTCGATGCGCGGCGCGGTGGCGTCGGCCTGGGCCGGGCCGGCCTCCAGGGCGAGCGCGGCTATGAGCGCGCCCACCGTCAGCGCGGTGGTGCGGATGGTCCGCTTCATGCGGTGAAGTCCCCTCCCCGGGCAGGGGTGAGCACGGCTCCCGTGGAGCGGACGCACCCCCTTGCGTGACGCCGGCGTCCCCCTCAGAAGCCGGCCGTCGACGCATCCGTCGCGTCACATGGTGATGGCTGTGTGTAGCTTTTGTGGTCGACTTACGAAACCTGACGGAAAAGTGCAGGTGTCCGACCGGTCCCGAGGCAACCTGATCGACCTTTTCCGCGTCGTCGCCGCGTGGGGTCCGCGGTGACGCGCCGGCTCCGGCTGGCTGGTCCGGCCCTTGCACGACGCACCGGCGGACCGCGGTGGTCCGCCGGGCGAGGTGTCGGGATCCGTTCGGCGCGGGGCTGCGGCCGGAGGCCGATTCACGTCGCCCGGGCCGCGGAACCGGGGAGTCCGTCAGGCGCAGAGCACCCGCGTCTCGGGGGTGTAGACGGGCCCGCCGCTGATGTTGGTGCTGTCGCTGAACTCGGCGTAGAAGTACGAGTAGAAGCCGATGTTGCCGTTGCAGCCGGAGTCGGCGGCGACCTGGAGGGTCAGCGTGACGGTACGGCTCTGGCCGGGCGGGATGGTGGCGCCGTAGTTTCCGCCGAGGTTGTTCGGGCCGGTGCCGGAACAGGGGGTGCTGCCGCTCGCGGTGGCCAGGCTGCACCCGGTGAAGCTGTACTTCAGGTCCGGACGCTGGGTGGTCAGCCAGGTCGGGTCGATGGTCTGGTACACGAACCAGATGTCGTAGGTCTTGTTGTTGGTGATGGTCATCGAAAGCTGCACCTGGCCGCCGGGGGTGGTGGTGGCGGTGTCGGTGGCGAAGGTCAGACCGGCCGGCGCGGGGTCGGCGCTGGCGTTCGGCGCGAGGCCGAAGACGGCGAGGACGAAGGCGAGGGCGGCGGTGAGACCGAGGCGTCTCAGCAGAGGTGATCGCATGGCCCGGGAGGCTAGGCACGGGTCCGGCGCGGCGTCTGCCCCACCGCACCGGGCGCGGACCCGGATCGGCCGAAAGTGTTCGCCGTGTGAAGAACTTGCGGGGATGTCGTGACGGCGCGTCACCGGCCGTATACGCGCACGCGGGAAGCGGTTGACAGCAGGGGGCGGCGGGGCCCGTAGGACCGGTGGGGCGGCGGACGGTATTGGCGCGTACGAGACGTCCTCCCGCCGACGGAATCGTGGGCACCGTTTGTGGCGGAGGCTCGTTCTCGGCCAAAGGGCTTCTTCCGGCCGGGCGTTCGGCGGCCGGGTGTGACCCACGCCCCGCACCGGGGCCGCACCGGCGTGCGCGGCGGCCCGGCGGTGGACCGGGCCGGCCGCCTCCCCGGCGCCCGGTGGGCATGCACGGCGGTTCGGCGGGTATCCGCGCTGCGACTTCGTACACCGGCGACGATCAAGGAGGCGGAGCGCATGCTCATGGCACACCCCGTGGTACTGGAGGACCTCATCGCACAGTACGAGGCCCTCACCCTGCTGGGGGCCGAGGAGAGCACCCCGCAGGCACGGCAGCGGCTCGCGGACATCTCCTACACGCTGTGCGTGGCGACCGGGACCCGGGACGTCGACATGGCTCTGATCGCCGCCCGGCACCGCCTCTCCGGGGCCCGTCCGGAGGACGACTCCCTGCTCCAGGCGGCCGTTCCGGCGGAGCAGCCGGCCGGGGCCTGAACGGCCCGGACCGCGGGGGCCGTTGCCGGGCCCTCCCCCTGAACTCGTTGCATCCCGCTTCTGGCCGGCGACACCTACCGGACGGTATACAGACCCAGTCGAACGCGCGAGGGCCGCTCACCGGTACCGCACTCGCGCGGTGCAGCGGTCTCAGGGGGAGGATCCATGGCGAACGGCAGGCGGGCGGCGGGCGGGGCGGGAGGCCGGCGGCGGACCGCCGTGCTCGGGGCGGCACTGAGCGGCTGCGCGCTCCTCGCCGCCGGCACGGTACCGGCCGCGGCGCACCCCGCACACCCCGGCCGCGGGACCGCGTACGTGGCGCTCGGCGACTCCTACACCTCGGGCCCCGGCATCCCGCGCCAGGTGGACGCCGAGTGCGCCCGCTCGGACCACAACTACCCCTCCCTCGTCGCCGCCCGGCGGCAGGTGGCGTCCTTCACGGACGTCAGCTGCGGCGGCGCCACGACCGCCGAGATGTGGCGGGCGCAGGGCTCCAACCCGCCCCAGCTCGACGCGCTGGACCGGCACACGGACCTGGTCACGCTCCAGATCGGCGGCAACGACGTCGGCTTCGGCCCGATCATCGGCACCTGCGCCCGCCTCGCCGCCCAGGACCCGGCGGGCAACCCCTGTGAGCGCTTCCACCGGTCGTCGGGGTACGACCGGCTGGCACTGGCCGTCGCGCGGGCCGCGCCGAAGGTCGACCGGGTGCTGCGCGAGGTGCGCGCCCGGGCGCCGCACGCCCGGGTGGTCGTCGTCGGCTACCCGGACCTGCTGCCCGACGACGGCAGCGGATGCTTCCCCCAGGTTCCCTTCGCGCGCGGGGACTTCCCCTACCTCCGGGACACCGAGAAGCGGCTCAACCTCATGCTGCGGCTGGTCGCCGGGGCGAACCGGGCCGAGTACGTCGACACCTACGGCCCCACGGTCGGCCACGACATGTGCAAGGCGCCCGCGGACCGCTGGATCGAGCCGCTCCAGCCCGCCTCGCCCGCGGCCCCGGCCCATCCCAACGCCACAGGCGAAGAGGCGATGGCGCAGGCCGTGCTGGCCCGGCTGGACCACGGGCGGGGGCGGGACTGAGCCGCGCGGGGCGGCCCCGTGACGGGGCCGCCCCGGCGTCCGGTCAGCCGCCGAGCGCCGCCAGCACCACGGCCCGGGCCTCCTCCTGCACCCGGGCGAGGTGGTCGGCGCCGAGGAAGGACTCGGCGTACACCTTGTACACGTCCTCGGTGCCCGAGGGCCGGGCGGCGAACCAGGCGTTCTCGGTGGTCACCTTGATGCCGCCGATGGCGGCGCCGTTGCCGGGCGCCTCGGTGAGGACACCGGTGACCGGCTCCCCGGCCAGCGTGTCCGCGGTGACCTGCGCCGGCGACAACCTGCCGAGCAGCGCCTTCTGTTCGCGGGTCGCGGGCGCGTCGACGCGGGCGTAGGCGGGCGCGCCGAAACGGGCGGCCAGTTCCGCGTAGTGCTCCGACGGGGTCTTGGCGGTGACGGCCGTGATCTCGGAGGCGAGCAGGGCGAGGATGATGCCGTCCTTGTCGGTGGTCCACACCGAGCCGTCCCGGCGCAGGAACGACGCGCCGGCCGACTCCTCGCCGCCGAACCCGAGGGAGCCGTCGACGAGTCCGTCCACGAACCACTTGAATCCGACGGGCACTTCGACCAGCGGGCGACCGAGGTCGGCGGCGACCCGGTCGATCATGGAGGAGGAGACGAGGGTCTTGCCGACGCCGGCCGTGGCCGGCCACTGGTCGCGGTGCCGGTACAGGTAGGAGATGGCGACGGCGAGGTAGTGGTTGGGGTTCATCAGGCCCGCGTCCGGCGTGACGATGCCGTGCCGGTCGGCGTCGGCGTCGTTGCCGGTGGCGATGCGGAAGCGGTCGCGCTGCTCGATGAGGGAGGCCATCGCGTACGGCGAGGAGCAGTCCATGCGGATCTGGCCGTCCCAGTCCAGGGTCATGAACCGCCAGGCGGGGTCGGTGTGCGGGTTGACCACCGTCAGGTCGATGCCGTGCTGTTCGGCGATCCGCCCCCAGTAGGCGACGGAGGCGCCGCCCAGCGGGTCGGCCCCGATGCGCACGCCGGCCGCGCGGATGGCGTCCAGGTCCAGCACGCTCGGCAGGTCGCCTACGTAGGTGCCGAGGAAGTCGTACCGCTGGGTGGTGTCCACCGCGAGCGCGCGCTCGTACGGCAGCCGGCGGACGTCCTTCAGGCCGCCCGTGATGATCTGGTTGGCGCGGTCCTGGATCCAGGAGGTGGCGTCGGAGGCGGCGGGGCCGCCGCTCGGCGGGTTGTACTTGAAGCCGCCGTCGGCGGGCGGGTTGTGCGACGGGGTGACGACGACGCCGTCGGCGAGGCCGGCGGTGCGGCCCCGGTTGTGGGCGAGGATCGCGTGCGAGACGGCGGGCGTGGGCGTGTAGCCGTCGGCGCTGTCGATGAGCACGGTCACACCGTTGGCGGCGAACACCTCCAGCGCGGTGGCCCGCGCGGGCTCCGACAGGGCGTGCGTGTCGGCACCGAGGAAGAGGGGCCCGTCGGTGCCCTGGGCGGCGCGGTACTCGCAGATGGCCTGGCTGGTGGCGGCGATGTGGTCCTCGTTGAAGGCGCTCGCCAGGGACGAACCGCGGTGCCCCGAGGTGCCGAACGCCACCCGCTGTCCCGGGTCGGCCGGGTCGGGATGCAGCGTGTAGTACGCCGTGACCAGCCGGGCCACGTCGACGAGGTCCTCGGGACCGGCCGGCCGGCCGGCTCGTTCGTGCGGCATGAGTGTGGTTCCTCCGCATCGGTGGGGTCGTTCGCTCACTGTCCATCTTTCCTCGTCAGCGGGGTGCCGTGCGAGTGCGCCCCTCCGGCCGGGGCGCACCGCGCGGCCCGCGATCAGCCGAGGTGGTAGCTGTCCCCGTACACCTTCCAGTCCAGCGGGGTGTTCAGGTCGAGGTTGCCCTCGCGCAGGAAGACCCGCTGCGCGGTGTCGACGCGGCTGGTGTCGCTGTGCGCCTCCTCCTGCTTCATGGCCCACACCCGGGCGTCCAGGAAGGCGTTCAGGTACGCGGTCTCGTCGCCGCCCCGGGCCGGCGGCTCGGCGGTGCGCAGGGCGCGCCTGCGGATGTTGCGGAAGCCGGTCGGGTCGTCGCCGTCGCCGTGCATGACGAGGGCGTCGTAGTAGACGAACTGGCCGAGGGCGCGCAGTCCGTCGGCCTTGCCCCGGGCGACGGCGGGGTTGAAGTAGACGCGGTCGCGTTCGTCGTCCTGGGCCCTTCGGAAGGCGGTGTCCCGGGCCGCCCTGCGCCAGTCCGCGGGGTAGTCGGGGTCCAGTCCGCGGTGCGAGTCGGTGCCGTCGACCTCGCGCAGGGCGGGCAGGTACCCGGCGAGGACGTTGCCGGGTCTGCGGTCGGTGTAGAGCCGGACGAGGTCGAGCATGTCGCCGGTGCCGGAGCAGAAGCCGATGATGCCCGCCGTGTAGCCGCGGCCGTCGCCGATGTCCTCGATGTACTGGTACTGCGCCTTCCAGTCGAGCGAGGAGTTCTCCGCGCTCGACACCAGCTTCATGGCCGTCTCCTTCTTCGCGGGGTCGTCCAGGCCCGGCGCGGCGGTCTGGTCCGCGGTCGCCCGGGAGGCTCCGAGGAGGGCGCCGGCGGCGACGGCGCCGAGTGCGGCGACGGCTCTCCGGCGGGAGGGGCCGGAGCGGCGGGAGAGGGCTGCCGTGTCACGGTCTGCCTGCGTCACAGGGGGCTCCAAGGACTGGTGGCGGGTGGGGAGTCGGTTCCGCACCATGACTGACAGGAAAGTTTCCTATCAGGTGCTGCGGAGGCCGGTAACCCGGCAGGCGTGAACTTCGTACCATCGGACAAGTATCGCGGCGCCTCCGGCCCGGTTCAGCCGCGCCGTACCGTCTCGCCCTTGCGCGCGAGGGCGTACAGCTCCTCCGACGCGGTGACGAGTTCGCGCCTCTCCTCGCGCGAACCGACCATCGGCTGCGACCCCTTCAGCGGGACCTGGGCACTCTCGGGCAGGAACCGGACGGTGAGCAGCCCGATGGCGCCGGCCAGCATCAGGTAGTAGGCCGGCATGAGGTCGTCGCCGGTGAGGTCGACCAGCGCCGCGGTGACCAGCGGGGTGGTGCCGCCGAACGCGGCGACGGCGAAGTTGAAGCCGATCCCCATGGCGGCGTAGCGGACGGCGGTCGGGAACAGCGCGGGCAGGGTCGCCGCACTGGGCGCGGCGAAGCACGCCAGCAGGGTGGCCAGGAGCAGCACACCGAGGACCGGCGGCCAGGTGCCCCGCGCCTTGATCAGCAGGAAGGCGGGTACGGCGAGCAGGACCAGGCCGGCCGCGGCACCGGCGTACAGCGGCCGCCGGCCCACGTGGTCGCTGAGCCGGCCGAGGAAGGTGATCAGTACGACGATCCACACCATGCCGACGAGCACCAGCACGTCCGCGGAGCCGCTGGAGCGGCCCAGGGTCTCGGTCTGATAGGTCGGCAGGTACCCGGTGAGCATGTAGTTGGTGACGTTGTAGAGCAGCACCAGGCCCATGCAGACGAGCAGGGCGCGCCAGTGGCCGCGGACGATGTCCTTGAACTCGCCGGCCGCCGATTCCTGCGCCACGGACTTCTCGTGGTCGTCCAGTTGCTTCTGGAAGGCCGGGGACTCCTCCAGTTTCAGCCGCATGTAGAGGCCGATCACGCCGAGCGGTCCGGCGATCAGGAACGGGACGCGCCAGCCCCAGGAGAGCATCTGATCGTCCGTCAGGGCCAGGTTCAGCACGGTGACCAGAGCCGAACCGAGGGCGTAGCCGACGAAGGTGCCGAAGTCGAGCCAGCTGGAGAGGAAGCCGCGCCTGCGGTCCGGTGAGTACTCGGCGACGAAGGTCGTGGCACCGCCGTACTCTCCGCCGGTGGAGAACCCCTGCACCATGCGGGCCAGCAGGAGCAGTACGGGCGCGGCGATGCCGATGGTCGCGTACCCGGGGATGACGCCGATGGCGAAGGTGCCCACCGCCATCATGATCATGGTCGTGGCGAGCACCTTCTGCCGGCCGATCCGGTCGCCGAGCGGCCCGAACACCAGCCCGCCCAGGGGGCGCACGAGGAAGGCGGCGGCGAACGTCGCGAACGAGGAGATGACCTGGGCGGCCGGGGAGGCGCCCGGGAAGAAGACCTTGCCGATGGTGGCGGCGAGATAGCTGTAGACACCGAAGTCGAACCACTCCATGCAGTTGCCGAGCGCCGAGGCGCCGACGGCCCGCCGGAGCAGCGTCGGTTCGACGACCTGGACGTCGTCGGCGCGGAAGGCCCCCCGGTTGCGGCGGAGCCTGCGGGTCAGCTCCTCCCTGACCTGCCGGGGCAGCCGCGCCACCGCCCCCGCCGCCCGCGGCCCGCTCCGGCCCTGCCGTTCCTCACCGGACCTCACACCGCTCACGGGCGCCTCCTCTCCCTCGCCGTTTTGATCATCCGCCTGCCCCGCCGGCCGATTCAGAAACGGAACCGCTCAATCCCATCCGGGACGGCGGTTGGACTTGCGCGGCGAGGGAGCGCAGGGTGGACGGGCTCGTGCGCACACGCAGGGGCACCCCTACGGCACCACCCGGAGAACACCCGATGACGTACGTCGCGGACCCCGCTCGCTACGACGGCACCATGCGCTACCGGCGCACCGGCCGTTCCGGCCTGGACCTGCCGGTCCTGTCCCTGGGCTACTGGCACAACTTCGGCGACGACCGCCCGTTCGAGACCCAGCGCGAGATCGCGCTGCGCGCCTTCGACCTCGGGATCACCCATCACGACCTGGCCAACAACTACGGACCGCCGTACGGCGCGGCCGAGAGCAACTTCGGAAGGCTGCTCCGGCGCGACCTGGCGCGGTACCGGGACGAGCTGGTGATCTCCACCAAGGCCGGCTGGGACATGTGGCCCGGCCCCTACGGGCAGGGCGGCGGCTCCCGCAAGTACCTGCTGGCCTCGCTGGACCAGTCGCTCCGCCGGACGGGCCTGGAGTACGTGGACGTCTTCTACTCCCACCGGCTGGACGCGAGCACGCCGCTGGAGGAGACGATGGGCGCGCTGGACACCGCCGTCCGCCAGGGCAAGGCCCTCTACGTCGGCATCTCGTCCTACGACGCCGAGCGCTCCCGGCAGGCCGCGGCGATCCTGCGCGACCTCGGCACCCCCCTGCTGATCCACCAGCCGTCGTACAGCATGCTCAACCGCTGGATCGAGACGGAGGGCCTGCTGGACGCCGCCCGGGAGGAGGGCTTCGGGGTCATCGGCTTCACGGCGCTCGCCCAGGGACTGCTCACCGGCCGCTACCTGGACGGCGTTCCGCAGGACTCACGGGCCGCGCGGGGGACGTCCCTGGACGCGGCCTGGCTGACGGACGACCTGCGCGGCCGGCTGCGCGCGCTGAACGACATCGCGGCCCGGCGCGGCCAGACACTGGCGCAGATGGCGCTGGCCTGGGCGCTGCGGGACGAGCGGGTGACCTCACTGGTGATCGGTGCCTCGCGGGTCGAGCAGCTGGAGCAGAACGTCGCCGCCCTGGAGAACCTCTCCTTCGACGAGGAGGAGCTGGCCGAGATCGACACGTACGCCACCGACGGCGGGGTGGACCTGTGGCGGGACGCCCGGCTGGGGAACCTGGGATGACCCGCTGGATGTGACCTACGTCACAGACATAGGGGAAAAGTAGGACATACTGGAAGCCATTCGGACAGCGTTGTCATCCCTGCCCTCGCGACATCCCCGCGACTTCGAGGAGCCGCTCACCGTATGGCGCACGGAGCCCACCACGCCCCCCTCCTGCCTCCCCACCCCGACCTGAGCCTCGCCCGCGACTGCGAGCAGTGTCTGGGCTGGGGGACCGTCGTCACCCGTGACGGGGACCACGAGCTGTGCCGCGCGTGCCAGCCCGAGACGGGTGACGACGAGGGCGGGACCGCCTCCGCCTGACCGCTCCTCCCCCGTTCCGCCCGCAGCGCGCCATCTGGCGCGCGCCAGGGTGTTACCTGCGGGTAATCCCGGATGGTTTGATGTGCGGCGCCACTTCGCCCCTTCATCGACAGGGAGATCCAGTGACGCCCTTCGCACCGCGCCGCGCCCTCGCCGCGGCCGTGCTCGCCCTCGCCCTGCCCGCCGCGGCGATCGCCGGGCCGGCACCGGCCGCCGCCGCCGAACCGGCACCGGCGCTGCGGGTCCTGACGTACAACGTCTTCCTCATGAGCAGGAACCTGTACCCCAACTGGGGGCAGGACCACCGGGCCGCGGAGATACCGAAGGCGTCCTTCTTCCAGGGCAACGACGTGGTGATCCTCCAGGAGGCGTTCGACAACTCCGCGTCGGACGCGCTGCGGCGCGCCGCGGCGGCCGGGTACCCGTACCAGACCCCGGTGGTGGGCCGCGGCCGGGACGGCTGGGACGCCACCGGCGGGGCGTACTCCGCCGCCACGCCGGAGGACGGCGGGGTCACCGTGCTGAGCAAGTGGCCGATCCTGCGCCAGGAGCAGTACGTCTACCAGGACGCCTGCGGCGCCGACTGGTGGTCCAACAAGGGCTTCGCCTACGTCGTGCTGAACGTCGGCGGCGCCCGGGTGCACGTCGTCGGCACGCACGCGCAGTCCACGGACCCGGGGTGCGGGGCGGGCGAGGCGGTGCGGACGCGGTCCCGCCAGTTCCGGGCCATCGATGCCTTCCTGGACGCCAAGAACATCCCGGCTGACGAAGAGGTGCTGGTCGCCGGCGACCTGAACGTGGACGCGCGCAGCGCCGAGTACCCGGCCATGCTCGCCGACGCGGGCCTGGCCGGCGCGGACGCCCGCACCGGGCACCCGTACTCCTTCGACACGCACGAGAACTCCATCGCCCGCGACCGCTACCCCGGCGATCCGCGCGAGGACCTGGACCACGTCCTCGCCCGCGCCGGCAACGCCCGGCCGGCCGGGTGGCGCAACGAGGTCGTCCAGGAGCGGTCGGCGCCCTGGACGGTGACGAGCTGGGGGACGCCGTACACGTACACGAACCTCTCCGACCACTACCCGGTCCGCGCCTTCGCCCCCTAGACCGCCCACTAGACCGCCCACTGGGCCGCCCCCTGGGCACGGCACACGGCGGCGGGCCCCGGCCGAAGCCGGGGCCCGCCGCCGTTCCGGAGCGAGTGGCGCGCTACCAGCGGTACCAGCGGCCCCGCCGGCCCCCGGTCCCGGCCGGGCGGACGACGAAGCCGACCAGCCACAGCACGAGCACGATGACCGCGAGCCACCACAGTGCCTTCAGCGCGAAGCCCGCGCCGAAAAGAATCAGAGCCAGCAGAAGAACCAGAAGCAAAGGAACCATGCTTATCAACCTCCGCTACGGCGGGTTCCCGCAAATCTCGCGCTCAGGCCTCCCGATGCGCGGCCGGAATGAATCCGATTTTCTGGTTTGGATGTGAGCGGAGCGGCAATCCGAATGGCGACCGCAGACCGAGTCGACGTTGGGATGTGACACGCGATGGCCGGCAATCAGAAGTCGAAGGCCAAGGCGGAGCAGGCCAAGGGCAAGCTCAAGGAGGCCGCGGGTCGCGCCGTCGGAAACGAGCGCATGGAGGCCGAAGGCCGTATGGAGGGCGCCCGCGGGGACGCCCGGCAGGCGAAGGAGAAGGCGAAGGACACCTTCAAGCACTGAGGGCGTTCACCTTCTCGCGCCGAGTGCGCCGATAGGACGTGTAACGGGTCCGGAAATCCGACGGAAGCGGATTTCCGGACCCGTTCGCGTTGTGCGGAGCCGCCGCGCCGCCCCTCAGCAGGCGTTCATGAGCATCCGGAGGATTCCTTGTGGACGTTCCTTTGACCGGCGGCCGAGCGGGTAGCCGGTCAGGGACGGCACGACCTCCCTGTGCACAGGAAGGGACCCTGACCCCAGAGGAAAAGGGCAACGAGGTATGGACATCCCGCTCAGGACCCACGCGACGACGCAGGAACGCCCCCGAAGCCTGCGCTACAGCCGCACCTGGGAGACCGGCGTGTCGAGCATCGCCGAGGCCAGAGACGCCGTCGCGGCTCTGCTCTCCCGGGCACGGCCCGCCCCGGTGCGACGCTCGGTGCAGGATGCCCAGCTCGTGGTGAGCGAGCTCCTCGCCAACGCGGCCGCGCACGCACCGGGCCGGTGCGCCCTGCTGCTGGAACTGCTGCCCGGAGCCGGTGCGCTGCGCGTCGCCGTGTCGGACACCTCCGGGCAGCCGCCCCGGCGGCGCCCGCCCGACCCCGGACGGGTCGGCGGCCACGGCCTGCACCTGGTGTCGATGCTCTCCCGCGACCTGGAGGTGACCTGGCTCTCCCTCGGCAAGCGGATCACGGCGACCGTGCCGCTTTGCCACGGAACCCCCGGCTGACCGGACGGGCCGGCCCGGATCCGACGGGCCGGCCTGATCCGACGGACCGGCCGGCTCAGTCCACGCGGATTCCGACGATGCAGGTGTCGTCGTCGGTGTCCGACCTGCTGTAGGTGAGCAGCCGGTCGAGCTGCTGGTCCAGGGTGCCGGGCGCGGTGCGCGCCGTGTCCACCAGGTGGGATAGGGACTCCTCCACCGACCGGTCCCGGCGCTCGATCAGGCCGTCGGTGTACATCAGCAGGGTGTCCCCGGCGGCCAGCTGCACCTCCGTCTCCTCGTACCCCGCCTCCGGCACCGCCCCCAGCAGCAGCCCCTTGACCGGGGGCAGTGCGGTGGCCTCCGACTCCCGGACCAGCACCGGCGGCAGATGGCCGGCCCGCGCCCACCGCAGGGTGCGCCGCTCGCCGTCGTACAGGCCGCACACGGCGGTCGCGGTCACGGCGCCCGTCAGATGGTGGGCGACTATGTTCAGCCAGGACAGCAGCTGCGCCGGGCCCGCGCCGGTCACCGCCAGGCCGCGCAGCGCGTTGCGCAGGACGACCATGCTGGTCGCCGCCTCGATACCGTGCCCGGCGACATCGCCGACGCAGAGCAGGACCATCCCGGAGGGCAGCACGACGGCGTCGTACCAGTCGCCGCCGACCAGGTTCTCGGTCTCCGCCGGCCGGTAGCGCACCGCCACGTGGAGGCCGGGCACCCGCAGCGGGGCCTGAGCCGGTGGCATGATCGCGTGCTGCAGCTGGAGGGCGAGCCGGTTGCGCTCGACGGCCTGCTGCTCGGTGTGGGCCAGCTGGTCGCGGGTGGCGGCGAGGGCTACCTCGGTCCAGTGCTGGGCGGAGATGTCCTGGTAGGCGCCGCGGACGACGAAGAGCTGGCCGGCCGTGTCCAGGACGGGTTCGGCGACGACCCGCATGTGCCGGGTCACGCCGTCGGGGCGCAGCAGCCGGAACGCGGCGGAGGCGGGCCTGCGGTGGTGCAGCACGGTCCGCAGGAACCGGCGGAGGGTCACCGCGTCGTCGGGGTGGGCGTGGGCCGGCAGATCCTGCAGGGCGACCGGGGTGCTGGTGGCCGGCCGGCCGTACAGGCTGAACAGCTGGCCGTTCCAGGTGATCTCGCCGGTGAGGAGGTTCTCCTCGAAGCCGCCGATCCGGCCGAGCCGCTGGGCGTGCTGGAGCAGGCTGGCCAGGCGCGCGGCCTCGTCCTCGATGCGCCAGATGAGCAGCACCGCCGTGCCGTGCCGGCTGATGCTGATGTCGGCGACGGCGGACAGCGGCACCTGGTCGACCAGGGCGGTCAGCCGCATCCGGTGGGCGCGGAACGGCTCACCGGTGGCGTAGACGCGCTCCACCCGCTGGAACAGCTCGCTGACGCCGGCGGCCAGCGGATAGGCCTCCAGCAGCAGGGCACCGCCGACGACGGCCCGCGGCCGGCCCGCGGGGTCGAGGAAGCGGTTGTTGACGTGCTGGATGCGGAAGTCGACCAGCTGCCCCGAGTCGTCCAGGTGCGGCACGAGGACCAGGGCCGGATCGTGCAGCCCGTCGGCCAGGTCCATCAGCTCGACCACGTCGGGCAGCAACCTGGGCTCCGGCCCGGTGGCCGGCAGCGCGGACGTCTCCAGGGTGTGCGCGCACAGCTCGGCGAGCGCCTCCACCTGCCGCACCACCGGGCGCGGCAGCGGTTCCTCGGGCTTGGGCCAGGCGATCTCCAGCACCCCGTGGATCCGGCCGCCGGTGCCCGCGGGTACGGCGATGCGCGCGCCGTCGGCGTACTCGCGGCGGCCGATCGTGGGCAGCCCGGACCCGGACAGCGAGGACAGCCACTGTCCTTCCGGCTCGGTCAGGCCGCGCCGGGCCACCGTGGCGACGTCGGGCGGGACGTAGCGCCAGCGGGCGGCCTCGCCCGGCGGGAACCCGGCGCTCCCGGCGAGGGTCAGCGAGCCGTCCGGGCCGGCCGCCCAGATGGCCACGGCCACCGCGCCCAGGGGGCGCAGGGCGTGTTCGAGCAGCGAGTCGGCCATCGCCTGGGTGTCGTCGGCGGCCAGGACACCGCTCTCGGCGGCGCGCAGCCGTACGGCGGCGCTCTCCTCGGCCGGCCCGGACGGGTCCGCGGCGGCCGAGAGGAAGGCCTCGGTGATCTCCGCGACCCGGTCCCGGGCCGCCTGGTTGATGACGTCCACCGCGAACTCCAGCGGCGTCATCTGCGCCTGCGCGGTCAGTTCCGCGAGCTGGCGGGCGGCCTGGGCCGGTCCGCAGCCGAGGCGTTCGACCAGGATGCCCTTGGCCAGTTCGAGGAGCGCCCGGCCCTCGGCCTCGGCCTGCGCGGCCCGTACCTCCTCGCGCAGCCGTTCCACGGTCGCGGCGAGCCGGCCCACCGGGGAGCTGGCCGGGACGTCGGGCACGACCACTTCGACGACGGGGAGTTCGAGGGGCGCACCGGCCGGGGCGTCGGGTCCGGCGGGCGGTTCGTGGGTGGTCACCGGATCGGTACTCCTCGGCCTGTTCGGCCTGCGAAGGGGCGGGCGTGCGGTGCCGTGCTCATGCGGGGAGCCAGCGCCGGACACAGGCGATGAGGTCATGGGTGTCAACGGGTTTCGTGACGTAGTCGCTGGCGCCGGAGGCAAGGCTCTTCTCCCGGTCGCCCTGCATGGCCTTGGCGGTCACCGCGATCACCGGCAGGTCGGCGTACTGCGGCATCCTGCGGATCTCGGCCGTGGCCGTGTAGCCGTCCATCTCGGGCATCATCACGTCCATCAGGACCAGTTCGACGTCCGGGTTGTTCACCAGTGTCTCGATGCCCTTGCGGCCGTTCTCGGCGTGCAGGACGCGGAAGCCGTGCAGTTCGAGGATGCCGCTGAGCGCGAACAGGTTCCGCGCGTCGTCGTCCACGACCAGGATGGTACGCCCGCGGGTCCGCTCGTCGATCAGGTGCGGGGCGGTGCGCTGGGGCTCGTCGCCGCGGACCAGGGTGAGCACCTCGCCGGGCTCCTCGGCGGACAGGTGCAGGGCGATCCGCTCGCGCAGCTCGTCCAGGCTGTAGAGGTACTCCGGGGAACCGCCCGCGGCGGACTCGGCGAGGGGCTCGGTGCGGTGCGAGACGTGGACCAGGACCGGGACGCCGGCCAGGGCCGAGTCGCCGCGCAGGGCCTCCAGGAAGCGCGCCGACTCCCCGCCGGGCATGCCCAGTTCCACCACGACGCAGTGGCAGGGTTCGGCGGCCAGCGCACCGGCGGCCTCCTGGGCGCCGACCGCGGTGATGATGTCGACGGGGGTGCCGCCACCGTCGGCGCGGCCGGAGTCCAGGTCCCCGACCACGCTCTCGGCGACCAGCGTCAGCAGCCCGCGCGGGCGCTCCTCCACGACGAGCAGCCGGCGCGGCCGCTGTCGCCCGTAGGAGGTGGCCGACTGCGGTTCCGGGGCCGCGCCGGGCCCGTGCGTGCCGTCCGCCCGCTCCCCCTCGGCTTCGGCGACCGGGTGCCCGGCCGGCGGGCTCAGCTCGAAGTCGGGCCGCGAGACCGGCAGGAAGAGGGTGAAGGTGCTGCCCTTGCCGGGGGTGCTGTCCACGCTGACGGCGCCGCCGAGCAGATGGGCGATCTCCCGGGTGATCGACAGACCGAGCCCGGTGCCCCCGTACTTGCGGCTCGTGGTGCCGTCGGCCTGCTGGAACGCGCCGAAGATGGTCTCCAGCTGCTGCTCGGGAATGCCGATGCCGGTGTCCGTCACCCGGAAGGCGACGACCGCGCCGCCCCGCACGACGCCCTCGGGCACCTCGTCGTCGGCGGCGGGTTCGACGCGCAGTCCGACGCCGCCCTGTTCGGTGAACTTCACCGCGTTGGACAGCAGGTTGCGCAGGATCTGGCGGAGCCGGGAGTCGTCGGTGAGCAGGTCGGCGGGGGCGCCGGGGGCGGTGGTGACGGTGAAGTCCAGGCTCTTCTGCGTGGTCATCGGCCGGAAGGTGGCCTCGACGTAGTCGATGAGCTGGCGCAGCGGGACGCGCTCGGGCGTGACGTCCATCTTGCCCGCCTCGACCTTCGACAGGTCCAGGATGTCGTTGATGAGCTGGAGCAGGTCGGAGCCGGCGGAGTGGATGATGCCCGCGTACTCGACCTGCTTGGGGGTGAGGTTGCGGGAGGGGTTCTGGGCCAGCAGCTGGGCGAGGATGAGCAGGCTGTTGAGCGGGGTGCGCAGCTCGTGGCTCATGTTGGCGAGGAACTCGGACTTGTACTTCGAGGCGAGCGACAGCTGCTGGGCGCGCGCCTCCAGCTCCTGCCGGGCCTGTTCGATCTGGAGGTTCTTCGCCTCGATGTCCCGGTTCTGCTCGGCGAGCAGCGAGGCCTTCTCCTCCAGTTCGGCGTTGGAGCGCTGCAGTTCTTCCTGGCGGGCCTGCAACTCGGCCGAGCGCGACTGGAGTTCGCTGGTGAGGCGCTGCGACTCCTCCAGCAGTTCGTCGGTGCGGGCGTTGGCGACGATGGTGTTGACGTTGACGCCGATGGTGTCCACCAGCTGCTGGAGGAAATCCCGCTGGACGGGGTTGAACGGGGTCACGGCGGCGAGCTCGATGACGCCGAGGACCTGCTCCTCGAAGACGATGGGCAGCAGCAGCAGCGCGGTGGGCTCCACCTGTCCGAGACCGGAGGAGATGGTGACGTAGCCGGGCGGCAGCTGGTTCACGGCGATGGTGCGCCGGCTGCGCGCGGCCTGGCCGACCAGGGAGCGGCCGAGGGCGAAGCGGACCGGCCGGGTGTCCTCCTCGGGCCGGCCGTAGGAGCCGACGAGCCGCAGCTCGGGCCCGGAGTCGCCGTCCTCGGCGAGGTAGAAGGCGCCGTACTGGGCGGACACCTGGGGCACCAGCTCGTCCATGATGAGCTCGGCGACGACCGGCAGGTCGCGGTGGCCCTGCATGAGGCCGGAGATCCGGGCCAGGTTGGTCTTGAGCCAGTCCTGTTCCTGGTTGGCGCGGGTGGTCTCGCGCAGGGACTCCACCATGGAGTTGATGTTGTCCTTGAGGTCGGCGACCTCACCGGAGGCGTCGACGGTGATGGACCGGGTCAGGTCGCCCTCGGCGACGGCGCTGGCGACGTCGGCGATGGCGCGGACCTGCCGGGTGAGGTTGCCGGCGAGCTCGTTGACGTTCTCGGTGAGCCGCTTCCAGGTGCCGGAGACACCCTCGACCTCGGCCTGGCCGCCGAGCCGGCCCTCGGTGCCCACCTCCCGGGCCACGCGCGTGACCTCGTCGGCGAAGGCGGAGAGCTGGTCGACCATCGTGTTGATGGTGGTCTTCAGTTCGAGGATCTCGCCGCGGGCGTCGACGTCGATCTTCTTCGACAGGTCGCCCTTGGCCACGGCGGTGGTCACCAGCGCGATGTTGCGGACCTGGCCGGTGAGGTTGTTGGCCATGGAGTTGACGTTGTCGGTGAGGTCCTTCCAGGTGCCGGCCACGTTGGGCACGTGGGCCTGGCCGCCGAGCCGGCCCTCGGTACCCACCTCGCGGGCCACCCGGGTCACCTCGTCGGCGAACGCCGAGAGCGTGTCGACCATGGTGTTGATCACATCGGCGAGGGCGGCGACCTCGCCCTTGGCCTCGACGGTGATCTTCTGCGAGAGGTCGCCCCGGGCGACGGCGGTGGCCACCTGGGCGATGGAGCGGACCTGGCCGGTGAGGTTGGAGGCCATCACGTTGACGTTGTCGGTGAGGTCCTTCCAGGTGCCGGCGACCCCGCGCACCTGCGCCTGGCCGCCGAGCCGGCCCTCGGTACCCACCTCCCGGGCCACCCGGGTCACCTCGTCGGCGAACGCCGACAGCTGGTCCACCATCGTGTTGATGGTGTTCTTCAGCTCCAGGATCTCGCCCCGGGCGTCCACCGTGATCTTCTGCGACAGGTCGCCCTGCGCCACCGCGGTGGCCACCTGGGCCACGTTGCGCACCTGGGCCGTCAGGTTCCCGGCCATGAAGTTCACCGAGTCCGTCAGGTCCCGCCAGGTGCCCTTGACGCCCTTGACGTCCGCCTGGCCGCCGAGCCGGCCCTCGGTACCCACCTCCCGGGCCACCCGGGTCACCTCGTCGGCGAACGCCGACAGCTGGTCCACCATCGTGTTGATGGTGCTCTTCAGCTCCAGGATCTCGCCCCGGGCGTCCACCGTGATCTTCTGCGACAGGTCGCCCTGCGCCACCGCGGTCGTCACCTGCGCCACGTTGCGCACCTGGGCCGTCAGGTTCCCGGCCATGAAATTGACCGAGTCCGTCAGGTCCCGCCAGACGCCCGCGACCCCGGGCACCTGGGCCTGGCCGCCGAGCCGGCCCTCGGTACCCACCTCCCGGGCCACCCGGGTCACCTCGTCCGCGAACGCCGACAGCTGGTCCACCATCGTGTTGACGGTTTCCTTCAGCTGGAGGATCTCGCCGCGCGCGGGCACGTCGATCTTCTGGGAGAGGTCGCCCTTGGCCACGGCGGTGGCGACCTGGGCGATGTCGCGGACCTGTGTGGTGAGGTTGCCCGCCATCGCGTTGACGGAGTCGGTCAGATCGGCCCAGGTGCCGGAGACCCCGGGCACCTGCGCCTGACCGCCGAGGGTGCCCTCGGTACCCACCTCGCGGGCCACCCGGGTGACTTCGGAGGTGAAGACGGACAGCTGGTCGACCATGCCGTTGAAGACGGTGGCGATGTCGCCCATCAGTCCGGTGGAGTCGTCCGGCAACCGGGTGCCGAAGTCCCCGTCGCGCACCGCGGTGAGCCCCGCGAGCAGTCTCCTCAGTTCGTGGTCACCCGGGACAGCCTCGGTCGTCCCGGTCGCCTTGCCGGCCATGCGCACCCTCGATCCGCTCCCCAAGAGCCCTCGCGCCGAGGGCTCGGAACCGCGGCCGGGAGCGGTACGCCGCCCGGCCGGTGGTGTGTGCATTTCCGCAGTTCACGGATTTGCATGATGAGAAAAATACGCCGCAGGCTAACCCACCTGGACGGCCTCGGACAAAGTAATCGGCCAACTCGCCAGACGCCTCGAAAAGCTCCTGTGCCGCCAGGTGTGAGAGTGCGACGACCGGGTACTCGAGGAGGTTTGTTCCCCCTCGGTCCACCGGTCACGCGCCCTTCGGTGCCGGAGCGTCCTCGCTGCCGGCGGCCGCCGTCCCGGGCCTGGCCGTGGCCACCGAAACCGCACTGCTGGGCCATGCTCATGCCACAATCACCCTCGTCGTCGCCGTGACCGGGTGGGCGGCGCGCGGGGCGCGGGCATGTGTGGGGGGAACGTGGGGCGGCGCGAAAGCAGCATCGATCCGACGAGAGGGCCCTTGGAGCGGTTCGCTCACGACTTGCGTCTGCTGCGGAAGCGGGCGGGGTCGCCGTCCTACCAGCAGCTGGCGGCGCACACGCATTTCGCGCCGTCCACGCTGGCCGCGTGCGCGTCGGGCAAGCGGCTGCCCAGCGCCGCCGTGCTGCGGGCGTACGTGCTGGCCTGCGGGGGCGATGCCGTGGCGTGGGAGGCCCGCCGGGTGCGCACACGGATCCTGCTGGACACGGGACAGGCGGACGACGCGTCCGGAGCCCCGGCGGCACAGCCGCCGTCGCCTCCCGCCTCGGCGCCGGACGGGGACGACTTCGCGGCGGCGGGCGGTCACGACTTCGCGGGGCCGGGCGGGGCCGTCCCGGCGGGTACGGCCCCTTCCGCCGAACCCGGTGCCGCCCCGTCCGCCGCCACCGGACCCACTGCCGCGCAGCCCGCCGCCACCGACACCACCACCGCCGACACAGCTGCTGCCGGCATCCGCCTCGTGGCGCCGCCCGGACCGCGGCCGGCCGCCCGGCGCGCACGAGGACCGTGGGTGCCGCGCCCGGCCGCGCTGTGGTGGCGTATCGCCGTGCTCGGGCTGCTGCTCTTCGGCTGCGTCGCCTCACAGCTGCGGGCGGCACCGGACACCTCCGCGGCCCTGTCGGCCGACACGTCGAAGTGGCTGAACCCGCGCGCCGCGATACCGGACAGGTACCGGCCCGCCATCGTGCGCGCCGGGACGATGTGCCCCATTCCCCAGATCACGCCCGCCCTCGTCGCCGCGATCCTCGCCGCCGAGAGCGGTTTCGATCCCGACCTGGCCGATCCCGCCGCGCAGGAGTACGGCATCGCCCGCTGGACGCCCCGTGTGCTGCGGTACTACCTGCCCGAGGACCGGCAGGACCGCGTGCCGGTGCCGCCGTTCGACCCCGAGGAGTCGATCCTGGCGCTGGGCCGCATGCTGTGCACGCTCACCCCGCAGCTGGAAGGTGTCGCCGGTGACCCGGTGATGAACCTGGCCGCCGCCTGGCGCACGGCGACCTACGTGGTGCAGAAGGAGAACGGCGTCCCCGAGCGCCTGCGGCCGTACACCGACCGGGTCCGCGGCCACCTGCTGGACTTCGCCCCCGCGCACGGGGCGTGCCTGCCCTACGACGTCGTGGACAGCTCGTACCCGGCGCCCTGTGCGGGTGTGCGGCAGCGGCGGTGAACGGCGCGGCACCGGCGCCGGTGACGCGCTGAGCGCCCGCCGCGCGATGGGCGCGGCGGGCGCTCCGTCCGGCGGACGCTCTGTCCGGCGGACGCTGCGTCCGGCGGTGCGTCGGACGACGTCCCTGTCAGACGACGTTCGGCGGGTCGCCGGGGCGGCGGCTGGCACAGGCCGGCACGTCGTCCAGCCAGGCCGGGCCCTGGATGAAGATGTTGCTGATCCAGCCGCCGTAGTCCGGGAGGTAGGACCAGGCGCTGTTGGTGATCCCTTCGGCCGTCACCGACTCCCCGCGGTCCTGGCACAGGACGCGTACGGTGGTCGGGCCGGTGAAGGTGTGCACCGTGGCGGTGGCCGTCGAGGCGTCGGCCCGCACCTTCACCCCGGACCCCCAGGTGCTGTAACCGGAGTTGCCGACCGGTGCGTCGTTGCCGCCGCAGGGCGGTACGCCGTCGAGCCAGGCCGGGCCCTGGATGAAGATGTTGCTGATCCAGGCCTGTTGGTCGGGCAGGTACGACCAGGCGTCGTTGGTGACGCCCGCGGCCGTCACGGACTCGGCGTGCTGCTGGCACGAGACGGTCACCGTCGTGGGCCCGGAGAACACCGGCCCCAGGGGGGCGGAGGTGCTGGGCCGCTGGCGGGTGTTGACGTCCGAGCCCCAGGTGCTGAACCGTCCGTGGCCCGCGCCCGTGTTGCCGTCGCACGCGGGGACGCCGTCGAGCCACTCGGGGCCCTCGAGGTAGATGTTGCTGACCCAGCCCCGGTAGTCCGGCAGGTACGACCAGGCGTCGTTGGTGTAGCCCTCCGCCGTCACGGACTCGGCCCGCTTCTGGCACTGGACGGCCACGGACATCGGCGCGGAGAAGGTGGCCACGGGTGTGCCCGCGCGGGAGGGCAGTGGCCGTACGTTCACGCCCGAGCCCCATGTCCGGAAGCGTCCCGAGCCCCCTCCCGTGCCGGAGCCGTCGCAGGCGGGCACCCCGTCCAGCCACTCGGGTCCCTGGACGTAGATGTTGCTGATCCAGCCCTGGAAGTCGGGCAGGTACGACCAGGCGTCGTTGGTGTACCCCTCCGCCGTCACGGACTCGGCGTGCTGCTGGCACTTGATGTTGACGGCGGTGGGGCCGTCCAGGGTGAGCACGACGGACGCCGACCGTGAGGCGGAGGCACGGACGTTCACCGAATCGCCCCAGGTGCTGTGCGTCGCCGAACCGCCGCCCGTTCCGGAGTGGGCGAGCCGGATGGCACCGGCGTACCGGTTGTGGCTGCCGAACGCCGACACCATCAACCGGGTGTCCGACTCCCGCGCCTCGACGATCTTCCCGTCGCCCAGGTACATGGCGACATGGGTGATCGGCGCGCCCCAGAAGACCAGGTCACCGGGTTCCAGCGGGGCGGAGCCCTGGGCGGCGGTGAAGCGTTGGGTGGCCGGCAGCTGGAACTCCTGGGCGGCCGTGCGCTGTCCCATGAGGTCGTAACCGACGGCTTTCGCCCAGGCGTAGCGTACGAAGCCCGAGCAATCGAAGCCCTGGCGGTACGGATCGTTCTTGCTGCGTTCGGGGTCCGAGGCGTCGACCAATCCGTAGGTCGGGCCGGGGGCCGGGCCGTGGCCGCCGCCCCAGGTGTACCAGGTGCCCAGTCCGACCTCGCGGCAGGCCCACTCGACGGCCCGGCCCGCGGCGTCGTCGGGCGGGACGACCGTCACGCCGCAGTGGCGGCCCGGGTTCCAGCTGGGGGCCGGCGGCGGGCCGCTGATGCCCTTCATCTGACGCGCGAACCAACTGCCCAGACTCTGCCGGTAGTCGACCTGCCCGCAGCAGCTCTGGTAACTGGTGTGGATCTCGCCGCCGTTCGACCCGCTCTGCCTCGGGTCGCAGACGGGGTCCCCGATGATGCAGAAGTCCAGGCTGCGCCCGGCGATGTCGGAGGGCAGCACCCTGGGTTCGAGGACCCCGCCCTGGGTGGTCTTGTCGGTGGCGCCCGAACGGTAGTCCACGTGCAGTCCGTAGGAGCTGCGGCCGGCGGCGCTGTGCGGGTCGGCCAGCAGCAGTACGGCCCCGATGTGGCCGCGCTCGTCGGCGGACAGCAGGTCGAGCGCGTCGTGCACCACGTTGGCGCCCTGGGAGTAGCCGACCACGCCGATCCGCGAGTCGGGGCAGGTCCCGGCCCAGTACCGCACCACCTGGACGAGCTGCTTGGTCCCGGTGTTGCGGGAGTTGACCCACCGGGAGTCACCGAACCAGGACAGGATGTTGTCCGCGGTGGCGTCGGCGGCCTCGTAGGGCAGCGGGTAGTAGTCGGTGGAGGATCCGCTGAGACCGGCGATCTGGGCCTGCCTGAGGTAGGCGCCGACCCGGTTGCCCATGTGCTCGAGCCCGGGGTACGCCGGGTTCTCGGCGTAGTTCTCCCCCGAGCCGCGGACGCCGATGACGAGGTTCGTCGAGCAGAACAGGGGCAGGCCCTCGTCCCACGGCTGGGCGTCGACGGGCGAGAACCGGGCCGCGTGGGCCGGTGCCGCCGTGACGAGTGGAAGCAGGGTCAGGGCCAGTGCGGCGGTGACCAGCCGCGCGATCCATGTGGCCCACGGGGACAGTCGGCCCTTCAGCACTGCGGTACGCCGTCGATCCAGTTGCTGACGTTGGAGATGTAGTACCCGGCCATGTAGCCGCGGGCACCGCTGGGCGTGCGGACCCACACCCAGTACGGGTTGCCGCCGACCACCTGGGCGCCCTCCTGCTGGCAGTACACCCACACGGACTGCGGGGCGCCCACCGTGCCCTCCACGGTGGGGCAGTTGGCGACGGACGGGTACAGGTAGCAGGTCTCTCCCCCGCCGGCCCGCACGTTGACGCCGGACGCCCACACGCCGTAGTAGCCCTCGCCGTGGCCGTCGGCGTGGGCCACCCCCGCGGCGGACAGGCCCGCGGCGGCCGCGGCGAGCGCCACGGCGCCCACGCTCGCGGCGGTACGCGAGCCGCGCCGGCGGACGGGACCGCCCTGCGCGGAGTGACTTCCTCCGCTTCCTCGCGCGGTCGCGTCTCTTCTCGCACGTGTACGGAACATGTCTGTCTCTCCCCGATGAGATGGGTGATGGCTGCCCGGCCGTCGGCGCGACCGGCGAGCACCACGGCGACCGTGGGCGCCGCCCGCCGCGTCCGGCGGCCGACGCCCATGCAACACGCCACCGGACGCCCGGCGCGGGGAGGTGGAGAATCCGCGGACAATCCGTCGACAACGCGTTCCGGCTCGTCCGGGGAGCCGGGCCGTGCCCGGCCTGCGCACAGGCTCCGGTCCGGCAGCCGCCCCCGGTCCGGGAAGGGACCCCTGGGCGCCGGAAGGGACCCCTGGTCCCGGAAGGAACCCCTGGTCCGGGGGGAAGCCCTAATGCAGGAGGGGCCCCTCGTCGTCCTCGCCCGCGTCGACCAGTCGCTGCTGGGCGCCGAGGCGGTCCGCCAGATCCCGCACTCCGGTGGCCTCCAGCGCGGCGGGCAGCTGGGCCGCCGGGTAGGGCTGGGGGGTGCGCCGCAGCCAGGCGGTGGCCAGACCGGCCCGGGCGGCGCCGTCGATGTCCCAGGGATGCACCGACACCAGCACCACCTCGTCGGCCGGGACGCCCGCGGTCTCCACCGCCTGTGCGTACGCCTCACGGGCGGGCTTCCAGCGGCCCACCGCCGCGACGTCGAGATGCGTCTCGAAGCAGTCGGTCAGCCCGGCCCGGCCCAGGACCGCGCGGGCGGTGTCGGCGGAGCCGTTCGTCAAGGTCACCAGGCGGAAGCCGGCGGCCCGCAGGGCCCGTACGCCGCCCGGCACGTCCGGACGCAGGGGCAGCTCGCGCAGTCCGGCCAGGACGTGGTCGGCGGCGGCCTCGGGGTCGGTCACGCCCGGCGTGCCCATCGCCAGCGTGCGCAGCCCGTCCCGGGCCACGGCGGCGAACGGGGCCCGGCCGCCGGCCAGCGTCAGGGCGACCCCGTCCCGCAGCACCCCGGCGTACCAGGCCGGCAGCAGCCGGCCGGGCAGGCCCGCCTCCGCCAGACGGGTGCCGAGCGCGGAGAGATCGGTGAGCGTCTCGTCGACGTCGAACACGACGACGTGCGCGCGGTGGTCACCGGGCATGGGGCTCACCGTCGCGCACCTGCGTCCCCGGCGCCGCCGTCCCGCGTGCGACGCTCCCGTCCTTCGCCCGGGACCGTGACCACATGACGACCATACCGCCGCATACCGGCACGGATACACCGCAGGCGGCAGGGGTACGCCTCCGGGGGCCGGGCGGCTTCGCTGCGGCGGCCGGGCTCCGCGGGGTGTCCTGGTCTGTCCGTCCTGGTGCCGGCCGCTGCTCCGTGCCGCCGCTGTCCCCTTCGGTCCGGCCCGGCCCCTGTGCGGCGCCCGCACGGGCTGCGCCCCTCGTCTGCCGTGGCGTTCGGCGGGCCGTCCGGCGCCCCGGGAAGGACGTTGACGGAGCCACGGCCCGGGTACTCGGCGGCGCATGGACGACCACGACCGCAAGCGCCAGGACGAGAACGCGACCGAGGCGGAGCGGGCCGCACGCCGGCAGCGTGAGGCGGACCGCGAACGCGCAGGCTCCGAGCCCTTCGACTACCCCTACCCGGAGCGCCGGGCGGGGGTCCGGGCCCGGCGCCACATCAGCGAGGCGGCGGCCGCCGCGGACACACCGCCGGGGATTCCCGGCGGCTACGGCACCACGGGCGGCGGACAGCCCGGCGCCACCGGTGCCGCCCACCCGCCGGCCCCGGGCCGCCGTGCCACGGCGGCGGGCACACCGGCCGCCGAGCCGGGCAGCGACGACGAGGGACCGGTGAACCGCTCGAAGGACTGACACCGCCGAAGGACTGACACCGCCGGGCCGGCCCCCGCACACCCGGCTGAGCAATCGCGCCCGGCCGAGCGGCCCGTCCGCCGCCCCCGGCCGAGCGGCCCACCCTTGCCCCGGCCCGCCCCCGGCCGAGCGGCCCACCCTTGCCCCGGCCCGCGCCCGCACGGCCCACCGCTGCCCCGGCCCGCCCCCGCACGGCTCACGGGGCTCCGGTCGGCCACGGCCGGTCGTCGCGGTGGTCACTGCTCTCGGCGGCGCTCTGCGGGCGGGGCGGCGGGGCCTCGCCCGCGTTGAGGTGCTCCAGGACCTCGACCAGTTCCTGACACGCGTGCTCCACCGAGCGCCGGGTGTTGCGCTGCTCGGTGATCACGGCGGACAGCAGCAGCGCGGTCAGGGCCATGGCGCCGTTGAACGCCTGCAGCTTCAGCATGACCTCGATCCGGTTCAGCCCCGCGAACGCCCCGTGGCGGTCCGTCGCCGCGACGGTGGCCGTCACGGACGTCAGCAGCACGCAGAGCGCACTGCCCACCAGCTGGAAACGCAGGGCCGCCCAGATGATGAGCGGGTAGACGAGGAAGAGCATGCTGATGGGGCTGTAGGCGGCCAGCGGGATGAGCAGGCAGGCGACGACGGCCAGCGCGGTCGCCTCCTTCCAGCGCCGCAGCGGCAGCGGTCTGCGGGCGCCGCTGAGCAACAGCAGCAGCGGGGTGACGATCAGAACACCCATCGCGTCGCCGACCCACCAGGCGAGCCAGACGGTCCAGAAGCTGTGGGCGGGCAGGCTGTTGTTGAGCACGAGGAGGCCGACGCCGACGGTCGCGCTGATCAGCATGGCGCCCAGCGCGGCCAGGAACACCAGGGCGAGGCCGTCGCGCAACCGGCTCAGACCGGTGCGGAAGCCGGCCCGGCGCAGCAGCAGGGCCGCGCACACGGGGGCGGCGGTGTTGCCGAAGAGGATGACGAGGACGTCGGGGCCGGGTGTGGTGAGGGACAGGACGGAGAAGAAGGCGCCCAGGGTGATGCCGGGCCAGCAGCGCAGGCCGAGGATCAGCAGCGCGGCGACGGCGACGCCGGTGGGCGGCCAGACGGGGGTGACGATGGCGCCCTCGACGGTCAGCTGACGCAGCAGGCCGAGCCGGGCCGCCGCGTAGTAGCAGGCGGCGACGGCCAGTACCTGGACGGCGCGTCCGCCCGGCCGGCGCAGCTGCTCGATACCCACCACAGCAGCAATCTCACACCGGTGGCCGCCGGTCGGCGAGGCGAGACCCGTTCCGGACCGGCCCTCCGGCTGAATACCGGGCCGTAGCGGGCCCGGACCCGAGCGGAACCGGATCTGAGCGGAACCGGACCCGAGCGGAACCGGCCGCGAGCGGTACCCCGAGCGGATCCGGCCGGGCCGGTCTCCGGTCAGGGTGCCCCGCCGATTCCGTCGAGGCCCACGACCAGGACGGCCGCGTCGTCCTCGTGCCCGACGCTCTCGGCGCCCTTGATCACGGCCGCTGCGAGCGCGTGCGCCTCCAGGCCGGCGACGGCGGCGATGCCCGCGAGCCGTACCACCTGGTCCAGACCGTCCTCGATGTTGAGCGACGGCCCCTCCACGACTCCGTCGGTGAGCAGGACGAACACCCCGCCGGTGGTCAGCCGGTGCCGGGTGACCGCGAACTCCATGCCCTGCTCGATGCCGAGCGGCGGCCCGCCCTCGTCGTCGACGACGCCGGACTTCCCGTCGGCCGTGGCCCACACGAACGGGATGTGGCCGGCGCGGGCGCTCTCCAGCACGCCGGTGGCCGGGTCGAGCCGCATGAAGGTGCAGGTGGCGAAGAGGTCGCTGCCCAGGGAGAGCAGCAGGTCGTTGGTGCGGGCGAGGAGTTCACCCGGCTCGCCGGTGACCGAGGCGAGCGCCCGCAGTCCGGCCCTGACCTGGCCCATGAAGGCGGCGGCCTCGATGTTGTGGCCCTGTACGTCGCCGATGGCGAGCCCGATCCGGCCGTCCGGCATGACAAAGGCGTCGTACCAGTCGCCGCCCACGTTGAGACCGCGGTTGGCGGGCGCGTACCGGACCGCGAGACGCAGGCCCGGTACGGCGGGAAGGTCCCGGGGCAGCATGCCGCGCTGGAGGGCGATGGCCAGCTCGACCTGGGTGCGCTGCTGCTCCGCGCGCTGGCGCGCCTGGGCGGTGAGCGAACCGAGTCGGGACAGCAGCTCGTCGCCTTCGTCCGTGGAGCGCTTGCTGGGCATCGATCACTTCCGGGGCGGTGACTGGCCGACCGCCTGCGTTATCGGCAAATGCCTAGATTTTACCCATTTAGGGTGATCGCGCCCAGGGGGTGATCGGGCCGGGGCCCGCAGCCGGACCCCGCGCCGCCGTTCGGTCAGCGGACCTCGGAGTCGATGCCGGTGATCACGGCGGGCCCGAGCGGTGCGGACCGCTCGTCCAGGCCGGCGTCGCGCAGCGCGGAGTGCGCCAGCCGGTGCGCCGCCTCCTCGGCGTGCGGGCCGGTGTCCGCCTCGACGGTCAGGCGCAGGGTGAACGTGTTGTCCTCGTTGACACTGAGCACGTCCAGGTCCTCCGCGCTGCCCATCTTCGTGCCGTGCGGATCGGCGGGCCGCAGCGCCTGGGCCAGCCGGGTGCGGGTACCGGCCTCGACCCCGGTGGTGAAGGTGCCGGGGACGCTGATCACATAGGTCGTCATGGGACGGTCCTTTCCTCGGGCGTACCCCCGCCTACCCCGATTCCCGGCCTTCGCACAGTGGACGGCGGGACCCCCACGGGATCTCCCCGCCCACCCCCCCCGCCCGCTGCCCTCGCCCGCCCCGTCCCGCCCCTGCCCGTTCCCCTCGCCCCGCCCCGCCCCCGCCCCCCGTCCCCCGTCCCCGTCCCCGTCACCCGGACGGTGGACGTGCCCGTGTCGGCTCCGGGGCCGGGCGGGGCGCCGGTGGGACATTACGGATGCGGCCTCGGTCCGCTCCCCTACCGTCCCCGTCAACGAAGGACACCCTCATGCGCCTGTGTCGTCCGCTCGCCGCCGTGCTCGGCGGTGTGGCCCTCGTCCTGACCACCACCGGTTCCGCGCTCGCCGCCGACGGCACGTTCGTCTGGGTCGGGCCCCAGGGCAAGGCGTACGCCCTCGACAACCCTCCGGACAACAAGTGCTTCGACATGGCCCAGGAGGCGCGCGGCGCCCGGAACTCGACGAAGAAGCCGCTCGTCGTCTACACGCAGAAGAAGTGCAAGGGATCGGCGACGCGCCTCGCCCCGGGCAAGTCGGCGCCCAGCGGCGCGCGCTTCGCCAGCGTGATTTTCAACCCGCGCTGACCCCGCTCCGCGCCGAGGGGGGCGCGAGCCCCCCTCAGATCCAGCCGTCCAGCGCTCCCATGAAGCCCTTGAAGTCGTCCCGGTACACGGTGTGCCCGGCACCTTCCACGGTACGGACCTCGAAGCCCCGCCGCGTCAACTCCTCGGCCCGTCCGGGCCGTACGAGCGCGCCCGTGCCGGCCAGCACCACCAGCGAGGGCACCACCGGGTACTCCGGTGTCCGGTCGACCGCGAAGATCTCCGGGTGCACGCGAGCCGTGTCCGGGTCCCAGTCGGCGAGCGTGGCCATCTCCACGTCCAGGTCGTCGTCGTCCCAGCCCGGGTTGAGGCCGCTGATCATCGCGCGCGGCGCGGTCTTGAAGACGGTGAAGTACACGGCCGCTTCGGCCACCTTCCCGCGCAGGTCCCAGGCCGGGTCGCAGTAGACCGCCCGGGCGGGCGCCAGCCGTTCGACGGCCCCGGCCAGCGCCAGGGCTCCCAGCGAGTGGCCGATCGCCAGCTCGGGACGCTCCGGCAGGGTCTCGACCAGGTCGCCCGCCCAGCTCTCGGGGCTGTACTCGCCCCGGCCGCTCTTGCCGTGGCCGCGCAGGTCGACCCCGATGACCCGGTATCCCTTGTCCGCCAGGACAGGTGCGACCCGGTGCCAGGTGCGGTGGTCGGACATCAGCCCGTGCACGAGGACGGCGACCCGGTCGCCGGTCCCCCACTCGTGCGTGTGCAGCCTCATCGGCGATCCTCCCCGTGGATTGACTCGGATCATGCCATCACGGGACGCGCCGCATCCACCCGTGCCGGGCGGTCACCGCGCGCCGGACCGGTGAACATCCGACGGCGTCCGCGCGTTCGCGCGTTCGCTCGTTCCCGTCTCCGTCTCCGTTCCGGGCGCTCACAGCGGGGAGTGGGCCACCGCCGTCACATAGGCGCCGCACAGCAGGGAGACCAGGACGAGGGCGCCGTAGACGACCAGCGCCTGGGGCCGGCGCAGCCACCAGGTGCGGGTGAGCGCCCGGGCCGCCGGGATGAGCAGCGGGAAGGCGGGCAGCAGGAAGCGCGGCTTGGAGGAGAAGGAGCCGGAGCCGCCGACCACGAGCAGCACCAGGACCCCGGCGAAGACCAGCAGCGCGAGCGGGGCGCGCTCCAGGCACAGCAGCGTGAACAGCAGGACGCCCACCGCGACGGTCAGCAGCGCGGCCGGGTACACGACGTTCCCGCCGTGCAGCAGCAGGGCCTTGAGGAAGCGCAGGGAGCCGGCTCCGAAGTCGAAGCGTGACCCCCAGGCAGCCTGGACGGTGAAGTAGCCGCCGAGGAGGTCTCCCGTCCGGCCGCCCACCCAGAGCACGTAGCCGGTCCAGCCCAGGGGTGCCAGGAGCGCACCGGCCCAGACGCGCGCCGGGGCCCGTCCCCGCCGCCGCAGCGCCTCGTGTGCGGCAGCGGTGCAGACGGCCGCCGCCACGGCGAAGCCGCTGGGCCGGGCCAGGCCGGCCAGCGCGGCCAGGGTGCCGGCCCACAGCCAGCGGTCTTTGAGGACGCAGTACAGGGACCAGGCGGCGAGCGCGGCGAACAGCGACTCGGTGTAGGCGATGGTCAGTTCCACCGCGTGCGGCAGGGCGGCCCACAGGGCGACCAGCGTGGTGGCGGCCCCCCGGCCGTACAGGTGGTGGCCGACGAGGTAGACGCCGTGCGCGGCCACGCCCGCGGCCGTCCAGGCCAGGAGCAGCGCGGCCTGGCCCGGGGTGAGCGGCAGCACGGCGGTCAGCGCTCTGATGAGCGCCGGGTAGAGCGGGAAGAAGGCCCAGTCGGTCTGCACCGCGCCCTGCGGGCTGATCCAGATCAGGTCGCCGTAGCCGTGGGTGGCGATGTGCAGGTACCAGCGGGAGTCCCAGGCGTGGGCCAGGTTGCCGACGAGTGGGTGCCCCCTGAGGTGGTTGGTGAGGATGACGGCGAGGATTCCGGTGAGCCGGACGGCCGCGAACAGGGCGAGTGCCGGCAGCAGCCCGGGGGGCGCGCCGGAACCGGTCGGCCGGGGCGGCCGGGGCCGGCTCAGCGGTCCGGCGGGCGCCGTCGGCTCGGGCCGCGGGGCGGAGGAGGTGCGCACACCTGCGACCTTGGGCACGCCGGGGAGGACGCGCAATCCGCGACCCGGGTTTCTCGCGTACTTCCACCTGGATTCAGGAGGGGTTACGGCGATCCGGCCGAGTCCGCGCGGTGTGTGCGGGAGGGCCTGCCGATCCCCGAAAAGCGTGTGGTTATCATATGAGCGCTGCCTAGCTCGAAAGATGGATCTTGTGACTGTCAACGACGACTCGTTCACCAACTGGAAGATCCGCGAAGAGATCGCGGAGTCGATGATCCCGCTCATCGGGAAGCTGCACCGCGAGCGGGACGTGACCGTCCTGCTGCACAGCCGCTCCCTGGTGAACAAGTCGGTGGTCAGCATCCTGAAGACCCACCGCTTCGCCCGGCAGATCGCGGGCGCGGAGCTGTCGGTCACCGAGACCATGCCGTTCCTGGAGGCCCTGACCACCCTGGACCTCGGGCCCTCCCAGATCGACCTCGGCATGCTGGCCACCATGTACGCGGCCGACGACCGCGGCCTGAGCGTGGAGCAGTTCACGGCCGAGGCCGTCGCCGGCGCCACGGGCGCGAACAAGATCGACCGCCGTCAGCCGCGTGACGTCGTCCTCTACGGCTTCGGCCGCATCGGCCGCCTCGTCGCCCGCCTCCTCATCGAGAAGGCCGGCTCGGGCAACGGCCTGCGGCTGCGCGCCATCGTGGTGCGCGGCGGCGGTGGCCGGGCCGCGGAGGACCTCGTCAAGCGCGCCTCGCTGCTGCGCCGCGACTCCATCCACGGCCAGTTCCAGGGCACGATCACCGTGGACGAGGACCGCAGCACGATCGTGGCCAACGGCAACGAGATCAAGGTGATCTACGCCGACGACCCCTCGCACGTGGACTACACCGAGTACGGCATCCGGGACGCCATCCTCATCGACAACACCGGCAAGTGGCGCGACCGCGAGGGCCTGTCCAAGCACCTGCGCCCCGGCATCCAGAAGGTCGTGCTGACCGCGCCGGGCAAGGGCGACGTCCCGAACATCGTGCACGGCGTCAACCACGACACCGTCAAGCCGGACGAGCAGATCCTGTCCTGCGCCTCGTGCACCACCAACGCGATCGTCCCGCCGCTGAAGGCGATGGACGACGAGTACGGCGTGCTGCGCGGGCACGTGGAGACCGTCCACTCGTTCACCAACGACCAGAACCTGCTGGACAACTACCACAAGTCCGAGCGCCGTGGCCGCTCCGCGCCGCTCAACATGGTGATCACCGAGACCGGTGCCGCCTCCGCCGTCGCCAAGGCGCTGCCCGACCTCAAGGCGAAGATCAGCGGCAGCTCGATCCGCGTCCCGGTGCCGGACGTCTCGATCGCGATCCTCAACCTCCAGCTGGCCCGCGAGGCCACCCGCGAGGAGGTCCACGACTACCTGCGCGAGGTGTCGCTGACCTCGCCGCTGAAGCGCCAGATCGACTTCATCACGGCGCCCGACGCGGTCTCCAGCGACTTCATCGGCTCGCGCCACGCCTCGATCGTGGACGCCGGCGCCCTGAAGGTCGACGGTGACAACGCGATCCTCTACCTCTGGTACGACAACGAGTTCGGCTACTCCTGCCAGGTCGTCCGCGTCGTCCAGCACGTGTCGGGCGTGGAGTACCCGACGTTCCCGGCGACGGCGGTCTGATCCGCCACGCTCCGAGGACCCGTACGGCCGCCGACCGGGGTTTCCGGTCGGCGGCCGTCGTCATGGGCGCGGGTGCGGTCAGGCCGCGGCCGGCCTGCCGCACGCGCCCGCGGCGCACGCCGTGAGCCACTGGTCGAAGTCGGCGTCGTAGCGGGTGCCGATGCCGTCGTGGTAGACGGCGTATCCGCCGGTGTAGTCACCGACGCGGAAGCGGGCGAGCATGCGCTGGACGTCGTCGGGGTGCTCCTCGACCATGTAGCGCACGGCGAGGTAGCCCCAGGGGTAGGTGCGGGTCACGTCGCTGTTGTCGTAGGTGTTCTCGAACAGGGTGCTCAGCTTGTAGGTGTGCCTGCCGGCCTCCTGCACCGCCTGCTCGTCGACCAGGCCCCGGTAGCCGTAGGAGACGTACTCGGCGATGCCCTCGATCCACCACACGTCCGGCACGGAGATCTGCCGTGCGAAGTCGCCCTTCATGTCGTCACGGGCGTCCAGGAAGTGCGCGTACTCGTGGTTGAGGTTCCAGATCCGGGCCGGGAAGCCGTTGTCGTAGCCCTTCTGGTACATGACCGACATGGGCTGGTTGGCCGGGTCCGACGGGTCGCCGCCCAGCGTCATGCCGCCGTTGTCGGTGCTGATGCCGTACATCGCGCCGGCGTACGTCTGGTAGTCGGCGCGGCTCGCGAAGACCACGAGCCGCAGGGTCGAGGCGTACTGGCCGGGTATCGGTCCGTCGGCCCGCACGGCCGAGCGGAAGTAGGCGTCCTGGCCGAGCACGCTGGCGCAGGCGGCTTCGAGGTCGGCGGCGCCCAGGGACTGGGCGCGGACGGTGACGTTCGTGTCGCAGGGGTGCGTGACCGGCAGGACGGCTCTGGTGAGCTTGTCCGGCAGGTCGCAGACGCCGTAGTAGGCGCAGTTCGCCCTGTCGTGGTAGTCGGCCTGCGTGGCCACCGCCACCCACAGTCCGGCCGTCGGGCCGGTGATCCGGGTCCGGTCCAGCAGGTCTTTGGCCAACGGCCGTACGGTGTCCCGCAGTCGCGGGTGCTCGACGTAACGGGCCAGGTTCATCCCGGCGTTGGAGTCCAGGAAGGCCAGATCGGTGCCGAGCAGGTCGGTGTGGGCCAGCGCGAAGCCGTAGAGCGTGTCGACGATCCGCGGGTCCGCCTCGACCGCCTGCACGTACCGCGGGTTCCAGTTGCCGCGCCACAGGGGCGTGTAGACGTCGTTGACGGCCCTGATCATGCTGTCGACCGCGTCGTAGGAGCTGTCGTAGTCGTCGAGCAGCCGCCGGTAGACCTGCAGGTAGCGGCCCTGCTGGTCGGCGCTGTCGGTGAGGATGACGGTCTCGCCGAGGATGTCGCCGTTGGCCGCCGTGACGTCACGGGAGTGGGAACGGGCGAAGAAGGTGTCCATGCCGCTCGTGACGGAGGCGGTGAGGCGGGAGGTGTACGGGCCCACGTCCCCCGGGTGGTTGAACTGCACGTAGTAGCCGGCGCGCAGGAAGAGGACCAGCTGCAGGAGGCCGCCGGAGTTGTCCCCGCGGTACCGCCCGGCGGTGCGTGTGAAGGCGTTCGCCACGGTCAGCATCTGGTCCTGGCGGAAGACGTCACGGGCCTGGGTGCCGGTGACCGAGAAGAGCGTGTTGACGCAGTCCGGCGTCGCGGCCTTGACGAAAGTGACGAGGGCGGAGCCGGTACGGCTGCCGAAGTCCGCCGGGGTGCAGGCGGCCGCCTTCGCCGCGACGACGGACGGCCGGGTGAACGACGGCTGCACGGGCGGGAGTTGGGCGGGGCTGAGCCGCTCGGCCTGCGTCGCCGGACGCTCGGTCGCGGCGGTGGGCGCGGCCGAGGGCGACGGCACGCCGAGGTGCGTACGGGGCGCGCCGGCCGTGCCGGGCGGCTGCGGTGCCGCCAGCGCCGGTGCGGACAGCAGGGCGGCCAGGGTGGCGCAGACGGCGGCGACGCCGGCTGCGCGCCCGGCCGTGCCTCTCGGCACGCGTCCGGGCAGCGCGAAGCGATAGCGCATCGGGATTCCTCCAAGGGATGCGCCTCTGTGGGGTGTCGAGGCGTGTGAGGCACTGTCTCAGCGCACCAGTCGCCCCAACAATGGCGTGTGACATAGCACATGGCACTCGCCGCTCATAACACCGCGGTGTGGCGGCGCGGCACTACGCCCCGGTGACGCTCCAGGTGCGCGAGGCCCAGGTACGCAAGTGCGGCGCCTGCGCGACCAGGTCGCGGTACGCGTCCATGGCCGCCCCGAACACCGTCTCCACGGTGTCGCCGGTGACGGTGTCCGGCCGCCAGGCCAGCACGTAGCGGCACCACAGCGGGGAACCGGCCAGCGGCTTCACCACGACGTGCGGGATCGGCCGCAGCGTCGGCTGCACGAGGGACACCCCGAGACCGTCGGCGATCATGCTCTGCAGCTGGGTCTGGTCACCGAGGAACTCGTGCACGGCGACCGGGGCGAACCCGGCCGCGGCGCAGGCGTCGTAGAAGACCCCGGGCCACCCGGCGCCGTCGTCCGGGGTCACGAACCAGGCGTCCTCGGCCAGGTCGGCGAGGTGCACCTGGGCACTGAGCCGGAGCCGGTGGCGGGCGGGAAGGGCGACGAAGGTGGGCTCGGTGACGATCCCGCGGTGCCGCACGGCGGTCGAGTGCCGCAGTTCCATGCCCGGGTAGTCGGCGGCGATGGCCACGTCCACCGCGCCCTCCTCCAACAGCTCCACGATCCGCGAGGACGCGTAGACGCTGGTGACCGCGAGGGTCAGTTCCGGCAGCCGGGCGCGGACCCGGGAGAGCGTGCCGGAGAGCATGGGCGAGTTGGTCGCGGCGACCCGCAGGGTGCGGCCGGGCCGGGCCGGGGCCGGGCGGTGTCCGATCGCGGCGGCCCGCACCAGGACGTCCCGGGCCTGCTCGACGACCTCGGCGCCGTACCGGGTCGGCCGGACCCCGCTCGGCCCGCGCTCGAAGAGCGGCTCGCCCAGGTGGCGTTCGATGCGCCGCAGCTGGGTGCTCACGGCGGGCTGCGAGTAGCCCAGCTGGGCGGCGGCCCGGCCGACGCTGCCCGCGTCAGCGATCGCGCACAGCACCCGCAGGTGCCGCAGCTCCAGCTCCATCGGTCACTCCCCGCTCGTCCCCGGGGCCGGTCCGGCGCCCTGTGCCGCGCCGCCGGGCGCGGCCGGCGTCCACCGCCCGCGCCGGCCGTGGCCCCGGCCGGCGGACCGAAGCGTTCCATGCCGCCTTCCACGACACAAGTCGCAGGTCCGCCAGGGTGCGGCCGATCACAGGAGCCGCGGGGCGCCAGGGCCGCACGGCCTCAGGAACGCACGGGCGCACCGGCGCACGGCCTCAGGGACGCAGGCCCCACGGCCCTCGGGACCCCAGGCCGCCCTCGGGACCCCAGGCCCTCGGGGCCTCAGGGAGTCAGGCCCTCGGGGAGTCAGGCCCTCGGGGCCTCGGTGCCCCGGTGGCGTCCCAGGACCTCGGCCGCCCGGATGAATCCGTCCGTGCCGTGACCGAGGCCGATCACCCGGCGGGCCAGGCCCTCGACGGACCGCATGACGCCCGCGTCGATGCCGTGGGACTCGGAGACCTCGACGACGTGGGCCATGGTGGAGGCGGCCGAGGTGACGGGGTTGATCCTGCCGGAGTAGGTGCCGCTGTCGGCGTCCTCCGCGAACTCCTCGAACAGCGGCGGCAGGATCGCGCCGATGCCCTGGGCGAAGGGGGCGAGCTCCCGGGCGGTGACGCCCTCCGCCCGGGCGATCGCGACGGCGTGCGCGTAGCCCGCCATCGCGGTCCAGAAGAGGTCGAGCAGCGCGATGTCGAAAGTGGCGGCGCGCCCGATCTCCTCGCCCAGGTGGGTGTGCGTACCGCCGAGGAACTCCAGCACCGGCCGGTGCCTGTCGTAGAGGTCGCGCGGGCCGCTGTGCAGGAAGACGGCCTCGGGGGTGCCGATGCTGGGGGCCGCCGTCATGATCGCGCCGTCCAGGTAGCCGATGCCGTGGGCGGCCGCCCAGGCGGCGGTGTCCCGGGCGCGGTGCGGGGTGTCCGCCGTCAGGTTCACGACGGTTCGGCCCCGCAGCGCGCGGGTGACGTCGTCGGGGCGCAGGATCGCGTCGGAGGCGTCGTTGTTGACCACGCAGACGACGGTCAGCTCGGAGGCGGACACGGCCTCTTCGGCCGTCCGGGCGCCGGTGGCGCCGCGCTCGGTCAGCTCCCGGTCCTTGCCGGGCGTGCGGTTCCACACGGTGGTCCGCAGCCCCGCCTCCAGGAACGCGCCGGCCAGCGAACGGCCCATGGGACCGAGGCCGAGCACCGTGACGGCAGGAAGATCCAGGGTGGTGGACATGTTGTAACTCCCGTTGGTGTTGAGGAATAAGCGGCCGAGAGGCCATGGAGAGACAGAGGACGACGATGACGCGCAGCCGCGCCCAGGACCCCGGCGTCTGCGGAGTGACCGCCGCGATCGCCGTGATCGACGGCAAGTGGAAGACGTCGCTGCTGTGGCTGCTGGAGTCCGGCCCGCGGCGGCCGGGCGAGCTGCGCCGCCGGCTGGCGGGGCTGAGCGAGAAGGTGCTGACCCAGGCACTGCGTGAGATGGCGGAGGACGGCCTGGTGCACCGAGAGGTGCACGACGTGCTCCCGCCGAAGACCGTGTACTCGCTGACCGGGTTCGGCCGTGATCTGGCCGCGGCACTGGACCCCATGGCGGAGTGGGGCCACCGACGTCTGGAGCGGCTCCGCGAGCGCGAAGCGGCGTCCCGACGTCCTGCGGCTGTCACCTCCACTTCGTTGTCCGGCAGCCCCTGACCTCGGGAAAAGCCTCTCCCGACGGTCGGGAACTGCCAAGTACCCACAAAAAAGTGGGTGTTCGCCCGCCCGCTCCCCCGGGCGGACGGCGACCGGGGCCCGTCGCCCCGCACCGGGCAGCCTGACCTCCTCACCCATTTGCCTAAAGGGTTTAGGCAGCCGCACAATCCGTTTCGGCAGGAGGGAGAGGAACGATGGTGCGTGCGGGCTTGTCCGCCGAGCGGCTGGTCCGGGCCGGCGCGGAGCTGGCCGACCAGGTCGGCTTCGACCAGGTGACGGTCTCCGCGCTGGCCCGGCGGTTCGACGTGAAGGTCGCGAGTCTGTACTCACACCTGCGCAGCTCCCAGGACCTGAAGACACGGATCGCGCTGCTCGCCCTGGAGGAACTGGCCGACCGTGCCGCGGAGGCGCTCGCCGGCCGGTCGGGGAAGGACGCCCTCGGGGCCTTCGCGAACGTCTACCGCGATTACGCCCGCGCCCACCCCGGCCGCTACACGGCCGCCCGTCACCCGCTGGACCCCGAGACGGCGGCCGCCGGCGCGGGGGTGCGGATCGCGCAGCTCACCCGGGCCACCTTGCGCGGTTACGACCTGGCCGAGCCGGAGCAGACCCACGCGGTCCGCCTCCTCGGCAGCGTCTTCCACGGCTACGTCAGCCTGGAGGCGGCCGGCGGCTTCAGCCACAGCGCGCCCGACTCGCAGGAGTCGTGGACGCGGATCCTGGACGCCCTCGACCACCTGCTGCGCGACTGGCCCACCGCCCGACCCTGACGAAGCAGGCACCCGACCATGCACACCATCCGCCTCACCCCCGCCCTCGTGCGCGGCGCCCTCGAACTGGAGCGCACCACGCACGGCCTGCTGCCGCACCGGCTGCCGGCCCGGGCCCGCGCCCAGTGCGCCGACCCGCAACTGGCCCTGACGGAGTCCCAGCCCTCCGGCGTGCGCCTGGTCTTCCGCACCCGCGCCACCGCCGTCGAGCTGGACGCCCTCCCGACCAAACGGGTCTACCCCGGCGTTCCGCCCCGCCCGGACGGCGTGTACGACCTGCTCGTGGACGGGCGCCCGGCCGGCAGCGCCTCGCTCCCCGACGGCAACACCCTCACCATCGACCTGGGCACCGGCTCCGTCGAGCACCGGCCGGGACCGGTCGGCACGGTGCGCTTCACCGGCCTGCCGGACACCGACAAGGACGTGGAGATCTGGCTGCCGCACAACGAGACGACCGAACTGGTCGCGCTGCGCGCCGACGCACCCGTCGAGCCCGTACCGGACCGGGGCCGCCGGGTGTGGCTGCACCACGGCAGTTCGATCAGCCACGGCTCCGACGCCGCCGGCCCCACCACCACCTGGCCGGCGCTGGCCGCGTCTCTGGGCGGAGTGGAACTGGTCAACCTCGGCCTGGGCGGCAGCGCGCTGCTCGACCCCTTCACCGCCCGCGCGCTGCGCGACACGCCCGCCGATCTGATCAGCCTCAAGCTCGGCATCAACGTGGTCAACACCGACCTGATGCGGCTGCGCGCGTTCGGCCCCGCCGTGCACGGGTTCCTCGACACCGTGCGCGAGGGACACCCCGGCACCCCGCTGCTCGTCGTCGCGCCGGTGCTGTGCCCGATGCACGAGGACACGCCCGGCCCCACCGCCATGGACCCGGCCGCCCTGGGCGAGGGACGCGTGCGGTACCGGGCCGCCGGGGACCCGGCCGAGCGGGCGGCCGGGAAGCTCGCCCTGGCCGACATCCGCCGGGAGCTGGCCCGGATCGTGCGCGAGCGGGCGGCCGAGGACCCGGACCTGCACTACCTGGACGGCCGGGAGCTGTACGGCGAGGCCGACGCCGCCGAGCTGCCGCTGCCCGACGGCCTGCACCCGGACGCCGCGGGCCACCGCCGGATCGGCGAACGGTTCGCGGCGCTGGCCTTCGCCGCGGACGGCCCCTTCGCGGACCGCCCGGCCCGGCCGCGCCGGCCCACGGCGGAGGACCGGACGGCCTGACCCCGCCCGCCCGGAGCGGAGGACCGGACGGCCCGACCGCACCCGCCCGGAGCGGAGGACCGGACGGCCCGACCGCACCCGCCCGGAGCGGAGGACCGGACAGCCCGACCGCACCCGCCCGGAGCGGAGGACCGGACGGCCCGACCGCGCCTGTCGGCCGCGGCCGCTCAGACCAGATGGGCGAAGACGACCAGGTTGTCGGTGTAGTCGCGGGCCGTGCGGTCGTAGTCGCCGGCACAGGTGATGAGCCGGACCTCGGGGCGCGAGGCGTCCGCGTAGACCCGGCGGCTGGGGAAGTCGTCCTTGGCGAAGGTCTCGGCGCTGTCCACGACGAACTGCGCGCTGCGCCCGTCGGCCCGCTCCACGGAGAACCGGTCGCCGGGCGCCAGCGCGTCGAGGTCGGCGAAGACGGCCGCGGAGGTCACCGTGTCGACGTGCCCGGCGATGATCGCGGTGCCGGGCTCACCGGGCGAGACGCCGTCGGCGTACCAGCCGACGAGATTGGTGTCGCCCGCGGGCGGCGGCTCCAGCTGGCCCGACGCGCCGATGGCCAGGGTGGTGAAGGGAGCGTCCACGGAGATCTTCGGGATGTGCAGGCGGGTCGGTGCCGAGCGGGGCAGCGTCTCACCGGACGGCCGGGGGGCCGCCGACGCGGCGGCGTCGGTGCCCGAGGCACGCGCCTGCGGCGTCTCGTCCGGCTGGTGCCGGCCTCCGAACACACTGAGGGCGAGGAAGACGGCCGCCACCCCCCACAGCGTCAGCCGCCCGCCGCGGCCGGGGTGCCGCTCGTCCGACGCGGGTCCTGACGGGGGCTGGGCGGAGGGATCTGCTGCCATCGGACACCACCTCACTCGGGCACGGCAGCGCGGGGATCGGGGCACGGGGCGGACGGCGCCGGAGCCGCCGTCCGGGACGGAAGGCGGGGAGCGCGGGCCGCCGACGCGGTGGGCGGTCGGCGGCCTCCGCAGCCCCTCGGTGGTGCCGGCGGGTCACGCCACCGGCTGCGTGGCCTTCTTGCGGCGCAGCGCGTAGGCGCCGGCGGCGGCTACGCCCAGCACGGCGACGCCGCCCGCGGTGACCCCGGGCGTGGCCAGGCCACCGCCACCGGTGTGCATGCCACCGCGCGGCTTGTCGTGGTCGTCACCCCACTCCTCCTTCTCCCGTCCGCCGTCGTGCCCCTTGTCGCGGTAGCTCTCCGGGTCGAACTTGCTGTCGCGGCTGTCGCCTCCGGAGCCCCAGTCGTCACCGCCGGCCGCGGCGAGCGCTCCGCCACCCGTGTGCATTCCGCCGCGGGGCCCGTCGTGTTCGCCTCCGCCGTCGCGCTTCTTGCCGTAGTCCTTGTCGTGATCGCTGTCGGAACCCTTGTCGTGGTCACGGTCGGAGTCGCTGTCGTGCTCCCTGCTGTACGAGGAGTCGTCGTGGTCGGCCGGGGCGGCGAACGCGGCGCCGGGCGAGCCGAGTGCGAGGGCGGCGGCGGCAGCCGCCGGGGCCAGGAGCATGCGGGCAGAGCGCATAGTGATGTCCTTCCGCCGTGGCCGGGCAGCGGATACCTCATCAGCTGGTTGGACCCGGCTCCGACATGAACCACCGTCAGCGAGGCCCTCGGCTCCCACCATCCGGGCCGCCCAGCCGGGTCACCACGCCACCCGTCTGCCCCAGCGTCCCCGCTCCGCCGCCCCTCGTCCGGCCCAACCGCAGGGGCCGTCGTGCGCCCTGGCGGGTGAGCGGGTGCCGGGCGGCCGGGGGGCTGTCGGCATCCTGTCCGACCGGTCATCGCGGTCCGGCGGTGTCGCCGGGCCGAGAAGGAGGCGTGCATGCCCGCGAACACCCCGGTGGCCCGTCGGCTCGTCACCGCGTGGGCGGGAGCCCTCCTCTCCGTCGCCGTCTGCTGCGCCCCGGCGCGGGCCGGCGCGGAGACGGTGACGGAGTATCCGGTGACCACCGCGGCCGGGGCCGAACCCGCCGGCATCACCGCCGGCCCGGACGGTGCGCTCTGGTTCGCCGAGCACGGCGCCGGACGGATCGGGCGGATGGCGGCCGACGGCACGGTCACCGACTTCCCGACCTCCGGAGCGGACACCGGTCCGGCCGACATCACCCAGGGGCCGGACCGGGCGCTGTGGTTCACCGAGGCCACCGCCTCACGGATCGGGCGGATCACGACCTCCGGCCGGCTCACCGAGTTCCCGCTGCCGGCGGCCGACGCCGGCCCGGCCGGGATCACGTCCGGCCCGGACCGGGCCCTGTGGTTCACCGAGTCCGCCGGCAACCGGATCGGCCGCGTCACGGCCACGGGCCGGATCACCGAATACCCGGTCCCCACCCCGGACGCCTCCCCGCACTCCATCGCGGCGGGCGGTGACGGCGCCCTGTGGTTCACCGAGCTGAACGCCGGCAAGGTCGGGCGGATCACCACCTCGGGACGGATCACCGAGTTCCCGCTGCCCGGGCCCGCGGCCTTCCCGGCCGGCATCGTCGCCGGGCCGGGAGGCATGTGGCTGACCGCGTCCGGCACGCGCGAGGTCGTGCGGATCGACTACACCGGACGCCTCACCCGGTTCCCGCTGCCCGGCGCGGACAGCCTTCCGGGCGGCATCACCCGCGGGCTCGACGGCCGCGTCTGGTACGCCGACCAGGCGGGGCGCATCGGCCGGATCGGCGCGACCGGGGCGGTCACCACCGTCCCGGTGCCGGACGGCGCCGACAAACTGCCGCTGCACCTGACCGTGGGCCCGGACCGCGCCGTGTGGTTCACCGAGCTCCTCGGCAACGCCGTCGGCCGGGTCCGGACCGAGGCGGACTGACACCGGCATCCCCCTGCACCGGCCCCCCTGATCCGCCGTTCCTCCCGTTCCCCTTGTTATGACCGCTGTCATAACGCAGGCTGGTGCCGACGGGACGGCAGGCGACGCGGTGGGAGGAAGCGGTGGCGGACGGGATGGCACGGGCCCTGTGGGAGCGCTACGAACCGGTGCACGACCTGGTGTACTTCGCTCCGGAGGCGCACCGGGCGGCGGCGGACGGGCTCGGCCTGCGCGGGTACTGGATGGGCTACTTCGCGCTGCGTGCGGCCCCGCTCGGCGCGGTGCCCGCGTCCGTGGTGACGAGCTGCTTCTACGTCTTCCACCCCTCCCGGGTGGCCCGGGCGCTGCCCGACGCCTGGTCCTACGCGGCCCCGGCGGATGTGCTGGCGGCCCGTCAGGAGGCCATGGACGCGGCGATGACCCGCCTGTTCGGGGCGGACGTCGTCGGATCCGCCGCGTTCGCCGAGACCGCGGACCTGGCCTGGGAGGCGGCCCAGGCCGCGGACACCTCGGGCCGGGTGCTGGCCGGCGCCAACCAGGCGCTGGAGCGCCCCGGGCGGCCCGCGGCACGCCTGTGGCAGGCGGTGACGACCCTGCGCGAGCACCGGGGCGACTCCCATGTGGCGGCACTGGTGACCCTGGGGATCGGGCCGGTGGAGGCCATGGTGCTGAAGACGGCGGCCGGCGAGTCCGACGGGGCCTTCCTGCGGGAGACGCGGAAGTGGCCGGAGGCGGACTGGGAGGCGGCCGTGGCGCGGCTGCGGGCGGACGGCCGGCTCGCGGCGGACGGTTCGCTCACGCCCGCGGGGGCGGCCGTGCGGGCGGAGGCCGAGGCGCTCACCGACGCGGCGGCCGAGGGACCGTGGACCGCGCTGGGCGCCGAGCGGAGCGCGCGGCTGGCCGGGCTGCTGGAGCCGCCGGCCCGCGCGGTGGAGGAGTCGGGGCTGCTGCCGCCGGGGAATCCGGTGGGGCTGACCCGGGCGTCGGACTCCGCGAGCCGCTGAGGGCTCCGCGGCCGCCGGGCATCCGGTGGAGCCGGCCGGGGGCATGGTGCGTGAGCCGTCGCGGCATGGTGCGTGAGCCGTCGCGGCCGCCGGGGGATGCGGTGGGCCTGGCCGCGGGTCGTACCCCCTGAGCTGTGAGGGCGCCGCGGCCGCCGGGGCCCCCGCCCGGGGTGCCGGGCCGGGGACGCCGTACGGGTGGCGGGGTGGCACGGTTACCAGGACACCGGCAGCCGTTCGGGGAGCCGCTTCATGAAGCCGGTACGCCAGACCAGTTGGCCCGGCGGGACGGCGAGGGCGAGGTCCGGCAGCCGGTCGAGCAGGACCTCCAGGGCGATGCGGGCGTGCGCGCGGCCGAGCGCGGTCGCGGGGCAGTAGTGGGCGCCGCCGCCGAAGGAGAGGTGGTCGGCGGTGTTGTCACGGTGGACGTCGAAGCGGTGCGGGTCGGGGAACTTCTCCGGGTCGAGGTTGGCGCCCTCCACCAGGACGAGGACCAGTTCACCCGCGCGGACGGCGACGTCGCCGAGCCGGACGTCCTCCAGGGCGAGGCGGGGCAGGGCGTCGCCGATGGAGAGGTTGACCCGCAGCAGCTCCTCCACGCCCGGGCCGATCAGGTCGGGCCGGTCCCTGAGCAGGTCGCGGGCGATGGGGTGGGTGAGCAGGTAGACCAGGGCCATGGCCAGGAAGCCGGAGGTGGAGATGACGCCGGCGCCGAACAGGGTGACGCCGACGGTGGCCAGCATCTCGTCGGTGAGGTGCGCGTACTCGGGGTCGTCGCGCAGGGCGGCGAGCTCGCCCATCAGACCGTGCGTCGCGGGGTCGTCCAGCAGGGCCGCCATCCGGGCGATGTCCCGGTCCCAGTTGATCCGCGCCCCGCCGACCGGGCACGGGGAGTTCATGAAGGCGATGTCGAGGCTGCGCAGGAAGGCCGGGGCCTCGGCCTGCGGGATGCCGAGGATCCGGCAGTGCAGGCCGGCCGAGTACGGTTCGCAGAACGCCGCGCGCAGATCCGCCGTCGGTCCCTCGGCGACGATCAGGTCCACCAGCCGGTGGGCCTCGGTGCGCAGCCACTCCGTCAGGCCCGGCGCCTTGGGGTTGAGCGCCTTCATCACCGCGCGGCGCAGCCCCGCGCCGGTGATGTTGCCCATGTTGTTCACGACCTCGGGCGGGATCGTCAGCACGTACTGCCGGGGCACGCCGGGTGCGGAGGTGTCCTTGAGGGAGAACCGGTCGTCCTTGAGCACCTGCGCGCACAGGTCGTACGACGAGACCAGCCAGGCCTCGTCGCCGGCGATGGTCCGCACGCGCCGCACCGGGGTGGCCGCGCGCAGCTCTCCGACCTCGGTGGGCACCCGGGTGCCGTCCCAGGAGAACGGGAAGTCGAGCAGGGGCGGTTGGCCGGTACGGGTGTCGGGGGCGGTGGTCATGGTGTGGCTCCTTCCGGGGCGGTGGGGGTGACGATGGCGTGGCCCTGGTTGCGGGAGGCCCGCAGACCGGCACCGCGGGAGTACAGCAGCTCGGCCATCGGCAGGAGCTGGTGGTAACAGTTGAGCGAGGAGGGCACCTTGAGGATGGCCGGGGTGTCCAGGAAGAGCGGGGCCTCCGCGCACACGTACTCCAGGCACACGGCGCGCCGGCGCTCGGTCGGCTCCTCGCCGCGCGCGGTGAGGAAACGATTCACCAGAGCCTCGCAGACGGCCCGGAAGGCGTTGTCGGAGCCCAGCCGGGACTTCAGGTGCCGGTGGATCTCCTGGTAGTCGGGGTTGGTGCGGAACTCCGACATCGGGTGCCAGTCCAGCCGGGCGCCCGCCGGGTCGGCCGCCGAGACCGCGTCACGGACCTTGGCGCGCACCCCGCGCAGGTTCTTCACGGCCTTGCGGCGGGCTTCCTCCGGCGGGTAGCCGGAGGCCTCGAACATCTCGGCGACGTACAGGTCGGTGTAGACGAAGTCGACCCGGTCGAAGTGGTCCAGTCCCCAGCGGGCGAGGTCGTGCAGGCGTTGGGCGGAAAAGTAGCTGTTGCCCGGGGACACACCGATCACGGCGTGCGCGCCCTCGCCGAGGATGACCTCGCAGTGGGAGGTGTATGGCTGGACTTCGAAGACGTCGGCCATCAGCACGGATGCTGTGGTCACGGGGGAAATCCTCCGCCGCGCGCTAGTCCCTGGAAGGCCCTGTGCCCCCGGTGTGGCGACGCGGCGCCCTCACGCTAGCCGTACCGGATCAGCACGGGTAGTAACTGCCTGGGTTTGGCCGAAAACCGTCGTATCAACCATTGAAGTGCCCTGCGGGGGCCTCGATCGGGAGCCGTACTCTGGGGCCGTGGTCAACCGAGACGAGGCTCCAGGAGAGGTGGCGGCCCGGCTCACCGGGCGCCCGGCGAGGGCGGCCCGGCGGCCGTCGGACTCACCCGCCGAAGTACTGCTGGACGGCGGCACACCGGTGATGGTCAAGCGTGGCGACGGCCCCGGGGCGGTGCGCGCGGAGGTGGCGGGACTGCGCTGGCTGGCCGCGGCGGACGCGGTGCGGGTACCGGCGGTACTCGGCCACGACGAGCAATGGATGGTGACCGAGCTAGTGCCGACCGGCCCGCCCACCCCCGAAGCAGCGTTACGTTTCGGCCACCGGCTCGCGGCGCTGCACGCGGCCGGCGCCCCTCACTTCGGGGCCGCCCCGCCCGGCGGGCCGGAGGACGCCTGGATCGGCCGCGCGCCCATGCGCAACGCGCCGGGCACCGACTGGCCCCGCTGGTACGCCGAGCACCGCGTGCTGCCGTACGTCCGCGGGGCGGTGGACCGCGGCGCACTCCGCCCGGGCGAGGCCGCCGTGTTCGAGCGGGTCTGCGCGCGGCTGCCGGAGCTGGCGGGCCCTGCCGAGCCGCCCGCCCGGCTCCACGGCGACCTGTGGAACGGCAATGTGCTGTGGGGTGCCGACGGTGACGTGCGTCTCATCGACCCGGCCGCGCACGGCGGACACCGGGAGACCGACCTGGCGATGCTCCGGCTGTTCGGCTGCCCCCACCTCGACCGGGTGCTCGCCGGATATGCGCAGGCCGCGCCGCCGGCCGACGGCTGGCACGCCCGGGTGGGGCTCCACCAGCTCTTCCCCCTGCTGGTGCACGCCGTCCTGTTCGGGCGCGGCTACGCGGAACAGGCGCTTACGGCGGCGCGCGAAGCACTCGCGGAGTGAACCGGGCGGAACGAGGAACACCTTCGTGCGTTCCCTCGTTCCGATACCGACACGCCCCCTCCCCCCGCTGTGGTCACGCAGCGTGAGGAAACCAACCACCCGTTCGATTCGTATAAGGACGTGAAAGCCGAATCAGGGAGAGACCATGCAACCGTTCACGCTCAACTACGCGAGGCCCGCAGTGCAGTTGGACGTCACCGCTCCGTACGCGTACGACTCCGGACTGCAGTTGAACGTCCTCCCGGACGGGCGGATCGCCGCCACCGACCACGCGACCCTGAGAGCACTCGGAACCACGACGTCGACGGCCGGTTCCAAGACGCACTTCGACGACTGAACCGCGGACTTGCGGAAGATGACCGTGCTCATCCTGACCAGTGAAGAGGACGTGACGGCGGACATGGTGGTCCTCCGGCTGGGCGAGGCCGGTGTGCCCGTCGTCCGGCTCGACCCCGCCGATCTGACCAACGGGGTGGCGCTGTCGGGCGAGTACGTGCAGGGCGCCCGCCATGGACATCTGTCCGTCGGCGGGCGCCTGGTGAGCATGAACGGCCTGCGCTCCGTCTGGGTGCGCAGGCCGGGAACCCCGGCCGCCCGCGCCGCCCAGCCGTCCGCCTGGCTGACCGAGGAGTCCTCGCAGGCGCTGTACGGCATGCTGCGGTGCAGCGACGCCCGCTGGATGAACCATCCGGACGCGGCCCGCCGCGCCCGTCACAAGCCCTGGCAGCTGTACCTCGCCCAGCGCACCGGTCTCGCGGTGCCGGCGACCCTCATCACGACGTTCCCGCAGGCGGCGCGTGAGTTCGCGGCACGCTTCCCGGACCTGGTGGTCAAGCCGGTCTCGGGGGCGCACCCGCAGGAACCGCCGCGGGCGGTGCCGACGAGCCGGGTGGCGCCGGACGCCGACTTCACCGCCGTCGCCTTCGGGCCGACCCTGCTGCAGCGGCGGGTCGCCAAGCGGGCCGACATCCGGCTGACGGTCGTCGGCGGCACGCTGCTGGCCGCGCGCAAGCCCGCCGACCCGGACGCCCACCCCGACGACGTGGACGTCCGCTTCGCCCCCTCGGTCTCCCCCTGGCTGCCCGTGGACGTGCCGCCACGCGTCGCCGAGGGCGTGCTGCGCTACATGGCCGACGCGGAACTGGCCTACGGCGCCTTCGATTTCGCGGAGGACGCCGACGGGATCTGGTGGTTCCTGGAGTGCAACCAGTCCGGCCAGTTCGGGTTCGTGGAGATGGACACCGGCCAGCCGATCGCCGCCACCATCGCCGACTGGCTGGCGGGGCACGGCGATCCGGACGGCAGGTGTGCGGAGGGCGACCGGAGCGCAGCATCCTGAGGGTGCGGGGAACGGCTGGGAGAAGGGAACGCCACATGCGTATCGGACTGCTGGGAACCGGCCCGTGGGCGCGGGCCGCGTACGCGCCCGCCCTCGCCGGGCACACCGGACTGGAGTTCGCCGGGGTGTGGGGGCGCCGGCCGGAGGCGGCCACGGCGCTGGCGGAGCAGTACGGGGTCGCCGCGTACGCCGGCGTGGACGCGCTGCTGGCCGACGTGGACGCGGTGGCGGTGGCCCTGCCGCCGTCCGTGCAGGCCGAGCTGGCGGTGCGGGCGGCCCGGGCGGGCCGCCATCTGCTGCTGGACAAACCGCTGGCGGTGTCGGTCGCCGAGGCGCGGGCCGTGGCCGCGGCGGTGGAGCGGGCCCAGGTGGCGTCCGTGGTCTTCTTCACCGCGCGCTTCCAGAAGGAGCCGGAGGCGTGGATCGAGGAACAGGCCGCGGTGACGGGCTGGTTCACGGCGCGGGCGCAGTGGCTGGGGGCGGTGTTCACGACCGACAGTCCGTTCGCGGCCTCACCGTGGCGGCGGGAGAAGGGCGCCCTGTGGGACGTGGGCCCGCACGCCTTGTCGGTGCTGCTCCCGGTCCTCGGGGACGTACGGCAGATCGTCGCGGCGGCGCACGCTCCGGCGGACACCGTGCACCTGGTGCTCGACCACGCCACCGGCGCGTCGAGCAGCCTCACGCTGAGCCTGTCGGCGCCGCCCGCGGCCGCCGGGGCCGAGGTGGAGCTGCGCGGCGAGGCGGGCGTGACGCTCCTGCCGGGCAGCTCCGAGGGGGCGGTCCCCGCGCTCACCCGGGCCGCCGACGCGCTGGTACGGGCCGCCCGCACGGGCCGCCCCCACGCCTGCGACGCCGCGTTCGGCCTCCGGGTCACCGAGATCCTGTCCCTGGCCGAGGCCCGGCTGGCGGGCGGCGGGGACTAGGGGGTGTCTCGGCTCTGCGCGGCCGGGTGCGGTGGGGTGCCGCCGTGGTCGGGGGCCGTCCACGCGTCCGGGTCGTCGGTGGTGGTCCGGGCGCCGTAGACGACGCGCATGAACCCGAGGACGGCGTCGTACGGCAGGTGCAGGGCGGCGGTGCAGTCCGTCAGGACGGTGATGTGGAAGCCTTTCTGGAAGGCCGTACGGGCGGTGGAGTCCACGCACACGTCGGCGTACAGCCCGGCGAGCACCAGGTGCCGGACGCCCCGCTCGGCGAGGTGCTCCGCGAAGCCCTCGCCGAGGAAGGCGTCGAAGCAGGCCCGCTTGGTGAAGACGCGCTCGCCCGGGGCCGGCGCGACCGCGTGGAACCGGGCGCCCCAGGAGCCCTCCAGGCACTTCGGCCGCTTGCCCCGGGTCCGGTCGCGCCGCCGCCAGCTGGCGCCCTGGTGCTCGGGGTCCCCGGTGAAGCGGACGAAGACGACCTCCACGCCCCGGGTGCGCGCCGTCGCCACCGCCCGGACGCTGCCGGTGACGGCGGCGTCCAGGGCGGCGGGGTCGTGGGCGAAGCGGGCCCGGGCCGCCGGTGAGGCGCAGAAGTCGTTCTGGAGGTCCACCACGACCAGCGCCGTGCCGTCGCCCGCGGTCACAATCCGGGCTCCGGGACGCGGGTGTCCCGCTCGCCGTGGACCGGCTGGGCGCGGTCGGCCGCCTCGGTGGTGGGCATGGGCAGGCACCTCTGCTTTCCGGTCGGGCGCCGGGGTCCGGTGGGCCGGCGCCGACTCCACTATCGGACCGGTGGCGGGCGCCCGGCCCGGAAACGCGGAGCCATGCACACGAACGGACGGAATCCGCCGGCCGGCGCACGGAGCTCCGCGTCCCCGGTGGGCACCGGCCACCGCGCGGTCAGCGGCTCACCCGGTGCCGGCGGTGCCGTCGGCCCAGTAGTTGACGCGCTCCCGTACGACCGGGTAGCCGGCCCGGGTGAAGTGTGCGGCCATGGGGTGGTTGCCCTGGTCGGTCGCGGCGACGATGGACCGGGCGCCCTGTTCCACCAGGAAGTGGGTGCATTCGGCGAGCAGGTCGTAGGCGTAGCCGTGGCCGCGGTGTTCCGGCACCACACCGACGAAGCCGATGCACGGCCTGGACGGATTGTGCGCCGGGATGTGGATGCCGACCGGATCGCCCGCCGGCGTCCGGGCGACCTGCCACCAGGCCCTCGGTGACGGGAACCAGTGGAAGATGTCGAGGTCCTCCTTGGCCGCCTGGTCCACGCCGCCCTGCGCGATGGCCCGGCGGGCGTGGGCGTCCAGGGTGGCGGAGCTGATGCGGCGCAGCAGGTCGTAGAAGACGGCGTCGTCCGGTTCGGCGGTGTACACGAGCCGCCCGGGCCGCTCGGGCAGGCCGAGGTCCGGGGTCCAGTGGTAGATGAAGCGTTCCACCAGCGGGGCGTAGCCGGCCCGGCGTGCGGCGCCGTCGCGGGCGTCGGCCGCCGCCCGCAGACGCGGGTCGTCGCGCCAGCCGGGGAGCAGGTCGATCTCCACTTCGGGGGTCTGCCAGGGCGCCGTGCGCAACAGCTCGGCGGCGGCCTCCTCCTCGCCCTCGGCGACGTCGAGCCAGTTGACCACGAGGGGCTCGGGGTCCTCGGGGCGCGCCCACCAGGCGGCGCGTGCCACGGTGCGGCCGCCACGCAGGGCGATGCGCTGCCAGTCGGGGCGGAAGCGGGTCGTGCGGTGCTTCTCGGCCATGTCGAGCGGGTCGGGCATGGTGTGGAAAAGATGGGCACTGCTCTCGTCGAGCGTGCGGATGACCAGGTCGGTCAAGGAATCCTCCGGGATGCGTGTGGTGTGCGGCGCTCCCGGTCGGATCTCAGACGTGACACGCCCGCGGCACGGGGAGGGGGGAGCGCTCGATGGTGATCTGCATGACGCTCGCCTCCTTCTTCCGTGCGGCCGTGGCGTGGTGATCAGAGACTAGGGGGCGGCCGCGCGGGCGTCCACCGTTTTTCCACGGGGCGCGGTGGGCCCGCCGCGGCGTAGCTTGGGGGTGTGGGATCGGTACGCGGCCGGTTCTCGCGCAGGGACCGGGAGGGCCGCGGCTGGCTGCGGGGCGCGCCGCCGCCGTGGTGGGTACGGGTGCTGCCCGTGCTGCTGCTCACGGCCGTCGGCTCGGCCACGCTGGCCACGGCGCACGCGCGTGATCTCGGTTTCCTGCTGGGGGCCATCCCGCCGCTGGCGGTCCTGTCGTACGGGCCGCTGATGACCGGCCTGCTCGGGGTGGGTGTGGTCGTGGTGCTGAACGTGCCGGCCACGCATCTGAACCGCCCCGGTGACACGGACCTGCTCACCATCGTGTTCGTGGCCGCGCTGAGTGTGTTCGTGTCCTATGTGCGCAGCCACCGGGACGCCCAGCTGGACACGGAGCGCGCGATCGGCGAGGCGGTGCAGCGGGCCGTGCTGCCGCCGCTGCCGGAGCGGGTCGGCCGGGTCGGCTGCTGGGCCTTCTACCGGGCCGCGCAGGACGGGACGCTGGTGGGCGGGGACTTCTTCGACGTCCGGGAGGGGCCGTACGGCGTCCGCGCGGTGATGGGGGATGTGCAGGGGCACGGGCTGACGGCGGTCGCCTCGGTGGTGTCGCTGCTCGGCGCGTTCCGCGAGGCGGCCCTCGACCAGCCGGATCTGGAGTCGGTGGCGGCCCGGATGGACCGCCGGCTCGCGGTGGACTCGCGGGACGTGCGGCACGCGGAGCTGTTCGCCACGGCCCTGCTGCTGGAGTTCGGCTCCGGTACGGCCGCGGTGCGGGTGCTGGCCTGCGGTCATCCGGCGCCGGTGCTGCTGCACGACGGGCGGGCCCGGGAGGTGGCCGTCGCGCCCGGTCCGCCGCTGGGGATCGGGCTCATGGGCGTGGAGCCGCCGAAGGAGGTCACCGTGGCGCTCGGCCCGGGCGACCGGCTGTTCCTGGCCTCGGACGGCGTGTGGGAGTCGCGGGACGCCGGCGACGGCTTCTACCCGCTGCCCGAGCGGCTGGCCGGGCTGGCCGGCGTCCCGTCCCCCGAGCTGCCCGGCGCGGTCTGGGCGGACCTGGTGCGGCTGCGCTACGAGGTCCGTGACGACGCCACGATGCTGGTGCTGGCCCCTGAGCCGCCGGTCACCTGACACCGGGAGACACCGGACATGACGCACCGGCACCCGCCGGCCGGCACGGGCGGGACGCGGAGAGCCGCCCGTCACCCCGGGGCGCGGCCCGGCGGCACCCGGGCGTCACCGCTCAGCCCACGTCCCACAGGAAGCGGTGGGTGTGGATGCCGAAGTACGGGAAGGACTGGATGTCCCGGACGCCGTCGACGGGGCGCACGACGTCGTTGACGAAGTCCAGCAGCGCCTTGGGACCGGGCGCGACGACCTCGGCGAAGAGGTCGAAGCCGCCCGAGGTGAGGACCGAGTAGACGACCTCGGGCCGCTCGGCGAGGGCGTCGGCGACGGCCCGGGGGTCGCCGTCCACGCGGATGCCGAGCAGGGCCATGGCCTGCCCGCCCATGGCCATCGGGTCGGTGACGCCGACCACCTGGACCGCCTTGGCGTCCAGCAGGCGCTGGAGCCGCTGCCTGGCCGCCGAGGCCGACAGGCCGACCCTGGGGCCGAGATCGGCGTAGGCGATACGGCCGTCGGTCTGGAGTTCCCGCAGGATGGCGTGGTCGATGTCGTCCATGCTCCCGGCTCCCCGCTCAGCCCGTCAGTTCGGTCAGCGCGGCGGCGAAGACCTCGGTATGCGTGTCGACGTCTCGCTCGGTGGTGTCCGGGCACATCAGCGCCATGTTGTGGAACGGGGTGAGCAGGATGCCCCGGTTCGCCAGGTAGAGGTGGAGGAAGTCCTCCAGCTCGGGGTCGGCGGCGGCCGCGGACTCGGTGCCGGTGCGCGGGGCCGGGGAGGTGAAACGGTACTCGGTGCGGGCGCCGAGGCGGCTGACCGACCAGGGCAGTCCGTGCGCCTCCACGCCGGCCCGGACGCCCGCCTCGAAACGCTCGGCGAGCCTGCCCATCCGGGCGAACGCCTCGTCCGTGAGCACGTGTTCCAGGGTGGCCCGGGTGGCCGCGACCGACAGCGCGTTGCCGGCGAGGGTGCCGCCGACGCCGCCCATGTCGACGAGGTCCAGGTCGGTACGGGACAGCAGCCGGTCGGCGAGCCCGGCGGACAGCCCGTAGGCGCCGGCCGGGATGCCGCCGCCGATCGCCTTGCCGATCGTGAGCAGGTCGGGTTCCAGGTCCCAGGCGGCCGTGCAGCCGCCGGGGCCCGCGGAGAAGGTGTGCGTCTCGTCGTTGACGAGCAGGGTGCCGTACCGCCGGGTGAGTTCGCGGACGCCCGCGAGGTAGCCGGGTTCCGGCAGGACGATGCCGATGTTGGTGAGGGCGGGCTCCATGAGGACGGCGGCGACGTCGCCGTGGGCCAACTCGCGCTCCAGTCCGGCGAGATCGTTGAACTCGGCGACCCGGCTGGTCCGTGTCACGTCGCAGGGCGCGCCGATGTTGCCGGGGCGCGCGGTGCCGGTGCCGTCGGGGCCGGTGACGATCAGCGACTCGTCGACGCTGCCGTGGTAGCAGTAGCTGTTGACCAGGATCTTCGGCCGGCCGGTGACGGCCCGGGCGAGCCGGATTGCCCAGCGGTTGGCATCGGTCGCGGTGAGCGAGAAGCTCCAGCGGGCCAGGCCGAAACGGCGGGTCAGCTCGGCGCCGACCCACTCGGCGTCCTCGGTGGGCAGCATGGCGGTGGCTCCGCCCAGCTCGGAGTACCGCCGCCGTACCGCCTGGGCGACGGGCTCCGGTGAGTGGCCGGCCATCGCGCCCGTGTCGCCGAGGCAGAAGTCGACGTACTCGTGGCCGTCGATGTCGGTGACCCGGGCGCCGCGTGCGCCGGCGAGATAGCGCGGGAAGCCGCCGGCGGTCTTGTTCATCCAGGTCATCGGCACCCGGCCGAAGAGGTGGTCGGCGCGCGCGTAGGCCGCCCGGGAGCGCGGGTTGCGGCGTTCGGCCTCGGCGCTCTCGCGGGCCAGGAGGGCGTGCAGTCGCGTGCGGTCCATGGAACACCTCGGCGAAGGGGGCAGCGGATTTCGGTGAGGGTACGACCGATACATCGAAGAGATCAAGGATCAGCACTCGATTCCGTTGCATGCACGCCGGAATCGAGTGTCGGGGGCCGGGAGAACACCGTAAAGGGTGACGGATCACCCGTCGCCCGGCTGACGAACCGGCGCGCGGAACTCGAACGTCCCGACTCAAACGCCAGGCCACGCCACCCCTTCCGCCACGTAGAAATATCTACAACCATGCATATGCCGGGTTGGCGTGCGGACGCACCAAGTGCCCGGCCACGGCCGTTCCCTGCGCTCGGGCAGGCGAGCGAGGAGACCCGGAGCAGTGCATGACGAACACGATGTGGATGCGGGGCGTGGAATGGCTCGCGGCGGCGTCGGCCGATCCGCGCTCCTGCAAATGGGAGTGGGACCACGGCGAGGGCATCGCCTTGCTTCAGGCGGGCCGCTTCTGGGACATGCTGAGCGTCCCGGACCGGCTGGGCCTGCTCGCGCTCGACCTGCTGTGGGGGCCGGCGCTGCCCGTGCCGGGGCCCACGCTCGTGGACACGGCGGCGGGGCGGGTCGGCTTCTTCCTGCCGCCCGACCCGCACGGTGGCTGGGTGGGCGCCGGGCTGCGGTACGCGACGAGGGGGTCCTGGGTGGCGGCGCCACCGCCGTACCGGCCGGCCCGTTCCCTGGAGTGGCTGGTCCCGCCCGACGGCACCGGCGCGCTCCACTCGCCCGGCTCCCTGGAGGAGGCGCTGCGGCAGGCCAACGGCACCCTCACGGTCCTGGCGCCGTTGTGCGGGCGGTAGGGCGGGGACGCGGTGGCGCGTGGACCGGGGGGACTTCGGGACCGTCCACCCGGCGGACGAGCACCCCGCACGGTGGTGCGACGGCCCCGCGCCGCCGTCCGGCGCGCGCGGCACGGTGGCCGCTCCTATGCTGGGAGATCCGGGCTTCGACGTCCCGCCCATCGCGCGGTCACCTCTCACGTGCTGGAGTCAGCCCATGTCGCCTACGTCCGTACGCCTGCGCCGGGGGGCCTTGGCCGCCGTTCTGACGGGAACGCTGCTGGCACCGCTGACGGCGGGGGCGGCACCCCCCGCCGTGCCGGCCGCGCCCGCCGTCGACTCGCCCAGCCCGTCGGCCTCCGAGCCGGACGTACGCTCCCTCTCCCCCGACGTGGCCCGCCGGCTCGACGCGTCCATCCGGCGCGTGATGCGCGAGGGCGACGTCCCGGGAGTGACCGTCGGCATCTGGACGCCGGGGCAGGAGAGTTACGTCCGCTCGTTCGGCCTCGCGGACAAGGCGACCGGCCGGAAGATGACACCGGACCTGTTCACGCGGATCGGCAGCGAGACGAAGACGTTCACGGTGACCGCGCTGCTGCAGCTGGTCGACCAGGGCAAGGTCGGCCTGGACGATCCGATCGGCAAGTACATCGACGGCGTACCGAACGGCGACAGGATCACCCTGCGCGAACTCGCCGGCATGCGCAGCGGGCTGTTCAACTACTCCGAGGACGACGACTTCTTCAAGGCGCTGACGGCCGATCCCCGACGGTCCTTCACACCGCGGCAGTTGCTCGACTACTCCTTCAGGCATCCGGTGCTCTTCGAGCCGGGCCGGAAGTTCTCCTACTGCAACACCAACCTGATCCTCCTCGGCCTGGTGGTGGAGCAGCGAAGCGGTCAGTCGCTCGGTGACTACCTCGACGAGCACGTCCTCGGCCCGGCGGGCATGAAGGACACGTCCCTGCCGGCGGGCAGCGAGTACCCCACGCCGCACGCGCAGGGCTACACGGACCAGACGGCGGACGGCAAGGTCGAGGAGACGGCGGACTGGAACCCGTCCTGGGGCTGGGCGGCCGGAGCGATGGTCTCGACCCTGGACGACCTGCACGTCTGGGCACGCACCGTCGCCACCGGCGTACTGCCCGACGGCACCCGGATGGTCAGCGCCGCCACGCAGAAGCAGCGCCTCACCACCCCGCCGACACCGATCCCGGGCGTCGGCTACGGGCTGGGCATCTTCGACGTGCAGGGGTGGATCGGCCACAACGGCTCCCTGCCCGGCTACGAGTCGCTGACCATCTACCTGCCGGCGACCCGGACGACCGTCGTGGTGCTGCTCAACACCGACATCGACATCGGCCGGGACGAGCCCAGCACGCTGTTCGGCGAGGCCATCACCGAGATCATCTCCCCGCGCCATGTGTTCAACCTGCCCGCGGCGCCCGCGGCCAGGTAGGGAGTCGCTCCGGCCGCGTTCCCCGGCTCCCGGCACCCGCACGGTGCGTGTCCGGCCCACGACGGTGCCGGAAAAGGCTCCGCCGGCGGCCTGGGGGGGGGAGTGGCCGCCGGCGGAGACGCCACGCCCGGGGCGGGGGGACGGCCCCGGGCGGCTCAGAGGTCGGATGCCCGCGATTCCCCCGCGCACACCGATGATTTCCGGACGACCGGAAAATCGCGGCCGCCGCGCGCCCCACGCGGGCGCACGCGGTGCCGCCGCTGCGCGCCCCGTGTCCGGGGACGGCATAAGCTCGGCGGATGGCGAAGTACTTCGACGTTCACCCCGACAACCCGCAGCCCCGCAGCATCGCCCAGGTCGCCGACGCGATCCGTTCGGGGGCGCTCATCGCATACCCCACGGACTCCTGCTACGCGCTCGGCTGCCGGCTGGGCAGCCGGGACGGCATGGACCGGATCCGCTCCATCCGCCGGCTGGACGACCGGCACCACTTCACCCTGATGTGCCGGGACTTCGCGCAGCTCGGCCAGTTCGTCCGGGTGGACAACGACGTGTTCCGGGCCGTGAAGGCGTCCACGCCCGGCAGTTACACCTTCATCCTGCCCGCCACCCGGGAGGTGCCGCGCATGCTCCAGCACCCGAAGAAGAAGACCGTGGGCGTGCGCATCCCCGACCACGTGGTCACCCAGGCGCTGCTGGCGGAGCTGGGCGAGCCGCTGGTGTCCAGCACGCTGCTGCTGCCGGACGAGGAGGAGCCGATGACCCAGGGCTGGGAGATCAAGGACCTGCTGGACCACGCGGTGGATGCGGTGGTGGACTCCGGGGACTGCGGGACCGAGCCCACGACGGTGGTCGACTTCTCCGGTGGGGAGGCGGAGATCGTCCGGCGGGGGGCCGGGGACACCAGCCGCTTCGAGTGAACGCCAGGGGCACCGGACGCGGCGCGCACGGTGCGTGACAGCATGGCCGCAGCCGCGGCGCCGGGCGGGCATCCGCCGTCCGCCGCCCGTCCCCGAGGGAGGACCTTCTCAGCATGACCGATGTCCAGGCGAGCGTCGTCGACATCCCCACCGAGGACGGCGTCGCGGACGCCTACCTCGTCCATCCGGCCGACGGCCGGCCCCGCCCGGCCGTGCTCTTCTACCAGGACGCCTACGGGCTGCGCCCGCACCTGCGGTCGATGGCCGACCGGCTCGCCGCCGCCGGCTACACGGTCCTGGTACCGAACGTCTTCTACCGGCTCGGCCGGGCGCCGGTGCTGGAGCTGCCCGAGTTCATCGACCCGGCTGCCGACCCGGCCATCTGGGAGCGGCTCGGCCCGATGCTGGCCGCGCTGACACCGGACCTGGTCCGGCGGGACGCGGGCGCCTACCTGCGCCGGCTGGCCGACAGCCCCGTCGCGGCCGCCGGCCCGGTCGCGCTGACCGGCTACTGCATGGGCGCCCGGCTCGCGCTGTGGACCGCGGGCGCCTACCCGGACCGGATCGCCGCCGCGGCCGGTTTCCACGGCGGACGCCTGGCCACCGACGACCCCGACAGCCCGCACCTGGAAGCCCCGCGGATCACCGCGGAGCTGTACTTCGGCCACGCCGACGAGGACCCGTCGCTCCCTCCGGACCAGGTGGCCCGCTTCGCGGAGGCACTGGCCTCCGCCGGGGTACGGCACACCTGCGAGGTGTACCGCGGCGCCCACCACGGCTACACCCAGGCGGACTCCCCCGCGTACGACCGGGAGGCCGACGAGCGCCACTGGGCGGCGCTGTTCGGCCTGCTCAAGCGCGCGTTCTGACCCCGGGCCCGGCGCCCCGCGACGGCGGAGTGCCGGGCCGATCCGCCGAAGTCATTGACATGAACTCGTCTCACAGCGAATCTGAGAGCGCTCTCAGACAGGTACGGACCAATTCCGTACGGCCCCGACCCCACACGGAGGTGGAGAGTGCCTCTCATGCTCACACGCCGCGCGCTGCCCCTGACCGCCGCCGCGGCGCTGGTCGGCGGACTGCTCGCGCTCGGCACACCGGACCGCGCCGACGCCGCCGTCCCGGACACCATCCCCCTGAAGATCACCAACAACTCGGGCCGCTCCGAGCCGCTCTACATCTACGACCTCGGCACCCAGCTCTCCTCGGGACGACAGGGCTGGGCCGACGCGAGCGGCGGCTTCCACGCCTGGCCGGCCGGCGGCAACCCGCCGACCCCGGCGCCGGACGCGGCGATCCCGGGCCCGGCCGCCGGCCAGTCGACGACCATCCGGATCCCGAAGTTCTCCGGCCGTATCTACTTCTCCTACGGCCAGAAGCTCGACTTCCGGCTCACCACCGGCGGACTGGTGCAGCCGGCCGTGCAGAACCCCTCCGACCCCAACCGCAACATCCTCTTCAACTGGTCGGAGTACACGCTCAACGACTCCGGGCTGTGGCTCAACAGCACCCAGGTGGACATGTTCTCGGCGCCCTACGCGGTCGGCGTGCAGCGCGCCGACGGCAGCGTGAGCACCACCGGGCACCTGAAGTCAGGTGGCTGGACCGGCTTCTTCAACGCCCTGCGCGGACAGCCGGGCGGCTGGGCGAACCTGATCCAGACCCGCTCCGACGGCACCGTGCTGCGTGCGCTGTCCCCGCTGTACGGCGTGGAGACCGGCGCGCTGCCGGCGAACGTGATGGACGACTACGTGAACCGGGTCTGGCAGAAGTACACGACGTCGACGCTGACCGTGACGCCGTTCGCCGACCAGCCGAACACCAAGTACTACGGCCGGGTCTCGAACGGCGTCATGAACTTCACCAACTCCTCCGGCGCGGTCGTCACGAGCTTCCAGAAGCCCGACGCCTCCAGCATCTTCGGCTGTCACCGGCTGCTGGACGCGCCCAACGACGCCGTCCGCGGGCCGATCTCGCGCACCCTGTGCGCCGGCTTCAACCGGTCGACCCTGCTGGTCAATCCCAACCAGCCGGACACCACGACGGCCGGCTTCTACCAGGACGCGGTGACCAACCACTACGCGCGCAAGATCCACGCGCAGATGGCGGACGGCAAGGCGTACGCGTTCGCCTTCGATGACGTCGGCCACCAGGAGTCACTGGTGCACGACGGCGCCCCGCAGCAGGCGTACCTGACGCTGGATCCGCTGAACTGACCCGGCGCCCGTCCGCACGACAGCGGTCCCGCACCCGGCGAACGGGTGCGCGAAGGCGAGACGCTCGATCTCCATGATGCCCCCCGACACCCGTCGCTCCCTGTTTGACTGAAG